>NZ_JBQHTG010000001.1:0-1076145 GCF_052065835.1 Candidatus Merdisoma sp. HCP28S3_D10
CCCGTATTACTGTTAAAAGGTGTTCGTTCTTATTACTAAGAATCGAACTGTTCTTGAATTCATTCTCTTAGAATTTTCAAGGTTTACACTGTTCAGTTATCAAGGTTCGTTTTGATTTATCGTTGCCGCCTCACCGAAGCGACTTGATTATCTTATCACATTCATTCTCGTTTGTCAAGAACTTTTTTAACTTTTTTTGAAGAAGTTTTTCAAGTTCTTTGCTTCGCTTTGAAGTGAACCGCTGTCCCTCGCGACAGCTTCTATACTTTATCACGGGTGCAAGAGAATGTCAACACCTTTTTTCAAAATTTTTAAAACTTTTTCTTTTTTTTCTACAGTAGCTACAATTTTAGTAGCTAAACCGGGTGCTGAATTTCGTTTCTCCCACTTCCACCGGAAGCTCCTGATATTCTACGCCCTCAATCCGGATATAGGGCTGATTTTTCAGTGTGAGGATCAGCTGGGAAATCAAGGACTCCCGCCCCTGAACCTCCATCTCCACCCGTCCGTCGCTCAGGTTCCGTACCCAGCCGGTGAGCCCCAGGTTTCTGGCATAGTACGCCGCCTGATACCGGAAGCCCACGCCCTGGACACGGCCGGAAAAATAGATATGCTTTCTTACCATAATAAAATCCTTTCCCCTAGGCCTGCGCCCTGGCGTCCAGCTCAAACCAGAATTCCACGCCATTGTCATAATTGCGGACGCCGCATTCCCGGTGCAAGGAATCCATAATCGCCTTGACAATGGACAGACCAATGCCACTGCCGCCATATTCCCGGGTTCTGGCCTTATCCACCTTAAAAAATTTGATCCATACCTTGTCCAGATCCTCCTCCGGAATTGGCTGACCTGTATTAAAGACAGAAACTCTTACCAGCGAATCCTCCCTTTGAATCTTGACCTCAATGACCTTATCAAACTCACAATGATGGATCGCGTTGCTGATATAATTGGTTACGACTTCTTCTATCTTAAATTCATCTGCCCAGACATAGACCGGTTCCTCTTCCTTGAAAATCAGATGAATCTCCTTCTGCTCTATGAGAATTTTCGAGGAATTCAAAACATTCCGGATCAGAGCCACAATATCAAACCGCTCCATGGTAACCACGTCATTGCCAAACTCCAGCTGATTCAGGGACAGCAGATTTTTGACCATGGTATTCATCTTCTGTGCCTCGTCCATGATCACTTCACAGTAAAAGTCCCGACTCTCGGCATCGTCGTTGATACACTCCTTCAGCCCTTCCGCATACCCCTGAATCAGGGCAATGGGCGTCTTCAGCTCATGGGATACATTGGACAGGAATTCTTTGCGCATCTCGTCTATCTGGGTCTTCTGCTCGATATCCCGCTGCAGCTCATTGTTGGCCGTCTTCAGCTCGGAAATGGTTTTCTCCAGATTCTCGGACATTTCATTCATATGCGCTCCCAGCACGCCAATCTCGTTGTCGCTCCCGGAAGTAAACTTCGCGTTGAAATCCAGCTCCGTCATTCTGCGGGAAATATCCGTCAGCTCCAGAATCGGTTCGGAAATCCGCCTGGACAGCCACCAAATCAGGACTGAGCCAAAAACCATGGCCGTCAGCGCCACATAGATAAAAAACTGATTGGAGATCGCCGCGCTGTCCCGGATACTTTCGATCGCGGTCTGCATGATAAAGGGCTCGCCGGAATCCAGGGTTCCTACGATTTCCAGATAATCTGCCTGGGAAACACGGTCTCTGCTCTCCCGTATCGTATAATTTTCTTCTTTGTCTAGCACCGTAGAATTCTTCGTGTCAGCTTCAAAAATATAACCATACAGCTTCCGCTGCAGAATCTGGTAATCCCGGTTGGTCGCCAGCTTGGGCTCGCCGCTGTTATCCATGACAAAGATAGAGATATTGTCCGTATTGCAGATCAGCTCCATGCTTGTCTTAAACTGCTCATCGCCCACCAGACCGCCGCTGACCCCCTGGTTCAGGACCTCATAAGCGCTGACAATCGCTTTTTTCTTCTCCGACATATAGTAATCCTTCAGGAAAAAAGCGTTAATCAGACCAACGCACAGGAAGGCAACTGCCAGAACTGTGATAAAGATACCGGCCATCTGTCGTTTGATCGAATGCTTCATCGCTTATGCCACCTCGAATTTATACCCCATACCCCAGATGGTTTTGATCATGTCTCCTTTATCGCCCAGCTTGCTCCGAAGCTTCTTTACGTGGGTGTCGATGGTCCGGGCGTCCCCGAAATAATCGTAATTCCATACATTGTTCAGAATCTTCTCTCTGGAAAGGGCGATTCCCTGATTTTCCATAAAATAAGTTAAGAGCTCGAACTCCTTAAAGCTCAGATCCAGTTGTCTGCCGTCTACGGTCACAATATGGGCCGCCTTATCCAGAGAAATACCTCCGGCCTCCAGCACCTCCTCTGCTCCCCTGGCCGCTGTCCGGCGAAGAATCGCCTCCACACGGGCCACCAGAATCTTGGGACTGAAGGGCTTGGAAATATATTCGTCCACGCCCAGCTCAAAGCCCTGAAGTTCATCCCGCTCGTCAGATTTGGCTGTCAGCATAATAATCGGCACCTGGGAATAGGCCCGGATCTCCCGGCAGGTCTGCCAGCCGTCCATCTTCGGCATCATCACATCCAGAATCACCAGAGAAATGCCTTCTGTGCCAAAAAAGATATCCAGCGCCTCCGCTCCGTCTCCGGCCTCCAGCACTTCAAAATTCTGTTTTACCAGAAAGTCCCTTACCAGCTTTCGCATTCTGCTCTCATCGTCTACCACCAGAATCTTTATTTTATCCATTACAGCGTCCTCCTGCCCTGCTTCTTCCATAATAGAAATCTGCTTCCATTATCATTGATTTCTGCTTATTATAACAGAAAAATTTGATGGTTTTGTGAAAACAGGAGAAAAACTTTGTTACATACCACTCTCTATGGTTATCTGGCTTCCGTCCCTGAGTTTTTTCACTTTGATCTGCTGTGGAATACTTTCTTTCAGTTCTTCCCTGTGGCTGATAATCCCCACCAGCTTATTCGCTCCGGATAAATGAATCAGTACGCCCAACGCATCTTCCAGCGATTTTCGATCCAATGTTCCAAATCCTTCATCCACAAACAGCGCATCCATTTGAATACCGCCCAGATTGGAAGAAACCGTGTCCGACAGACCCAGAGCAAGGCTCAGGGAAGCCTTAAAGCTCTCACCTCCGGAAAGGTTGCCCACTGGTCTCCGATGCCCGGTATAGTTATCCAACACCTCCAGATCCAGAAAGCTGTTACTCTTCTTCCCGATAGAATCCCTCTGTCTGTACAGCTCATACTGTCCGCCGCTCATAGGAAACAGCCTCCGGTTCGCCGCCGCAATAATTCCATCAAAACCTGCTGCCTGCATATACTGCTCCAGGGTAATCTTGCCGTTGCCCGTAGTCCCTTTTACAAGTGCATACAGCTTTCTGGAAATCTGGTATTCCTTAGACGCTTTCTCAAAAGCGCTTCTCTGGGAAATGATACGGGTCTGTTTTTCAGAATTATTGACTATCCGATTTTCAAGTGTATTCACTGCCTCCTGACATTTCTTTACTGTCTGCTCCTGCAGGGTGCATACTTCCTTCAAGGCAGCCACATCGACCTTCTCCCTGCCTTGCGCATCTTTTTCTGCCTGGGAAAGCTGCTTTTCATTGAGCATCCATGCCTGCTTATAGCTCTGAATCCGAGTTTCCGTCCTCTGAAGATCCGCTTCTGTTGCCACGAACGCAAGGAATTCTTTCACGGTCTGGAACTTCTGCTTCTGCATCATATTGTCAAGCAGACTTTTTGCAGCTGTTTCCTCCTGTTTTTGTATCCCAAAGGCCTTTATGAGGCTCTCTAAAACAGCCTGCAGAGCAGTTACTTCTTCCTCCGTGCGCTGCTTTTCCTCCTGCCTTTGCTGAATCTCCTCTGCGATCTGTTGTGCCTCTTTGACTGCGTCTGTACAGACTTTCTCCGCTTCCTTCCAGGTGGCATAGCGCAGCTCGCTTAAGGATCCCAATAACGTCTTTGTCGCAAGCAGGCTGCTTTCTGTTTCACGCTTTTTGTCCGCCAGAATCTTTATCTCATCTGTCTGTTTTTCTACATTCTCCTGTATCTTCACAAGATCCTTTTCCACCTTTTCCAGTGCCGTACAGTCTGCCTGCAAAATAAGCAGCTGCTTCTGATTTATTTTTCTCTTTTCCAGGAGTGTCTCATTCGCAGTCTGCAGATGTTTCAACAATTCTTCAAGTGATTCCGCTTCCGATAGCTGTTCTGTCCCTGCCCGTTTCAGACATGATATGCTTTCCACCCTCAACTGCTTTTCCAGCTCTTCCAGTGCCGTTTTTTCTTTTTCTGCCTCTGTATTTGCCTGATTCTTCTGCTCCTGAAGCATAGACTCCTGTGTCTCAAATTTTTCAAATTCTTCTTCCGTAACAAACTGCTCCGGAAGCGCGGCCAGTTTCGGATGCTGCAACGAGCCACAGACCGGACACCTCTGTCCTTCTTTCAGGTCTTTCGCCAGAATTCCTGCCCGGCTATTTTCCAGTACCCGTTCTGCCTGCATACGTTTTTCCCTGGCAGCTTCATATTTTTCCCGGATCTCCAGAAATTTCTGCTGTTTCACGGCAAGCTTTTTCTCTCGTGCAGCTCTGTCCGGCATACGTTCCTCCAGGATCACTCGAATACTCTCTGCCCGTTCTGCAAGTTTTTCTTCCTTGTTTTTCTCCTCCTGCAGCTCTGTCGGTCTGGTCTTCAGTTCTTCCCTCGTTGTCTTTAGATTCTGTATTTCTGCTTCCAGATTTTTTTTCGAAGTTTCAAGAGCTGTTTCTTTTTCTTCCAATATCGTCTGGTCTTTTGCCAGCACTGCCATTTTTTCCTTTAACTGCTCTCTTTGCTGATACTTCTGCTTCTCTGCATTAATTTTATCGATCTCTTTCTGTAATTCTTTTGCCCTTTCCCTTTTTTCTTCTGCCTGTCCAAACTGTTCGGCTGCCGTCTTGGCCGTCTCCTTCGCCGTCCGAAGACTCTCTTCCTTGTTTTTGATCTCGGTTTCCGTAGAGCTTACGGTATCTGCTTTAGCCTTCCATGCAGCATACACCGGATACACTTCATGTGTAGCCGTCTTCTGTCTGCCTAACCGTTCTGTGATATCTCTGATCTCCTGCTCTCCGGAAATAAGGTTCTCTCTTTCTCTTTGAAATTTCAAAAATCGATCGATAAATTCATTATTAGTCCGGGCAGTTGCCAGGACTTCCTGTCTGGAACGAAGGTTTTCCTCCTCCATCTGAAGCCGATCTTTTTCCACAAGCAGTGTTTCTTTCTCTGACTGAATCAGACGCTCCAAAAATTCCAACAGCTCTTCCAGATTCCAGACGCTGCCTGATTCTCTGGCCTTATCCTGCAGTTCTGTCAGTTCACCTGACCACCTGTCATCCTCTGCCGCCGAAACATCCCCAAAATATTGAATGATGCTATCCTCTGTCTTCCGCTTGACTGCGTAACTGGCATCCATCCGGTCTTTCAGTTTGTATTCCATATTTTTATAACCATCCGTCATAAAAATGGTTCGGAGGATCTCGGTCCGCTGCTCTGTCTTTGCGTTCAACAGATCCTTAAATTCCCCCTGGGCGATCATGGCAATCTGCTTAAACTGCTTTTCGTCAATATGAAGCAGTTCTTTCACCGCAAGATTCACCTGGGTCAGGCCTTCAATGGGCGCTTTCCCTTCCTCGTATAATACCGCTTTTTCCTTCTCTGTAATGACACCCGTTCCCCTCTGTTTCTTTCTTTCATAGGAAGGCTGCCGCCAGATATGATACTTTTTTCCCTGATGGGAAAAATAAAAATCTACATAACTTTCCTCGGTATCTTTGGCATACTCACTTCTTAAATTCTTCGTATCCCGGTAGGAACCGCTGGTCGTGCCGTACAGGGCAAAGCAGATGGCATCAAAAATCGTTGTCTTACCGGCTCCTGTGTCCCCGGAAATCAGAAACAGCCCTTTTTCTTCAAATTGTGTAAAATCTATTTCCGGCATTGGCCCTGCATAGGGACCAAATGCGCTTAGGATCAGTTTACTCGGTTTCATAGATCACACCTGCCTCCCGTGCCGCCATTTTCATATAGTCCATCTCTTCTTCGCCGATCTCACACTGATACACAAGTCTGTAAAAATCGCTGATCAGCTCGGAAAAGGATTTATTTTCAACGATATGGGAAAGCTCCACCTGTTCCATCTCTCTGGTATGGGAATTATCATAATCGATCTTTACTGTATTCGGATAAATCTGCTGGAAGATTCCCATCACATCCCCTATGATTTCTTCATCGGTAAGAGTCGCATAGATAAAATCTCCTGTCGACTGTACATGTTTTTTATCCAACAATTCCCGGATTGGTCCTTTGATATGGCGCAGATCCCGAAGAGGGTTCAGCGGAATCAGTTCTGCCGATACCTGCCCCTTTTCTCCAAGCGTCATCAGAGGCACAGATTTTACATGATTTGCTTCGCTCAGAGAATATTTCAGAGGCGAGCCCGCATATCGGACCTCCTCTCTCCCCACTCTCTGCGGCAAATGGATATGTCCCAACGCCACATAGTCAAATGCGTCAAAACAGTCATAGCCGATCTTCTCCACCAGCCCTACGTTCTGTGTCCCGGCGCTCTCTGAGCCTGCCAGCGTCGGTTCTTCTGATTTTCCCGTCACAAACTGATGAGCCGCAATCACATTTCTCCGCTTCGGATCCACATCCGCCTGCTCCAGAATTCTGCGCACAGCAGCCTCATAAGAGTCTATCTTCTCATCCGGAAAATAATGCCGCACCTGGGATGCTTTCACAAACGGCAGCAGATACACATCCACTTCTCCCAGTTCATCTTTTATGACATATTTTTCCAGCTTTCCCTTATAAACGGAGCAGATATAAATCTGATTGGCGCGAAATAACTGGCTGCCATAATTCAGTCGATCATCCGAATCATGGTTTCCACTGATCAGGAATGTCTTCGCCCCCGTCTCTGATAAACAGTACAGAAAATAATCCAGCAGGTTGATGGCTGCCTCGCTGGGAATCGTTTTGTCATATACATCTCCAGCAATCAGCACCGCATCCACTGATTTTTCCCGAACTATACCAAGAATCTGATCCAATATATATTTCTGATCCTCGATCAGGTCAAATTCCCCCAGTGATTTGCCCAGGTGAAGATCGCCCAGATGCAAAAATTTCATATGCATTCTCCTTTCTCACTGTAAGGTTACGCTGTCACACTCCAGGTCACAACCCCTTATAAAGCAGGTTTCCCTTTTATAATTAACTGTAAAACACCGGAAAGCGGTTGTCAATCTATGTTACTGTCCAAATCATACACATATTCCGTAAATAAGCCAGTCTGAATAAAAATAAAGGACCTATGAAAACCGAAAGTTTTTCACACGTCCTTTTGTAGAATAAAAATTTTAATTTTGCTCTTCTATGATCACATCCGCAAAGCTTCCGTTCGCCGCCCGCATTAGATCCTCCGGGTTCACCTCCATCTGGGATCCCCGTCGTCCGCCGCTGACCATGATAGCCGGAAACTGTTTCGCGCTTTCGTCCAGAACCACCGGGAACTGCTTCTTCATACCGATACAGGTGCAGCCGCCCCGGACATATCCGGTCAGATCGGTTAGATCCTTTAGGGGCAGCATTTCGATGGATTTCTCATGGACAGCCCTGGCCGCCTTCTTCAGATCCAGTTCTGCCTCGATGGGAATCACGAATACATAGTGCTCCTTGCTCTTCGCCACCGTCACCAGAGTCTTGTATACAATCTCATGGGGCTGACCCAGCATATCCGCTACACTGACGCCGTCATGGAATTCTTCTCCATCGTAAGTATGTACCATATAGGAAATCTTCTTCTGCTCCAGAAGCCGCATGGCATTGGTCTTGATTTCCTTTTCTTTCTTTGCCATTTTTCCATCTCCTTCTTATGCCGCATTTTTGTCCGTTACGATATCTTCGGCTTATCGATAAACATCAGGCCGAAGCTGATGAGCAGCAGCACACAGGATACCCAGATAGCCCGGATTCCGATAGCCGCATGCATGGACATAACGCCGCCAAGTCCCGCGCCCAGGGCAAACAGAAAAATAATGCCGAAATAATAAAGCATCTGTTCTGCCTGGGAGGATTTGTGCTCCCGCACATAGCCGGAGAGCGCCGCAATACCGCTGCGGAGATTGCCGATACACATGGTGCTGGCGTAGGAATAGCCGTTGACCTTTCGGAAGGTCTGTACCTGCATGGCACAGGCAAAGGATACCAGAGCCGTCGCAACCATGTCAAGACTTGTGGGAATGAAGCCCACCACAAATAAAATGATGATTTCCAGAAGCAGGATTCCCTGCCGCCAGTGAAGCCGCTTTGCGTAGCGGAACCGGCCCTGAATCTGCTCGGCCACCCAGACACCTACCGCGAAGGCCAGGATCGGGAACAGATACCGCAGTCCCTCCATCCATTGGCCGCACATGAAATGCTGGCTCATCAGCACCACATTTCCGGTCTGGGCATTGGAAAATACTTCCTCTCTTGTAAAATAGGTATAAGCGTCCTGAAAGCCTCCGGACAGCGCCAGAAAGGCGCTGTTCACGAAGGCTTCGGACATTTGTTTTCCCTGTTCTGTTTCATGAATCAGAGACATCGTAGAAAAACCGTCCTTTCATTCTAGTTCTTTTTACTAGCCAGATAGGCTGCTTTTCCCTCATCATACAGATTTTTTCCCTCGCTGTCAATAATGACTACGAGCGGCATGTCTTCCACATAGAGCTTCCGAAGTGCTTCCGCACCCAGATCCTCATATGCGATCAACTCACATTTTTTGATACACTTCGCCAGAAGAGCCCCCGCTCCTCCGATCGCCCCAAAGTAAACACCGTGATACTTCTTCATGGCTTCCACCACTTCCGGAAGTCTGGCACCCTTTCCAATCATACCTCTCGCGCCCATGCTCATCATGGTCGGCGCGTAAGCGTCCATACGTCCGCTGGTAGTCGGTCCGGCGCTTCCGATGACCTGACCCGGCTTCGCCGGAGTCGGTCCCACATAATAAATTGTAGCGTCTTTGGGATCAAAGGGAAGCTTTTCTCCTCTTGCGAGAGCCTCGCACATCCGCTTATGACCCGCGTCTCTTGAGGTATAGATGGTTCCGGTCAGATACACGCTGTCGCCTGCGTGTAAGGTTTTTGCAAGTTCCTCCGTCAAAGGCAGCTGAATATGTCTTTCCATATTAGATCACCTCCGTCTTGTGGCGTGTTACATGACAGTTGATATTGACTGCACAGGGCATGCCTGCAATATGGGTCGGCATAGTCTCAATATTCAGAGCCAGAGCGGTGGTCTTTCCGCCAAAGCCCTGAGGTCCGATACCAAGCTCATTGATTTTCTCCAGCATCTCTTTTTCCAGATCTGCGTAATAGGGATCTGGATTGGGCTCCTCGGTATTGCGCATCAGGGCTTTCTTTGCCAGCAGCGCGCATTTATCAAAGGTTCCTCCGATACCTACGCCTACTACCATGGGCGGACAGGGATTCGGTCCTGCTGCCTCCACGGTCTCCAGAATAAAGCTCTTGATTCCCTCAATTCCCGCAGAGGGCTTGAACATCCGGATAGCGCTCATATTTTCGCTTCCGAAGCCCTTGGGGCCTACGGTTACTTTGATCTGCTCGCCCGGAACGATCTCCGTATACAGCATAGCCGGCGTATTGTCGCCTGTATTGCCGCGGCGCACCGGATCCTTTACAACGGATTTCCGGAGATATCCCTTGTCATAACCGCGGCGGACGCCCTCGTCTACCGCCTCTCTAAGATCGCCGTCTACGATATGTACGTCCTGACCGATCTCCAGGAATACACAGGCCATACCTGTATCCTGGCAGATGGGTACGTGCTCTTCTCCGGCAATTTCAAAGTTCTCGATAATTTTGTCCAATACCCCCTGGGCTGTCTCCCAGTCCTCACATGCTCTGCAGCGGTGGATAGCTCCCTTGATATCCTCCGGCAGTTCTTCGTTGGCCTTGATACACAGACGTTCTACTACATCTGTAATTTCTGAAGCCTTAATTTCACGCATGATACTTCACCTCCATATAGGTACTATAACACATCCTGATATATAACACAAATTGATAGGTTTTATGTATTGATAGCCTTATCCTATTCTTATAACAGCAGGCTGATAAACTGGCTGGCCAGAACCACCGCCACCAGGGCAATGGGATAGGTAGCCGCGTAAGCGCTGGCCACATCGTCGGTCTCGGTCACACGAATCAGGGTTCCCAGAGCCGGCGTACTGGTCATACCGCCGCAGATAGAGCCCAGGCAGTTAAACAGAGACAAATGCAGGACTTTTACCGCAAAGACGTAACCCAGCAGCATAGGCACCAGCGTCATCAGTGCTCCATACAGGAATAACAGGGCTCCCTGCTCCTTCAGGATCTCCACAAAACCTGCGCCTGCCTGGCTTCCCGCTCCCAGAAGGAACAGGGCAAGACCGAACTCCCGAAGACACTCCAGAACGTGCTTCTCCACCTGTACGCTCAGACGGCCGAAATGGCCGAAATGACCCAGAATCAATCCCGCGATCAGGGGGCCGCCGGAGGTTCCCAGGGCAAATACCGCGCCGCCCGGAAGAGGGATTTCAATTTTCGCCAGAATGATACCGAAGGCAATGGCCAGGGAGAAGGGGAAGAATCCCATACTGTCCGCATAGAATAAATCTTCCTTCTTGGTCTTATGGAACTCCTCCACGTCCACGCCTGCGGCAGCCTCGAACTTCGCCCGCTCTGCTTCCATATCGGTATGCAGAATTTTGGGAACCAGCTGGACAAAAAGCACCACGCCCACAACGCCGAAGGGATACGCAATTCCATAGCCTACAGAGGCTGCGTCAGATCCGGTCGCCTCCAGGGCTGCCGCCAGTCCCGGCGTACTGGTAAGCGCTCCGGTCATCATACCTACGCTGATATCCACCGGAATTCCAAATATCTTAATCACAGCCACACAGGTCATCGCGCCCGCGCCGATAACCAGAGCGCCCAGTAAAATATAGGACGTGGCGTTATTTTTAAAATTCCGGAAAAATTTCGGTCCGGCAATAAAGCCTACCGAAGTTACAAAACAAATCAACCCCAGCTCCCGCACCAGGGAGGGAATCTCTACTCCAAAGTGGCCGAAGACCAGGGCCACCAGCAAAATGCCGGCAGTCCCCAGCTCAAGGCCGCAGATTTTAATACTTCCTACCAGATAACCGATAACGGCAATCAGAAACACCATCATCAGCGTATTCGATAGTACGGACTCCTGAAACCATGTAATAATCCCCATAGCACAACCCCCAATTGCTGTCATATTCTGTCTGCTTCTCTTACTTCGGCATACCGAAGGTATAGTTGGGCAGCAGCATCGGAGAAACCTCGTTTGTATGCAGTCCCGCCTTTTCCAGCTCCTGTGCATAGCTCTTAAGATGATCAAGATTCATCGTTCCCAGCTCTACCTCTTTGCACTTGCGGGCTGCAGCCTTACCTGCGTTGCGGCCAAATACAATAATATCCAGAAGGGAATTGCCCATCAGACGGTTTCTTCCGTGGATACCGCCTACCGCCTCACCTGCTACCAGCAGATTCGGGATTACCTTGGTAAAGCCCTCGCCGCCGATCTCCAGACCGCCGTTCTGATAATGAAGGGTCGGATAGATCAGAATCGGCTGCTTTCTCATATCGATACCGTAGTTCAGGAACATACGAAGCATAGCCGGAATTCTCTTTTCGATGGTACCTTCGCCGTGAATCATCTCAATCATCGGGGTATCCAGCCAGATACCATAGCCGGTCGGCGTGGGAACGCCCTTGCCTCTGGCCGTACACTCCCGGATAATGGAGGCTGCGGACACATCGCGGGTCTCCAGCGGATGCATAAAGGCCTCGCCGTCCACATTGATCAGCATTGCGCCTACGGAACGAACCTTCTCTGTAACCAGCGCGCCGAAGATCTGCGCCGGGTAAGCCGCTCCGGTGGGGTGATACTGAATCGTATCCTGGTACAAAAGCGGCGCTCCCGCACGATAGCCCATCACCAGTCCGTCGGCGGTTGCTCCGTAATGATTGGAGGTTGGGAAGTTCTGATAATGCAGTCTTCCTGCTCCTCCGGTAGCAATGATAACGGTCTTGGCTCTCGCCACCTTGTACTCTCCGGTTTCCATATTCTGGAGGACGGCGCCTGCCACCTGTCCCTTATCATCCTTAATCAGCTCTACGGCTGCAGTGAAATCTACCACCGGAATCTGACGGTTCCATACCTCGTCGCGGAGAACACGCATAATCTCCGCTCCGGAATAATCCTTGCAGGCATGCATTCTCTTTCTGGAGGTTCCGCCGCCGTGTGTGGTAATCATCCGGCCGTCCTTGTCCTTATCAAACATAACACCCAGATCGTTGAGCCACTGGATGGCGTCCGGCGCTTCCATAACCAGACGGCGCAGCAGTTCCGGTCTGGCCGCAAAATGTCCACCGCCGAAGGCGTCCAGATAATGCTGCTGGGGAGAATCGTTTTCCTTATCCGCAGCCTGGATTCCGCCCTCTGCCATCATAGTGTTGGCGTCGCCGATCCGAAGCTTGGTCACCATCATAACATTGGCGCCTGCCTCATGTGCCTCGATCGCTGCGGAAGAACCGGCTCCGCCGCCGCCGATGATCAGAACGTCCACATCGTAATCCACGTTATTCAGATCAATCGGTACATTTAAAATCCGGCTGTTGGAATGGAGCAGGGTGCCAAGCTCATAGGGAGCCTTTTCTCCCTTATTGGGGCCGACCTTGATCTCCTGGAAGCCATCCTCCCGGTAATCCGGATGAAATTCCTTAAGAAGCGCGTCCTTTTCCTCTGCTGTCATTCTTCTGGGCTCCACGCCGATACGCTGTGCTCTTGTGGCCTCTACTTTTTTAATAGATTCCAACATTTCCGCTGTATACATAGTCCGCTCCCCTCCTATTTCTCAATCTCTCGGTTGTTGTACAGTTCCTTCATTTCCTCGATGGGCTTCTGCATAATCTGCTCAATCAGCTCGTCAAAGGCTCCATGATGGATATCCTCCACACGCTGCTCCAGGTGCTCTGCCTTGGGCGCAATGTACTTTCCGGTCAGTCTTCTGGCCAGCACGCCTACCATAGGGTGGGAAATGCCTGCCGGGCAGCGGGAGGTACAGATACCGCAGCCGATACAGTCGAAGGATTCCTCGGCGCATTTCTCAAAATCACCTCTCTGAGCATATGCGATGTACTGCATGACGTTCAGGGACTGGGGACAGCCCTTGGTGCAGGCATTGCAGCCGATACAGCTGTAGATTTCCGGATAGAGATCCATCATCACGCGCTGCTTTACACTGATTTTGTCCATATCGTAGTTCCGCTTATCTGCCGGAAAGAAGGGCAGTGTCGCGATATACATGCCCTCCTGTACCTGTGTCTGACAGGCCAGGCAGGTCTTCAGCTCATTGTTGCCCTTGATTCTGTAAATGGTTGCGCAGGCACCACAGAAGCCGTGGCGGCAGCCGCAGCCGCGTACCAGCTTATAGCCTGCGTATTCCATAGCCGTCATGATGGTAAGCTCAGCGGGTACGGAATACTTTTTTCCATAGAAATATACGTTTACCATTTCCTGCATGTTCTTTTTTCCTTTCTCTCTCTACTCCGCAGTGCCCAGGCTAAGCTGCGCACTGCATGAGTGTTGCTCCGCAGTGCTCAGGCTAAGCCGCGCACTGCATGAGTGTTGCTCCGCAGTGCTCAGGCTCGAAAAAGCTACGCTTTTCCTCGCTTGAGGGCTTCGCCCTATGCAGCTAGGAACCCTCCGTCTGTCTTACGTGCAAGCACGACGCCAGCCGGATGCTTCCTGTCTGCGCACTGCTCATTGCCTATCAATATTCCGGGGGTAATTCATCAATCTCGTCGCAGCGGAATACGGGACCGTCTTTGCAGACGTATTTGGCGCCGATGTTGCAGCGGCCGCATTTACCGATACCGCATTTCATACGAAGCTCCAGGGTGGTGTACACCTGTGTCTTGTTGAAGCCCAGCTCCATCAGGCCCGCCAGTACAAATTTAATCATGATGGGCGGTCCGCAGACCAGTACGGTCTTATTGGTGTCGAAGCCGATTTCTTTCAGATAGGAAGGAACGAAGCCCACATGGCCGTCCCAGCCCTCCTGCTCCCGGTCGATGGTCAGATATACATTGACGCCCGGCGTCTTCATCCAGACTTCCTGAATCTCCTTAAGCTGCACCAGATCGTCCGCGGAACGGGAACCGTAGAGAATATCTACCGTACCATAATTGTCCCGGTTATCCAGCACGTAGTTGATGACAGAGCGAAGGGGCGCAAGACCGATTCCTCCAGCGATAAACAGAAGATTCTGCTTCTTCAGCGCTGTCTCCACCGGAAAAGCATTTCCGTAGGGACCGCGCACGGTAATCTCGTCTCCCACATTCATTCCATGCAGGTAATCTGTCAGGGAGCCGCAGCGCTTAATGCTGAACTCCTGATATTCTTTGTTGGTGGGGGAAGATGTGATAGAGAACATCGCCTCGCCTACACCGGGAACCGATACCATGGCACACTGACCCGGCATATGCTCAAAAAGCTTCTTACCGTCTCTTCCCACTACCCGGAAGGTTTTAACGTCCGGAGTTTCCGTGCGGATATCCGTCACCACGCCAATCATAGGAATCAGCGCGTCTACTCTGATATCATTTGCATGTCCGCCGCAGGTACATTCACTCATTTCCCTCACCTCCCAGTTTCTTGATCACTTTCACAATATGTAAGGATGACGGGCACTTGCTGACGCAGCGGCCGCAGCCTACGCAGGAATACATGCCGTCATTGTTGGCCGGATAATAAACCAGCTTATGCATAAATCTCTGGCGGAAGCGCTGAAGCTGACTGGTACGCATATTGCCGTGGGCCATCATGGTAAAATCGGAATACATGCAGGAATCCCAGCACCGGTAATGCTGAATTCCGGCCTTACCTCCGTCAAAATCACGGATGTCGTAGCACTGGCAGGTGGGGCACACGAAGGTGCAGGTTCCGCAGGCCAGACAGGGCTTATACAGTTCCTCCCACAGCGGGGAATCAAAAAGCTCCATGGTATTTTCTGGTTTGAACCGGGACAAATCCAGGTGGGACAGAGGAAGCTTCTCGATGATGGCGCGAATCGCCGCCTGCTGCTCCTCTACCTTTTTCTCGCCCTCTGCCGCCGCTTCCGTAAAGGAATCTGCCAGGGCTTCTTTTACCTGTGCCGTAAGTGCTTCTCCTTTTTCTGTCAATGATTTCCAGTATAATACATCTCCTACAAACCAGGCTTCCACATCTGCTCCCGGCTCTGCGGCATCCACATCAAAGTTTTTGCAGAAGCAGGTTTCATCCGGTTCTTTGCAGGCCAGGGATACGATGGTGCCATGCTCTCTTCTGGCCGCGTAATAGGTGTCCACCGGATCCGTCAGGAATACCTGATCCAGAACCTTCACAGCCCTCACATCGCAGGCACGCATACCGAATACCACAAAGGGCTGATTCTGAAGCTCTGCCGGGTCGATGCTGACCTTTCCGCCCTCATAACGGCTCTTGTAGAGCACCTCGCTCTGGGGGAAGAAGCAGTCCTTACCGGACTTCACGGTCTTCAGCGTATCGATATCCACCACGGCCTCTTCGGTCCACAATCCGTAATTGGTCTGTCCGGCTTTCTGTACCGGGAGAAATAAGTCTTCCTTTGCACTGATGGCTCTGTAAAGCTCGTTCAGCTTATTCTTCGCTATCTGATACATGCTTAATGTCCCCCTCTCGTCTGTACAATGCCAGGCTCCACGTCATCAAAGGTGAAGTCCGTCAGCGGGCCTCTGGAATCCGTATCGGCTCCCGCCTGATACTCGCCGTAGAAGGTGTCAATGTCCTTGATAAACTTGCGGTTTAAAAGGTGAAGCGGAATGCCCTGGGGACAGACTCTGCTGCACTCGCCGCAGTCGGTACACCGTCCTGCCACATGGAAGGCACGGATAATATGGAACATCTGCTCCTCAAAGGTATCGGCATTCGCCTTCTGATTGCTGTCATACTGGCTGCTGTCAAAGACACATTTGCGGCAGCTGCAGGCCGGACACACATTGCGGCAGGCGTTGCAGCGGATACATTTGGAAAGCTGCTCCTGCCAGAAATGAAAACGCTCCTCCGGACTCATGGCCTCCAGCTTCTCCACTTCCTCGAAGCGGTTGCCCACCGGACCTGCCTCCTCGTCCTCTGCCGCGCCAATCAGCTCGTCGTATACCATGTGCTTCTTACCCTTACATACCTTGCAGCGCTCCAGAAGGGCGTCGGCAAAGGGCAGCTCCTTCTCGCCATAGATGGTCTCAAATTTCAGGGTATCGCCATCGACCGCTACGCGCTCAATACCTTTAATACCAGCCTCCCGGATTTTCTCCGGCTTTAAGGTACCCTTGCAGCCCACGCCGATGATGTAAGCCTTTTCCCGGTCAACCCGGTGCTCCTTGATCAGCTGATTGAAGCTGTAGGTGTCGCAGGGCTTTAAGAATACCAGCGTCCTGCCCTCCAGCTTGGAGGCCTCAATCATATATTTGCTTAAGTTTGCGCCGCAGAACGCGTCGTAAACAAAATCCTGTAATTCCTCTTCCTTATAGAAATAAGCCGGCTCCGGATCGTATCCCATATCGCCCTTTCTCCAGCCCAGAACCTGCGCTACGGTTCCGTCTGCCAGAAGCTCTTTCGCTCTCTCGATTAACCCTTGCATCGCAGATCCTCCAATCTTACATTTTCTCCCAGTTCATGAATTTTAGCTACAAATTCATTCATGGTGGTGGAGAACTTCACGCCCTCAGCCGCAGATACCCACTCTACGCGGGTACGTCCATTTTCCACGCCCAGGTAATCCAGCATGGAGAAAAGCAGTGTCATACGTCTTCTTGCGTAATAGTTTCCTGTGGTGTAATGACAGTCTCCCGGGTGGCAGCCGCAGAGAATCACGCCGTCCGCTCCCCTCTGGAAGGCTCTCAGGATAAACATGGGGTTCACACGGCAGGAGCAGGGCACGCGGATAATCTTTACATCCGCTGGGTAAGCAAGTCGGCTGCTTCCCGCCAGGTCTGCGCCTGCGTAGGAGCACCAGTTGCAGCAGAACGCTACAATCTTCGGTCTAAATTCTGTATTTTCTACCTGCATATCGCATCTACCTCCGCAAGAATTTGTCTGTTTGAGAAGCCCTGCAGATCCATAGCTCCGGACGGGCAGGCAACGGTACATGCTCCGCAGCCCTGACAGAGAGCGCTGTTCACAACGGCTACCCGTCTCGTCTCACGGATACCATGATCATTTACCAGCTGATCCTCGTAGGAAATCGCTCCGTAAGGACATACCTTTTCACAGGTGGAGCAGCCATTACAGAAGATCGGATCTGCCTTGGCTGTACAGGGGTTGGTAACCAGATGATCCTTCGCCAGAAGTCCTATCACCTTTACGGCAGCGGCTCCGGCCTGGGCTACGGTCTCCGGAATATCCTTGGGTCCCTGGCAGACACCGGACAGGAAGATTCCCGCTGTGGGGGACTCCACCGGACGCAGCTTGGCATGGGACTCAGTCAGGAAATTGTTGGTATCAATGCTGGCTGTCAGCATGGTGGCAATCTTTCTCACATCCGGATTCGGCTCAATGGCAGTAGCCAGGACAACCATATCCGTTTCCATCCGAATCTGCCTGTTGTCCAGCAGGTCAGAGGCCTGTACCAGCAGCTTATCGCCCTGGGGCGCTACCTTTCCTACCTGACCCTTGATGTAATGGACTCCATACTCCTCCACTGCCCGACGATAGAACTCGTCGAAGTTCTTGCCCGGAGTACGCACGTCGATGTAGAATACGGTCACATCTACGTCCGGATATTTGTCACGAATCAGCATGGCATGCTTCGCTGTATACATACAGCAAATCTTGGAGCAATAGCTCTTTCCTCTCTTGTCCGCGCAGCGGGAACCCACGCACTGGACAAATACGATGGACTTGGGAGCCTTGTGATCGGACATCCGCTCCAGGTGGCCCTTGGTGGGTCCTGCCGCGTTCATGATACGCTCCAGCTCCAGGGACGTGATGACGTCCGGGCTCTGGTTATACGCATATTCATCGTACTGATCCAGCTTAATGGTATCAAAGCCGGTCGCCACGACGATAGCGCCGTAATCCACGGTAATGATCTCATCCTTCTGCTCGTAATCAATCGCGCTCGCCTGACATACCTTGGCGCAGACGCCGCATTTTCCGGTCTTGAATTTCATACAGTTTTCACGATCAATCACCGGAACATTGGGAATCGCCTGGGCGAAGGGCGTATAGATCGCGCTTCGTGTATTCAGTCCCCGGTTGAATTCATTGGGAGCCTTCTTGGAAGGACACTTCTCCTGGCAGACGCCGCAGCCGGTACACTTGCTCATATCCACGCTTCTGGCTTTTTTCCGGATATCCACATGGAAATCACCTACGAAACCGCTGACCTTCTCTACCTCGCTATATGTATAAATCGTAATCTTCTCATGGGCCGCAGCCTCCACCATTTTCGGAGTCAGGATACAGGCGGAGCAGTCCAGAGTCGGGAAGGTCTTGTCAAGCTGGGACATACGGCCTCCGATACTGGGAGTCTTCTCTACGATATCTACCTCGTAGCCTGCCTCCGCGATATCCAGCGCGGTCTGGATACCTGCGATACCGCCGCCAATCACCAGGGCGCGCTTTACAACCTGGCTGGTGCCCGGCGTCAGAGGCGCGTTCAGCATAACCTTCGCGATGGCCGCCCGGGCCAGGATAATGGCCTTCTCGGTCGCTTCCTCCATATCTTTATGAATCCAGGAGCAATGCTCGCGGATATTGGCAATCTCTACCATGTAGGGATTGATACCGGCCCGCTTTGCCGCCTGGCGAAATGTATTCTCATGCATTCTGGGGGAACAGGAACAGACAACGATACCTGTCAGGTGTTTCTGCTCGATGGCCTCCCGGATTTTCAGCTGTCCTGCTTCAGAACACATATACTGGTAATCTTCCGCGTGAACGACGCCCGGCTCCTTCGCCGCTGCCGCTACCACCCGTCCGATATCTACCGTCGCAGCTATGTTCGTACCGCAATGACAGACAAATACTCCTATTCTCTGCACGTTTTTTCACCTCCTGATTATTTGCTGTATTTGCGGAACGCGCTGGCCAGCAGCTGCTGGGGCAGTTCCTCGTCCAGTAATTCGGGTATCTCGTTGGGGCTTAAATAATTGCCGCCCCGCTGTCTTACTACCATCTGCCGTACCGCCTCAATGAGCTTCGCAGGCTTTACATCTCTGGGACAGCGCTCTACGCAGGCAAAGCAGGAAAGACATTTCCAGATGGTGGTGGAATTTAAAAGGGGCTCTATGTCGCCATTCTCCACATAAGAAACAAACTGATGGGGACGGATATCCATCTCCTCATAAGCGGGACAGGTCGCGGAGCATTTTCCGCATTTCATACATTTCCGGGTGTTGACGCCGCTCATCTCCCGAAGTCTATCGGCCTTCGCCATATCAGCCTTCTGCATCTTCTGCTCCTCCTTCCGCATTTTTCTCAGGAATCAGGCCAAGAGCCTCTGCCAGAAGCTCCGTCAGATACGTAACCGGAAGCTTTTTCGCGCTTCCACTGGTTCTCAGGTTATAGAGACACAGAGGACAGGCGGTAATCAGTTCTTCCGCTCCGTGATCTGCCGCGGATTCCATGACCCGGTCTACCATCGTACCGGCCAGGGGCTTGTCCTTCAGGGACACATAACCGCCGCAGCACTCGTTCCGGTAGGGATACACCACCGGCTCAGCGCCCAGGGCCCGGATAAAGTCTTCGATAATGGTCGGATTCTCCGGATCGTCAAAGGCCATGATATCACTGGGGCGAAGCAGCATACAGCCATAATACGCGCCGATTTTCCGTCCGGTCAAGGGATGTGTCACCTTTTCCCGGATGGTATCAAAACCGATGTGGTCACGGAGAACCTCCAGATAATGAAGGACCTTTGTCTCTCCTTCATAGGGCTCTGCCAGGTTCAGATAATTGTTGGCTCTGGTACGGATATCTTCCACATTCTGCATATCGTCGTTGACACGCTTGATTACGTGATGACAGGCAGAACAGAGCGTTACCAGATCCTGTCCCTTCTCCTTTGCGTCGTTCAGGGCGCGGACTGCGGACAGCTTTGTGGCGATCTCATCGGACGCCAGCGGATAGACAGCTCCACAGCACTGCCATTCCTCGATTTCCCGTAAGGAAAAGCCCAGCGCTTCTGCTGACATTCTGGCGTATCGGTCCAGGTCCTGCGCCTTGTTCTTCAACGTGCAGCCCGGATAGTAGCTGTACACCATTTGACTACCTCCTTTTGTTTTTTCGTATGTTGGTGTGTAAGTTGTCTTTTTGACAATTTTCTATCAATCTTAGTTATTATACTACACTGTTAAACCATTAACAACCCCCCAATCCGGATTTTATGTTAGTTTTTGAAGTTTTTTTGGTGGATATGTTGCATTTTCATGTTAACTTCACATTTTTTCCTGTTAATTCCGACTTAAATCGTCGGATTTTTTGCAAAATCTCCCCATCCTCTTTGTTGCCGGAATGTTAAATAAAAAACAGAGTGGAAATTTCCACTCTGTTTTATCGGTTTGATTCTTTAGTCCTCTTTCATAACGTCATCGATGAAGTTTCTCAGAACCTCTGCAGAATGCTCTACCTGCTCCCGCTCCTTGTCTGTCAGGGTAATCTTGATTGCCTTGGCAATTCCGTCTGCGTTGACTACGCAGGGGATACTGATACAGGAGCCTTCCAGCTCTTCTCCGTACTCCTTACCCAGCACGTGTGCCACCGGAAGTACGGTATTCTGATTCTTGAGAATGGATTCCACAATCCGGAAGGTGGACATGGCGATTCCGTCGAAGGTCGCGCCCTTCAGGGAGATAACGTCCGCGCCGCCGGTCTTTGCCTTCAGTGCGATAGCCTCCTTTACTTCCTCCTTCTCCTTCGGATCCTCCGGCAGGAAATGGTCGATGGTCTCGCCCGCTACGTTGACACTGCTCCAGATCGGCACCTGGCTGTCTCCGTGCTCGCCCAGGATATAGCCCTGAATATCACGGATATCTACGTTCGCACGCTGGCTTAAGAGATAACGGAAACGCGCGGTGTCCAGAGAGGTTCCGGTTCCGATAACCCGCTCCGGGGACAGGCCTGTCTCCTTCTGAATCAGATAGGTGTTCACGTCTACCGGATTGGATACTACGATAATCAGCGGATTCTTTGCATACTTCATGATATTCTTCGCAATGCTTCTTGCCACTCCGGTATTTACCTTCGCAAGCTCCAGACGGGTCTGGCCCGGCTTCCGGGGAACACCCGCTGTAACAATGATAATCTTGGCGTCCGCGCACTCCTCATATCCGCCCTGACGAACGCGTACCTGGCTGTAGAAAGCGGTTCCGTGTGAGATATCCAGGGCTGCACCCTTCGCACGATCTTCGTTTACGTCTACCAGAACGATTTCTCCTACCTGTGCCCGCAGCATCAAGGTATAGCAGATAGTCTCGCCTACATTTCCAGCTCCAATTACTACGATCTTATTTGATGTTTCATTTGCCATACTGTTACCTCACTCTTTCTCGTCTCGTCCCAACGTTATTTTTTTCACAATATTGATATTTTTTTATCAACCGATTGCATTATATCACGTACAATCCGGTTATGCAAGAGGTAAATATCATTTTTGTACTTCTTTCTGTACAATTTTTTCGTAGAATTAACAAATCCTTAACGATAATTCCGGCCGAGTGCGCATCTTTATGAAAAGAATATGCATTTTTGCAAACAAAAACAGTGCCGACTTCCTTCTCACCGGAGAATTCTGTCAGCACTGCTCTTTTGTTAATTCATAGCTTATTTCTTTACAAATGCTTTCTTTACGAATGCATTCTTTTAATAACCTTCAGTCTCGTGAACTCCTCACGCTCCTTCTCCTCCAGGGCGTTGGAAATGTCTTTCGTCAGCGCCTCGTAGCGGGGAATGGTGATATTCTTCAAAGCGTTGGCACGCTTCTGGGCCTTCTTGATATTGGCCGCCAGCTGGTAGGCGGAATTCTCTACCGCGGACAGCTTGATGGTCAGATCCTTTACCTTTTCAAAAGAAACTCTGGCGATATCCAGAGATTCCTTCGTGCTGTAGAAGGCGTAGGCCGGCGCACGGGTAGCCCCGTCGTAGCGGACCAGCGGAATCTCGGTACCCATGATACTTCGGGTCTTGACCTCTACCGTATCCTCCACGGGTACGTTCCGGGCCACATCGGCTACGGCATTGATACCCAGCTCCATGTTGGCCTTCTGGAGAGCTGCATAGGCTGTGGTAAAGGTTGTGCGGATCTCGTCCTGGATATCCTTGGCCTGATCCACCAGTCCCATCAGCTCCCGGATCAGAATGTTCCGCTTCTTGTCCATCAGCTCATAGCCCTGCTTTGCCAGCTTCAGGGAGTTCTTCGCGCGTATGAGGTTGCCTTTTGTAGGAACTGCATTGTTATCCATACAGCTTCCTCCTTCTTAAAAAACTCGGTTTACATTATTCTGCCGGCTTATAATATTTATCAAGAATCTTGGTATCCACACGGTCCAGTTCCTCTCTCGGCAGCATGCCGAGAAGCTCCCAGCCGATGTTCAGCGTCTCTTCGATGGTACGGTTTTCCTCCGGACCCTGGCCTACAAAACGGGCCTCAAAGGCCTTACCGAACTGCAGGTACTTCTTATCAATCGGAGACAGCTCGTCCTCACCGATAACGGAAGCCAGCGCTCTCGCGTCTCCCACCTTCGCGTAGGAGGAGAACAGCTGGTTCGCCAGATCCTGATGATCCTCTCTGGTATAGCCCGCTCCGATACCGTCCTTCATCAGACGGGACAGGGAGGGCAGTACGCTGATAGGCGGATAAACTGCCTGTCCGTGAAGCTCACGATCCAGTACAATCTGACCCTCGGTAATATATCCGGTCAGGTCCGGAATGGGATGGGTGATATCGTCGTTGGGCATGGTCAGAATCGGGATCTGTGTCACGGAACCATTGACGCCCTCTACGATACCGGCACGCTCATAGATGGTGGCCAGCTCACTGTATAAGTATCCCGGATAACCCTTTCTGGAGGGAATCTCGCCCTTGGAGGAGGAAACCTCACGCATAGCCTCCGCAAAGGAGGTCATATCGGTCAGGATAACCAGGATATGCATATTGCACTCAAAGGCAAGATACTCGGCTGCGGTCAGAGCCACACGGGGTGTAATCAGACGCTCTACAACCGGGTCATTTGCCAGATTCATAAACATGGTAACGTGCTCGGAGGCTCCGCTCTCGTCGAAGGCACGGCGGAAGAAATCCGCTACGTCGTGCTTCACGCCCATGGCCGCAAATACGATACCGAACTGCTCGTCCGAATCGTCACCCAGGGAAGCCTGCTTTACCAGCTGTGCCGCCAGCTGATCATGGGGCAGACCGTTGCCGGAGAAAATCGGCAGCTTCTGTCCTCGAATCAGGGTGGTCAGACCGTCGATCGCGGAAAATCCGGTACGGATATAGTTACGCGGATACTCGCGGGTAACCGGGTTTAAAGGCTGTCCGTTTACATTCCGGTGAATGTCGGATACGATCTCGCCCAGGCCGTCGATGGGCTGTCCGATACCGTTGAAGGTACGGCCCAGGATCTCCGGGGAAAGGGCAATCTCCATGGGATGGCCGGTCAGCTTGGTGTGGGTATTGCGAAGGGACATATTATCGGTTCCGCCGAATACCTGGATCACCGCCTTATCCTTATAGCATTCGATGATACGGCCCAGCTCTTTTTTATTGCCATCCACCGTAATCTCTACGATCTCCTCGTAGGACGCGTTCTGGACGCCTTCCAGGGCAATCAGAGGGCCGTTTATTTCACTTAAGCCTAAATATTCAATTGACATTTTCTCTTCCTCCCCTTACGCGTTCTTTTCCAGTACGCGATCGTAGAACTCATCGATCGCTTTCTTATAATCGGCAAACAGCTCCAGATGATCGTTGGGCACATCGTATTTGATGGCAATGACCTTCTCGAAGATATTTTCACGCTTCAGCACGGACATAGGCATGCCCTGTGTAATCAGCGCCTTGGATCTGTCGTAGAGATAGAGTATGGTCTCCATCATTTTCATCTGCTTTTCCATCGGTACACAGGTATCATCCGGATGGAAGGCATTCTGCTGCAGAAATCCCAGACGGACAACTCTGGAAATCTCCAGAACCAGCTTCTGGTCATCCGGAAGCACGTCGCTTCCGATCAGCTTTACAATCTCCATCAGGCTGCTCTCCTGGTTCAAGATTACCATCAGACGGTTTCTGCAGTCCATGAAGTTCTTTGCCACATGATCCTTATACCAGGGCGCCAGATCGGACACATACTCACTGTAGCTACTGAGCCAGTGGATAGCCGGGAAATGACGGGCATAAGCCAGGGACTTATCCAGTCCCCAGAAGCAGCGGACAAAACGCTTGGTGTTCTGTGTAACCGGCTCGGAGAAGTCGCCGCCCTGCGGGGATACGGCTCCGATGATGGATACGCTTCCTTCTGTTCCATTTAAGTTCAGCATCATGCCGGCACGCTCATAGAACGCAGACAGACGGGATGCCAGGTATGCCGGGAAGCCTTCCTCCGCAGGCATTTCCTCCAGACGTCCGGACAGCTCACGCAGAGCCTCAGCCCAACGGGAAGTGGAGTCTGCCATGATCGCTACGTCGTAGCCCATGTCTCTGTAATACTCTGCCAGGGTAACACCTGTGTAAATACTAGCCTCACGGGCTGCCACCGGCATATTGGAGGTATTGGCGATCAGCGTGGTACGCTCCATCAGGGGGTTGCCTGTCTTCGGGTCAACCAGCTTGGAAAAATCCTCCAGTACCTGTGTCATCTCATTGCCACGCTCGCCGCAGCCGATATAGATGATGATATCCGCGTCGGACCATTTTGCGATCTGATGCTGCGTCATGGTCTTACCGGTTCCGAATCCGCCGGGAATCGCTGCGGTACCGCCCTTGGCGATTGGGAACAGGGTATCCAGGATACGCTGTCCGGTAACCAGCGGCTTGGAAGCCGGGTAACGCTTAGTGGTCGGTCTCGGCACACGGATAGGCCATTTCTGCATCATGGTCAGTTCCTTCTCGGTACCGTCGTCCAGCTGCAGAACCGCAATGGTATCGCAGATGGTATACTGGCCATCCGGCATTACCTTTGTCAGTACGCCGGAGAGATTCGGAGGAACCATAACCTTATGAACGATTGCCTTTGTCTCCGGTACCTCACAGATGATGGAGCCGCCGCTGACGCGGTCACCCGCCTTTACGATCATATGAGCGTCCCAGAGTTTCTCCTTATCCAGAGAATCTACGACGGTACCGCGGCTGATATACGCGCCGCCGATTTTCGCGATCTCACTTAAAGGACGTTCAATACCGTCGAAAATATTATGCAGGATTCCGGGAGCCAGGTATACGGAGATAGCGTCTCCGGTAGCCTCTACGATTTCACCCGGTTTGATTCCGGTGGTCTCCTCGAATACCTGAATGGTTGTTCTGTCTTTATCCAGACCGATGACCTCGCCTACCAGTTTTTCCTTGCCTACATAGACCATCTCGGCCATCTTAAAGCCGGTGTTGCCTTTGATGTATACAACAGGGCCGTTGATTCCATAGATAACGCCTGTTCTATTCATGGTGTGCTCCTCCTTTTAACTGGAAGCTTTCCTTCGCCCCTGCCAGCTTGCTCTCAAAGGAATTATCGATGAGGATATTCCGGCCCGGCAGTACGGCGCGTGTTCCGCCCATAAAGGAGTATTCGCTGACCGTCACCGGCGCTCCTACTTCTGACTCGATGCTGTATTTCTTCTGCGCATCGGACGGGTCAATATATAAAATCACTTCGTCTCCGCCTGCAAACTCCCTTGCCTCGCGCAGCTGTTTCACCAGCATCTGATGATATTCCCTGGTCTCCGCAAAGTTTGCCAGCAGATCCTTTACCTCTACAAAAAGCTTTTCCTTCAGTTCATCCTGCTTTTTGCTTAAGGTTCTCTTGATTTCAATCTGTTCCTCGGAGAACTGCTTGTTGTTTTCACGGACCAGACGGTCTGTCTCGGTCTTAATTTCAAGCTCCTCCTGACGACGCTTTTTCTCCTGATGCTCCTGAAAAATCTTTTCCATGGCATCTGTATACTCGCGGATCATGACGTCGCTTTTATGTCTCGCCTCTTCCATGGCGTAAGTCGTAAAATGCTGCAGTTTTTCTTCTGTCGTCATTGCGCTCACCTTCCTTCCTGTTCACTCTAAAGCTTGACTCCGATGGCTTCGTTCACATAGGAGGTAATGAAATTCTCTCCTCTTGTAGTGCCATGGCGGTCCGGAATTTCAATGAGAAGCGGAAGGCTGTGCCCCTGACGCGCTTCGTTGACAACCTCGGGAAATTCGCGGCCAAACTTCTCCGTCAGAATTACTACAGCCACATCCTTGTCAGCCATCACACGGTTCAGCTCTGCCCTCAGCTCCTCTTTTTCGTGGACAACGGCGCCCTCGACGCCTGCCAGGCGCATGCCTGTGCAGGTATCGATATTGTCGCTTATCAAATACATCTTCATATGGATTCCGCCTTTCGGGTCAGGGATTTACAGCTTACCAAGAATCATGAAGGAGATGATCAGACCATACAGAGCGATACCTTCGGCCATTGCTACGAAAATCATGGACTTACCGAAGATGCTCTGATCCTCGCTGATTGCGCCCAGCGCCGCGCTTGCGGAAGACGCTACGGCAATACCGGAACCGATACCGGAAAGGCTGGTAGCCAGCGCTGCTGCGATATATCCCAGACCTGTGGACATGCCTGCTGCGGTTTCTGCCGCGGTCTCTGCTGCGTGTACATCTCCGCCGTATGCCAGAACGGCTGCCAGAGCCAGAGTACCGAAGAAGAAGAAGCAGTTGCATCCAAGGCTTCTCTTATAACGACTGCGGGAGGGCTGTCCCAGGAAATATGCCCCGAACGGAACCATAATGCTTAATACAAGAGCTGTAACCAGTAATACTTTCACTAACATAGACATTTTAATTTCCTCCTTTTAATACCTTTTGTAATAATTTTATATAAATTTAAATTATTGCTTCTGTATCTCTTATTTCTCTTTCAGCTTATAGGGCTTAAACGCATGTCCGGTTCCCTTGTAGAAACGGCTGAACAGCTCGTAGTACTCCAGACGCAGAACCTGGATACCTACGATCAGGCCCTCCATGGCGCATACAAAGGTGTTGCCCAGTACGATAACCAGCCAGTTTCCGGTGGCTCCGTTTTCGAAGCCCGCCAGCATCAGCACAACCTCCATCATAGCCGCGTGGCTGACTGCGAACGCGCCGATACGGACAAAGGACAGGGTGTTGGAGAAGAAGCTTAAGAGCACCTCAAACATCTCGAAGAAGGTCAGCACCAGATACATGGCTATGCCGCCATCCAGCTCTGCTTTCTTCTTTTCCATCCAAGCGGTCAGCGGCTCCTTGAAGGCCATAGCCAGAAGCGGAAGTCCCAGAACCAGCACCATGATAACAGTAGCCGGAAGCGCGTGTCCGCTCATAAAGAGAATCAGGCTTGCTACTACGAAGCCGTAGAAGATAAAACCTGCCACACCGTTGGTATCGAACCAGGTGCCCTCGATATCATGATTCCGGACTGCCACGATAATATGCAGAATCATAGCCGTCAGAATCAGGAACATACCGAATACAATGGCTACCACAAAAACGGTGTTCATCTGTCCCACCACCGGAAGCGTCATCATGGCTTCCTTGGGCTTCAGCCAGCGTGCGGGAATCACATCCTCGAAACCGAAGAAGCTGCCGTACATAAAGCCGAAGAAAGTGGAGAAGATACCGGCGCTGCCGATAATCGCCGCCAGATCCATGCCTTTCTTCTTATAGAGGAAGAAGCCGCCCAGCAGCAGTACCAGGCCCTGTCCCACATCACCGAACATAGCACCGAAGATAAAGGCATAGGTGATGGCCACGAACATGGTCGGATCCATCTCATTGTAGGCCGGAAGGCCATACATCTTTACATACATCTCAAAGGGACGGAAAATCTTGTGGTTATGAAGCTTCGTAGGCGGTGTACTGAAGATGTTGTCATGGTCATCCTCTACCACCACGAAGGTCTGCTCATCTTCCTCGATTTCTTTCTGGAAGGCGTCGGCCTGATCTTCCGGCATCCATCCGCAGAGGATATAGAACACATTGTCCTTCTCCCGGGTCAGCGCCGCGAATTTCCGGATATCGAAGCTTGCGGAACGCTTTTTCAGGTAAGCGCTTGCCCCTGCCAGTTCGTCGATACGGTCTGCTACCACGGAAGAAATCTTATCATCCATGGCTGAAAGCTTCTTATCCAGCTCTGCCAGTTCCTTTTTCAGCTCCTCATACGCCTCGGTTGCGGTACCCTCGTACTCGTCCGGAATGAAGATGTGCTCAAAATGCATGGACGCATACACCGCGTCAATCTTATCTGCCAGAGAAGCCGGTACAAAATAAACTCCGTAAACATACTCCTCATCGCTGCGGCATTTATAGAAAATCGTATCCAGTGTATCGTATACGTAGCGGTCGAACTTATCGAAGTACTCCTTGGAAATCCGTCCGAACCGGTACTTTTCATAATGGAAATTCAGCAGGCTGTGGACATCAAACTCCAATCCCTGGAAAGGCTCAATGCTGTCCATGGAAGCCTTGCATTTTTCCCGCTTCGCGGTAAGCTCCGCCTTCTGATCCTTCAGATCGGTCAGGTTCTTTTCCGCGTCCCTTAAAATCTGCTCCGCCTTCTCTACTGTCATATCGGGGAATTCCCGATCTGTGTGCAGATCTGCCGGGAGATATTCTGACGCCTGACGCAAGATTTCCTCGTAAGGATTCTTGTCCGTGTAGGCTCTCAGATTCTGTACTGTCTTAAGCTCTGTCAGGGCGTGCTCCAGCTGGATCTCGTACTTGGAAAGATACCGACCGGCCATGCGCTCAATATCATTCCTCGGCCCTGTGATGCTTAAGAACTTCATCTTTACAATCACTTTGCTGCTACCTCCTCTTACTGTTAGCTTTTAGTCTTCGACCGTTCCACATATCTCATGGTTTCCGCGGCGGGAAGTCCGTAGCGGACGCCTTCCAGAACGGTAGTCAGCCTGTCCAGTTCCTGCTCCTTATCGTACAGGTAGCCGGTAATCACCGCCAGAGAATACGGATTGGCACGTTTTTCTTCCGTGTAAATCTTACGCAGGAATCTGTCATATACCGTCTCCAGCTCCTGGCTGTCCAGTTTTAGAAACCTTCTGCCGTAATAGGTCTTCTGGATTGCTTCTTCCAAAGCCCTGTTGTCTGCCGCCGATACCATAGCGCGGATATCGCTGTCATGAAGCTTGTAAGTCACCGGAATCAGAAGGGCGTAGGTGGAAGCCTCCGACATCTGATAGTATTTCTTTGCCCGGTAAATCCACATCATATTCAGCAGGTCAATCTGACTTCCCAGGCTTCTGGCCAGAAGTGCCTGGGTCTTCCCCTTGGTCAGCTTGCTGTTCTGTTTCCATATGGTGGAAAAATAATACAGATCCAGCGTCATTTCATAATCGAAGAGACCCATGTTTTCTGCATGATCCAGCTTCTCCAGCACCTTATAGTAATCCGTGCCCTTCAGCGCTTCCAGAATCTCCGGAACCGTCTCCGCCTCAGCCAGCCTGTCCAGCGGCACATCCGTGTAACGCTGTATCATCCCCCGAAGCTCTTTCTCCTCTGCGGTACGATCCCCATGGTTGAACACTCTTCGGAATGCCCGCTTGATAATCGCAATCTCAAATTTACAGAAATAAAGCTTCAAAATCTTTTTCTGATCCTTATCACAGAAACGATAGATCTTAGAGAAATCATAGTAAAGCGTACCGACCAGCAATTTCTCAATCTGCCCCCGGTGAAGCTCTGTCTCGTCATATCCCCTAAACAAGGCTCCATAGGCCGGAATCTTTTTCAAATAGGCCACCGCCTGCGGAACACTCTCCATAGCTGCCAGCTTCTCAAAATCAGAATGCGTCAGAAGCCTGCTGTCCATGGCCCGTATCTTTGTGGCAACGGCACTGTATTTCATCAGCTCGCCCATGCCTATTCTCCTATCATCTTATTGAAAATCGCAGTCGCCAGCTTCTCATGGTTCTGGTTGTACTCCGCCTCCATGTCTGCCAGCACCCGGTCCGTCTCCTGCTTCATTTTCAAAAGCTCGTTCTCCGCCGAAAGGTTCAGCTTCTCATTCAATGTCTTCAGCTTTTCCTGGGTCTGCGCGTCAATCTCCTTATCAAAGGCCTGTGTCTTCGCCTCATACTCAGCCGCGATCTGCTTCTTCTGCTCTGCAGCCTTCTTCTCCAGCGCTACCGCCGCGCTCTCGATCTCAGAAAGCCTGCCCAGCACTGCTTCCATCTGCTCCATGCAAATCCCTCCTGTCTCGTCATAGTCTTTGAATCACGATTATACTATACTCTTTTCTGGGGAAAAGCTATAGCAAAATCCACCTAAATTGTATCTATTTCCGTTGGCATTTTCTACAAATTTATGTATAAATTTCTATACTTTCGGCATTTTGACGCATTGGAAAACGCCTCTTTTTGACTGCTTTCGGATAATGATACATTTTACACACTTGTGTGTAATTTCCCCTGTTAGAGAAAAAATTCCCCGACTTACGTCGAGGAATTTCATGCACAATTAGTTGTATTTACGCTTTCTAGCCGCTTCAGATTTTTTCTTACGTCTTACGCTGGGCTTCTCGTAATGCTCTCTCTTACGAATTTCCTGCTGAATGCCTGCCTTTGCACAGTTTCTTTTAAAACGACGCAGAGCGCTATCTAAAGTCTCGTTCTCTTTTACGATTACATTTGACATAGTTTCACACCTAACCTCCCTCCAGTTGTGTATTGTGCATGAGACAACTGTCTGGGTATTTTACCTTTGATTTGCAAAGGTATCCTTGCACACATAAGATTATAGTGGCTAATCGGTGTTCTGTCAATACTTTTTTCACCGTAACCGGTAAATTAAAGCCAAATTAAGGCTCGTAAATCTTCACCTCAAAGGAATCCCGGATAATCTGACGTCCCGCCTGCACATCCTTGATTTCTCCCATGGCCACCAGCTGTACAATGCTGTTGCCCAGAACCGATCCTTCTACCGGTCCCGCCATAACGCGCTTGCCTGTTTTCTTCGCGGTCAGCTCGCAGAGAAGCTGATCCTGGATGCCGCCGCCCACCATGTTGATACAGGAAACGGTCTTTCCGGTGATCTCCTCCATATACTTGACAGACTTGCGGTACTCCTCGGTCAGGCCGTTGTAGATAGCCATGGCCATTTCGCCCAGTCCCTCCGGGGTTCCCTGTCCGGTCTCCTCACAGTAACCGACGATCTCCTTCATCATATTCAGCGGCGCTGTAAACCGCGGATCCTTCGGATTGATACTGAAGTCCTGACGCTTGGCTGCCCGCGCCTCACGGATAATATCCGGGAAGCCTACCTCTCCCTCGAACTCGCACCAGTTCCGGCGCAGATTCTGCATAATCCACAGACCATTGATATTCTTCAGGAACTGAATCTTGCCATCGATGCTGCCCTCGTTGGTGTAGTTATATTTATAGGAAGCTTCATTTAAAATCGGCTCATCCAGAACCATACCAAGCAGGGACCAGGTACCACAGCTTAAGAAGGCCGCGTCGTCGGACTCCAGAGGCGCGCCCGCTACTGCGGACGCCGTATCATGGCTGCCTACCGCAATGACCTTCACATCCTTAAGACCGGTCTCCTCCTCCACTTCCGGAAGCAGTCCGCCGATGATAGTGCCGGGCATTACGATGTCGCCAAACATTTCTTTGTTCAGCCCCAGCTTTTCAATCAAATCATAATCCCACTCCCGCTTTCTGGCATCCAGAAGCTGGGAAGTGCTTGCGAAGGTATACTCTGTATACATGATACCGGTCAGGAAATAACCAAACAGCTCCGGCATAAAGAGAATCCGCTTTGCGTTGTCCAGAATCACCGGACGCATCTTCTTCTCCGCATATAACTGGAAGATGGAATTGAAATACATAAACTCAATTCCGGTACGGTTGTAAAGCTCCTCCAACGGAATAATCTTCCCGATCTCGTCAATGACGCCGTCCGTACGGGAATCCCGGTAATTCACCGGGTTGCCGATGAGGTTTCCGTCCTTGTCAAAAAGGCCGTAGTCCACGCCCCAGGTATCAATCGCCAGAGACTGAATCGGCACCTTCTTAGCCGCCGCTTTTTTCAGGCCCTGCTTCAGTTCATGGTAGAGACCGAACAGATCCCAGTAAATATGTCCCCCTACACGTACCTCATGATTCGGAAAACGATGCAGCTCCTCCAGCGTGAGCTTTCCGTCCTCCAGCTTGCAGAGCACCATACGTCCGCTGGATGCTCCAAAATCAAAGGCCAGGTTATAAATTTTCTCTCCCATAAGTAATTCCTTCCCTTCTTTTTATGTGTTTTATCCCTGTGTGACCAGACGAACCCCCTGTTCCTCCAGAAACGCCAGCCATTCCCCTGACGGCTTCCGGTCGGTCACAATCACATCCCCTTTTTTCAGCATCATGGATTTCACAAAGGAAACCCGGTCAAACTTACTGCTGTCCACAGCCAGAATCGCCGTGTCAGCGCAGCCGTACATGGCAATCTTGATATCGCTGTCCAGCTCGTTGGAGTCTGTCATGCCCTCCTTCATATCGATTCCCTTGCAGGAAAAGATCGCTTTGTCCACATGATAGCCGTTCAGAACCTTCTGGGCCGCATTTCCCACCAGGGAAAGGGAGCTTTCATTTAAATTGCCTCCGGTGGAAATTACCTGGATGCCCTCGTGACCGGCCAGCTCAATCAGTACTTCCACGGAGTTGGTAATAACCGTAAGCTTCTTCATTTCCTTCAGTTCCTTGGCAATCATCAGGGAGGTGGACGACGCATCCAACATAATCCGATCGCCTTCCTCCACCAGGCCTGCCACCAGTCCGGCAATCACCTGTTTTTCGTCCCGGTTGGTTTTCTCCCGGATCCGCAGGGGCATATCCACATTTTTATTCTTATTCAGGACGGCTCCTCCGTAAGTTCTCTTTACGAAGCCCTCGCTTTCCAGCTTTTCCAGATCCCGGCGAATGGTCTCGTCTGTCACATCATAGTGTTTGCTCAATTCGGAAACGAGAACCCGCTGTTCCTTCTGAAGAATTGCAAGGATTTCATTTTTGCGTTCGATTGCAAGCATTTTTTCTCCTCCCTCTGTAAATTTTTTCCTGTTTTATTCTATTTTATCTCATTTGAATTTATTATACCATGTTTTTCTTGGTTTTTATAGTAGTTTTTCTTGGTTTTTAGTTGAAAATATTACAAACTCAACATGATAGTTTTAAAAAAACCGATGGCAGAAAATCTGCACATCGGTTTTTTATCTTCTTTAAAGTCTGCTGTAACCGAAGGTATTGACTATGGCATCTACCTTCTCCTGCTTCTGGCACAGGGGGCAGTCACGGAAGCTGTAGGTCTGATAATCCGGCATATCCTTCCGTGTAAAAATGGCGTTGACCGGAATGGAATGTGCCTTATCTACCGCGCTGAAAATCGCGTTGATGGCGCTGATTTTGCCGCCGTAATACTCGATACACTCGATACTCTGATTCAGGGTTTTTCCGGTGGTGGCTGTAGCCAGCAGCCTCGCTGCCGCCTGGGCTTCATTCTGGCGCGCCTTCAGTGTGGTCAGGTCAATGTAATAATTGATGTGGGAATGTTTTCACTATTTCCTGTTACGCAAAATGCGACCGGGCTTTTGACGACCCGATCGCATTATTATTTTTTCTTAGTATAATTTTGACAGGAGCTCATAGGTTTCCGGACGACGATCCCGTAAATACACTACTTCATTTTCACGATATCTCGCCACATCCTCCAAATCAAAGGTAGCTACCAGCAATGCCTCTTCATTTACCGGGGCCTCTGCCACAAGTTTTCCTCTCGGATTATAAATTTTGTTATTTCCGAACATTTCTCCGGTCTTATCCTCGCCTTCCAGTCCAACGCGGTTAAGTCCGCCTACAAAACAGCCATTTTCCAGGGATCTGGTAGCAAAATAGATATCCCACATATCCTTATCCCTGATGGGGAAAGCACTGGGACAGAGAATCAGTTCTGCGCCCTTTAACGTAAGGATTCTGGAAACCTCCGGAAAACCTCCATCGTAGCAAATCATAAATCCGACTTTTCCAAAGTCCATGTCGAACACCGGATACTCGCTTCCCGCACGGAACCAGAAGCGCTCTCCTGCCCAGAGATGTGTTTTATTGTAGGTTCCCATCAGGGAGCCGTCTTTACTGATTACAATCATTCCATTGTACAGAACTCCCGGCATGTCACTTTTCAACACAATAGGAGCCGCAATATACATTCCATATTCTTTTGCCTTGGCACTCAGAAGCTGGAAGGTTTCTCCTTCCGGTTCTTCAGCCATATCCAGATACTTTTCTCCTATCAGCTCCGGGCTATAGCCTGTGGAACACAACTCCGGGAAACAGATCAAATCTACTTTTTTCTCCGCTGCCTCTTTCACATAGTCCAGCATCTTCTCCAGATTCGCCTTTTTATTCATCAGCTCACAGTCCATCTGGACAAGTCCCACTGTTACATTTCTACTCATGCTTTTCCCTTTCCGATCTTGCCGATCAATACCACTACCACTACAGAAACAAACATTGCCACAAGCGCCGTCGGAACCACATTGGACAGCTTCACCATAAAGGGTACGCCGAAGCCAACCGGAGCCTCATTCATACAGAGACCAACCAGGCAGCCGGCAATTGCGCCAATTCCTGTATCAACCTTGAAATCCGGAATCTCGTTCATTTTCTCATAACTGTACTTATCCGCATTCTTCAGGATATAAAAGTCAGCCAGCATAGCGCCTGAAATCGGCGGAATCAATACGCAGAGCAGATTCAGGAAGGGAACCAGCCAGTCAATCATTCCCAGAGCTCCCAGAATGGTTGCGAAGATACCGCAGAGAGCTGTAACAATCCAACGGGGCAGCTTCAGAAGGCCATGAAACGTATTGGTCAGACCAAGAGTTGACTGATACAGGTTATTATCGTTGGTTGTCCATGTGGCAATGATAATGATAAGCGCCGCAACATAGCCAAAGCCAAGAATGTTAATCATAATGTCTGTAATATCATTGGTCTGAAACGCACAGGCAAAGATTGCGCCACAGATAACAACAACCGGATATCCCAACGTAAATCCCAGTGTCACACCAATGCTTGAATCCTTCACTGTTTTGGAATATCTGGTAAAGTCCTGTACAATCGATACACCTACGATGAAGCTGCCGACCATCAGCGAAACAGCCGTAGCGAAGGACATCTTGGTTGTCGGAGCAGCACTCAGAATCTCTCCTGCCGGAACCATTACAAAGGTCTTGACCACACCGAACAGAATCAGTGCAAACAGAAGAGGAACACCTATCTGGGAAAGCATTTTAATTCCTTTGTATCCGACAATCGCGGTAATCATCATCAGGATTCCGCCTACGATAATGCAGAACGTGGTATTTACTTCCACTCCTGCCGCTAATCTGAACACACTGGAAATGCTGCTTCCGAAAAAAGTACACTGATAACCAAACCATCCCATATTACACAGTGCAACAATAATTCCGAATACCATTGCGCCATATTTTCCAAAGGTGAAACGGGAAGAGACCGTAGAAGAAAGACCGCTCTTTATTCCGATAGCTCCGCAAAGCGCTCCAATAATAGTCAGAATCACACCACCAATTAATACAGCTGCCACCGTAGGCCAGAAGCCCAGACCCAGAGCAATCTGTCCGCCCAGTGTAAACGCCGTCAGGCAGAAACCAACGCCCAGCCACACAAACACCTGTGATTTCCACGTATTTTTCTTGTCATCAGGAACCGGACTAAATTCATAGTCGTTGAAAACTTCCGTGGATTCTGCTGTACCTAACACATTTTTGTCATTCGTCATTACTGTACCTCCTGTTATGTCTCATTTATTTCGAAATATATTCAAGATTTCGAAAAGAGCATTCAACTCTTGCCCCCTTAATATAGCACTGCAGTCTTTTCATGTCAATGCTCCCCACGCACCCAAAAGTTCTTGTTTTTTTGTGCACTATGCATATTGTTTGTTGTTTAGAAACGATAATCTATACATTTTGACAGAGCTTATTCATTTTATAAAATTCTTTAATCGTCATTTTCACAAAATAGGTTTCACCTATTCACAACCTCTCCCCTTCATTCCTGAGAGGTGGTGTTTTCTTTTGTGTCTGTAATAAAAAATCCGGCAGAAATACGGTTTCCCGTATCTCTGCCGGATTCTTATTTATCCCGTTATGCTTTTTGGCATGTCGACGAAAGGATTACTCCTCTGTCTTCTTCGGAGCGTACAGCTCGCCCAGGCTCTTCAGATACTCGTATCTTGCCTTAGCGTTCTCCTCAGCCTCAGCGAACAGCTTCTCTGCTCTCTCCGGGTTAGCACGCATCAGGGAGTTGTAACGAACCTCTCCGTTCAGGAACTCCTTGTAGTCGCCTGTCGGCTCCTTGCTGTCCAGAGTGAACGCGCTCTTGCCCTCAGCCGGAGCTGCCGGGTTGAAGCGGAAGCAGTGCCAGTAACCAGCCTTAACAGCCAGCTCTTCCTCTGTCTGAGCCTTGCTCATGCCCTTCTTGATACCATGGTTGATACACGGAGCGTAAGCGATGATCAGGGACGGTCCCGGATATGCCTCTGCCTCTGCGATTGCCTTTACACACTGGTTGTAATCAGCACCCATAGCGATAGAAGCAACATATACATAGCCGTAGCTCATAGCGATGGAAGCCATATCTTTCTTCTTAACATCCTTACCGCCTGCTGCGAACTGTGCGATAGCACCGGTCTGAGTAGACTTGGATGCCTGTCCGCCTGTATTGGAGTAAACCTCGGTATCGAATACCATGATGTTGATATCCTTGCCGCTTGCAAGTACATGGTCAACACCGCCGAAGCCGATATCGTATGCCCAGCCGTCACCACCGAAGATCCACTGAGACTTCTTAGCCAGGAAGTCCTTATCCTTCAGGATCTCCTGAGCTGCGTCACATCCGCATGCCTCCAGAGCAGCTACCAGCTTGTCTGTAGCAGTTCCGTTGGTTGCGCCTACGCCGTAGGTATCCAGCCACTCCTGAGCAGCAGCCTTCACGTCATCGTTTGCTGTCTCCATGAGAGCCTCAACCTTAGCCTTCAGTCCGCCTCTGACAGCGTTCTGAGCCAGGCTCATACCATAACCGAACTCAGCAGCATCCTCGAACAGAGAGTTGGACCATGCAGGACCCTGACCCTTCTGGTTTACGGTGTACGGTGTGGACGGTGAGGAGTTACCCCAGATAGAGGAGCATCCTGTTGCGTTTGCGATGTACATTCTGTCGCCGAACAGCTGTGTGATCAGCTTTGCGTACGGAGTCTCGCCGCAGCCTGCGCATGCGCCTGAGAACTCGAGCAGCGGAGTCTTGAACTGGCTTCCCTTTACAGTAGCCTCTTTAAACTTCGCGATAACATCTGTCTTCTCCGGCAGAGTAACTGCGTAATCAAAGTTCTTCTGCTCTGCAGCATTTGCCTCCATGTTCTCCATTGCAAGTGCCTTAGCACCCTTCTTGCCCGGGCAGACATTTACACAGGAACCGCAGCCTGTACAGTCAAGTGCGGATACTACCATAGAGAACTTGTAATCTGCCATACCGGTCATCGGAACCATCTTCATTCCTTCCGGAGCAGCAGCTGCCTCAGCCTCTGTCAGGGCTACCGGACGGATAACTGCATGCGGGCAGACATAGGAACAACGGTTACACTGGATACAGTTCTCCGCATTCCATACCGGGATATCTACTGCGATACCACGCTTCTCGTAAGCAGAGGAACCGCTCGGGGTTGTACCGTCTACGTAATCCTTGAATGCGGATACCGGAAGAGAGTTACCCTCCTGTGCGTTAACCTTTGCCTGAATATCATTTACAAAGTTTACAACGTCGCCACGGCCGTTCTCTGCATGTGTGAAGTCCAGTCCCTCGTCAGCTGCGTTCTTCCAGCTCTCCGGAACGGTAATCTCAACAACCTGCTTAGCGCCTGCGTCGATAGCGTCGTAGTTCATCTGAACGATGGCGTCACCCTTTCTGCCATAGGTAGCCTTTGCAGCAGCCTTCATCAGCTCGATAGCCTGCTCCTCCGGAATGATGTTCGCCAGCTTGAAGAATGCAGACTGCAGAACGGTGTTGATACGTCCGCCCAGTCCGATCTCCTTACCAATCTTGATACCGTCGATCACATAGAACTTGATGTTGTGGTTAGCGATGAAGCTCTTAACCTGTCCCGGCAGATGCTTCTCGATGCCTTCCATATCCCACGGGCAGTTCAGCAGGAAGGTACCGCCGTCTACCAGCTCCTGTACCATGTTGTACTTACGTACATAGGACGGGTTATGGCATGCTACGAAGTTTGCCTTGTGAATCAGGTAGGTAGACTTAATCGGGCTCTTACCGAAACGGAGGTGAGACATAGTAACACCGCCGGACTTCTTGGAGTCATAATCGAAGTAAGCCTGTGCGTACATATCTGTATTGTCGCCGATGATCTTGATGGAGTTCTTGTTAGCGCCTACGGTACCGTCTGCGCCCAGTCCCCAGAACTTGCAGTTGATGGTTCCTGCCGGAGTCGTTACCAGCGGAGCGCCTGTCTCAAGAGAAAGTCCGGTAACATCATCTACAATACCGATGGTGAACTTCTGCTTGCTATCATTCTTGTATACAGCAACAATCTGTGCCGGTGTGGTATCCTTGGATCCCAGTCCGTAACGGCCTGTGAATACCGGTGTATCGTTGAACTTGGTTCCCTTCAGAGCTGCTACTACATCCAGGTACAGCGGCTCGCCAAGAGCTCCCGGCTCCTTGGTTCTGTCAAGAACGGTAATCTTCTTTACGCTCTCCGGAATAGCTGCTACCAGTGCCTCTGCGCTGAACGGACGGTACAGACGTACCTTTACAACGCCGACCTTCTCGCCTGCTGCTACCAGATAGTCGATGGTCTCTTCGATGGTATCGCATACAGAACCCATAGCTACGATAACGTGCTCTGCGTCTGCTGCTCCGTAGTAGTTGAACAGCTTGTAGTCTGTTCCGATCTTCTCATTTACTTTATCCATGTACTCCTGCACGATAGCCGGCATAGCATCGTAGTAGGGGTTACATGCCTCTCTTGCCTGGAAGAAGATATCCGGGTTCTGTGCAGAACCTCTCTGGCAGGGATGGTTCGGGTTCAGGGCATTCTTTCTGAACGCGTCGATGGCATCCATGTCAACCATATCCTTCAGATCCTCGTAATCCCATGTCTCGATCTTCTGGATCTCATGAGATGTACGGAAACCGTCGAAGAAGTTGATGAACGGAATCTTACCCTTGATAGCTGCGCAGTGTGCAACCGGAGTCAGGTCCATAACTTCCTGTACGCTGGACTCGCAAAGCATTGCAACACCGGTCTGACGACAGGCATATACGTCGGAATGATCTCCGAAGATAGACAGTGCGTGGCTTGCAAGCGCACGTGCGGATACGTTGAATACGCCCGGAAGCTGCTCGCCTGCTACTTTATAAAGGTTCGGGATCATCAGAAGAAGTCCCTGGGATGCTGTGAAGGTAGTGGTCAGAGCACCTGCTGCCAGAGATCCGTGAACAGCGCCTGCTGCTCCAGCCTCAGACTGCATCTCGGTAACCTGTACGGTCTGTCCGAAGATGTTGGTTCTTCCCTGTGTAGCCCACTCGTCGGTAGCTTCTGCCATAACAGATGACGGTGTAATCGGATAGATAGCTGCAACATCAGAATATGCATAAGATACATGAGCTGCTGCATGGTTTCCATCCATGGTCTTCATTTTTCTAGCCATTGATATTTCCTCCTTATTTTTTCAGCCCTGGCAAGGCATTTTTGATATCTTCATACATAGTTGATTGTAACATATCGGCTCCGGATTGTCTATTTGAATGTTGTATTTTTTGATGTACATTTGCGGTTTCTGTGTATTTTTGTTGTACAATGTCACGGGACTTTTAAAAAGCTGTATGCCCTTTCTTCTGACTCTTTCTGTTTCTTTTATTTTTTCCAATATTTTCCTTGATTTGTATTGATTTGTATGTTATTGTGACAATAACACGCAGCATACAAAGTCTGAAATGAATGCTGTACATCATCAATGGAAGGAGGAATTCCGGAATGACAGAGGACTATTACTCCCTCATCTATGATAAGGCGCATTCCTACGGAATTGCAGAGGGGAAGGCGGAATGTATTCTGGAAACCCTGTCAGATTACGGACAGGTGCCCCTGCGCATCCGGGAGCAGATTCTTGGGCAGCAAAACGCCCTGCAACTGAACCGCTGGTTTTCCCTGGCCCGGCAGGTCCGGTCCGTAGACGCCTTTATCAACCGGATGTAAGTGAATTCAACTGTGCGTAAGCGCAAAAAATGGGGCCGCATTCTTTTGCAGCCCCGTTTTTGCGCAGCGGACCGTACCCTACTCGTCCAGTGCTTCCTTCATTTTATCGAAAAAGCCCTTTTTCCCTTTTCCCGGCTTCTCCGGATTTTTACCATTTACAATATCATCATAAGCGCGCAGCGCCTCTTTTGCATCCTTACTCAGATCCGTCGGCACCTGAACCACCAGCGTTACATAGTGGTCGCCGCGGGTGCTCTTATTCCGCAGGGACGGAACGCCCTTACCCTTCAGACGCACTCTGGTATCCGTCTGGGTACCGGCCTTCACATCGTATTCCACTTCGCCGTCCACGGTCTTGATCCGTACCGTTCCGCCCAGAGCCGCCGTTGCAAAGCTAATGGGGGCTGTGGAATAGATATTCATGTCCTGACGCTGGAAAATCGGGTGGCGCGCCACGATTACTTCTACCAGCAGATCGCCTCTGGGGCCGCCGTTGACGCCCGGTTCTCCCCTTCCTCTCAGGCGGATGCTCTGTCCGTTATCGATACCGGCCGGTATCGATACGGAAATCTTCTTCTTGCTGGCAATGTAACCGGTTCCGTAGCAGTCCGGGCACTTTTCCTTGATGATTTTTCCTGTTCCGTTACAATCCGGACAGGGACGTACATTCTGCACCATTCCGAACATGGACTGCTGGGTGTAAACCACCTGGCCCTTGCCGCCGCATTTCGGACAGGTAACCGGCGAGGTACCCGGCTTCGCTCCGGTTCCGTGACAGCTGGTACACTCATCCTTCAAGGTCAGCTCAATCTCCTTCTCACAGCCGAAAACTGCTTCCTCAAAGGTGACGCGCACCTGGGTGCGAAGGTTTGCCCCCTGCATAGGCCCGTTGTTGGCGCGTCTGCCGCGGCCGCCTCCAAAGAGATCACCAAAGATATCCCCGAAGATATCTCCCATATCCGCTCCGTTGAAATCAAAACCGCCGAAGCCGCCTGCACCGCCGCCTGCGCCTCCCTCAAAGGCCGCATGGCCAAACTGATCATACTGGCGTCTCTTATCCGGATCACTTAAAACTGCATAAGCCTCGGAAGCCTCTTTGAATTTCACTTCTGCTTCTTTGTCGCCGGGGTTCATATCCGGGTGGTATTTTTTCGCCAGCTGACGGTATGCTTTTTTAATGGTCGCGTCATCGGCGTTCTTATCTACGCCCAGAACCTCGTAGTAATCTCTTTTCTGCTCTGCCATCTCTTCTATCTTCCTTTTTCTGATTTTTCTGCGCAAAATCCAAGGAAAGCAGCCGGAATCTGCTGCCCTCCTTGGACATCTGTGTTTATCTGTTTATTTGGAAACAGGTCTGTTGTAAAATATAACGCACATCATTTTCCGTGTCAAGACCTGTTCTTACGGCTTAGACCTCTCTGTAATCGCCGTCTACCACGTCGTCAGAAGCACCTGCTCCGGCACCGGTACCTGCGCCCATATCCGGGCCTGCCTGGCCTGCCGCACCCTGTGCTGCCTGTGCCTGCTCATATACCTTTGCAAATACCTTCTGTGCCGCGTTCATCAGCTTTTCCTTGCCATTCTTCAGCTCATCTAAGTCTGCGTCAGAAATATCAGTCTGATCCTTGGTTCTCTCCAGAACTGCCTTCAGGGAAGTAAGCTCTGCCTCTACTGCGGACTTGTCGGCCGGATCAACCTGTGCGCCAACCTCTTCCAGTGCCTTCTCGGTCTGGAATACCATGGAGTCCGCGTCGTTTCTCGCGTCAATGGCTTCCTTACGCTTCTTATCCTGAGCCTCGAACTCAGCAGCTTCCTTCACTGCCTTGTCGATGTCGCTGTCAGACATATTGGAGCCTGCGGTAATGGTGATATGCTGCTCCTTGCCGGTACCCAGATCCTTTGCGGATACATTTACGATACCGTTTGCGTCGATATCGAAGGTAACCTCAATCTGCGGAACACCACGTCTTGCGGGCGGGATTCCATCCAGACGGAACTGGCCGAGAGACTTGTTGTCCTTCGCGAACTGACGCTCACCCTGTACTACGTTGATATCTACGGCTGTCTGGTTGTCAGCTGCGGTAGAGAAGATCTGGCTCTTCTTGGTCGGGATGGTTGTGTTACGCTCAATCAGACGGGTTGCGATACCGCCCATGGTCTCGATGGACAGAGACAGCGGAGTAACATCCAGAAGAAGGATATCGCCTGCGCCTGCGTCGCCTGCCAGCTTACCACCCTGAATGGAAGCACCGATAGCTACGCACTCATCCGGATTCAGAGATTTGCTGGGCTCATGGCCGGTCAGCTGTTTTACCTTATCCTGTACAGCCGGAATACGTGTGGAACCGCCTACCAGCAGTACCTTACCAAGCTCGGAAGCTGTAATGCCTGCATCCTTCAGCGCTGCCTGAACCGGTCCTGTGGTACGCTCTACCAGATCATGGGTCAGCTCGTCGAATTTTGCTCTTGTCAGGTTCATATCGAAATGCTTCGGTCCCTCAGCGGTTGCTGTGATGAACGGAAGGTTGATGTTGGTTGTGGTTGCGCTGGAAAGCTCCTTCTTCGCCTTCTCTGCGGCCTCTTTCAGTCTCTGCATAGCCATCTTGTCACCGGACAGGTCTACACCCTCGGTGCGCTTGAACTCTGCAAGCATGTAATCTACAATCTTCTTATCGAAGTCGTCGCCGCCCAAACGGTTGTCGCCTGCGGTAGCCAGAACCTCGATAACGCCGTCACCGATCTCGATGATAGATACATCAAAGGTACCGCCGCCCAGGTCGTATACCATGATCTTCTGCTCTTTCTCATTGTCCAGGCCGTATGCCAGCGCTGCTGCGGTCGGCTCATTGATGATACGCTTTACGTCCAGACCCGCAATCTTACCTGCGTCCTTGGTTGCCTGTCTCTGTGCGTCGTTGAAGTATGCCGGTACGGTAATAACTGCCTCGGTAACCTTCTCGCCCAGATAGTTCTCTGCGTCTGCTTTCAACTTCTGCAGAATCATAGCGGAAATCTCCTGCGGAGTATACTGCTTTCCGTCAATGTCTACCTTGTAGTTGGTACCCATCTCTCTCTTAATAGAGGAAATGGTTTTCTCGGAGTTGGTAACTGCCTGACGCTTTGCCGGCTCGCCTACCAGTCTCTCGCCTGTCTTTGTAAATGCTACTACAGACGGTGTGGTTCTTGCTCCCTCTGTATTTGCTACTACTACGGGCTTTCCGCCCTCCATAACTGCTACGCAGCTGTTTGTTGTTCCTAAGTCGATACCAATAATCTTGCTCATAATAGAGACCTCCTCAATTTATTCTGATTGTAAAATGTTAATTTCTTAGTTCGCTACTTTTACCATGCTGTGACGGATAACGGTATCCTTGTACATATAACCCTTCAAGAATTCCTCGGCTACTACATTTTCACCCAACTCCTCGTCCTCCACATGCATCACTGCGTTGTGGTAATTCGGGTCGAATTCCTCACCCACCGCTTCAATGGGTTCAACACCCAGATCCGTCAGTGTAGTCATCAGCTGGTTGTATATCTTATCCATACCTACGATGACCGGATTTTCCTTCTGATCCTCGGGTACAGATGCAAGACCGCGTTCAAAGTTGTCTACCACCGGAAGGATTTTCTCAATCACATCTCTGGCTCCCACTTCATACATATGGGACTTTTCCTTCTCGGTTCTCTTCCGGAAGTTATCGAATTCTGCCATCTGGCGCTTGACACGATCCTCCAGCTCTTCGATCTTCTCTTCCATCTTGTCTTTTTTCTTTTTCTTCTTCAGCATCTCGGACTCCTCTCCGGATTCTGTTTCTTCCGGTTTCTCACCGCCGGTGCTTTCTTGTTCTTCGGAAGCTTCTTCTGCTTTTACAGTTTCTTCTTCCTTCGCTTCCTCATTCTGAAGCTCTTCTTTCTTCATTTCCTGTTCCACGGGTGTCGGCCCCTTTCTTTATTCCTTATTCTTATTATAGATTTCATCCAGCTGCTCGGTCAGGGTCTTCAGCGTCTTCAATACGTTTTCGTAATCCATCCGCTTGGGACCGATGATTCCGATGGTTCCCTGCAGACCCTCGCCCAACTCATAGGTGGCTGTCACCACGCTGCAGTCCTTCATGGACTGAATCGGCGTCTCCTGCCCGATGTACACCTGAATGCCCTTGTGGTCTTCATTTTCCAGTGTCTGTGTCACCAGATCGGTCAACTGCTGTTTTTCCTCAAAGGCGTTTATCAGTTCACTGGCCTTTCCGTTATCGGATAGCTCCGGATACCGGAAGATGTTGGTCGCTCCGGAGGTATATATCTCAACCTCGTCCTCCGAGTGGATAACCTCTGCCACCGCGTCAATGACGCTTCCCACCAGCTCGCTGTAAATGCCCGCCTCCTCCTTCAGGTTCTGTATCATGGCCAGATTGATTTCTTCTATGGATAAGCCATTCAGTACACTGTTCAGCAGGATATTCAGCTTCAGCACCGTTTCCTGGTCAAGCTCCTCCGTCACGTCAATCACCTTGTTGCGGACGATGTTGCCTTCTATCATAATCACCGCCAGAATCTGAGTGGCTGTGACCTTGGAGAGCTGGATAAATTTCAGCTTGTTCCTGTGATAGGTGGGCGCCGATACCATGGTGGCATAATTGGTATTGGCAGCCAGGACCTTCACGACCTGCTTCAATACCTGCTCCATTTTGTCGGTCCGCTCTATCATCAGATCCTTGAGCTCCTGTACTTCGTGGTTTTTTTCTTCCATGATATGGTCTACGTATAAGCGGTAGCCCTTATCGGAAGGAATTCGTCCTGCCGAGGTATGGGGCTGTACGATGTAGCCCATCTCTTCCAGGTCTGACATTTCGTTCCGTATGGTGGCGGAACTTAGATTTATATCTGAGTATTTGGAAATGGTTCTGGAACCTACCGGCTCGCCGGTCTCCATGTAGTTCCGGATGATGGCTTGCAGTATCTTCTGTTTTCTTTCGTCCAGCTCCATTTCATTCACCTCTTTGTTTTTACCTATTAGCACTCGGCCCTCTTGAGTGCTAACATTAAGATAGCACTCCCCTTGGGGTTTGTCAAGCGGGTTTATAGTTTTTTTAGAAATCTTTTTTTGCAAGAATTTTTTTCTTCCTTTCTATATAAGTAGTCTGACACTTTATAGATTTTTTATAAATTATTTTCAAAAAAGTACTTGACCTTTTCTTCGGACGGTGCTATAAATGGGTACAGAAAAAGAAAAAGGCCCTGTATCAGATATCTGTATGTATATTTGATGCCGGGACTTTCTTTTTTATATAAAAAACTTAGAAAACAATTTCTTTACCTATTATAAAGAAAGGGGAGTCAGATTTATGAACATCAGCAAATTTACACAGAAATCCATTCAAGCTGTAAACGACCTGGAAAAGCTGGCTTACGAATACGGCAATCAGGAGATTGAACAGGAACATCTTCTGATGAGTCTGCTCCGGCAGGAGGACAGTCTGATCCTGAAGCTTGTCGCTAAGATGGGCATCGACCAGAACCTGTTTCTGAACGGTGTGGAACAGACCTTAAATAAGAGAGTCAAGGTCTCCGGCGGACAGCCCTACGTGGGACAGTATTTGAATAAGGTACTGATCAGCGCCGAAGATGTGGCTAAACAGATGGGTGACGAATACGTTTCCGTAGAGCACCTGTTTCTGGCCATGTTAAATGATCCCAGCCCTTCCATGAAGGAGCTGTTCCGGGAGTACGGCATTACCAAGGATCGTTTCCTGCAGGCGCTGTCCTCTGTGCGGGGCAACCAGCGGGTGACCAGCGATAATCCGGAAGCTACCTATGATACTTTAAGCAAATATGGTTCTGACCTGGTGGAAAAAGCCCGGGATCAGAAGCTGGATCCGGTCATCGGCCGTGACGCGGAGATCCGGAATGTGATCCGTATCCTGTCCCGTAAGACCAAGAATAACCCGGTGCTCATCGGTGAACCCGGCGTCGGCAAGACCGCCGTTGTAGAGGGTCTGGCACAGCGTATCGTGCGGGGCGACGTACCAGAGGGTCTGAAGGACAAAAAGGTATTTTCCCTGGATATGGGCGCTCTGGTAGCCGGAGCCAAGTACCGCGGCGAGTTTGAGGAACGTCTGAAGGCTGTTCTGGAGGAAGTACGGAAAAGCGAGGGCAAAATTATCCTCTTTATCGACGAGCTGCACCTGATTGTAGGCGCAGGTAAGACAGACGGAGCCATGGACGCCGGCAATATGCTCAAACCCATGCTGGCCAGAGGCGAGCTCCACTGTATCGGAGCTACCACCCTGGACGAGTATCGTCAGTACATTGAAAAGGATCCGGCCCTGGAGCGTCGTTTCCAGCCGGTTATGGTAGATGAGCCCACCGTAGAGGATACCATTTCCATTCTGCGTGGCTTAAAGGAGCGCTACGAGGTATTCCATGGTGTGAAGATTACCGACGCCGCCCTGGTGGCAGCCGCTACCCTCTCCAACCGTTATATCTCCGACCGTTTCCTGCCGGACAAGGCCATTGACCTGGTGGACGAGGCCTGTGCTCTGATTAAGACGGAGCTGGATTCCATGCCGACCGAGCTTGACGAGCTGCGACGTAAGATTATGCAGCTGGAGATTGAGGAGGCAGCTCTGAAAAAGGAGACCGACCACTTAAGCCAGGAACGCCTGGAGCACTTACAGAAAGAGCTTGCGGAGCTGCGTGATCAGTTCAACAGCCAGAAGGCCCAGTGGGACAATGAGAAAAATTCCGTAGAGCGTCTGCAGAAGCTCCGTGAGGAGATTGAGGATATCAATAAGCAGATTCAGACGGCGCAGCAGAATTATGACCTGAATAAGGCCGCCGAATTACAGTACGGCAGGCTGCCTGCCCTGCAAAAGGAGCTTTCTGAGGAAGAAGAAAAGATCAGCCAAAAGGATCTGTCACTGGTTCACGAATCCGTAACGGAGGACGAAATCTCCCGTATCGTTTCCCGCTGGACCGGTATTCCGGTAGCCAAGCTGACCGAGAGCGAGCGGAATAAGACCCTGCACCTGGACGACGAGTTGCATAAGCGTGTCATCGGCCAGGACGAGGCGGTCACGCTGGTATCCGAGGCGATTATCCGTTCTAAGGCCGGTATCAAGGATCCGACCAAGCCCATCGGTTCGTTCCTGTTCCTGGGACCCACCGGTGTAGGTAAGACGGAGCTTGCCAAGGCGCTGGCAGCCAGCCTGTTCGACGATGAGTCCAACATGGTGCGGATCGATATGAGTGAGTACATGGAGAAATATTCCGTGTCCCGTCTCATCGGAGCTCCTCCCGGATATGTAGGCTACGACGAAGGCGGTCAGCTGACCGAGGCTGTACGGAGAAAGCCCTATTCGGTTGTCCTGTTTGACGAGATTGAAAAAGCCCATCCGGACGTATTCAACGTACTCTTACAGGTACTGGACGACGGACGTATCACTGATTCCCAGGGAAGAACCGTGGACTTCAAGAACACGATTCTGATTATGACCTCCAATATCGGCTCCTCCTATCTGCTGGACGGTATTGACGAAAACGGCAATATCAAGCCGGAGGCCCAGAATCTGGTTATGAACGACCTGCGTGCTCATTTCCGTCCGGAGTTCCTGAACCGTCTGGACGAAACCATTCTCTTTAAACCGCTGACCAAGGGCAATATCACACGAATCATCGATCTGCTGCTTAGTGAGCTGAACGAACGTCTGGCTGACCGGGAGCTTTCTCTGGATCTGACCGACGCCGCAAAGGCATTCATTGCCGACCACGGCTTTGATCCGGTCTACGGCGCCCGTCCGCTGAAGCGTTATATGCAGAAGCACGTGGAAACATTAGCTGCCAAACTGATCTTAGGCGGCGAGATTTCTACAGGAGCAACCATTGTCATCGATGTGGAAGGCGATGCGCTCACCGCAAAAGTAAAAGAACCGTAAAAGAAAAGAGCTGAGGCATAGATTTGATATGTCTCAGCTCTTTTTATGTCCGTTTTCCTACCGGAACTTCAATCCCGTCAGCTTCCAGGCCACAAAGCCCGTAAGACAGCCCACAATTACACCGCCCAGCACGTCTGTCGGGAAATGTACGCCCAGATAAATCCGGGAAAACCCAATAACCGAAGCCACCAGTATCGCCGGAACGCCAATGCTGTGGGGCATGCCCAGGAACATAACCGAGGCCACTGCGAAGGCTGCGCCTGTATGTCCCGAAGGGAAGGAATAATCGGCCGGCTCCCGCACCAGAAGGATCAGATCCTCTAACAGATGATAGGGACGCACTCTCGCCACCCAGTTCTTCAGAAGCAGATTGACCGTCAGAAATTCCAGAATCATAGAGACAGTAGCCGCTTCCCCCACTCTTCGCCAGCGGGGCTCTAAAAGCAGAGCCAGGCAGGCCGCTATAGACAGAAAACCTGCGTTTTCCAGAGAGGTAATGCACCACATGATTCTGTTCTGCAGCGGTCCACGAATGCTGTTCTGCAAAAACATCATAAACCGGTATTCCCATTCAAAAAATTTTTCCATCTTAAATCTCCGTAAAGGTGTATCGCTGCAAAAGCCCGGAGGTATTCACATGATAAACGACAGTTCCATCTGCCAGGTCTTCCCGCTCAAAGGTAAAATCCCGGTCTTTTTCATGACGTTTTCTTACATATTCTTCCAGGTCTGCAATGGGCGTCTCCTCGATAAAGACGTCCCGCATCTGATTATTGGCACATTCATTGAAAATCTCGTGAACAACCTCGTACTCTTTCATTTCTGACAACCTCTCTTTCGCTTTAATACGGCGGCCTGATATTCGGAATGCAGTAAAACGCAAAAGAATACAGGGATAACAGCGCCGTAGCCGCCAGCACCAGCTGGAACCATTTTTTCTGTGAAACCTCCGGCTTCAGAGCCGCGGCATGGGCGGCAAAAATCAGCACCGGGACCATGTAACGACCCTGGGCCTGATAATCGATAAACCAGGCGTTGTAGACCAGAAGCCCGTAGGAGACAAACGCCGAGAAGAACAGAAGCCCAAGCTTCACCTTCCGCTCTCCGTGACCCTTTTCCCGGATCACGGCCCCACAGCAGCCGACGAGATAAATCACATACAGCCCGCCCATCAGCAGCACATACCAGTCGGGACTCGGAAACTGGAGGCTTCCATAGGTTCCCACGAAGGAACGGAAGGTCGTCTTGTGAAGTCCCATATGAAACAGCAGCTCGGAAAGGGTAACGCCCTTGCCATAGAGATTGAAGGCCGAGCTCTGCTCCGAAGGCGGGGACGCCGGATTCAGCTTCGGAATCGCAATCTGCTCCTGCAGCTCCACCAGAACCCGGTGACGATGGATTCCATAATGTAAAAGCTCCGGAATATACCGGATTCCCAGGAACATCAGAGCAAAGCCCGCTACCCACAGATAGCTGATAAACCGCTTTTTCCTTTCCTCCACAGGCGCTGTGAAAAGATCCACCAGCAGCATACAGAAGACGTAGATGGCAAACACATAGAAGTTCTGTTTGGCCATAAAAATATTGGAAAAGAGGAAGCCAAGAAGCAGAATTCTCCACCAGTCCGCCTTTTTCACTCCGCGGCTACAAAGCTTCTGCAGCATACTGTCCGGCCTTGCCACCTGGTACAGCACCAGCGCCCCGACTGCGTAATCCATAGCGTCGGAGGTACAATAGGTATAGAGATACCAGATCTGCGGCGTCAGGAACATGACGGCCAGCAGCCAGCGATTCTTCTTCAGATTGCAGAAAATCAGGTAAAAGAGGCCTGCCGCCATCAAGACGCTAAACAGACGGACCGCGTGCTCAAAGGTAAAGAGCCTTGCAATCTGTGCCGCCAGGATATAAAAGAGATTCAGCTCCGTAAGACGCGCGGTACCGAATACGGAATAGGCTGCCATTTCCAGTTCTCTGGCATCCGGAATCTTCCAATGGGTAATATAATACTGCACCGAATAGACAGCCTCCGATTCATCCGGATTCACCATATCCGATCCCACAAAAGCTCCGGTCAGGATCAGGGCCAGCGCTGCAAGCCCTGCCAGATAAAACAGCGTGTCCACGACCAGGAAAAATCGTTCTCCTCTCTTTTTCCAGATTTGCCGCATATAGAATTCTGCCGCAGCCCAGAGCGCCAGAAGCAGGGGAAGCAGATAAAAGATTCCCGTGTGGGCATAGCGCCCTGCGATCTCCCGGTAAAAGCTCCGGAAAGTCTCTGTGGTCAGAAGCTGGGAATCCTCTCCGGTAATATAAAGTCCCAGGGAGCCCGTATCCGTTTCGTACATCTCCACCTGTTCATTGGGGGTAAACGAAGCGAAAAGCCTTTCCCCCGACAGCTCTCCCGCATAAAATCCGTTGATAAAAAACGCGATGTCCTTAATCCGAATCTCATCGTCCAGGTTGTAATCGATGGGATCCAGCCGCTTCAGGGTCTTCCCGTCCCGCCACCGGATATCCCAGAAAAAGAACCGGGCCTCCCCCGTCTTCCTGTCCGCGTTTTTTACACTGTTCACGCCCAGATTTTCCGTCGGGGAAGCAAATATCTTACAGTGATGGCCCGCCGTGTAATCTTCTTTTTCAAAATCCACACGTAACTCCGTAAGCACCAGGGGCGGATGCAGAAGAAAGCCTGCCAGCACCAGAAGCAGCGCCAATGGCTTCCACCATTTTTTCAGCCACATTTTCATATAAAACTCCTCGCCTTTTTACTGTGCCGTATCGTCCAACTGCCGTTTCAGATAGATTCCTACCACACTGGAAAAATTCATAATATTACGGATATAAGCAAAATCCTTACCGAAAATCCGCCGTTCTGCCTGTAAATCCTGTTCCTCTCCGGCAAAGACGCCCAGCACGGAGATTCCCTCCGCCCGCACTTTTCTCACCTCGGAAGCTGTATCCCGCACTGCGTAATCTCCCGCATAGGGCATGGGATTCTTACTGTTCGGACGGTTCACGATAATATCATTGGGCCGTCCGTCGCTTAAGACAATCAGAACCTTATTCTCCTCCGGACGATCCCGCAGGCTTGCCGCTGCCGCCCGGATAGCCAGACCGTCCCGGTTATTGGAGGAGGCGTGGAATTCAAAAATCCGCTTGTTGGCCTCTTTGGGATCGTCGTAGTCCCGGTATCTCTGCATGACCGTGTAATCCCAGAAGGTACAAAAGCCCATGACCCGGTGGGGGATCTGCACATTACTCAGAGCCTCACTGATAATATAGCCCTGCAGGGCCACCAGGCTCTGGCGGCTTCTCTGGGAGCCGGAGGCGTCGATGAGCACATGCACCACAAACTCGGAGCTATCCTTTTTCAAAACCCGTTCAAAAAGCTTCTTATCCCGGCTCCGTCCAAGCTTCCAGAGACGGGAGGGCACGATATCGCCATACTCGCTGCGCACCGTTTCCCGCTCGCTCCGGGCCACCAGGGCACGGCGCAGGGTATCAGTCAACAGTTCGATATTTCTCCGGGCCACACGGGTGTGATGGCCGTATTCCCGGAGGTTTTCACTCTTTGCCCGTCTTGCGTACTCCGACTGGTAATTTCTCTTTACCATATTGGAAAGGATTCCATCGGTAAAATACAGGCTGCAGTCCGCATGGGCGCCGCGGCAGATGCTGCGGTTCAGTCTGGCCTGCTCGCCCTCGCTCAGATAGGATCTGCCATAGTTCAGCTCCATGTAGGAATACATCTTGGCTGCCGCCTCTGCGTCCACCAGCACGCGCTTCATGCGGCTTTCCCGCTTTTCCTCCTGCTCTGTAGGCACTTCCCCGGTCTGGGTTACCGCCTGATTCACCTGATTCAGTACCTGGGTCAGCTCCTCTTCCTTCGCTTCCTCCTCCAGATAATCCTTCCAGCTGAATTCCTTCAGCTCCTCCATGGTCACAGCCAGCACCTTCGCCAGATCTCCATGATTCTTTTCAAAATAAGGATCCACTAACCAGTTGTAAAGCTTATCGGTCACCCGGATAATCTCCATGGTATCATAGGTATCCTCAAGCTCTGCCAGAAGATCCAGCACCTGCCGCATCCGGGCCTGCTCATGGCTCACCGATCCCCGGACCGCCTGCTGCATCATACAGATCTTAATCTGTCCCAGATAATAGGAGGCCAGTCTGGTGAAATCGTATTCCAGCAGATCGGAAAAGGCCTTCTTCCGGATCTCCTGCACACCCTTACGCTCCGCGCTGATTTTTCTGTACACCGCGCTGTCCACCGCAAGCTGGGCCACATTCGTCAGCGCCTGCTCGTCCGCTCCGTAATACAGCTTCTTCACCAGATACAGGCCGAAGGCGTTCCGGTCAAAATACCGGGAAAAGGCACCCTGCTTCACCGCGTCATAGAGGGACACCCAGGGCGAACGGGCAAAGGAGACCGTATCCAGCTTGATATTCTCCCCATAGTTCCCGCTGACCGTCCAGTACAGATTCCGGATACGGTTCTCTATCTCATACTGATTTTCATCAAAATAATCCTCACTGAGGGTTTCCTGTTCCTTCATTCTGCCTCACTTAAAATAATTCGCTGCCGGTCCATTCCTCCGGAATCCGGGTCATAACGATATCGCCGACAATCTCCTTCTCAAAGATGTCGAAACTCTTATTGGTAATTCCCATGGTAACGGCCGCTCTGGGGGTAAGCCCGCAGCGCACTGTCTTCATGGCTCCGATCATACCGCGCAGATCCAGCGGCTTTGTGGATATCTCGCTGTTCTGGGCCTTGGTCTGCAGATCGAGGAAGAGTCCGGCAAAGGCCCGGATTCCTTCTTCCTTCGCGTCCGGGAAATTGGCCCGCAGAATCAGAAGCAGGGTTTCCTCGGTCAGAGCCGGCATATCAATCACCAGGAATCGGGATACCAGTGCCTCGTTCAGCTCCCTGGTTCCCGCGTAGCCGTAGTTCATGGTTCCGATAAAACGGGTGGCCGGATGGAGCTCGATCTTGTCGTAACCCGGCACGTCGATGAGACGGCGGTAATCCAGCGTCGCGTGAAGCACGGAAACCGCGTCATTTTTCGCCATGTTGATCTCATCAAAGACGCCGAAGCCGCCGTTCTCGGCGCACTGGCATACGGGTCCCTTGCGAAGCCGCACCTCGTTGTCCACAAAGGTATCCGTTCCGATCAGAGAGCTACTGTCTGTATTCACATTAAAAGAGATGTTGTAGGAGGGGCGGCCAAAAACCCAGGCCAGATTTTCCGCCAGGATATTCTTTCCCGTAGCCTTGGAACCGGAAAGCAGCACATTTTCCCCCTGCAGGAGGGCCGCTATGGCCATCTCCAGAATCTCTTTTCCATAAAACGGAACCGGCGGCTTCGCCACCCGGTTTTTTACCGACTCTTCGACCGGGTACTTCTCCCGGAATTTCTCCACCTCGCGGATCAGCAGCGGATTTACCTTCTGTTCTTCCAGATATTCTAATTCTTTCATCATTTCATCCTTATTTTTTATTATCCCAGTTCCTTAATATAGGGAACCAGCTCGTCAAAATGCCGGATCACTTTGTATTCCCCGGGCTGCAGCGACGGATTTTCCGGCAAAGGTCTTTCCTTGGCCCGGTACCACACCGGATGCATACCGGCTGCTCCCGGCCCTGCCACATCCTTTTTAAAAGTATCGCCTACAAAAACCAGTTCCTCCGGGCTGCAGCCTGCTTTTTCGATACAGAGCGCCATAAATTCCGGATGGGGCTTCTCATGGCCCGCCTCCTGGCTGGTTACAATGTGATCCACATAGGGTGCAAAGCCCAGACGCTCCAGCTTTTTGTACTGCATGGTAACCGTCATATCGGTACCGATCCCGATATGGACGCCCATGTCACGCAGGGCACGAACGGCCTCAATACTTCCCGGTTCTGCCTCTGAAGCCTCTAAAAGGCCTCCCCAATATAAGTGATACAACTTTTCCACATGGGGAAAAATCGGTTTTCCCCAATTTTCCATCATGTTCTGTAAACGGATCGTGCGGCTGTGAATGGTCGCATTGTCCGTTCCCAGCTTCTTCTTGGCTTCCTCATACAATCTCTTATATTCCGCCATAAATTCCTCCGGACCAATACCAAGCTCTTTCTTCGCATAGGCAGTCATCCGCGCCACACCTTCCGCATTTCCTCTTTCATAATCATAAAGCGTACCGTCAATATCAAATATCACTTCTTTTATCAATCTTAAGCTCCTCCTCTTGTATCTGCTCACATAGCCCAGAGCTGGGGAACGCCTGTGGCAAAGGAATAAAGCCCCAGCAGCGCTGTCGCGCAAATCACCAGCTGATACCATTTTTTCTCTGTAACCTTTCCTCCCAGGGAAAGACCATGGGCCATGAAAATCAGGACTGGCAGCATATAACGTCCCTGGGGTTGAAAATCCAGAATATAACCGTTATAAAAAACCAGAAGCAGGGAAATGAGCGCCGGTATGTGAAGCAACAGTCCCTGCCGCTTTTCCGTCCGGCTTCCATTCCTTCGGACGCCGTACCCTGTCACCAGATATAATACCACATAAAGGGCACCCATGACCAGATAATATCGACCGGGCGTCTGAATTTTCATGCCTCCATAGACTCCGGTAAAGGAACGGAACAGGCTGCCGAATAATCCATAGTTCATCAGGAAGTCCCAAAAAGAGATTCCCTGGGCGTGCATCTGGAAATACCATTCCCAACCAGCCTGATCCAGGGCCGGATTCAGACTGTCTACCGCGCGTTCCACCATGATTTCCCGCATGATTTCACTTTTCTGAAGGCCATAATGCAGGAAATCAAAGCCCAGCCGCACCGCCAGGAACGCGCCGGATACCGATACCAGAAGCAGGTATTTCCGGGACAGCTCCCTTCGCTGCTCCCGCTCTGCCTCCAGCAAGGGTACCAGAAGCATCAGGAAGGCGTAAATCAGAATCACGTCATAATTTGCCTTAGCAGTCATCACATGGGCAAACAGAAGCCCCAGAAGCAGACAGCGTCCTGTATTTTTCCGGCTCCGGCCAGGCGCAAACAGCCGGTGCAGCATACTTTCCGGAAACGTAAGCTGGTACAACACCAGCACCGACACCAGATAATCCAGGGCGTCGGAGGTTCCATAGGAATAGAGGTACCAGACCTGGGGCGTCAGAAAGACAGCCGCCGTCAGCCATCTGCAGGAACGAAGCTTTGAAAGCGCAAAAGCAAACAAAAGAAATCCCAGGCACAGGCCAAAGAAGCGCTCCCGGTTCGGCACCGAAACCAACCGGGCCAGCTTGCCCGCATAGAGATAATAGGGGGTCTTCTCCGTAAGTCTGGTAGTTCCGTAGGTACCGATGGTAGGCGCCACCGCCTCATCGCGCACGTCCGGCGGCAGCGTATGCTCTTCATAAAACCGTACCGCGTCCCGGGTCTCCCACTCATCCGGATTCAGCTTGTGATCCCCGTAAAAGGAGGTCAACGTCATCAGCGTCAGGGCGCCGACTGCCACCAGAAGCAGGCAGACGTCCGCAGCGTCCAGCCATCGTTTCTCCGGATCTGACTTTCCAAGCCTTCCATAGCCTGCAACCAGACCATAAACCACCGCGCCGAATATACCCAGAAATAAAATTCCCAACCGGGCACTCTGTCTGGCCGCAGCCGCGTACCGCTGACAAAAGGCTTCCCGGGGAAGCAGCTGGGAATCCGCGCCTGTAATCCGAAGCTCCAGCACTCCGTCGCTGTTTTCCACAGCCTCGGCCTGGTCATTCAGTGTAAAATAAGACAGGATTTCCTCTCCGTTCAGTACGAAACCCTTCCTGCCGTTGTAGCTGACCTCTATACTCTGAATCCGGACGTGCTCATCATATTCTGCATCGATGGGATCGATACGCCTAAGATAGCTTCCCTTCCTGTAAATCGGATCCAGAAAGTATACCCGGCTCTTATCCTTCCGTCCATAGGTGGTCCGGAGTCCGGAAAAGGGAATCGTAGTATCGCTCCGCGAGGTCAGTATTTTCAAATCATCTGCCTTTGTATAATCCCTGTCCGCAAAATTCACCTGTACCTTTGTCAGTACCAGCGGCGGCATAAGCAAAAACAGCGCCAGAAGCGCCAGAAGCACAGTCAGCGCCCTATGGTTTTTCATCCAGCAAAAACTCCGATAACACATAATTACTGATGTCGATCCCCCTGTCTGTCAGACGGAGACGGTTTTCAGACTGCCAAAGCAGTCCCTCCTCCGTCAAGGTCTTTATCTTTTTTCCGTAAATACTACGGATCGTATCGTTCAGAACGATACCTTTCATTTTCCGCAGCCCCAGAAACATGGTTTCCTCCAGCGCGTCCTTTGCGCTTAAGGGCTCTATGCTTTCATAGGAAAAATGTCCTTTCAGATATTCCTGTAAATCCGTACTGTTTTTATAGCGCACTTCTTTCAGAAGAGAGGCAGCGCCGATCCCGAAGCCCTTATAATCTGTCCGCTCCCAGTAGGACAGGTTGTGGCGGCATTCGTAACCGGGCTTTGCGTAATTGGAAATCTCATAGCGTTCATAGCCCTTTTCCCGCAGAAACGCCCTGGTATCCTCGTACATCAGCCGATCCAGATCCTCTCCCGGAAGCTCAGCCTCACAGGAGCCGCCCTCCCGATACTTCTCATAAAAAGGGGTGCCCTCCTCAATGATCAGGCTGTAGGCAGAGATATGCTCCGGATTCAGATCCGTCACCTTTTCCAGGGTGGTCTTCCAGCCCTCCCGGGTCTGCCCGGGCAGGGCGGACATGAGATCCACATTGACATTGGAAAAGCCCAGCTCCCGTACTCCTTCATAATTTTCCCGAAACTCTTCCCAGGTATGAATCCGTCCCAGCGCGCGAAGCTCCCGGTTGTCCGCCGACTGAAGCCCGATGCTTAAGCGGTTGATTCCCGCCCTTTTATAGGCTTCCAGTTTTTTCCTGTCCAGGGTTCCCGGATTGCATTCCACTGTTATCTCCGCGTCAGAACGCAAAAGGAGCTGCCGGGAAATCTCATCGAGAATCCCTGCCAGTTCATCTCCTGCCAAAAGAGAGGGAGTGCCGCCTCCGAAAAAGACGGTCGCGCCCTCATAGCTTCCGTCCAGCTCCCCGGCTGATCGGATCTCTTCCTTAAGCGCCCGCACATAGGCGCCTCTGGTTTCCGCGTCCGCCGGCGCGGACAGGAAATCACAGTAAGCACATTTGCGCACACAGAAGGGAATATGGATATAGATTCCAAGCTTTTTTTTCATGTTCATTTCCCGTTTATTTATCGTCCAGCTTAAGCACGCTCATGAAGGCCTTCTGGGGAATCTCCACGTTGCCCACCTGGCGCATCCGCTTCTTTCCTTCCTTCTGCTTTTCCAAAAGCTTCTTCTTCCGGCTGATATCGCCGCCGTAGCACTTGGCCAGAACGTCCTTACGCATAGCCCGGACAGTCTCGCGGGCGATCACCTTGCCGCCGATAGCTGCCTGGATCGGAATCTCAAACAAATGTCTCGGGATCTCGTCCTTCAGCTTCTCGCACATCTTCCGTCCACGCTCGTAGGCGGTACTGCTGTGTACGATAAAGGACAGGGCGTCCACCTCTTCCTTATTGATCAGGATATCCAGCTTCACCAGATCCGCCGTCTCGTAGCCCTTCATCTCGTAGTCAAAGGATGCGTAGCCCCTGGAACGGGATTTGAGCGCGTCGAAGAAATCATAAATAATCTCATTCAGCGGAAGCTCGTATTTTAAGAGAGCACGGGTCTCCTCCATGTATTCCATACCCAGGTATACGCCCCGGCGTTCCTGGCATAGCTCCATGATGGAGCCGATAAACTCTGTGGTTACCATGATTTCCGCGCTGACGAAGGGCTCCTCCATGTGCTCAATCTCCGCCGGATCCGGCAGGTTGGAGGGATTGGTCAGATCCAGTACCTCCCCGTTGGTCTTGTAGACCTTATAGATAACGCCCGGAGCCGTCGTCACCAGATCCAAGTTGTATTCCCGCTCCAGACGCTCCTGGATAATCTCCAGGTGTAACAGTCCCAGGAAGCCGCAGCGGAAGCCAAAGCCTAAGGCAATCGAGGTCTCCGGCTCAAACTGCAGAGAAGCGTCATTGAGCTGCAGCTTCTCCAGAGCGTCCCGAAGATCCGGATACTTGGCCCCGTCTGCCGGATACAGGCCGCAGTATACCATAGGCAATACCTTCTTATAGCCGGGCAGGGGAGCGTCACAGGGCTTGTCCCGGTCTGTAATGGTATCGCCCACCCGGGTATCCCGGACGTTCTTAATGCTGGCCGTGATGTAGCCTACCATACCGGCGGACAGCTCGTCGCAGGGAATAAACTGGCCTGCGCCAAAATATCCCACCTCTACGACCTCCTCCTCGGCTCCGGTAGCCATCATGCGGATCATCGTTCCCTTCTTCACCGTACCTTCTTTGATCCGGCAGAAAATGATAACGCCCTTATAGGAGTCATAGACAGAGTCAAAAATCAGAGCCTTCAGGGGCGCCTCCGGATCTCCGGTGGGAGCTGGAATTTTCTGTACGATGGCCTCCAGCACCTGATCCACATTCAGACCGGTCTTGGCGGATATCTGGGGTGCGTCCTGGGCTTCGAGGCCGATCACGTCCTCGATCTCGTCAATGACACGCTGCGGCTCCGCGCTGGGCAGATCGATTTTATTGATCACCGGAATCACGTCCAGATCATGATCCAGCGCCAGATATACATTGGCCAGCGTCTGGGCCTCGATACCCTGGGCCGCATCTACCACCAGAATCGCGCCGTCGCAGGCCGCCAGGCTCCGGGACACTTCATAATTGAAGTCCACGTGGCCCGGCGTATCGATCAGGTTAAAAATGTACTCCTCGCCGTTCTGGGCTTTATATACCGTACGGACAGTCTGGGCCTTGATGGTGATACCCCGCTCCCGCTCCAGGTCCATATTGTCCAACACCTGGGACTGCATCTCCCGGCTGGTCAGAAGGCCGGTCTGCTCAATAATCCGGTCCGCCAGGGTGGATTTACCGTGGTCGATATGCGCAATGATACAGAAATTGCGGATCTTGCTCTGGTCAAATGACGTCATATAATAATTCCTCCGTTTATTCAGATTAAACCTCAAAAAGCGGGTGCGTCTATCTCGCCCGCTCGTGCTTTTCTCTTTTGTTCCATCAAATGTTACCACATTTTCCATCTATATGACAACCAGAACTTCTTTCTTTTCACAATTTAATCCCCCAGTACCCGGTGCAGCACGTCTGCCAGGGGCTCCATGGCGTTTTTCATTTCCTCCAGGGTATTGGTCTGGGCCCCGGCTTCCACAAGCAGGGACTTGGGTCTTAAGTGCAGGTTATAACGTAAGCCCTTCAGGTAGATCTTCCGGCTGACCCCGGGATAGTAGGCTTCACAGGCCAGCTTCAGCTGCAGGGACAGAGCCAGATTTTCCCCTATATAGGGATTATAGAGATAGGAAATGGGACCGTTCCGCCTGCTGTAGCTCAGTCCGTTGAAAAACATAAACTGGGCTGTGGGCTTTCCATTTACCTCTGTCACCAGCCGCGTCCCGTCTGCTACGCCGTCCCGGTGGAGATCCAGCAGCACCTCGATACTGGGATATTCTTCCAGAATATGCTTTACGTCCTCCGCAGCCAGGGTATACGCCCGGTTCCGGTCCAGCTCTCCGTCTCTATAATCATAGACATTCGTATTATGTATAACATTGTAGCCGTAACGATCCCGAAGAAGCTCCGTAAGCCGCTCCCCCACACCCACAATCGTCGTGGAGGCGTCCCCCTCCACCGAATCCACAAAGCCTTCCTGGGAATGGGTATGGTAAATGAGAATCTGGGGCGCGCTGTTATCCTGCCTGAGGGTCATGTCCATGGACAATAGCCGTTCCCCGTCCAGCAGATCACCGCTGATATCGGTATTATTTTCTATGATATAGAAGTTATTTTTCAGGAAATCAAAATCCGCCAGCTCCTCGTCGCTGTATTCCCGACCTGTGGGCATGCTTTCCGCTCCTTCTGTTTCTTCTGGAGTTCCTTCCGCATCCTCCTCCAGGGGCATCCGGTTTTCCTCCTCTGTCTGCTCTGCCAATGGAAAGGCCTCCCCTGTCTGCTGATCAATCTCATTTTCGTCCCGGACTCCGCCCTTAATCAGGATCTCATAGGCAGCCGTACTCTCTATCTCCGTGGCGTAGGGCTGCTGCCCGGCCAGACAGGCGTAAAGGGGATAGACGCCCACCGCCCGCCGAAGCAGCCATTCGCCCGGACTTTCTGCTTCCCTCTTCCCATCTCCTGCTGCATAAACCAGCCCCGGATAGAGGGTCTCCACAGACGCCCGCCGGATATCGGTCTCCGTCTCCAGAAGCAGAGATTTCCAGAGAAAGGAGAGCTTCTTCAGGGGTCTTAGCCGGATGCTGCTGCCCAGAATATAGAAGCCCATGACGCCCATCAGGATCCAGACGCCTATATTCCCCATGAGCCGGAAATTCTTTTTTCGTTTCCATTTTCGTTTCCATGCAATTTGCGCCACACCTGAACTTCCTCCCCGATCCTTCGCTTCTTTCCTTATCTTATTCCCGGGGCTGTCCGGGTATGTCAGGAGAGAGCCAGATTCAGCGCCTCGGAAATGGTGTAGCTCAGCCGCCGCACCATCTCGTCCACATTTTTCGGCGTCACAAACATTCCGTTCAGTCCCGGCGGTACGGCGTCCCGATCCCCGGTGGCGTCATAGACGATGGTAGCCGCGTCCACCACTGTAGGTACGCCGATCGCCAGCACCGGAACCCCCACGGTCTCCTTCGACAGGCTGTTCCGATGGTTTCCCACGCCGGACCCCGGCTGGATCCCCGCGTCCGAAAGCTGAATGGTCCGGTTCAGCCGCCGGCTGCTGCGGGCTGCCAGCGCATCAATAACTACTAACTGATCCGGCTTTGTCTCCGCCACGATTCCCCGGACCACCTCCAGGGTCTCCATGCCCGTCTGGGCCATCACCCCCGGTACAATCGCGCTGATCCGATGTACCCGGTCTCTGCCAAAGGCAGCTTTTCCGTATTCCCGTACCACATGGCGGGTGATCCGAAGCTGGCTGACTGCCTCCGGTCCCAGGGCGTCCGGGGTCACCTCCCGGTTTCCTAAGCCTACCACCAGTATGGACTTCTCTTCCCTGACGTCCAGAAGCTTTTGAAGATACCCGGCCAACTTCCCAGACACCTCCCGGTGATAATCCTCGTCCGGATCGGAAAGCCGGGGAGCCTCCAGGGTAATATAGGTGCCCACCGGCTTTCCCATGGCCTTCGCCCCATTTTCTGTCTGAATCCGGACCACCGTCACCCGGATATCCCGCTGCTCGTCGTAGACCTCCTCCAGGGCCACGCCCCGCACCTCTACGTCCTCCTCAAACCGTTCCCTGGCCTCCAGCGCCAGATCGGTCCGCACCTGAAACTCTGCCATACTCTGCCTCCTGTCTCTGTTTTGCCCTTTCTTATCCGGCATTCTAAATTTCTCTTATATTTTTTTTATTTTTCGCTATTTTTTCAAAAATATGTATTGACAGAACTCTATTCCTGTCCTAAAATATATGAGTATGTTTTGTAAAGACGTCCGTGTCCGGCTTTTACGGAACATGTAAAAATAAGCTTATTTTAAAACATGGTTTGGAGGTGTACGGATTGGCTAACATTAAATCTGCAAAGAAAAGAATTCAGGTTGCCGAGACAAGAACAGCTAGAAATAAGGCTATCAAGTCTGAGGTTAAGACCGCTATCAAGAAAGTAGACGCTGCAGTTGCTGCAAAGGACGCTGAGGCTGCAAAGGCTAGCTTAAAGGCTGCTATCGCTACCATCAGCAAGGCTACTTCCAAGGGAGTTTACCACAAGAACACAACTTCCCGCAAGATTTCCCGTCTGACCAAGGCTGTAAACAGCATCGCTTAATTGAGATAGACGAAACAAAAAGAGACCCATTCCGTCATTTGGGTCTCTTTTTTTCTTTATGAGGTATTCTTTATGAAAATGCTGGCTGAAGATATCAAAAACGGAAATTTCAAGACTGCCTACCTGCTCTGCGGCGAGGAGGCCTACCTGCGCAACCAGTATAAAAACCGGCTGATTCAGGCCCTCTGTGATCCCACAGACACCATGAATTTCTCCCGCTTTGAGGGAAAAAATATCCTCCCGGCAGAGATCATCAGTCTGGCGGACACCCTGCCTTTTTTTGCGGAACGGCGGCTGATTCTCATCGAGGACAGCGGCTTTTTCAAGAACAAATGCGACGAGCTGGCGGACTATCTGCCCTCCATGCCCGATACCACCTGCATCCTGTTCGTGGAAACCGAGGTTGACAAACGGAACCGCCTCTATAAGGCCGTCCAGAAGCAGGGACGAATCACCGAGTTCCAGACCCAGGACGAGCGCACCCTGATGAAATGGATTCTGGGCATTCTCAAAAAGGAAGACCGAAAGATCACCGAGGCCACCCTGCAACTTTTTCTGGATCGCACCGGCACCGATATGGAAAACATCGCCATGGAGCTGGACAAACTGCTCTCCTACACAGCAGGACGCGACGTGATTACTTCCCAGGATGTAAATGACATCTGTACCGTACAGACCACCGGACAGGTTTTCGAGATGATCCGCGCCCTGGCTGAAAAGAATCAGAAGAAGGCACTGGATCTCTACTATGATCTGCTGGCTCTGAAGGAGCCGCCCATGCGGATTCTCTTTCTCATCGCCCGCCAGTTCAACCAGCTTCTCCTGGTCAAAAGTCTGGCTGCCAGAGGCTACGACAGAGCTGCCATCGCCTCCCGGGCAAAAATCGCCCCCTTTGTGGCCGGGCGCTGTATGACCCAGGCCAAGAGCTTCTCCACTGAGCAGTTAAAAAAGGCGGTACAGGACTGCGTGGAAGCCGAGGAGGCCGTAAAAACAGGACAAATCAGCGATACGCTGAGCGTAGAGCTGCTGATTCTGAAATACAGCAGAGCCTAATCAGAGGAAGCTTCGAATCCAAAGCTTCTTTCCGTCACTTTTTATCCGGATAGCCCCGCACCGGTCGGTTCGCCATACCTTACTGCCTATGGCCTCCAGCCGCTCCAGGGTCCCCCGATGGGGATGCCCGTAGGAATTATCCCTTCCGCAGGAAATCAGGGTAATCTTAGGCCGGACCTTCTGAAGCCACGCCTCACTTCCAGAGGTGGCGGATCCGTGATGGCCGGCCTTTAGAATGGTAAAGGATCCTATATCCTGCTCTTTCTCCAGAATCATTTGTTCCCCCTCTTCCCCCAGATCGCCGGTCAGGATCGCCGAAAAGCTTCCCTCTCGCAGCGCCAGCGTCACGGAAGCCTCGTTGACGTCCGTACCGCTCTCTGCCTCCGACGGGTGAAGACAGGTCAGCACCGCTGCCGTATCCGAAAGAACGGCTCCCTGTCCGATTCTCCGCACCGATACCTTCCGCTTCCGGGCCATTTCCGCCAGCCGCTGCCCCTTTTCCTCCTCGAGAGATCGTCCCGACAAAAGCAGCGTTTTTATCTGAATCTCCCCCGGATCTCCCGTCCTTTCCAACAGCTCCTTTATCCCCGAGATATGATCCTCGTCTGTGTGTGTAATCACCACATAATCCAGTTTTCCCACCCCCTCTGCTTTCAGAAAGGGCGCTATCCGGTAGGCTCCCACCTTCGATACACTGGTACTTCCACCGTCGATCAGCAGCGTCGTCCCTGCCCCGGTCCGCAGAAAAATTCCATCTCCCTGCCCCACATCCAACATCACCAGAGTAAGTTCTCCCTGTATCCGAAGGGTCAACAGAAGCACCAGCGCCGCCAGCACCACCCCGCTTCCTGCCTGCCGAAGCCGCCGGGGCTTCTCTCCTTCCGCTTTTTTCCGGTACTGCCAGAACAGAAAGCCGGTCAGTCCCAGGTAATAGAGCGCCATCTGCCAGAACCCGGGTTGTCCACAGAGATATACCGCGCCCGGAAGCTTCAGGGACACCATCCCCAGTCTCTCATAAAGCTCCAGAACCTGTACGCAGACAAAGGCCGGAAGCCACGTCAGAGCCGGGAACACGAAGCTTACCGCCAACGTCAGGATCCCGGTGAGCATGACGACCGTCATCAACGGAATCACCACCAGATTCAGCAGAATCCCGTACACCGGAAGCTCACTGTAAAAATATTCCAGAATCGGAAGCGTCATAAGCTGGATAGACAGGCTGAGCAACAAGGGCTCCGTCATTTTGGCCAGAAGCTTTGCTTCCGGTAAGAAAAGCGCCTTCAAAACCGGGAACAGCAGACCCACGCCCAGCACCGCCCCGAAGGAAAGAAGAAAGGAAGCGCTTCTCACATACAGCGGCTGACCGAGAAGCAATCCTATGGCTCCAAGGGCCAGGGCTGTGAGCATATCGTAGCTTTTGCCCAGCATGGTTCCCACCATGAGCAGGGCAAACATCAACACGGCCCGTCCCGTGGATACGCCCATTCCCGTCAGTCCTCCGTAGAACAGCACCAGGAGCAGGGACGCTGTTCCGGACAGATAGAGATCCGCGCCTGTTTTCCGCAAAATCCGGTAGAGGCTCATGCCAAAGAGGGAGACATGCAGGCCGGAGATGGCCAGCAGATGGGAGATACCGCTTTTCTGGTACAGACTTTTGGTTTCCGCCTCCAGATCCTCCTTATTTCCCAGCAGCATAGCCTCTACCACTCCACTTTTTTCATCCGGAAAGCACTGACGGACGCGGTGGCTTAGAGCCTCCTGTATTTCATAGAGCAGCTGGGGCAGCGGCCGCACCCCGGATTGGATTACCTCTGCTTTCTTTGCGTAGCATAACGCTATGATTCCCTTTGTCTGATAATAGAGCCTGGCGTCAAACTGTCCCGGATTGGTGGGACGCTCCGGCTCCTGTATTTTAAAATTGTCGTCGATTCGTAGGATATTGCCGATAGAAAGATGTGTTTCGGCTTCGAAGGATACCCGGATGATCCCGGTATCCGAAAAATTGGTGTGTGTGAGCCAGACGGCTGTCCCGCCCGGTTCTATCCGGCTGACTGTGCCGGTGAGAACCGAGAGATCTTCTGCCCCTTCCGGCGGATCCTTCATCCACAGCTCTGCCGGAAGGCACAAAAGTATCAGGGCCAGAAACAGTGCCGCCAGGCACAAGGGCCGTTTGATCAATTTTTATTTTTCCTCTTCTATGATGTCCAGATTCCGTTCATAGATGGTATCCAGCCGCATACTCTCCCTATAGACCAGATCCGTCTCTCCATTTACCAGAATCTGTACCTTACTGATTCCCGACACCTCTGTCAGGGAATCTACGATGGAATAGATGGTAACTGCCTCTGTCACATTGTATCCCTGCTCCAGGAAGCCCTCGTTTAAGTTTACATAACAAGTTCCGTCCTTGGTTGAGATACTTAAGATCTTAGTACCGGCAGGCAGGGTCGGATAATCCGTATCCGCAGACACCGGTCCCCGGATCAGGCTCTCCACCACCAGCTTTTCCACAGAGATATTGCTGCTTCCGGTCACATTGACCTTTTCCCTCACCAGCTTATCTCCGGCTTTGTTGGCAAAATACAGTGTCAGCGTTGTAACCTTTTCCTCGTTGATGGCCTCTCCGGTATTCTCCACGAAGCTGTCCGCGTTCATCTGTCCCACCAGGTTATCCCCGGAATCCATCAGCGGATTGTCGCCAATCAGGAAAGACACATACTCCACATCCGGAATCTGGCACAGCGTCCGCACCAGGGCGGACCGGCAGAGAATCTCCCGAATGGGATTCATCTCCTGATAACCCGGATCAAAATGCAGGCTCAGCTGTCCCTGGTCCAAATCATAGGAGGTCACAAAAACATTATCCGTCAATACTGCCTCCAGATCACTGTCCTTCGGAGCCTCCTTCAGCTTTTCAAGCAGTTCTTCGATCAGCGCTTCCGTATCCTTTGCCTTTGGCTGATAGCTCACGGTACTCACGGACGTCTCGTCCTGGTTCAGATAATAAATCTGATAACCGGAGGTATTGGCCTTTGCTTCCTTTTTCTGCTTTCCGCAGCCTCCCAGGATCGCCAGAAGGGTCAGAAGTCCCAGAAGCAGCAGTAAAGCTCTCTTTTTTCTTTTCATCTCGCACTCCCGTTCTCAGGCTATATAATTCAGCGGAATCCGTACCGAAAAGGTAGTTCCGGTTCCCAGCTCGCTGGATACCTTGATGGCTCCCTTGTGTACCAGCACCGCGCTCTTGGCGATTGCCAGGCCAAGGCCGGTTCCGTCGATCTCGCTGGAATGGGATTTGTCCACCCGGTAAAACCGCTCAAAGATATAATCCAGGGATTCCTCCGGAATTCCCTGGCCAGAGTCTATCACCTTCACGTAGAAGAACTTGTGATCCGCGTCCAGAGATACATGAACCCAACCATTTTCTTTGTTATACTTGATGGCGTTCTCCACCAGGTTGGTGAAGGCCAGGGTCAGGCGGCCCTCGTCCACCTCTGCCGTTACCGGCCGGAAGCTTTCCAGTACCACCTCGATGTTCTTTTTCGCTGCAATGGGCCGGAGTCGCTTCAGAATCAGCTCCAGCAGATCGTTGATATCCACCGGCTCAATATTCAGGCTGGCTGCCTTTTTATCCATCTTCACCAGAGACAGCAGATCTGTAATAATCTTATTTTCCCGCTCGATCTCCTCGGCAATATCGCCCATAAACTCTTTATAAAGTTCATTGGGCACCTCTTCCTGGGTCAGCAGGGAATCTGCCAGCACCTTCATGGAGGTCAGCGGAGTCTTCAATTCATGGGATACGTTGGATACGAATTCCTGACGGGACTCGTCCAGCACCCGCATTTGAGTCACGATTTTATTGAACTCCTCGGAAATCTGCGCCGTCTCCGCATAGGTCCGCACCTTCAGATCCTCGTTGGAATGGCCGCTAGAAATCTCACGAAGTCCTGCAATGATCCGCTGAATGGGCCGTACCAGAAGTCGGGACAAAAGGATCGCAAGCACCGTCACCAGGATGCCGTATACCAGCGTAAAGATCCAGGCGTTGCCTGTCAGGGCATCCAGACTGTCCCAGATACTGTCGGTGGATACGCTGACCAGCAGTACCCCCTCAACCTTCGGGGAATCCCCGGAACGGATCGGAATCGTCATCTCGATAAACCGCTTTTCTGACAGCTGGTTGATGGTTTCTCCCCGGAAGCAGCGCATAACTTCTCCGGACACCACGTACTTATTTTCAATCAGACCATAGGTATCACGAATCACACGGAAATCCTGATCGATGATAATGATCCGTCCGTCATAGAGGCTGGCCAGCTGGGTCAGCTCCCCGTCGATGAGATCAATGGAGGGATCCTCCATATAGCTGCTGGTCAGAAGCTGGTTGGATAAAATCTTACACTGGTTCTGGACTTCCGTGCTCCGGGCAGAGATGGCCCGATCCTGATAGCTCTTCAGGATACTGGCCGACATGAGAATCATCGGAAGCCAGCCTACCGCCAGAAGCGCCAGCAGAAGCCGGAATTTGAAGCTTTTAAAATATGTAACGATTACTTTATGCCTGGAAGTAATAACCTACACCCCACTTCGTATGAACGTATTTGGGCTCGCTGGGATTGCTCTCGATCTTCTCCCGGAGCCGCCGGATATGTACATCCACGGTCCGCACATCTCCCGGATACTCGTAGCCCCAGACCGTATTCAACAGATTTTCCCGGCTGTATACCTTGCCCGGGTTCAGCGCCATCAGCTCCAGCAGGTCGAATTCCTTGGCGGTCAGATTGATCTCCCGGCCGCTGATAAAGAGACGGCGGCCCTCCAGATCCAGCTTCAGATCCGCAGCCTCCACCACCTTGCCCTTTTTCTCCTTTTCGGTACCGCCCACCCTGCGCATAATCGCCTTCATGCGGGCCTTGATCTCCAGAATGTTGAAGGGCTTTGTGATATAATCGTCCGCGCCGTACTCCAGGCCTAAGATCTTGTCCATATCATCGCCCTTTGCAGTCAGCATGATAATCGGCATATTGGAAAATTCCCGGATCTGCTGGCAGACCTGAAAGCCGTCCAGCTTCGGAAGCATTACATCCAGAAGCACGATATCGTACTCTCCGGCTCTGGCATATTCCAGCGCTTCCTCTCCGTCATAGGCGCAGTCCACCTCCATGTCGTCCTGCTCCAGACTGAACCGGAGTCCCTTTACAATTAATTTTTCATCGTCGACCACTAATACTTTTTTTCCCATGCTTCCCGCCTCGTTATCTTTCTATTGCTCTTTCTTACACTGTTATCTGATCTCTGATTTTATGAAAAACGCCTTCCTTGATTCCCGGAATCTTCATCAGATCCTCCGGCTTTCCAAAGCCGCCCTTTGTCTCCCGGTAGCGGATAATCTCCTTCGCCTTGGAGGCTCCGATTCCCGAAAGGGTCATAAGCTCCTCTTCTGTGGCCCGGTTTAAGTTCACCAGTCCCGCCGCTCCCGTTTTCCCAGCCTCGGTAAGCACTTCCGCCTCTTCCAGAGACGGCACCTCGATCTTCTGTCCGTCAGAAAGTGTCTCCGCCAGGTTCAGGTAGGTGTCCGCCGCTTCCTCTGTCATGCCTCCGGCTGCCTCTATGGCGTCGGTGATCCGGCTGCCCTCCGAAAGCTCATAGACGCCCGGACAATTCACGCTCCCGCAGACATACACCCAGACTGAGCGCTTGGTATCTTTACTTTTTTCTGTTTGTTCTATTTGTTCTGTTCCGGCCTCTGCCGGAAGCTCCTCTGTCCCGCTGTTGTAGAAGACTGCCTCCGTTTTCCCACAACCTGTGAGTAGCAGCAGTAACAGAACGATAATCCCATGCCGATATCTCATATTTCCCGCCTTTCCTGAAACGCGGGACCCCTCCGATACCAGACTATCTCCATTTTAGCCGAGATCCAGGCAGAATACAAGTCATTTTTTACTCCCAACGGAAAATGACGACGCCCACAATGGCCACTGCCATTCCCAGCATTTTCCGCCAGGAAAAATCCGCCCGTTCCACGCCAAAAATGCCCAAAAGCTCTATCAGATAAGCCACCAGAAGCTGGGAGATAACAATCAGCATGACCGCCTTTGCAGGCCCCAGGCTGTCCATACTCCGGATCACCGTAAAGGTAATAAAGGCCCCAATGACACCGCCCAGTAGCATATACCGGGGCGTGACCTCGAATACCGTCAGCATATTTTTCCGGTCGGTCAGCGCCCAGGCCAAAAAACAGGTAACCAGCGCGGTCAGCTGCACCCAGGCAGCCGATATCCACATACTGCTGACCTTTGTCACCTCCGTATTGAACACTCCCTGGATACTCATCAGCGCCCCGGACAGCAGGGCAATAAAAAATCCAATCATGGTAAGACTTCCCTCCATTTTTGTAATCGGATTTAGTCTTACCCTGATTGGATCAGCTTATACATGCTTTTTCGCTCTATTCTGTGGCCTGAAGCTGGCACATGATTTTCCGGGTTACGGCTTCCACCTCCGTATCCACGTCGTTGCCCTTCCAGATATTCGCGAAGGCGATTTCCATTTCAATCCAGTAATTGCTTAAATCTGTAAGTTTCGGAACCTCTACGGAATTCTCGTACTGGTCAAGCAGAACAGAGATCTCCGGGTTCTCGTACTGGACGCCCAGACGCACCGGCATTTTGTTGGACAGGGCGTACAACTCCTCAGCCTTATCATAAGTCAGGAAACGGGCAAATTTCTTCGCCGTATCCCGCTCCCGGGAGTAGGCGTTGACCACCACTGAGTTGGTAACGGACAGTCCCTTGGTGGGCAGCTCGGCCGTCAGGTTCGGTACCTGGGCGATCCCGTAGAAATCCCCCTGGTCTGCCGCGTCCAATCTGGCTATGGCATCGGTCTTGGCTATGGTATAGACGGTCTTGCCGTCGATGAACTCCTGCAGCACACGATCTGTGGTGACCTCGTCCGCGTCAATGGCAAAGAAGGCGTTCAGGCTCTGGTAATAGGCCAGGCAGTCCTTCACCTCCTCCGCGTCCAGCTCCACCTGGGCCGGATCGTCTCCGGTCTCGCCGCCCAGATTCACATAGTTGGAGATGAAGAAGAAGTTGGAGAAAATATCCGCCACGTTCCATTTAAAGATATTTTCTACCTTTTCCGTGGCCTCGCTGGCCTCGTAATTGTCCGCGTAATCCAGAATCTCATCGATGGAGGACGGCGCGCTGTCCACGTAATTCTTATTGTACAGAAGACAGCAGGTTTCAAAATAAAAGGGATAGGCCATCAGCTTTCCGCCGCAGGTGGCCGCGTCGATGGCCTTCGCCGGGAAATCCTTTGAAAGCTCCCGCTCCGTGAAGCTGTCATTTTCCACCGTCAGACCCGCCAGGCGCGCCTTCTCCAGCAGCTCGCTGGAGGTGATAAAGAGATCCGGGCCGCCCAGATCCGAGATACTGGCTGTATTGATATGCTCGATATAATCCACCGCCGTCACCAGCTTCAGGGTTACGTTCACGCCGTACTGCTCCTGAAAGTCCGCCGCGGCCCCTACCAGATAGCTGTTCAGCTTCTCATCGGTGTACCACAGGGTCAGGTCCTTCTGCTCCGCTTCCTGCCCGGCGTCTTCCGCCTCCTTCTGCTTCTGATGATAAGAAAATGCCACCTGGCCCATCTGCGCGAATATCAGCAGCACCACCAGGATCGCAATCGCTCTGCGGTAAATCGTATGTCTCATGTGTGTAAAATCCTAACCTTTCGTCAAAGCCCTCTCAAGCTTCTCAACCATTTCATCTACATGGTCTTCTGTGATGACAAGAGGCGGAACCAGACGCAGCACGTCGCTTCCGGCCGTAATCACAAGGAGACCCTCATCCATAGATTTTAACACAACTTCTCCCACAGGTCTACCCTGAATCACAAGTCCCTGCATCAGACCTTTTCCTCTGCGGGCCGCAATGCAGTCATACTGCTCCACCAGGGCGTCCAGCTTTTTCTCAAGATAAGCGCCGACCTTCTGAGCATGCTCTACGATGTTGTCCTGCTCAAAGATATCCAGCACCTTTGACACAGCCGCGCAGACAAAGGGATTGCCGCCGTAGGTGGTGCCGTGATCTCCAGGTACCAGGGAGCTGGAAGCTGCTTTTTCATTCAGCACAAAGGCCCCCACCGGAACGCCACAGCCCAACGCCTTGGCGCAGGTCATGATATCGGGCTGCACGCCGTACTCCTGCCAGGCAAACAGATGTCCGCTGCGTCCCATGCCGCACTGGATCTCGTCCAGAATCAGCAGCGCGTCATGCTCCTCGCAGAGGGCCTTCACGCCCTTTAAGAATTCCTCTGTGGCCGGATAGATACCGCCCTCTCCCTGGATCGTCTCCAGAATCACCGCGCAGGTGCGGTCATTAAACTTAGCCTTTACGCTCTCCAGATCGTTGTAATCCGCAAAGCGAATCCCGCCGATCAGCGGACGGAAGGGAATCTGGTATTTTTCATTTCCGGTGACGGAAAGGGCTCCCATGCTCCGTCCATGGAAGGAATGGTTCATGGCAATGATCTCGTGATCGTTTCTGCCGTCCTTAAGCCATGCATATTTGCGTGCCGCCTTCAGGGCTCCCTCGATGGCCTCGGTGCCGCTGTTGGTGAAAAATACGCGGCTCATGCCGCTCATGCGCACCAGCTTCTCTGCCGCCTCTGCCGCCGGCTCATTGTAATAGAGATTGGAGGTATGCAAAAGCTTATCCACCTGGGCCTTCAGGGCTTCGTCATAGCCGGGGTAATGATAGCCCAGGGCCTGTACGGCGATCCCTGCGGCAAAATCCAGGTACTGCTTTCCCTCTGTGTCATAGAGATACACGCCCTCTCCGTGATCCAGCACAATCTGATAGCGGTTATAGGTATGGAGCACGCTCTCCTCTGCTTCTTTGATAATCGCCTCTTTATTTTCCTTCATAATACTGTTCCTCTCCCTCGCCCAGAATGGCGGTTCCGATTCCTTTGTTGGTAAAGATTTCCAAAAGCAGGCAGTGGGCCATGCGGCCGTCCAGGATATGCACCCGGGATACCCCGTTTTCAACCGCGTCAATGCAGTTCTGGAGCTTCGGAAGCATTCCGCCGCCGATATTGCCGTTTGCCATCAGCTGCCGGGCCTCTTTTACATGAAGCTCGGAAATCAGGGTCTTCGGATCCTCAGGATCCCTGCGGACGCCCTCGATATCAGTCAGAAAGGCCAGCTTCTCCGCATGGACCGCCCGGGCAATGGCGCAGGCCGCGTCGTCCGCGTTGATGTTATAGGTATTGAAATCCTTATCCAGGCCCACCGGGCACACGATGGGCAGGAAATCCTTCTCCAGCAGATCGTAAAGAAGCTGGGGATCTACCTCCGTTATCTCACCTACAAAGCCGATGTCCTCGCCCTTGGAGTATTTCTTCTCCACCTTCAGAAGGCCGCCGTCCTTGCCGCTGATGCTCACTGCCTTGACGCCAAGCTCCTCCACCAGCTGCACCAGACTTTTTCCAACTTTTCCCAGTACCATTTCCGCGATTTCCATGGTTTCCTGATCCGTAACCCGCAGGCCGTTGATGAATTTGGGTTCCATGCCGACCTTGCCCACCCAGCGGCTGATCTCCTTGCCGCCGCCGTGTACGATGATGGGCTTAAAGCCTACCAGCTTCAGCAGGGTCACGTCCTGAATGACGCTCCGCTTCAGGTTCTCGTCTACCATGGCGCTTCCGCCGTATTTCACTACGATAATCTTCCGGTTAAACCGCTGGATATAGGGAAGGGCCTCAATGAGGACCTTGGCTTTCTCCAGGTAGGTGTTCATCTCTTCTTCTCTGCTCATAATCTTCTACTCCTCTGTATCTTAAGAACGGTAATCCGCGTTGATCTTCACATAATCATAGGTCAGATCGCAGCCCCACGCGGTGGCTGTGGCGTCGCCCATCTTCACGTCCGCAATGGCGGTAACCTCCGGCTCGGAGAGGATCTTCGTGGCCTCCTCCTCGCTGTAATTCACTGCCACACCATTTTCAATAATCCGAAGCTTTCCGGCCGCGCTCTCGAAAAACAGATCCACCTTCTCCGGATCAAACTGCGCCCCGGAATATCCCATGGCACACAGGATACGGCCCCAGTTGGCGTCATGACCGTAGATGGCCGCCTTAACCAGACTGGAGGTAACTACGGACTTGCTTAAGATCACGGCCTGCTCCTTACTCTCGGCTCCTACGATTTTTACCTCGAACAGTGCCGTCGCGCCCTCGCCGTCACCGGCCATCTTTTTCGCAAGCCAAGTGTTGACTGTATTCAGTGCCTTTGCAAATGCTTTGTAATCCTCGTTTTCTTCCGTAATCTCCGGGTTCTCTGCCATGCCGTTGGCCAGCACCAGCAGGGTGTCGTTGGTGGAAGTGTCCCCGTCCACGGAAATCATGTTGAAGGTATCTTTTACGTCTGCGCTCACGCATTTCTGCAGCATTTCTTTGGAAATGTTCGCGTCGGTGGTCACGAAGGCCAGCATGGTACACATATTCGGGTGAATCATGCCGGAGCCCTTGCACATACCGCCTACGGTTACCGTCTTACCGCCCAGCTCCACCTGTACCGCAATTTCTTTATTCATAGTATCCGTGGTCATAATGGCTTTGGAGGCTGCGGTTCCATGCTCCGGGCTGCTTCCCTTTGCTTCTTTTAAAAGGCTGATTCCCTTTTTCAGCCGATCCATGGGCAGCTGCATGCCGATAACGCCGGTGGAAGCCACCAGAACGGCGTTTTCCGGAACGCCCAGAACCTTTGCCGCTTCCTCCGCGGTCTCCTTACAGTAGCCCATGCCCTCCTCTCCGGTGCAGGCGTTGGCAATACCGGAGTTTACGATGACTGCCTGGGCATAGGGAGACTCCTTTACAATCTTCTGATCCCATTTCACCGGGGCCGCCTTGACCAGGTTGGTGGTGAAGGTGCCCGCCGCATGGCAGGGTTTTTCGCTGTATACCAGAGCCATATCATTGCGTCCCTGGTATTTGATGGCTGCCGCCGCTGCCGCTGCCTCAAAGCCCTTTGCCGCTGTGACGCCGCCTTTGATTTCTGTGATTTTCATAATACTCCTCCCCTTCCGTTATGAAGTCTATTCATTAAACGCTTCTATGTTTTCTTTATTCAAAACAAAATCATAATAATTCAGATCGAGACGCTGCGTCCAGCCGATACGGTTCCAGAAGGCGTTGCCGATATCGTTCTGGGTAAAGGCAATCAGGGATACCTTGCTGATCTGTTCTTCTTTTAAGGCGTTCATGGCAAAGACTACCATAGCCTTGCCAATCCCCTTCATCCGGTAATCCCGGTGGACGCAGACATGGTAGAGACAGCCCCGGCGCCCGTCGTGGCCGCAGAGAATACTGCCTACCACCTTTCCGTCCTCGATGGCCACCACACTGGTGGTGGGATTCCGTTTTAAAAACCGCTCCACGCCCACTCTGGAATCATCAATGCTCCGGATCGCAAAGCCCTTAATGGTCATCCAGAGGGCGTAGACGCCGTCATAATCGTCAATGGTCATTGTTCGGATCGTCATATTTTTGTACCTCGCCGTTATGGGAACATGGGAACGAGCTCCAGGCCCTCGCTCTCTTTTTGTCCGAACATCAGGTTCATATTCTGAACCGCCTGTCCTGCCGCGCCCTTCACCAGATTGTCCATGGCTCCCATCATAATTACACGCTTTGTTCTCGGATCAATCTTGAAGTTCACGTCCACATAGTTGCTGCCCTCCGCCCATTTGGTCTGGGGGCATACGTCCCGCTCCAGCACACGGACAAATTTCTCGCCTGCGTAATATTTGTCATAGGCTGCTTTTGCTTCCTCATAGGAAATGTCCTTTTTCAGGGACGCATAGGCTGTAATCAGAATTCCCCGGTTCATGGGAACCAGATGGGGCGTAAAATTCAGCAGCACCGGTTCTCCCGCCGCATAGGAAAGCTGCTCCTCAATCTCCGGCGTATGGCGGTGATTTGCCACGCCGTAGGCCTTGATATTCTCATTGACCTCGCAATACAGATTGTCCACCTTGGCGCTCCTGCCCGCGCCGGAAGTTCCGGACTTGGCGTCGATGATAATGGTGTTCGGATCGATCAGCCCTTCCTTTAAAAGCGGATAGATGGAAAGGGTGCTGCAGGTGGGGTAGCAGCCCGGATTGGCCACCAGCCGCGCCTTCTTTACCGCTTCCCGGTTGATCTCACAGAGTCCGTAGACGGCCTCCGGGATAAACTGGGGCGTCGGGTGCTGGATCTTGTACCATGCTTCATAAGTCGCCACGTCTTTAATCCGGAAATCCGCGCTTAAGTCTATGATTTTTACCTTGGAAAGAATCTCCTCATTTACCAGAGAGGCGCACAGGCCCTGGGGCGTCGCTGTAAAAATCACGTCTACCTGGTCTGCCAGCGCTTCCATATTATCATCCATGCATTTGTCGTCTACAATCTGAAACATATTCTGATAGACTTCCGCGTACTTCTTATCTATGTAGCTTCGGGAGCCGTACCATTTAATCTCTACATTCTTATGTCCCATGAGAATGCGGACCAGCTCGCCGCCTGCGTATCCGGTTGCTCCGATAATTCCTGCTCTAATCATACTCTTGCCCTCTCTTTTTTTCTAATACAATTTTTAACATTTTAATCCTGTTGCGTTCTTATTGCAAGTGTTTTTCTCATTGTATGCATTTTTATACACTCGTTTCTGCATATACTATCATTTTTATGCATAATAATCAAGTATTTTTTATTTTTATTCACAAAAATGCATTTTCCCTCTTGCATATTCCATATAAATGATGTATATTAGGTGTCAGTGAACGCAGAATTGCATTAAAAACACTGAGGAGGATAATTAATATGAAAGACAAAGTTGTACTTGCCTATTCCGGCGGACTGGATACCACAGCCATTATTCCGTGGCTGAAGGAGCATTTTGATTACGACGTAGTCTGCTGCTGTATCGACTGCGGCCAGGGAAATGAGCTGGACGGACTGGACGAGCGTGCGAAGCTGTCCGGCGCTTCCAAGCTGTATATTGAAGATCTGGTAGATGATTTCGCGGAAAATTATATCATGCCCTGTGTAAAGGCTGACGCTGTATATGAGAACAAATACCTGCTGGGTACTTCCATGGCCCGCCCGGCTATCGCCAAGAAGCTGGTAGAGATTGCCCGGAAGGAAAACGCTGTCGCTATCTGCCACGGCGCTACCGGAAAGGGAAATGACCAGATCCGTTTCGAGCTTGGTATCAAGGCTCTGGCTCCGGATCTGAAGATCATTGCTCCCTGGCGTATGACCGATATCTGGACTATGCAGTCCCGTGAAGATGAGATCGCCTACTGTGAGAAGCATGGCATTCACCTTCCCTTCGCGACCGATTCCAGCTACAGCCGTGACCGGAACCTGTGGCATATCAGCCATGAGGGACTGGAGCTTGAGGATCCGGCCAATGAGCCGAACTACGAGCATCTGCTGGTTCTGGGCACTACCCCGGAGAAGGCTCCGGATGAGCCGGAATATGTGACCATGACCTTTGAGAAGGGCGTTCCCACCTCTGTAAACGGCAAGCAGATGAAGGTAGCCGACGTTATCCGTACCCTGAACGCCCTGGGCGGAAAGCATGGTATCGGTATCGTTGACATCGTGGAGAACCGTGTGGTTGGCATGAAGTCCCGCGGTGTATATGAGACCCCGGGCGGAACCATTCTGATGGAAGCTCACCGTCAGCTGGAGGAGCTGGTTCTGGACCGCGCCACCATGGAGACTAAGAAGGATATGGCCAACAAGTTCTCCCAGATCGTTTACGAAGGAAAATGGTTTACGCCTCTGCGTGAGGCCATTCAGGCATTCATGGAGGTTACTCAGGAATATGTCACCGGCGAAGTGAAGTTCAAACTCTACAAGGGCAACATCCTCAAGGCCGGCACCACATCTCCCTACTCCCTGTACAATGAGTCCCTGGCTTCCTTCACCACCGGCGACATGTACGATCACCACGACGCAGACGGATTCATCACACTCTTTGGCCTGCCGCTGAAGGTACGTGCCATGAAGCTGGCTGAGGTGGAGAAGAATAAGAACAATAACTAAGTTTCAGAAGGATAACAGAAGAAAAGGGCTCCCGCGTCGGTGACGCGGAGGCCCTTTCTCCTCCTGCCAGCTATTTAAGCGCACTTCTTAATACTTTTTCGTTTTTTCTGGTAAATTCACTCAATTTATAAGATCTGATTCTTTCATTTACTAAAACAGGTACTACGAATCCATTCTTAGCCAAAACAGTCAGTCGGTTTATTACTGTTTTATTTGTTACACCTATTTCTTTACTTACCTCTATTGGTGTAAATTCTGCTTTATGCCTTTCCATTAAAAGTAATAATAATTCTTTTTCTCTTCCCTTTAAAAAAGAAAGACTTCCTTCAATATCATCCTTATTGGAATTTTCCTGTAATTCACATACCTTACTTGAATAAAGTAAAACCATCCTCAGGAAATAATGAATCCAAATTTCCGGATGCGGCGGATTATCCCTTCCGGAATAATACAATGCAGGCAATCCCATCTGTATAGACTCATAATACTCATCGATGTCATATGCAAAATACTCTTCCAGCGAGCCAATTCCATTAAACCCATAACCGTTTCGATCCAATATATAACCTGATAATAACCGTGCCGTTCTGCCATTCCCATCTTCGAAAGGATGGATCGTCACAATCTGATAATGAACAACCGCAGCCACAATAAGTGGATGATCCTCTGTTGTGTTTACATACTCCACTAATTCATCCAGTAGTCCCGGAATATCACAATATTCAGGCGGAATATAATCTGGATTTCCACTTTTAGAATCGTAGACTGCAAACAGAACGCCGGGAGGCATTGGCCCTCTAAGACCTATCTTTTCTTTTGAAGCCCCTTTTTCCACAAGTTTTTGCACATCTAAGATAAGCTTTTTTGAAAACTTTTCCTTTTTTTGCAGCTTCTCTTCTAATAAATTTAACGCAAGAAAATAATTGCGCACTTCCTGCTCTGGTTTTAAATAATGCTTTCTTTCATCACTTTCTATTACTTCATCAACCTGTTTTTCTGTTAAAGGATTTCCCTCAATTTTATTAGATGCATAGGAACTTTTCTTTTTTGAATTTTTACGAAGCTTATTTGCCACTGTTTTAGATAATTTTACAGAGGAAACATGGTATCGATTCTTTTCTATTTCCGAAATATATTTTAATATTTCATTTGTTAATGTAACCTGAATCATAATAATCTACTTCCTTTCCACTAATATTATATCCGGAAGCACTTATTTTTTCCATTATTTTTTCACTATTTTTACACTAATTTTCACTATTTTTACAGTATTCCCATCTCATTCCCTTTTCCACGTCCATACCTCACTACTGCCACATAGCTTCCAGACGTCTGCGCCCAGGTTATCGGTTACTTCTGTGAAAATAGCCTTTGCCTGTTCTTCTGTTTCCGCCGGATAGACCAGAAGGGCGTTCGTTTCGGATCTTGGAAAGCCTGCAAGAAAATAGTCCAAATCTATCTCTGTGATCACAAAGCCGGTGGGATTCTGATTGATCAAATAGGTGTCGTCATCTTCAAAAGAGCCGCCCAGATTCGCTATCGTTTCTCCGTCAATGAGGATATTGCCGGTCATATTATCCTGATTTTTTCGGAATTTCGGAAAACGGTACTGATATTTCCAGATCTGCGTTTCCACCTCTACAGGCATACTACCCTCCGGCTGTTTTCCTGTAAACAGCCAGCCGGTTTCTGTCGATTCCTTTTCTGTTTTTTTCGGGTAATAATAACTTTTTACCGCATATTCCGCAGCTGCAATAACACCGAGAAGTACAGCAGCTCCGATCAGAACTCGGAATTTTACCACTTTTCCACCCATCGCCGTTTTCCTCCTTCCTTTCCTTCTTTTATGACACAGAAATTTTTCTGATTTGTCCAACTTTTTTAAATTTATATTCTTTTTTCAGAATTTTTCTATAAGCTCTCCTGACGGATCCGATCTATCAGGTTTTCCTTCCCCATTCTGCTGCGGGCATACAGCATTGAGGAAAATACCACCAGGAACACGCTGACAATCACAATCACGATACTGGAAACCGGAATCACAAAGCTAGTATCCATGCTTCCCGCAGCGACCCGGTAAATGGCCCAGGTCACCAGCACTGACACGGGCAGTCCATAAAGGAGCGCCCGGACGCCGTACAATAGACACTCATAGCTCAGCATCCGATTCATTTCCCCGGGCGTCATTCCCACAGAGGACAGCACCGCGAATTCCCTTCGCCGCAGCAAAAAGGCGGTGGAAATCGTGTTAAAGACATTGGCTGCCGCAATCAGGGAAATCAGAATAATAAAACCATAGGCGAAAATGTCCACGGTCAGCAGCACATTTCTCCTGCTCTGAACCTCCCGGGTCACGTCATTCACATAATAGTACTCTCCCGGGTTCGCAGAGCTCTGCTCCAACAGCTTCTCTGCCGCCTCCGCCACCTCCTGATGCTTCCCGCTCTTCAGATAAATACAGTTCCGAGGCAGGCAGTCCCCCGCTCTGTCCCCAAGCAGCGACCAAAGCTGGCTTTCCGACACAATGATACCGGGAGAAGTCTGCCCTGCCATACAATTCATGGGACTCTGTTCCACTGAAACCGCCAGGTATCCCTTTCCCATAATCTTGTCGGCTTCCTGCTCCACATACGTGTCAGACGCCTTTTTTGCCTCGTTTAAGGCTTTGTAATCTGTAAATGTCAGGGAAATAGGTTCTCCCTCCTTCAGAACCTCTGCCTTTTCATAACGCCCCGTCCCGCCGTTATAGCCGGTTATTTCATTTATAACGACCAACGGCACCATTCCTTCCTTTGTCTCCGGAACCGGTATTCCCTCCGCCAGAAGCCAGGTTTCATAATCCGTATCTGACAGTACCAGAACTCTGCTCTGGAGATGAAGATATCCCTCCCCGTCTGTCTCCGCTTCCGGACACAACGCCCGGAATTCTTCCGGAAGCTGCTCCGGCTTCGCCAGGATCTCCGGATAGCATTCCCGGACACACAGGGCGCTTTCCACGCCGTCAAGCTTCTCTATCCGCTGCTGAAGCTCCGAATCCCGAACGCCGTATACGGACAAGTCATACGCAGGAATATCATTCACACCTAAAGCACTTTTCTTTATATAGTAGGAAAAAGAGCTGGCTGACACAAATAAGACGATACTGATAGACAGCGACAGCACCGTGGTCCGGTATTTCCGCCGTTCCCTGGCAAAATGCCGTCCCGCAAGCAAGGCAGGAAAGCCAAACAGTCTTTTGCCGGAACGCCCTTTCCTTCGCCAGCCTTCCTGCTCCCGCCCGGGCAGCCGGATATCCCGGGACAACCGGATAGCCTCCATAGGGGAAAGCTTCGCCGCCCGTCCCGCCGGAAGCCAGGCGGAAATCAATACGGTAATGAGAGCCACAGCTGCCGCAAGCACAATCGCAGGCCAGGACACGTGGAGTCCCATGGCTATCTTACCGGAATACAGATACCGGAAGGAGCCGGAGGTCACCCGCAAAGTCACGCCGATCCCTCCAATGCCTGCCAGAATTCCCAGGGGAATTCCGATACCGCTTAACAGCAGCGCTTCCCGGAACACCATGCCCCGAAGCTGCCGGGGCGTAGCCCCTATGGAAGCCAGGAGTCCAAACTGCTTTGTCCGGTCACTGACGGAAATGGCAAAGGAATTGTATACCAGGGAGATACCTCCCGTCATAATCAGAAGAATCAATATCGCAGACATTCCGTACAGGAATTGCAGATACGCCTGATTGGTAGAAATCCCCTGCATACGCAGAAGCTGGCTGTTGTAGATAACCCCGTAATCTCCCAGATAACGGCTGGCAAATTCATAGACATCTCTGCCCTTTCGAAGCCGGAAAAAGCTGTTGTACAGGCTGTCCGGCGCCGGATCCGTATCTTTTCCGGTAAAGCACAGGAATGCGGCGCTGCTGTAGTCCGCTTCTTCCCCATAGCCGACCACCGTATAGGTACGGGTCTCCCGCTTCTCCCAGGTTTCTGCCAGTTCACCTCGTTCTTCGTACCGGTATACAGGCGGGTTGATCTCACTGAGCCGCTCGCCCTCCAGAAACCGGTCTCCCAGCTCCAGCGTAATGGTATCACCGATTTCCCAGGCTTTCTCGCCCAGCGTCTCCATCGTACTCTTTAGAGAGGACGGCAGCAGAATCTCCCCCGCATGCTTTGGCAGCCGCCCCTCCTCCACCGTAACCGGTACCATTTCCGTAAAGGCTTCGTCCACTCCCACCACATGATAATAGGGTCTGGCGTCTGTATCATCTGTCCCCTTCAGATGGGAAGCCGCGTAGCCCAGATCCTGCCAGGTCACCTGGGCTTCTACCTGGCTTAAACTCTCCAGCTCCTCTACCTTGTCCGCCGGAATCTGAATCGCCTCTCCATGCCAGTTTTCCTCCTCTGCAATGATATTGGCAATCAGGTACTGGCGCAGGCTGGAAATAAAGGTTGTCACAGCTGTCAGCATAGCTGCAGCCAGCACAATTCCCACAATCGTAACTGCCGTCCGGGTCCGGTTGGCCTTCAGTGTCTTCCCGGTCAGTCTGGTCCATACGTTCATCAGCGGATCACCTCATCTCTGATAATCCTTCCATCTTCGATGGAGATTACGCGATCGGCCTGCAGGGCCAGATTTTCATCATGGGTAATCATAACCAGGGTCTGTCCGTACTTTTTATTGGAAAGCTTCAGAAGCTCCATAACCTCCTGGCTGTTCCTGGAATCCAGATTGCCGGTGGGCTCATCAGCCAGAATGATAGCCGGAGCGTTCATCAGGGCTCTCCCGATGGAAACCCTCTGCTGCTGTCCCCCGGAAAGCTGATTGGGAAGACAGTGCTTCCGATCCTCCAGGCCCAGCAGGGCCAGAAGCTCACCTACCCGCTCCTGCCCTGCTTTTCTGCCGTCCATTTCTATGGGCAGCGTGATATTTTCCACCACGTCCAGTACCGGAATCAGGTTGTAAAACTGGTAGATAAGCCCTACCTCTCTTCTTCGGAAAATGGCAAGCTGCTCCTCCTTCTGGCTGTAGATATCCGTGCCGTCCAGCCAGACCTTGCCCGAGGTAGGCCGGTCCACGCCTCCAAGGACATGGAGCAGGGTAGATTTTCCGGATCCGGAGGGGCCGATAATCGCCACAAATTCTCCCCGCTGGATATAAAGGGATACGTCATCCAGCGCCCGCACCTCATTTTCACCGGAACCGTATACTTTGGTCAGATGTTCTGCTTTTAAAACTTCCATCGTCTTTCCTCCTCTCTTATACGGTTCAGTATATCGTCCTTCCATGACAGGGCCGTGACTTTCCGGTGACAGATCTGTCACTCTGGCCTGCGGCATTTTATACGACGCTCTTATAAAAACGAAGGATAAATCTGGCGCCTCCCTCCTTGCGGTTCTCCGCCTTTATGGAACCGTTCTGCCGCCGGATAATCATGCGGGCCAGGGCCAGCCCGATACCGATTCCCGAACCAAAGGAACCCTTTCCTTTATAAAAACGCTCAAAAAGATGTGGTAAATCCTCCGGATCAATCCCCGGTCCATTATCCTCCAGAATCAGTTCCGTATAGAGACTGTTTTCAGAGGCCAGAAGCCATAGCCTGCCGCCCGGCCCCGCATGCTCCATACAGTTTTTTACAATATTGCTGACTGCTTCACAGCTCCAGGCAAAGTCCCCGGTAAACGCCGCCCCTTCCTGGATTTTACAGGTCACCTGCTGTTCCCGCAGCTCCATGGGAATGGCAAAGGGCTTCAGAGCCGCCTCCATAAGAGCGGACACCTGCACCTGTTCCTGCCGGAACACGGCAGTTCCCGCGTCGATCCGGGAGATCTTCAGCAGCGCCTCCACCAGCCAGCGAATCCGCTCCTGAAGCTGTCCGGCCTCATAGAGAAGCTTTCTTTTCTCCCCGGGGTCCGTCTCCTGTCCCAGGCGGGCCAGCACCAGATTCAGGGAGGTAAGGGGCGTGCGGAGCTGATGGGAGATGTCTGCCAGTGAATCGCTCAGATAGCGCTTCTCTGCCTGAAGCCTGTCCGTCTGGCCACTCAGGACTGCCAGAAGCTTGGACAGCTCGTTAGACAAAACCGCCAGCTCTCCTTCCCTGTAGCGTTCAAATTCCAGATTCCGTTCTCCATGGAGCATCCGGTCCGTATCTTCCGCCAGCTGCCGAAGTCTCCGGTAGCGGCGAAGCGTAAAGGTAAGCCAGAGCCCAAGCAGAAGGAGACAGCCTCCCACCGGGACGAAAAGGCTCCAGGCAATACCGGTCCGTTCCATAAGAAAAAAGCCTGCCGCTGCAGATATGGCAGCGACGCAGGCTGATAGAATGACAACTCTTTTCAATTCCTTATCCCGCAGATACTCCATGGCTTCTCCTCCTATTCTCCCAGCCGGTAGCCCAGTCCCCGGACGGTACGTATGATGGCGGGATTCTGGGGATCCGCTTCTATCTTTTCCCGCAGCCGTTTGATATAAACCGTCAGGGTGTTGTCATTGACAAACTCTCCGGCCGCGTCCCAGATTTCCTCCAGAAGCTGTCCTCTTGTCAACACCATTCCCCTGTGATTCAGAAAATATAACAGCAGACGGTATTCCAGCGCGGAAAGGCAGCAGTCCGCGCCTCTCCTGGTTACCGTTCCCTTCACCGTATCCACTTGAAGCTCTCCCAGTTCTACCAGGGCCTGGGTCCTGCCGCAGCGGCGCAGTACGCTTCGGATCCGGGAAATCAGCTCTCTTGGACGGAAGGGCTTACTGATATAATCCTCAGCGCCCAGATCCAGTCCCGTCACCACGCTGAATTCATCTCCGGAGGCCGTCAGGAAAATCACCGGCGTGTCCGATACGGCCTTTACCGCAGAGCACACGGAAAATCCGTTGCCATTTTCCAGGGACACGTCCAGAAGCAGCAGGTCAAAGCTTTCCCGCTCCATCGCCTCCATTGCCTCCTTCTGGCCTTTTTCTGCCCGCACCGAGAAGCCCTCCGCCTTCAGTACTGCGCTTAAATTTTCAATAATAGCCGCATCGTCTTCCACCAGCAGAATCCGTGTCATGACAAACCTCCCCGGAATCATTTTACTTTTACAATCTTTTCCAATCGTTTCAGCACCAGCTGGGCGCACAGGCCCGTAAAGGCTCCCGCCACACAGCCGACTGTCATCAGAAAGGGCAGGTAAAACAGCATTCCCTTCCCGGCGATAAGCACGGCCACCAGCATCTGCCCCACGTTATGAAGGACGGCGCCCAGAACGCTGGCCAGCCAGATGGCGCGGCCGCTTACCAGATGGCACAGAAACAGCATTCCTGCCAGGCAGAGCAGGCTTCCGGCCAAACTATAGAGAAAGGTCATCATACTGCCGCCGAACAGAGAGCCGAGGAAAATACGGACCAGTACCACCAGCAGCACCTCGCCGGGCCGGTAGCGGTAGACCGCATACACCGTTACAATATTGGCCAGCCCCAGCTTCGCCCCCGGAATCGGCACCAGCACGGGAAGCTGCAGCTCCACCACATAGAGAATCAGGGCTGACGCAGTCAGAAGCGCCAGCTCTGTGAGTTTTCCGGTTGTCATTTTCATCATACTTTTTATCCTTTTGCCGTTAGTTTGCCACCGCGTCCAGCCCGGAAGCTGCCTCCGTATCCGCGTACCGGATGCTCAGATGATTGGGCAGACATACGATGGGCGCAGAGCTTAGCCAGTCCATACGGACACAGATCTGATCGGGACAATCCGCGGCTTTCACACGGATTCTGTGATCCCGGATCTCGATTTCATTGGTTCTGCCCTCGTAGGTAACGGTAAAGATCTGATCCTCTGCCTGCTCCAAATCCAGTGTATCCAGAATCTCCCCGTCCTGCAGAATTTCCACCCGGCGTCCGTGGCTGCGGGTCAGGTTCCAAATGCTTCCGCCGATACCAGCCAGAAGAATCAGGGCGCAGATGACAGCCACCATCCCGGTTGCTTTTTTCTTCTTTTCCGTCATAAAAGAAACTTCCACCTTTTCCTTTTACAGTTAGTTTCATCTTATCACAGAGTTTCTCCCCTGCCTAGACTTAATCTCCTATAGAGCGAAAAAAGGGCTGGCGCACCCCTGCGTCAGCCCCCTTCCTGTATGTTCTACTTCATTTCAATCGCCTTCACCGGACACTTCTCCGCGCATTTGCCGCAGCCCACACACTTGCTGTAGTCCACATGGGCCAGGTTACCGTCTACGGTAATGGCCTCATGCTCGCACTGCTTCGCACAGATACCGCAGCCCAGACAGCCTGCGGTGCAGGCCTTCTTTACTGCCGGTCCCCGGTCGCGGCTTGCGCAGCGCACCGCTATCTTCTTATCCGCCGGTACCAGCTCAATGAGCCCCTTGGGACAGGCCTTCGCGCATTTTCCACAGCCGGCGCACTTGCTTTCATCTACGATGGCTACGCCGTTTTCCACATGGATAGCGTCAAACTTGCAGGCTTCCACACAGGATCCGAAGCCCAGACAGCCGTAATCGCATTCCCAGACAGAAATTCCTGACAGGACAGCCGCCCGGCAGTCGTGGATTCCCACATAGTTGCACCGTACAGAGGTTTTGTCACAGGTTCCCGCGCAGTGCACGTAAGCAACCTTACGCTCTGCAGCCTCTGCCTGCACACCCATGATATCGCCGATTTTCTTCACTGCTTCCGCATTACAGACCGGACAGGCGTTGACCGGAGCCTTGCCCTCCACGATGGCTGCCGCTACCGCGTCGCAGCCCGCGTAACCGCAGGCGCCGCAGTTGTTGCCCGGAAGGCTTTCTCTTACAAGACCTACGCGCTCGTCGGTCTCCACTGCGAACTTCTTACTGACTGCCACCAGAGCTACGCCGATCAGAAGTCCGATTACGCCTACTACCAATGTCGCTATAATAACTTCCTGCATATTCTCCTCCTTATGACAGCGCCAGACCGCCGAAGCCCATGAACGCAATCGCCATCAGCGCCGCGCAAATCAGCACGATGGGCGCGCCCTTTACGGCAGCGGGCAGAGCCTCCTCGTCGATACGGCTCCGGATACCTGCCAGCAGGACGATGGCAATGGTATAACCCACTGCCGTACCGAAGCCTGCCAGTACGCTCTCTACAAAATTGTACTCATTCTGCACATTGGTCAGGGCTACGCCCAGAACCGCGCAGTTGGTGGTAATCAGCGGCAGGTAGATTCCCAGCGCCTTGTAAAGGGGCGGGGAGGTTTTCTTCGTAAACATCTCCACCATCTGTACCAGAGCCGCGATAACCAGAATAAAGACGATGGTTTTCAGATAATCCAGATTCAGCGGCGTCAGTACAAAGGTGTACAGAAGATTCGCTACCGCGGAGGCTACCGTAATGACAAAGATAACCGCCGCGCCCAGACTGAAGGACGTTTTAATATATCTGGATACGCCCAGGAAGGAACAGATTCCCAGGAACTGGCTTAATACCACGTTGTTGACCAGCGCCGTTGTAATGATAATCAGAATTAATGATTTCATTTAATTCTGCGCCTCCTTTCCTTCTTCCTTTGCGTGCGCGCAGGTGGCGCAGCATCCGTCGCAGCCCTGCACCATGGCGTTCGCCCGGTTCTTAACCTTCAGAGCGTTCAGGATAATAACCAGAACCGCCAGAACCAGAAACGCGCCGGGCGCTTTGATAAAGATAGCTACGGGCTTATAGGCAGCGGGCATTACCTGGGCGCCGAATACGGTGCCGGCTCCCAGAAGCTCCCGGATAAAACCGATGGCAAACAGGGAAACGGTAAAGCCAAGACCCATGCCCAGTCCGTCCATGGCGGACAGAAGAGGCGGATTCTTGGAGGCGTACGCCTCCGCGCGGCCCAGGATAATACAGTTTACTACAATCAGGGGAATGTAGATTCCCAGAGCATCGTAGATGGTCGGCACATAGGCCTCCATCAGAAGCTCCACCACCGTAACCAGCGAGGCTACGATGACAATGTATGCCGGCAGGCGGACGTCATCGGGAATCACCTTCCGCAGTGCGGAAATGACCAGATTGGACATCACCAGTACCACCAGCGTGGACACACCCATTCCGAATCCATTGATAGCCGAGGTGGTAACTGCCAGTGTAGGGCACATGCCAAGCATCAGAACCAGAGTGGGATTTTCTTTTACTACACCGTTATAGATGCGTTCTGTACAAGGTTTCATCGCTTAATTCCCTCCCTGCTGTATCTCATTTTCAAAGAAGTCTACCGCCGCGTTCACTGCGTTCACTACAGCACTGGAGGAAATGGTTGCTCCGGATACGCCGTTAATCTCGCCGGGCGCAGCTGCTCCTCCGGCTTTAAACAGGGTAAACCTGTCGGTCTTCACACCGTTAAACTGCCCTTTGAAGGCGTCCTCTGTCACCAGAGAGCCCAGACCGGCAGTCTCGTTCATAACCGTAAAGGAAATTCCGGTTACGGTTCCGTCCGTAGACAAGCCCACAGACATGGTGATCTCACCGTCCATACCGTCCTTACTGGTGGCGCTGATCACGTAGCCGGCCACTTTACCGGATCCGTCTTTTCCTACAATCGCTTCATTGATATAGGCCTTACCAAAATCCGTTCCGTATACTTCCCCGTTCAGGGCCGTTACCTTTTCCGTAATCGCCTCGTCATAGGTAAAGTCCTGTGCCTCCGGGCATACCTCCCGGTAGGACGCAGCCTTTGCCGCCAGCTTCTGCTCCGCAATCCGACTCTCCGTCAGCTTGTATACACCGCTTAAGGCCACGCCCGCAATCAGGGTAATGGCGCACAGGGCGATGGCTGCGGTCGGCAGCTTTCTGCCGCCTTCCTTTCTCTTCCGGTAGCCAAAGGGAACCGGAATGGAAATCTCGTCAATCAGCGGAACAAACATATTGGAAATGATGATGGCATAGCTGACGGAATCCGCAGAGCTTCCATATACACGGAACACTGCCGCCAGAATACCAAGCAGCACGCCATAAATCAGCTGTCCGCCAGAGGCCAGCGGGCTGGTAACCGGATCGGTTGCCATAAAGAAGGCTCCCATCACAATACCGCCGCCTGCCAGCTGCAGAAGCAGATAAGGCACATCCAGGCCATGTCCGCCGAACAGAGCCAGGAACGCGGTAAAGGACGCCAGCACAGACACCGGGATCTCCCAGGTGATGCCGCCTACCAGAAGAAGGTAGATACCGCCAATCAGAAGGCCTGCGGCAGAGCAGCCGATGACGCCGTTATTCAGACCCAGAAAGGTCTGCAGCAGATCCACCGCGTTGCCTGCCGCCGCGTCTGCCAGCGGGGTAGCGCTGCTGACGCCGTCTACCGTATAGGTGGACATGACGCTTGCAAAGGAAATCAGCAGAAAACAGCGTCCGGACAGAGCCGGGTTCATAAAGTTATGTCCAAGTCCACCGAAGCAGCACTTGGTAAAAAGAATCGCAAATACGCTTCCCAAAACCGGAATATAAAGGGGCACGCCGTTAGGCAGACAGAGCGCCAGAAGAAGTCCTGTGACAATGGCGCTGCAGTCCTTCACGGTGTTGGGCCGTTTCGCTGCCTTGTCAAATAAAAATTCTGTCAGGACCGCTGCCAGAATGGCAACCAGAATGGTCACCAGCGCGGAACTTCCAAAATGATAGACGCCCATGGCTGTAGCCGGTAAAAGCGCCAGAATCACGTCGCCCATGACCCGGCTGGTGGTCAGACGGCTCCGTGCATGGGGGCTGGAGGATACATTCATCAGTTTACTCATTTCTTTGCACCTCCCTGCTGGGCCTGCGCGGCTCTCTTCCTGTTCATAATCTCAGCCTTCGTCTCCTTGAAGGTCTGCATCAGAGGCTGCTTGGCCGGGCAGACAAAGGTACAGGATCCGCAGGCGATACACTCCAGGCCGTACAGCTTCTTTTCATAACGGACGTAGCGCTTTCTCTTGGCCGCATCCATCATTTCCTGGGGGGACAGTCCCAGAGGACAGACTCTGGCACAGCGTCCGCAGCGCAGACATGACGTCGCCTGCCGCTCTGCCAGTGCCACCGGATCCTCGCCCAGCACGGTCAGCGCATTGTTGTTCTTGCAGATGGGAACCTCCAGATCTGCCAGCGCCATTCCCATCATGGGGCCGCCGCTTAAGTATTTCTGCGCTTCTTTTCCTTCCTGTATGCCGCCTGCGGCCTCCAGGACCTCTGCCATGTTGGTTCCGATTTTTACAATCAGGTTGCAGGGCTCCTTCACCACGTCGCCGGATACCGTAAAGCCACGCTCCATCAGCGGTGTGGACTTGCATACAGCCTGGTAAATGGCATAAATGGTCGCCACGTTATCCACCACGCAGCCTGCGTCGGCCGGGAGCATACCCAGCTTCAGATCGATCCCTGCGATCACCTGGATAATGGAACGCTCGCCGCCCTGGGGGTACTTGCATTTCGCAGCATGAACCTTCAGCCTGTCATCGCCTGCGCAGGCCTTTTTCAGCGCCGCGATGGCTTCCGGTTTATTTTCCTCAATCAGAAAGACACCCTCTGCCGCCGGGAACAGCTGAAGCAGAATTCTCATGCCCTCTGCCAGCTCCATGCTTTTTGTGCGCATCAGCTGGTCGTCACAGGTGATGTAGGGCTCGCACTCCGCGCCGTTGGCGATGACATAACGAATCTCGTCCGCGTTCTTCGGAGCAAGCTTTACGTGAACCGGGAAACCGGCTCCTCCCATTCCTACAATTCCTGCTTTTTTGATACTTTCGAGAATTTCTTCTTTACCGAGCGTCTTGTAATCGCGCTCAGCGCCGATGCCCTCTGCAGGTGTATACTGTCCGTCGTTCTCGATCACGACAGACATCACCTTGGCACCGGATGCTGTTCTTCTGTTCTCAACAGCTTTTACCGTACCGGAGCAGGAGCTGACAATATTAGCTGATACGAAGCCGTCCGCTTCGCCGATCAGCTGTCCCGCCAGCACCGTATCGCCCTTTTTCACCAGCGGCTTCGCCGGCTTGCCAATATGCTGGCTCATGGGAAATACCAGCTCGCCCTGGGGAAGATATGTACGGTAAGACGCATCCTTGGCGTACCGTTTTCCATCGTCGGGATGCACGCCGCCTTTAAATGTCTTCTTGAACATAAGCTTTTTCCTTCCTTCATGCTTTTGTAGCATTGTCTCATATTCACTTTATCACACTTATTATTGGGATACAACTTTAGATAAAAAATAGACAATCTTCGAACAATTTCGAGAATTTTTTGACAATATTGTTAAATTTATGTCGATAGACTCGTATTTACGATCACTTTATTCTATCGCAGAATCGAGCTGTATTCCAGTATTTTTTTCAATACAATCCAGATTTTCCGAACAAAAACAGGATTTTCGTCCTCCATGTACTCCAGATTTCGGAAATCCTGTTTGTATACCATTTATCTTTCTTCCAGTTTATTCCAGCTCAAATTGACCGGTATATAACTGATAGTACCGTCCTTTTTCCGCAAGCAGCGCCTCATGGTCGCCTCGTTCAATGATTTCGCCCTTTTCCAGCACCATAATGGCCCTGGCATTGCGGACCGTGGACAGCCGGTGGGCGATGACGAATACGGTTCGGCCCTCCATAATGGCGTCCATGCCCTTTTCAATCAGCCGCTCCGTTCTCGTGTCAATGGAGCTGGTAGCCTCGTCGAGAATCAGGACCGGAGGCTTCGCGATAGCCGCCCGGGCAATGGCGATAAGCTGCCGCTGGCCCTGGGACAGATTGCTGCCGTCGCTGTAGAGCATGGTATCGTAGCCGTCGGGCAGACGGCGGATAAAGGAATCCGCGTTGGCAATCCGGGCCGCCTCCCGGACCTCTTCGTCTGTGGCGTCCAATTTTCCGTAGCGGATATTGTCGGCGATGGTCCCGGTGAACAGATGGGTCTCCTGAATCACCATGGCCAGGGAATGACGCAGATCGTCTTTCCGAATCCGACGGATGTTGATGCCGTCGTAGGTGATCGTTCCGGACTCTATCTCATAGAACCGGTTCACCAGGTTGATGATCGTCGTCTTTCCTGCTCCCGTACTGCCCACAAAGGCGATTTTCTGGCCGGGCTTCGCGTACAGGGAGATTCCGTTTAAAATGTGCTTTTCCGGCACATAGCCGAAGACCACGTTGTCAAATTTCACCTCACCCTTCAGTTTCCGAAGCTCCGGTTTTCCGCCCGAAACTACCGCCGGAAGCTTCCAGGCAAACTGTCCGGTGCGCTCTTCCGTTTCTTTTAATCTTCCATTTTCTTCCACTACATTGCAGAGGGTCACGTCGCCCTCGTCTGTCTCGGGCTTTGCCTCCATCAGGTCGAAGATCCGCTCCGCTCCGGCCAGGGCAGTCAGAATCTGGTTGATCTGGGCCGTAAACTGGTTCATGGGTAATGCGCTCTGGCGCACAAACACCAGATAGGAGGACAGGCTTCCGATATCCAGCAGGCCGTTCAGGGTGAAAATGCCGCCCACACAGGCCGACACCGCGTAATTCAGATAGGAAAGGCTGACCACCGTGGGCACCTGCATGCCCGTGTAGGTCAGGGCATCCGTGGATTCCCTGCGGAACTTCTCATTGAGACCGCAGAAGATATCAAAATTGATTTTCTCATGGTTGAAGATTTTCTCCACCTTCTGGCCCGCCATCATTTCCTCCGCGAAGCCGCCTATCCTGCCAAGCTCCGCCTGCTGCCGCTGGTAATATTTCCGGCTCCGCTTGCTGTTGATCCGGATAAAGACGCCCATGGCAATCAGGAACACCAGGACAATCAGGGACAGTCTTACGCTTAAGACCATCATCATCACAAGGGTTCCCGTAAGGGTCAGAAAGCTCTGGATCGCCATGGCAAAGCTATTGTTCATAGCCTCCTGCACCGTATCCACGTCATTGGTAAAACGGCTCATCAGTTCTCCATGGGTGTGGGCGTCGAAATAGCCGAGGGGCAGGGTCTGCACATGGGCAAAAAGGTCGCTTCGAATCTCCTGTACCACGGTCTGGGCCGACTTGATCATGAGCTGGTTATAAGCCAGGGTCGCAAGGGCGCCCACAAGATACATCAGGCCCATGGCCGCCACCGCGCCTGCCAGCCCCTTCATATCGCCGGGCATGATAAAACGATTAATCACCGGCTTTAAGAGATAGGTCCCCAGGACGCTGGCCCCGGTGCTGACGCACACCAGAAAGCCCACCAGCAAAAACATCCATTTGTGGAGGCCCATATAATGAAGCAGATGCTTCAGGGTATTCTTCGTATTCTTGGGCCGCTTATAGCCCACATAACTGTACTTCGCCATTAAAGCTCCACTCCTTCCTTCTGGGATTCGTAAATCTGCTGATAGATCTCGCTGCGGGCCAGAAGCTCCTCGTGGGTACCGATGTCGCTGACCCGGCCATCGTCCAGAATGATAATCTGATCCGCGTGCCGGACAGAGGAAATTCGCTGACCGATGATGATTTTCGTCATATCGGGCAGGGACTGTGCCAGCCGTTCCCGGATCTTCGCCTCCGTAGCCGTATCCACAGCACTGGTGGAATCGTCGAGAATCAGAATCTTTGGCTTTTTTAAGAGCGCCCGGGCAATACAGATCCGCTGTTTCTGACCGCCGGACACGTTGACGCCGCCCTGCCCCATGTCGGTCTCATATCCATCGGGCAGCCGCTCCAGCACCTCGTCCACGCAGGCAATCCGGCAGGCCTCTCTGATCTCCTCCATGGAAGCGTCCTCCTTTCCCCAACGCAGGTTATTAAGAAGGCTTCCGGAAAACAGGATGTTTTTCTGCAGTACCACAGCGATAGCGTCCCGCAGGTGTGCCATGGGATACTCCCGCACCGGAATCCCGTCCACCTTCACTACGCCCTCCGTCGCGTCATAGAGTCTCGGAATCAGCTGTACCAGCGTGGACTTGGCGGCGCCGGTCTGGCCGATGATACCTACCGTCTGGCCCGCTTCTATATGGAAGGAAATATCAGAAAGCACATACTCCTTCGCTTCCTTTTTATATTTGAACCACACATGAGCGAACTCTACGCTGCCGTGCTTCACTTCGATATCCCGCGCGTTCTCATCGGTTAGATCCACCTTCTCGTCGATCACCTCAAGGATTCGCGCGCCGGAAGCCATGGAACGGGTCAGCAGAAGAAATACGTTGGAAATCATCATCAGAGAATTCAGGATTTGCAGTACATAGCTCAAAAACCCGGTCAGCTCTCCCACTTTCATCTGACCGCTCTGAATCAGCCGTCCGCCAAACAGCAGAATCCCCAAAATCGTTCCATACATGACAAACTGCATGGCCGGCATGTTAAGAGCAGCTAACCGGAAGGCCGTCTCCGATTCCTCCCGCAGCTTCCGGTTGCCCTCCTCAAACTTGGCAATCTCATAATCTCCCCGGACACAGGCCTTGACAATCCGCACTGCCGTAAGGTTTTCCTGAATAATCCGATTTACTGTATCGATCGCTTTCTGCATGTTCGAATACAGCGGGCGCACCTTCATGGTGATGACAAACAATGCCGCTGCCAGAACCGGAAGCGCCACAAAAAATACCAGCGCCAGCCTGTGATTAATGGAAAAGGCCACACCGGTAGCTGCCACCAGCATCAGCGGTCCTCTACAGAAGGGCCGCATGCCCATGGATACTGCGTTCTGGATATTGGTCACATCACTGGTAAGCCTGGTAACCAGGGAAGCAGAACGGAAATGATCGATATTTGAAAAAGAATAGCTTTGCAGCTTCTCATATTCCGCCTTCCGAAGCTCCGCGCCCAGCCCCTGACCGGCCAGCGCAGCGAAGCGGGCGCTTCCCACACCCAGCACCAGGGCTATCAGAGCAAAGAGCACCATCTGCAGTCCCTTCCCATAGATATAGCTGCGGTCGCCGCCCGCCACGCCCACATCGATGAGCTCCGCCATAATGAGCGGTACCATCAGTTCACAGAGCCCCTCTGCTACAATACAGACCATGGCCATTCCCGCGTATTTTTTATATTGTTTCATATAGGAAAACAAGCGTATCAGCATCTTAGATCTACCTCCAAAGCTTCTAACATAAAAGCCCTCCAGGGCCGTTATGGGATTTATGGTATGCTGAAATTCGGGGTTTGTCAAGAATCCGCCTTTGCTTTCTTCGACAGATCGCCCGTAACCTCCCCCTGTTTTTGTAAATTTTACATTGAATTTTCATAAAATTACAGTAAAGGGATTGTAAAACAGGCGTAAATTATCATATAATAAAAGTGTTCGTGTAAAAAACACATAGGAGAAAAAATCATATGAATGGAATAACAATTATCCTGACCCTGTTGAGCGGAGTGGCTCTATTCCTTTTCGGTATGTCCATGATGGGAGACGGACTGAAAAGAGTGGCAGGAAATAAGCTGGAGCTGGTGCTTTACAAACTCACCAGTACACCCTTAAAAGGAATTCTTCTGGGAACTGCCGTAACGGCTATCATCCAGTCCTCTTCCGCTACCACCGTTATGGTAGTCGGTTTCGTAAACTCCGGTATGATGAAGGTTGCCCAGGCAATCGGTATCATCATGGGAGCCAATATCGGTACCAGTGTAACAGGCTGGATTCTCTGTCTGTCCTACATCGACGGCTCCAGTGGCATTGCGCAGCTTCTGTCCACAGCTACCATTTCCGCGGTTGTGGCTATCATCGGTATCATCTTCAAGATGTTTATCAAGAAGACTACTTATAAAAATGTAGGAGATATCATGCTGGGCTTTTCCATTCTGATGGTGGGAATGCAGACCATGAGCGGCGCAGTTTCTCCCCTGAAGGAAAACGCCCGCTTCATCAACCTGTTGACTACCTTTGAGAATCCTTTCATGGGTATTCTGGTGGGTATTGCCTTTACGGCAGTCCTGCAGAGTGCTTCTGCTTCCGTCGGTATCCTGCAGGCTCTGTCCATGACCGGCAGCATCAGCTTTGCGGCAGCTCTCCCGATCACCATGGGTATCGGCGTCGGCGCGGCATGTCCGGTACTTCTCTCTTCCATCGGAACCAATAAGAACGGTAAGCGTACCGCTCTCATTTACCTTCTGAACGACCTGTTCGGTATGGTATTCTGGTCCATCGTATTCTACACGGTCAATGCTTTCGTGCATTTCCCGTTCATGGATATGACCATGCGGCCTGTGACCATCGCGCTTATGAACTCCGTATTCCGTATGGCGACGATTCTGGTGCTGGTACCCTTTATCCACACCATCGAGAAATTCGTGTTCTGGCTCATTAAGGATGATCCCGAGGATCTGGAAGATCAGGCAGACTTCGATCTTCTGGAGGAACGTTTCCTGGCTTACCCGGCCCTGGCTATCACCCAGAGCCATACGGCTATGAACGGCATGGCAAAGAAAGCCCGGAAGAACCTGAACCGCTCCTTCGCCCTGCTGAAGGATTTCTCCCAGGAGAAATACAACAAGATTCAGGAAAAAGAGAATCTCATCGACAAATACGAGGACAAGCTGGGAACCTACCTGATGCAGCTGACCGGCCAGCCTATGAATAGTAGCCAGACCCAGCAGGTTTCCGAATTTCTGCATACCTTAAGCGATTTCGAGCGTCTGGGAGACCATGCGGTCAATATTTCCAAGGTTGCTATGGAGCTGGCAGAAAAGAAGATCAACTTCTCCGAGTCCGCCCAGTATGAAATCAGCGTATTGAGCGCTTCTATCCGGGAAATCACAGACCTGACGGTAGACGCCTTCTGTACCGACTCTCTGGAGATGGCAAAAAAGGTAGAGCCCCTGCGCGAGCTCATCGGCATGCTCTGTAACGAGCTGAAGAACCGTCACATTACCCGTCTTCGGGAGGGCAAATGTGAATTCCAGCAGGGCTTCGCATTCAACGACCTGCTGACCAACCTGGAGCGTATCGCAGCGCACTGCTCCAACGTGGCTGTAGCCATGATTGAGACCAACAGCTCTGAGTTCGACACCCACGAATACATCAAGAGCGTCCGTCATATGCGGGACGAGGCTTATCAAGAGTGTTTCAACGCCTACGCTGAGAAATACAATATTGCAGCCCCGGAAAAGCTCGAAAAGAAAGAATCCAAAGTAAAAAAAGAGGAAAAGACCTCCAAATAACGGAGGTCTGACGCAATACAAAGGGCCGTGTATCGTAGCAGATACACGGCCCCTTCTCGTTTCTTTTACTGCTGTAAGGTGCTTACATATTCATCGATGGCTGTGGTGGTAATCGCCACATCGGAGGTGTCCGGTCTGTTGGCGCTGTCATAGATGGAATAACCCAGCCAGCATACCAGAGCCAGCGCAACCAGGCCTGCGCAAAGCTTTACAAGAAACTTTTCCCGCTTTTCCTTCGCTATCATCTGCTTCCGGTTGGCTTTCTGCTCTTTGTAACGATCTACTTTTTCCTGACTCATAATCTCGATTTCCTCTCTCGCTTTTTCACGAAATCCGGCCGGACTTCGTTCTGCTATTTTTTATTATAGCATAACTTTGTGAAAAAGCTATGAAAAAATTATTCTTTTTCCTTACGCCACCACAATAATGCCGCCGTCGCTGGCATAGAGGCTGCTGACTCCGGCTGTATCCAGAATCAGGAAATCCTTCACAGAAATCCGTTTTGCAATCTCTTCTTTCACAAACTGCGCCCGCTCGGGACAATTGCAGTGGGAAATCGCCACAATCTTCTCTGCCGGATTCTTTATCTCCTCTGCCACGTAATAGGCCATACGCTTCAGCGCCCGGTTCACGCCCCTGGCCTGATCCTTCTGGCAGATGGTTCCCTGAGGGGTAGCTCCCATAACCGGCTTGATATTCAGGGCATTTGCCACAAAAGCCTTCAGATTGCTCAGGCGGCCGTTCTTCCGGAGCGTCTCCAAAGATTCCAGTACAAAATACGTATTCTGCTCCGCAATGTACGCGTCCACGGTGGCAATCACGTCCTCAAAGCTCATGCCGACCTTTTCACAGGCTTCAATCTTCAGAGCAATCAGTGTCTCTCCGACGGAGGCAGAACGGGAATTAAAGATATGGATTTTCTTTTCCCCGTATTCCTCCTCATACAGCTTCTTGCCCAGCTCTGCGCTGTTATAGGATCCGCTCAGCTCTGCGGAAAGCGTCACCGCGTATACGTGATCCGCGTCACAGGTGTAGGCTTCCATGTACCGGTGCGGAGACGGACAGGAGGACTTGGGACAATTGGGGCTGGCAGCCACTCTTTTCAGAAAGTCTGCCTGATCAAAGGTCTCATCGTCCACAATCAGATGTCCGTCAATATCCAGGGTCAGCGGCACACGTTCAAAGTGCCCGTCCTTCTTATAGCTTTCCGGCAGCTCCCCGCAGCTGTCCATGACAATCTTATAACTCATAACGTTCCCATTCCTCCACTGTCTCTATTTTCGACCGCTCAACATCTTCACGGTTTCCATACAAAATCTCATGATCTTTAAATCATTTTATGTAGTTTTAAATACTACATTACATATTAGCACAACGCTATGAGCTTTTCAATACTTTTTCTTACAAACTACGAGATACTGTAAAATCCCTGGATAAGCTGTCTTAAACTCTCCTGATCCGCGGTTCCCATCAGCTCCCGACCGGAATGCATGGCCAGCAGCGGAACGCCGATATCCACGGTCCGGATAGGCAAAACAGAGGAAGCGATGGAGCCCAGAGTACTGCCGCCTGCGATGTCGGAGCGGTTTACGAATTTCTGATAGGAAATTCCCCTGCTCTCGCAGATCTGCTGCACGATAGCCACTGCCTCGCTGTCAGTAGCATAGGACTGCGTGCAGGCTTCCTTGATGCAGACGCCCTTTCCCAGCACATTCTGATTGGTGGGATCATGCTTGTCCGTATGATTGGGATGGATTCCGTGGGCCACATCTACGGAAAGCAGCATGCTGTCTCCATAGGTCTCCAGGAACTCTGCCCGGTTTTCCGTAAGGGATAAAAGAATTTTCTCCAGTACTGTGGACAGGAGGGTCGATCCCGCTCCCTGCTTGGTGCGGCTTCCAATCTCCTCATGGTCGAAATAAGCAGCTACATTGATTCCACGCTCCCTGCCTCCTTCTATCATGGCTGTGGTAATGGCCTGGACACTGGTCAGGTTATCCAGACGGGGCGAAGAGATAAATTCCTCCGCAAGACCCAGATAATCTCCGGTGTCGGTGTTGTAAAGACCCAGCTCGTACTCCAGGATATCCTCTCTGTCTACCTGAAGCTGCTCTGCCAGTCGGGTCAGAAACTCCTCAGAATCCTCCAGACCAAAGACCGGAAGCATATCCGTCTGCCGGTTCAGCTCCACGCCCTTGTTGACCTCCCGGTTCATGTGGATCGCCAGGTTTGGAATCGTAAGAAACGGCTTTTTAAAATCCACCAGGCACATCCGGGGGTGGAAGACGTCGTCGCTTCGCAGCGCCACCCGTCCGGAAGCCGAGAGCGGTCTGTCCAGCCAGGTATTTAAAATAGCGCCTCCATAGATCTCCACGTTAAGCTGCCGATAGCCTGCCTTCTTTACCTCCGACGCAGGCTTGATCCGCAGCCCCGGAAAGTCCGTATGGGCCGCCGCAATGCGGAATCCGTCGCCGTTCCGGTAATCCTTTCCTATGGTAAATGCCAGCAGACTGGAGCCGTGATGGGGCAGATAATATCTGCCTCCCTTTTCCAGTTTCCAGTTTTCTCCCAGTTCTACCTTCTGAAACCCTGCCTTCTGAAGCTGTCGTTCCACACTGGCCGTCACATGAAAGGGTGACGTCCCCTCTTCCGTCAGCTGCAACAGCTTTTCCGCATCATCTATCTGATTCATTCCCCTAAGTCCTCCTTTGTATTTACACGGATTTATCTCTCCTGTTATTTTTAAGTATACCCGATCTTTCCCCGGCTGTGAACCACATTTTTATTGAAGAACCCGCCTTTTCTGTGTATACTGGAATCAGACTAAAATTTACGGGAGGTTTTCTATGATTTCTTTTCAGATGGAGGACGTAAAGGCTTTCATGAACCGGCTTTTACTTTCCCGGACCTTCGATGCGTTCCATGTGGTGGAGGGCAGTATCATCACCTACAGCACCTTCCATTTCGACGGACATCTGCATCCGGACTATTATACAAAAGAAGAACAGGAAGCCCTGGGGCTTTCTGCGCGCCGTTTCGCGCGCTGGCAGGAATTAAAACCCTTCTGCCTGGAGCTTATCAAGGGGAAACGGACGCCTCTTGGCTTTCGCTTTACCTTCCAGCTCTCACCGGAAAATACGGAAAAATTATTAAACCAGACCGCTTCCCCCTTTTCTGTGGGAGATGTAAACGGTCTGGCCTTAAATATCCGCTATGAGGACGGTAACATCATCTGTACTACCGCCCTGTCTTTAAATCTCTTTACCATGGATAAATCTCTGGAGCACGCCTGGGATCAGATGGTCCAGCGCTTCTTCCTCACGCAGGATCTGGCCTTTCACCTGCTGTAGCCTATTCCAGTACATAGTGCAGCACATCGTCCTCCAGAAAGGTATTCAGGTTGTACAGAAACAGTACATCCGTAAAACCATACTGCTTCATCAGCTTCTCTGCACTGTCATAATAATATCTGGGATCCACCAGCACGATTTCTTCAAAGTCACCAGTCAGGAAGGGAACGAAGCAGTTGGCGTAGGAATCCTTTATAAGAAGCAGCTTCTGTCCGGTAGAAGCCATGGTCCGGATCTCCGTCAGCGGATGATTGCCGTTTAAAAACATTCCATACTTGTCCCTGGTTTTCAGCTTCTCTGCCGCGTACAGAGAGGCTGATTTTGTCTGCTCCTGCACGTAGGTGACCACCAGTTCCTCTTTCTGATCCGGCCAGTACACTTCTATGGTATCATCCGGTACCCGGTATCCGCTCCGGGCGGCCAGGGTTCCCTGAAAGCTGTCCGACACCGGGTACAGCTTCTTTTCCTCTCCGTTTTCTGCGCCCGGAAGTCCCATCTGTCCGGCTGCGCTCTGGTATGCGTACCGCGCCCCCAGGGTCGTCCAGTGATGATCCGTCCGGTAATAGAGGGATTCCTCCCGGTGCTCCCGCAGCATTTCGTACAGCGGGATTTCTATCACCGGATTTTCCTTTTTCTCAAGATAGCTTCGGATATTCTCCAGCTGTTCCGCCTGATCCGCCACCGGTGCGTACGCCGGAAGCTTCTCCCTCTGTACCGACGCCGCATCCGGCACCAGCATCAGATAGCATTTCACGCCCGTCTGTTTCCGGCAAAAAGCGCCTATGGCGTCCAGATTTTCCCAGACATTTTCCGAAAGCTTCAACGGTTCCTCCAGAAGCTGTCCCTCGCCCAGATAGACATCCCCGGATTTATTTTTCCCGAGCAGACGATCCGCTGCTGTCTGCAGCCCGATCCACTCTCTGCGGAAAATAAACTGATCCGTCTGATATTTTTCAAAGTTCCCCATAAAACGGCCGTCTGCCAGATCCGCCCAGCTAAAGACCGGCTTCTGCTGCAGCATCCGGTTCTCTGTATCGGAAAATGCCGTATCCTTATGAAAATAATTGGCTGCGGTAAACCCGGCCAGCAATACTGCAAAGCCCAGTCCCAGCAATTGATTCATACGTCTTCTGTCTCTCATACGCAAATCCATCCTTTAAAATCGGAAATACAGAAACGGATTGTAGGTATCCCGGATAAGATAGGCCACCGCCAGTAAAAACAGCGCCAAATATCCGGCCAGGATCAGTCCGTCCCACCACTCATTTTTCTCCAGCTTTCTTAAGAGCCCAAAGGGAAGCGGCGTAGAAAAAAGCACCGCCAGAAGGAAGAGAACGAGACCGGTCGTCAGATAATAAAGTCCCGCCGTATCCACCGCGCCTACCGCGCCCTGTCCGAACATCACCGCCAGATACTGTCCTGCCGCGGACAGATTCGGACGGAAGAAAAATACCCAGCCAACCATGACCAGGAACAGGGTATAGAGATGTCCCAGAAGTGGCAATTTTTCTATCTTTCCTTTTAATACATATTTTTCAAAAATCAGCAAAATTCCGTAATACAGGCCCCAGACCACAAAATTCCAGCTTGCTCCGTGCCAGAGTCCCGTACAGAACCAGACCACCAGCAGGTTGAAGATATGCCGCCCGGTGGTTACCCGGTTACCGCCCAGCGGAATATAGACGTATTCCCGGAACCAGGAGCTCAGGGAAATATGCCATCGCCGCCAGAAATCCGTAATGCTTTTAGCGCAATAAGGATAATTGAAATTGGGCCGGAAATCGAAGCCCAGCATTTTCCCGAGGCCAATGGCCATATCCGAATAACCGCTGAAATCAAAATAAATCTGAAGGGTATAGGCAAGAACTCCCAGCCAGGCTGAAAGCACGGACAGGGAGGATAATCCTGTGAGCTCCTGATACATCATGCCCAGGTTGTTGGCCAGGAGCACCTTCTTAGAAAGCCCCGCCACAAAATACCGGACGCCGATTCCAAACTTATTCCAGGACATGTTCCGCTGCTGAAGCTGGGCGTCCACGTCCGCGTACTGAACGATGGGGCCCGCCACCAGCTGGGGAAACATGGAGATGTAGAGGCCGAAGGAAATCAGGTTGGTCTGCCGTCTGGCCTTTCCCCGATACACATCCGCCAGATAGGAAATAGACTGGAAGGTGTAAAAGGACAGACCAATCGGCAGGCTAAAGCTCAGATCCGGAAGCTGCAGGGCGAACCAGTGATACAGATTCTCCGCCAGGAATCCGTAGTATTTGAAAAATCCCAGAATCAGAAGATTCACCAGAATCCCCAGGGTCAGGCTTCCCCTTCCCTGTTTTCCCTTCTCCCGCTGCCTGGCAATGTCCAGACCCATCACATAATTCCATAGGATGCTGTAGACCATCAGGCCGATATAGACCGGCTCTCCCCAGGCATAGAAAATGAGGCTCGCAGCCAGCAACACCAGATTCCGGAGTCTTACAGGCGCCAGATAATACACCGCCAGCACCGGCGGCAGAAACGCAAATAAAAATACAATACTGCTGAAAACCATAGTATGCTCCTAAATTCTCGTCTAGTCTGTCCGAAACAAATCCTTCCGGTAGGCCTTTTTAATCCCGGCAGCCTGATCGGATACGGCGAACAGCACATAGACGCCATCGCTTCGAAGAACGCTCTGATTCAGAAGCTGCACCTGTTCCGGACCATAGCCCTCAAAGTTTTTTATCTGGGTGGCCTTCCGCTCTCGGGCAGCCTCCAGCACCTGTTCCGCCTGGCTTTCCGAGCTGCATTCCACCAGCAGAAGCTCCTCTACGGACATATTGTCCTGGGCTGTATACAGGATCCAGTGAACTAGTTCCCCGCCGTTCAGTCCGTAGAACCGCCGCAGCAGCTGCGCGTTTTCCTGATTTAACCCCGATACCTCCGCGGCAGCTTCCACATCTGCCTGCAGCTTCCCGAAATCCACCTGTCTGGCGGTTCCCTTTACCGCCAGAGAGCCGCCCCAAATCAGGAGCACCAGCAGCAATAGCTTTGCCAGCTGTAATATCCTGTCTCTCATAAGCCTGCCGCCTCCTCCATATGCGCGAGCCAGAGCGGATAGGGCGCACTTTTCAGATGCACCGCATCCTTCTGATACCAGTCCTCATGTCCGACCAGCAGCTGACTGTTGTCGATGTAGGTCAGCTTCCATTTTATACACATCTGTTTCAATGCCTGATTAAAGGTATCCACATCTGCCAGCGCCTGCTTTTTTTCTACCGCCTCCGGCAGCACGGGCAGAATGCCGTTGATGTAGATGGGCAGATCCGGATCCGCCTCCCGGATTTCCTGCAGCCGTTCTTCGTAACGCCGGATAAAAAGCCCGCTGTCTCCCCGACAGTATTCCAGATCGTTTAAACCGATAGACAGGAACAAAACCTTCGGCGTCAAATCCAGAGCCTTTCGGATCTCTTTCCCCGCGGTATCCGTCCGAAGCCCCCGCAGTGCCACAATGGAATCCGCGTCGAGAATCTGGTAATCCAGAAAGCCGGTCGCCACCGAATCCCCTACCAGAACCGCGCCCTCAAAGCGCTCCACCACCGAGCCTTTGTCTGCCGTTCCCGCTTCGGTCTCCTGTTCCGCCGTTTCCTTTGCCGCCAGCTTCGCCTCTATTGCTTTTACATTTTCCTTTTCCTGCGCCTCAATCCAGGACACCGCAGGGTACTCTTCCGTTTTCTTCCCGCTCCCTGTCTGTCCGCTGTATATCAAAATACCGCCTGCCGCCATTACCAGCAGCAGCGTATAAATTCCCCTTATCCTTTGCCGGTGCATTCTTCTTTTCCGTCTCTTTCTTCCTGCCATCTGCCGCATCGTCTCCGTCTGTTTTCTATATAAAATGTTACCTGTTTAAAATTTTATTTATGTATCACAGATATTTTTTTCTTTCTATAGATAGACGGATAACGACGTCATTTAGTTTCATCTTTTTTATTATAACATACCCACCTTCTCTCTGTTTATAGATTTTTAAGAAAGTTTATAAATTTTTGTTAGCACTCACATTGTAAGAGTGCTAATTTTCTATTGACTTTTCAAATCCGCGGCGGTACAATATCTATCAGTATGAAACATCATTATAAAAGGAGTGAATTGCAATGGCAAATACACATGGAAGCCTTTCCATTAACAGTGAAAATATTTTCCCGATTATCAAAAAGTGGCTCTATTCCGACCACGATATCTTTTTCCGCGAGCTGATTTCCAACGGCTGCGACGCTATCACGAAGCTCAAAAAGCTTTCCTTGATTGGCGAATACACCTATCCGGAGGGACATAAGGACAGCGTCCGCGTGGTGGTTAACCCGGAGGAGAAAACACTGAAATTCATCGATACCGGACTGGGCATGACGGCAGACGAGGTCGAAGAATACATCAACCAGATCGCCTTTTCCGGCGCGGCTGATTTCCTGGAGAAATACAAGGACAAGGCCAACGACGATCAGATCATCGGTCATTTCGGACTGGGCTTTTACTCTGCCTTCATGGTAGCGGACGAGGTTCATATCGATACCCTTTCCTATCAGGAGGGCGCAAAGCCGGTTCACTGGGAATGTGACGGCGGCACCGAGTACGATATGTCCGAAGGAACCCGCACAGAGATCGGTACAGAGATTACCCTGTTCCTCAATGAGGACTGCCTGGAGTTCGCCAATGAATACCGCGCCCGGGAGGTTATCAGTAAGTACTGCTCCTTCATGCCTGTAGAGATTTTCCTGGAGAAGGCAAATGCGGAACAGGAATACGAAACCATCGACGAGTCCGAGTTACGCGAAGACGACGTGGTGGTAGAGCATATCCATGAGGACGCCAAGACGGAGGAGATCGAAAAAGAGGACGGCACCAAGGAGACCAAAGAGGTATCCCCGGCCCGGGATCGGGTCAAGATCAACAAGCGTCCCGTTTCCTTAAGCGATATCCACCCGCTGTGGACCAAGCACCCCAATGAGTGCTCTGACGAGGAATACAAGGCCTTTTACCGCAAGGTGTTCCAGGATTATAAGGAGCCTCTGTTCTGGATTCACCTGAACATGGATTATCCCTTTAACCTGAAGGGTATCCTGTACTTCCCGAAGATCAATACGGAGTATGATTCCATCGAGGGAACCATCAAGCTGTACAACAACCAGGTATTTATCGCAGATAATATCAAGGAAGTCATTCCGGAATTCCTGATGCTCTTAAAGGGCGTCATCGACTGCCCGGATCTGCCGCTGAACGTATCCCGAAGCGCCCTGCAGAACGACGGCTTTGTAAAGAAGATTTCCGATTACATCTCCAAGAAGGTAGCAGACAAGCTCACCGGTATGTGCAAGACCGATCGGGAAACCTACGAGAAATACTGGGACGACATCAGCCCGTTTATCAAATTCGGCTGCCTGAAGGATGAGAAATTCTGTGACAAGATGAGCGATTATATCCTGTTCAAGGATCTGGACGGCAGGTATCAGACTCTGAAGGATCTGGTTCCGGAGGAGGAAGCCGCTGATGTGGACGTGGTGGAAAACCCGGACGACAAGCAGGCGGATACTGAGGAGAAGGAGCCGGAAAAGACGACCATCTTCTATGTAACCGACGAGGTACAGCAGAGCCAGTATATCAATCTCTTCCGCGAGGAAGGCAAGAACGCCGTCATCCTGAAGCACAACATCGACGCTCCCTTCATTTCCCATCTGGAAATGAAGAATGACAAGATCAAGTTCCAGCGGATCGACGCGGACCTGACCGAAGACTTTGTAGAGGCTACAGACGAGGCAGAGCTGAAGGAGTCCACCGATTCCCTGACTGAAATCTTCCGAAAGGCTCTCGGCAATGACAAGCTGGACGTGAAGGTAGAGAAGATGAAGAATGAGAATATCTCCTCCATGATTACCCTCTCCGAGGAAAGCCGCAGAATGCAGGATATGATGAAGATGTACAGCATGAACGGCATGGATCTGGGTATGTTCGGCGGTGGAGAAACTCTGGTCCTGAACGCCAACAACAAGCTGGTTCAGTACATTCTGGAGCACAAGGACGGCGAACATGTGAATCTGTTCTGCGAGCAGCTTTACGATCTGGCTATGATCAGCCACCAGCCGCTGGCGCCGGAGAAGATGACCAAGTTCATCAGCAGAAGTAATGAGATTATGATGCTGCTGGCAAAATAAAGTAACCATCGGAATTTCCTGTTCCATAAAGAAGAGCCTCCCGCGGGAGACTCTTCTTTTCATTCTATATTTTCCTTTTATTTACAGTTTCGCAAATTTCTCATACAGCGGAACCAGGCAGTGATATGCCTCATCAAAGACCGGCTTCAGCTCCTCGTAAACTTTCTGGTTTTCTTTCTTCGGTTCTACGTGCTTCTCGAATTTCAGGAAACGCTTGATCTCATCGAAGCTGTCGAAGACGCCCACGCCGACGCCTGCGATAACTGCCGCGCCGATGGAAGTGGCCGCTTCCACGCAGTCCGGCATATCAAATTTCACGTTCAGCACATCTGCCAGGATCTGGGTTACCACCTCGCCCTTGGCTCCGCCTCCGGTCAGGTTCATCTGCTCAATCTTCACCTGCTTCCGATAGGCCTTCAGAATCAGCTCCATGTTCATGGCGATTCCCTCAATCACCGCGCGCACATAATCCTTCTTTTCATGCTCCGGCTTGATTCCCAGAAATGCCGCGCTGGTGTCCGGATTCCAACGGGGGCTCCGCTCACCCAGCATATAAGGCAGGAAAATCAGATTCTGCGCGCCCGCCGGGGATTTCTCGATGAGCTTGTTCATCTCGTCGTAGGGCATATCGTCGCAGAGAGCCCGCCGTATATACGCATAGGAGCTGCCTGCCGCCTGCATGGTTCCGCAGGGCATGTATTTGCCCGGGATTACATGGGCAAAGCAGAATACAGTCTTATCCGGGTCAATAAAGGGCTCTGTGGTGGTTCCGCCGATCCATGCGGAGGTTCCGTAGGTCAGGTAAAACTCTCCGTCCTTAATGCAGGCTGCGCCCACTGCGGACACCGGGCCATCGCCGCCGCCACAGACCACCGGAGTACCTGCGGGAAGCCCGATTTCACCGGCTACCCTGTCCTGAATATAGCCTGCCACATCAATGGAACGCTTTAAGGTCGGCAGCTTCTCCTTGTCAATGCCTGCCGCATTTAAAATCTCATCTGACCACTCCAGCTTCCGAAGATCCAGCGCCTGGGTGCCGGACGCGTCGGAATAATCGGTCACAAACTCACCTGTCGCTCTCTGGATAATATAATCCTTGGCCTGCAGCATTTTATAGGTCTTCTCATAGACCTCCGGCTCATTGGCTTTCAGCCACATGAGCTTCTCAATGCTATAGCTGGCCGCTACCCGGTGTCCGGTAATCTGATAAATCCGGTCGGCGCCGATGGCGTCCTCCAGCTGCTTCGCCTCTTTGACCGCGCGCATATCCGCCCAGATCATAGAATCCCTGAGGGGTCTTCCGTTCTTATCTACCGGCAGACAGCCCTGCATCTGGGCACTGAAGGACATAGCCGCTACCCGGCTTGCGTCCTCCCCGTCCAATACGGCCTTTGTGGCCTCGCAGACTGCGTCCCACCAGTTTTCCGGATCCTGCTCCGCGTAATTACCGTGAAAGAAATGCACATCATAGGATGCGGTGTAGCTTCGAACCTGCCGTCCCTCTGTGGTAAAGAGCGTCGCCTTATCCCCCGAGGTTCCCAAATCATGTGCAATCAGAAACTGTTCCATTTTATCTTCTCCTCCTTGTAGTTATAATATTTCCCAATACTTTCTTGCCGGTTTCTATTATACTCCCGGGAAGGGGAATCTGTAAACCTCCTGCAACGACCGTTCTGTTTTTATTGACAACTTTTCGTCACTGTACTATGCTTTTTTTAGTATGTTTTTCACAAAAGAAAGGGTTTCTTTTATGGCAAATAACAAGTTCCGCTCCGACCGTGTGCTGTCCTATTTTCAGGCAGAATGGAAGGTTCTGCTGGCTGTCACAGTGTCGGGACTCATCTATAATCTGGGCCTGCTGGCCGGTCCCTGGTTCGAGGGGAAAATGGCGGCCTGCCTCATCGACATTTTAAATGGGAAGAAGTTCTTTTCGGATATGCTGACCCTAGTGCTGGCCTATGTGCTCGCCATCGGCGTAGTGCAGAGTTCTCGCTATATCAAGCGCTTCTACGTGCGCCGTTTCGCCAACAACGTAAACCGGCGGATGAAGCATACCCTCTACGGCAGCCTGGTGCAGAAAAGCCGCCGGGCCCTGTCTGAAGAGGGGGCCGGAACTATGATGACCAAGGCCATTCTGGACGTGGACGACTGCGCCGAGGGCATACGGAAGTTCACCACGGAACTCTTTGATACGGGCGTGGCCCTGCTGGCTTACGCTGGCATGCTGCTCTTCTACGACTGGCGGCTGGCCCTAATCAGTATGATTTTCCCGCCGGTCTCCTATGTGATTGCGGAGAAAATGAAGGTCATCGTGCAGCGGACCGGCGCGGCCTATAAGGAGCAGTCCGGGGCTTTAAGCGCCGCCACCCTCGATCGCGCTGCCAACGCGGTCACCTATCGGGTCTTCGGCTGCGAGCCGGAACGTATGGCCGCTTACGAGGAAAATCTTTCCGCCTACGAGCGCTCCGCCGTCCGGGCCAATATCTGGAGCGCCTCCCTGCCGCCCATTTACCGGATTATCTCCATGGCAGCATTGGTCTTCATCCTGTATTTCGGCGGGCGCAATGTGCTGGGCCAGGGCTGGACGGCCTGGGATATCGCGGCCTTCACTACCTTTATCTCCTGCTTTACCAGGCTTGCGGTGAAGTCCTCCAGCGCGGCCAAGCTCTTCAACGCGGTGCATAAGGCGCAGGTGTCCTGGAAGCGCATAAGGCCCCTGATGTACGCGCCGGAGACGCCCGACACACCGGAGACAGGCGTGCCTGCAGTCCTTACGGTACAGGGGCTTGGCTTCGCCTACCCGGGAAATGAAACGCTGTTTTCCGATGTCTCATTTGCCGCAAGGCCCGGTCAGATCATCGGCGTCACCGGCCCGGTGGCCTGCGGAAAATCCTCCCTCGGCAAAGCCTTTCTCTGCGAATATCCCTACCGGGGCAGCATCCGCCTGGGAAATAAAGAGCTTGCGGAAATGGACGAACGCACCCGGCTTGGGGAAATCGGATATCTGGGGCACGACCCGGAGCTTTTTAACGATACCATCGAACATAATATCCTGATGGGAGAGGAAGGCGACGCCTGGGAATACCTGCGTCTGGTCTGCCTGGATGAGGAAATCCGCAAGATGCCGGATGGCATAGAGACTCTTGTGGGAAATGGCGGCGTAAGACTCTCCGGCGGCCAGGCACAGCGGCTGGCGCTTGCACGGACGCTCTGCCATAAGAAGCCCGTTCTTATTCTGGACGACCCGTTTTCCGCGCTGGATCGGAATACAGAGCGGCAGATTTTCGAAAATCTGAGAGCTTACACGACAGACGCGGTGGTGATTCTGATTTCCCATCGACTGTATCTGTTTTCAGAGCTGGAACAGGTTATCTGGCTGAATGAAGGGCGCGCGGTTGTGAAAACTCACAAAGAACCACCCATAAAAAATAAGCAAGGACAGGAGGTATAACATCATGCGGCACGCAAAGAAACATAACGAAACACCCTCTGTCCGCCAGATCATTCTCTCCACCCTGGCGCAGCACCGGTTCCTTGTCTCCGGCATCCTGCTCTCGGTCTGCGGGGCCATCCTGACTGCTCTGGTGCCGCCGCTGGTGCTGGGACATATCATCGATACGCTGACCCTTAGAACCATGCCCTCCCTGCTTCTGATTCTGCTCTATTTCGCCATGCTGGCCCTGACCGGGATCCTGGAATCTGTCCGTGAGGGTCTGCTGACGGTCTGCGGACAGCAGATTACCCACGCCCTTCGAAGCCGTCTGATGGCTAAATTCGTGCGGCTTTCCGTGGAAGAGCTAAACCTTCAGGAGCCGGGTGCTGTGGTGTCCCGCTTCGTAGGCGATGTGGACACGGTGGAAAATCTCTTCACCTCCGGCATCATCAGCATCTTCGCGGACACCTGCAAGATCTTAAGTATTCTGACGGTTATCTGGTTCCGGAACAAGGGCCTGGCGCTGATTTTCCTGCTCCTGCTGCCCCTGCTGTTCGCCTTTACCCGCCATGTGCAAAAAAATATGCTGACCGCCCAGATCGAGAACCGCAAGGCCGTCAGCCGCGCCTCCGCCCACGTGCCGGAGACCCTGCACAATATCCGCACTATCCACGTGCTCGGCAAGGAGCGCTACATGGAGCAGCAATATGACTGCTACATCGGCGACAGCTACCGGGCCATGGAGCGGACCAATTTCTACGACGCCATCTACTCCCCGGTCATCCTGATTCTAAACGCCATCGTGGCAGCGCTGGTCATGCTTTTATCCGCTTCGGGCAATCCCCGGGTGCTGACACTCTTTGGTATGTCCGCCGGTACCGCTGTGGCCGTCATGAACTATATTTCCCAGATCTTCTCTCCGGTGGAGAGTCTGGGAATGGAGATTCAGACTATTCAGTCGGCGGTGGCGGGTCTTCACCGGATTCAGGAGTTTTTCGGGCTGCCGGATAAAGAGCCGGTCGAGGCAAATGCTTCCGTTTCTGCAGCTTCTGCGAAGCCTGAAACGACAAATTCCCACGCTGACATACAGGCTTTCCCGGACGCGCCCTTCGTCGAATTTCGCGACGTCACCTTCTCCTACGACGGGAACAAGCCCATCCTGAGCCACCTGAACCTGACTGTGGAGACCGGCGACCAGCTGACGCTTCTCGGCCGCACCGGAGCCGGAAAAAGTACCCTGTTCAAGCTGCTTCTGGGACTCTATCAGCCGGATTCCGGGCAGGTCCGGATCCACGGCGTTCCGGCTGCCTCTATCCCGGAGGCCGCCCGCCGAAAGCTTTTTGGCTACGTGGAACAGTCCTTCCATATGGTTCCCGGAACGGTCCGGGATCAGATTACCCTGTTTGATCCGGCTATCTCAGACGAAGCCGTTCAGAAGGCCGCATGCCTCACCGGCCTTGCCGACGCCATTTCGCATCTGGCGCAGGGCTACGACACCCCCTGCACACCGGAGCTCTTCTCCCAGGGCCAGTGGCAGCTTCTCTCCATCGCCCGGGCGGCGGTCTCGGATCCGGAGCTTCTGCTCCTGGACGAAATCACCGCCAATCTGGACGCGGAAACTGAGCAGCATGTGCTTCACGCCCTGCGCCGCGTCTCCGAGAACCGCACCGTGCTTTCCATCTCGCACCGAACCTCGGCAGAGTTTGGCAGAACCTTTACTCTTCACGGTAACGCAGATATTCCGGAAGCTTAAGGGTTCACAGCCTGCACTCGTTTTTTCATACACTTTTACTCTTCTATCTTCTATTCTTTCAGATTGCCCTTCCGGATATGCTCCTTCAGGATCTGATCCGTCACCTGATAGAGCTTCTCCGAGCCCTGTCTGGTCTTTTGCTGTCTGCCATAGACCTGCTTTGCCGACACGCCGTGTTCTCTCCAGTCTCCGCCTCCATTGCTGTTGTTCAGCAGCAATGGCTGCAGGTTGTCCATGGCGTGGGCAAACTTGGATTCCGGCGTCTGGAATTCTTCAAATTCATCAAACAACTGCGTCAATTTCTGCTTCTGATCCTCCGGAAGCAGAGAGAAGATCCGCTCCTTGGCTGCGTCCTCCCTGGCCTTCTGGGTTTTCAGTCCCTCTGTATCGTAGGCATAGGTATCTCCCGCGTCAATTTCTACAATATCATGAATCAGGCACATGAGCATGACCCGGCCGATGTCCACCGGTTCATTGGCATATTCCTGCAGAAGGTATGCCATAATCGCCATATGCCAGGCATGCTCCGCGTCATTTTCATTTCTTCCGTGTCCGGACAGATGGGTCTGCCGGAAGATATTTTTTTCTTTGTCGATTTCTAAGGCGAAATCGAGCTGTTGTTTTAAGCGCTCGTCCATGAGTTTTTCTCCTTTATTTCTGTATATTCTGTAAAAACCAGCAGACTGCCGGAAGCGTCACCAGCGAACACAGGGTCGTCACAAAAACGCCGCCCATGGCGTAATCTCCCTCTGTGCCCGACGACTTCGCCATCATGACAAGGGCCGACATGGAGGGCATACCGGTAATCAGAGCCATGGTAAGCCTGATTTCCCCGGAGACCGAAAGTAGCCCCAGCAGCAGATAAAAGGCCACCGGAACCAGACACATTTTTACCAGTACAATGCCGTAAAGCTCCCAATTTTTCAGATAACAGCGGATGTCAATGCAGGCGAAAAGCCCGCCCAGATAAATCATAGCCAGCGGAGTGGCTGTCGCGCCGGTCTTCTGAAACGCTGTATTCATGACATCGGGCAGGGACAGTCCCAGAAGTATCATAAGCACCGCCAGAGCAACCGCCACGGTAACCGGATTTACCATTTTTTTCAGTTGAAACGTACCTTTTCCATCGGATGAAGTAAGTTGCGCTCCCACGGTCCAGAGCACCAGTGCGTCAATCATCATATAGATCGAGATATAGACCATTCCATTTTCCGGGAAAATGCTGGTCACAATCGGAATTCCCATAAAACCGACATTTCCAAACATGCACATGGCACGATAGACCTTTGCCCTATCTCCCTGCAGTCCCAAAAGCTTCTCTGTTCCCAGAGCAACAATGAAAATCAGCACATAGAAAATCACGGTACTATAGACAACCGGCAGAGATTCCATCAGAATTTCCCTAGTCACGCCGTTTACGATATTGATAAAAATCATCATCGGCAATGCCAGCTTCAGCACAAACGCGGCCAGCACGCCCAGCTTATCATGATTCCATACTTTTGTTCTGACCAGAAGGACACCCAGGAGCACGTAAATCACCATCTGCTCCATCTGGCTCATCAGTATTCCAAATGTATTCATAAAAACCCCCTGCGTTATAACACTAAGATTCATTATAACACAGAAGGTTCTCTTTGCGTAGGTATGTATCTTTTATTTTGCGTCTATCTTCTCAATCCGATAGGCCTGACCTATCTGGGCCGGGTAGGTCTCCCGGATATAACCGCTAAACCAGATCTCCACGGTGTCGCCGGTCTGTACCTCGTCCATCAAATTATCTGCGGAAACCACATAGTCGCCTGCGGACATTTTCTGAAAGCCGTCGGCCACAGCGATGTAGGTCACCAGAAGATTTCCCTCGTTTACTTCCTTTACCTCGGCCGTGAAATGCAGTACCTCTGCCGGGATCGACGTATCCGCAGAATCCACATTCCGGAAAATATGGGGTTCGTCGTCCCAGTACACAAGCAGGGTGTCGTCCGCGCCGAACTGGTAGCCATACCCTTTTCCGAAATTGGCTTCATCGTCTTTGGCAGGCAGCTGAGTGCTTTCCACCGAAGTGGTAATCTTTCCGTCCATATTACCGCAGCCGACCATGCTGCTTAAGAACCCAGTATCCTGGTAAATGACGCCGTTCACCCGGACACAGGGCGCATAACCCACCGGGCGAGATTCCGTGAGTTCGGGCAGTGTGACCGCGTCACCGGAACCATCGGTGCTCTCCTCTTCAGACGCTGCGTCGGCGGTCTGTACCTGGGGCTCGGCTCCGACGGTGTCCTGAGTCTGCGCGCTTCTGGCGCAGGCTGTCAAAAATGTGGCTGCTGCGGCCGCGAGCAATAACATACGGTGTAATTTTTTCATAGAATAATCCTCCTTTTCTTCCCTTTACTTATATAAACGCTTCTTTTTCAGGTTTACTACAGAAAAGCAGAATTTTATCCCACAGGTTTACAGTTCATGATAGTAGGGACAGATATCCTCATAGTGACCGTCCTTCATGCGGAATCCCTTCGGGATGATGCCCAGCTGTACGAAGCCCAGACGCTCGTAGAGGTGGCGGGCATGGATATTGGAAGCCACCACGGCATTGAACTGCATAACACGAAAGCCATGAGCCTTACCCTGTATGAGACAATCGGATACCAGCTTTTCGCCGATATGGAGACCTCTGTAATCCCGGCTAACTGCGTAGCTGGCATTACAGATGTGGCCGCAGCGACCGATATTATTTGGATGCAAAATATAGAGACCACAGATCTTTCCGGTATCGACATCCTCAGCTACGGCATTGTAGGTCTGAACCGCAAAAAAATCTTTTCCTGTCTCCAGTGTTAAAAATTCCTCCTGCGGGAAGGCTACGCCATCCTCCACCACTTCGTTCCAAATGCGGATCATGGACAGGAGATCGGCTTCGGTATATGCTCTGATTTTCATGTTCATATTAAAAACTCCTCCTAAGCAAATATCATTACTGAATTTCCTTGTAGACGTCTACCCACTCAACCATTCCGCCACCTCTTCCGGTTCCGGAATGGTAAGCTTGTTTTATTTTACCACGCTGACAGGCAAATAAAAAGCGGAATCGGAGATTCCTTTCTCCGATCCCGTTTTTATCAGGTGTTACCCATCTTTCCATTCTTTTATGTAAGGCCTACTTCTTCTCTCCCGCCAGCTTCTCTGCAGCTACGTAGAGCACAATGGTAACCACCATATCCGGCAGGGTATTACCTACGACCATGTCCACATTCATCAGCCACCGGTAAATGATAAAGCCCAGAAGCCACACCACCAGCGTCTTCCACTCAAAGGCTCTTTTGCTCTCTGCCTTTTTCAGAATAAAGAAATCCGCAATCTGAATGGCAATCATCGGCGCAAAAACAGATCCGATGAAATACAGGAAGTCCGTGATATCGTCCATGGGGAACAGGATGGCTCCTGCGATACCGATCACAGTCACCACAACCGCTACCCATTTTCCATGGATCTTCTCTCCCAGGGACTCGCTGGAAATACCTGCGGAGTACGCGTCCAGGAAGGTGGTGGTCACAGTGGAGAATACAATGATCAGAAGGCCTGCGATCCCCAATCCGGCCTTTACCATAATCTGCGCGATATCCGACTCTCCGGTAAAAATCGCGGCTCCCATACCAATCACATACATCCAGCAGCTTACCAGGCCGTAAACGACTGCGCTGACCGCTGTCGCCTGCACCGGTTTTTCCGCCTCTCTGGTATAATCGCTAATCAGGGGCAGCCAGGACAGCGGCATGGCTACGGAAAGCTCTACGGCTGCGCCAAAAGTCATGCCTTCTCCTCCTGTGACGGCCGCGCCGCCGTGTCCGAAGATTACAAAGCTTAACAGTATGGTCAGGATAAAGAGCGCCGCCATGGCCACCGTATTTACCTTGCCCAGGTTCTCAATACCGATGAGAATCCACACGATAATCAGGCCGCCAATCAGCAAACACCAGACCCAGTTGCCCACGCCCAGGATACCGTCCGCCGCCAGGGCTCCGTCATAAATCATAATAGCCGTCCAGCCCACCAGCTGAATCACATTCAATGCGGAAAAGAGCAGTCCGCCCCTGCTTCCAAAGCTCATCTTTGCCGTTTCCATGGCGCTTCTTCGCACCTTTCCGCCGATGAGACCGGATAAGAACAACATGGTACAGCCGATGATGTGGCCTACGATAATAGCCAGCAAACCTTTTCCGAAGCCCAGATCCGCAAGATAAGTTCCTGTCAGAATCTCCGCAATCGAGACTCCGGCTCCGAACCAGATAAGACCGTTTTCAAATACAGAAGTACGCTTTTCTGTCATCTTACCGCACCTCCTTCGCAAATTCGCCCGTCAGATCAAAGGCATGCTTCATAGGGCCGGATCCCTTGCCAAGATCCAGCATGGCTCCCAGCGCGCCGGAGATATAATCCTTCGCCCGCTTTACCGCTTCCGGAAGTTTATAGCCCTTGGCCAGATTGGAAGCAATCGCGCTGGAAAGGGTACAGCCGGTTCCATGGGTATTGGGATTGTCGATGCGCTTGCCTTCGAACCAGTGGCCTTCCCCATTTGCATAGAGATAGTCGTTGGCGTCATTGATACTGTGCCCGCCCTTTAATAAAACGGCGCAGCCGTAGGTTTTGCTGATTTTCTTTGCCGCCTCCAGCATATCTTCTTTGGTTTTAATAGCCATACCGGACAGAATCTCCGCCTCCGGGATATTGGGCGTTACCACCTCTGCCAGAGGCAGCAGCTCCTTTTCCAGTGTCTCCACCGCATCTGTCTTCAGAAGCACCGAGCCGCTGGTAGCTACCATGACCGGATCTACCACGATATGCTTCGCCTCGTAATCACGCAGCTTCTTTGCAATGACACGAATCAGTTCGCTTGCGGATACCATTCCGATTTTGACCGCATCCGGGAAAATATCCTCGAATACCGCGTCAATCTGCTGTCCCAAAAATTCCGGAGTTGCCTCCTGGATTGCTCTTACGCCGGTGGTGTTCTGCGCTGTCAGTGCGGTAACCGCTGTCATCGCGTACACTCCATTCATGGTCATGGTCTTCAGATCTGCCTGAATGCCGGCGCCTCCGCAGGAATCGCTGCCTGCGATTGATAATGCTGTTCTCATTTGTGTTTTCCTCTTTTCCTTTGTTTTCGCATTATTTTTCTATCGCGACAGAGAGTGGTGCCCCCGGTCTGCCGCTTTCACGGGCTTTATGCGCCCGTTACTACCTCTTTTACCTTTTCCTTCAGCTCTCCCGCTGCCTTTTTAATATCCTCTGCTCCGAAGATGGCGGAAACCACAGCCGCGCCGGCCATGCCGCCGCCCCGGATCTCTGTGATATTCTCTGCAGTGATACCGCCGATGGCCACCGCCGGAATCTGTACAGAGGTACAGATTTCACAGAGCTGCTCCCTGGTAATCCGAATAGCCGTTGTCTTGGTAGGCGATGGAAATACGGCTCCTACGCCCATATAGTCCGCGCCTGCCTGCTCTGCCTTCTTCGCCTGCTCTACCGTCTTACAGGTGGCCCCAATGATAAAGTCTGCCGGAACCCGGGCGCGAATCTCACTGACCGGAGCGTCCTCGATCCCCACGTGGACGCCGTCTGCGCCGCTTTTCAGGGCTACCTCCACGTTATCGTTGATAATCAGCGGGACGCCGTGGCGATGACAGATTTCCTTTACCCGGATAGCTTCCTGCAGAAATTCCTCCTCCGAAAGCTTCTTTTCCCGCAGCTGCAGGATCGTCACGCCTCCCGCCAGAGCTTCCTCAATCTGCTCTTCCAGCGTCTGTCCGCCGGTCCAGTGCCGATCCGTCACCGCATAGAGCAGCAGCATCTCTTTCTTAAATTTCATTCTATCTTATCCCCTTCTGTGTGTTCGCTGCCTGTTCTGTCTTTTCTGAAAAGGCTGACAGATAGCGTCCCGGCGCTTCACATACCATAGCGCCGCTCATGACGCACACGCCTGCTGCCCCTATAGCCATCACCGCTTTATAATTCTCCGGAGCGATTCCACCGATGGCATACACGGGGATCTTCACGCTTTCACACACCTGTTTCAAAAACTCCAGACCCCGCCCGGGCAGTCCTTTTTTGCAGTCTGTGTCAAATACATGCCCCGCAGTGATATAGGTACACCCCAAGGTTTCCGCCTCCCGGGCGTCCTCCGCGGAATGACAGGACGCGCCCAGCACGGTAAAATACGCCCGCTCATCCGGGGATAAGTTCCGCAGGATAGGCAGCGGCAGGTGGAGCCGCTTTACACCCAGCTCCAGAGCTATACCCGGAAAGCTGTGCAGAACACAGGGCGTCTGATATCTGTCGCAAATTTCTGCCGTCTGACGCGCCAGTTCCAGATATTCCGCCTCCGGCAAATCCTTTTCCCGCAGAATGATACCCCTGGGTCCCGCCGCAGCCAGCGCTTTTATACGCCCCAAAAAATCATCTTTGCAAAGCTTACGGTTTGTAATCACTAACACATTAGACATACACATAATCATTCAGCACCGGCTGAAGTCCTTCCTCCGTGATATCTTCATACATGGTCTCAAAGCTCCGCCCATCGTTGATCTCAAACTGCTCGTCGCCGGTCTCTGTTCCGTCGTCCTTGCCGCTATATTTACTCTCATGATCCCCGATACCGGTGGATACGCCTGCAGACACCTTCGTCGCCGCAATCTTCACGATCCCGTTCCGGAAGGACGCGCTCTCCCGGGAGGATACGGTGATCCCCACGTAGGGCAGAAAGATCCGGTACGCGCAGATAATCTGGCACAGCTGCTTTTCATGGACGTCCAGCGGATTGATCTTATCGTTGTTGATAATCGGACGCAGTCTCGGACAGGACAGGGACATTTCCGCATGGGGATATTTCCGCTGCAGATAATAGACATGCAGCGCGCTTGCCAGCGCGTCCCTATGAAAATCCGACAGCCCCAGAAGCGCCGAAAAGCCCACGCCGCGCATGCCGCCCATCAGTGCCCGCTCCTGGGCGTTGAACCGGTAGGGCCATACACGCTTGTGTCCCATCAGATGCAGCGTTTCATACTTATCCGTATCATAGGTCTCCTGAAATACCGTCACGTAGTCTGCGCCGCATTCATGAAGATACCGGTATTCATCGGAATTGACCGGATAAATCTCCAGCCCCACCATCCGGAAATACTTCTTTGCCAGCTTACAGGCCTCGCCGATATAATCGACGCCGCTCTTACCACGGCTCTCACCGGTCAGAATCAGGATCTCCTCCATACCGCTGTCGGCGATAACCTTCATTTCTTTCTCGATCTGCTCCATATTGAGCTTCATGCGGTTAATGTGGTTATAGCAGTTGAAGCCACAATATACACAGTAATTTTCACAGTAATTGGCGATATAAAGAGGCGTAAACAGATACACCGTATTGCCGAAGTGCTTACTGGTCTCCCATCTGGCCCGCTCTGCCATCTGCTCCAGGAAGGGTTCCGCCGCCGGAGATAACAAAGCCTTAAAATCCTCCACGGAGCAGGTACGGTGCTCCAGGGCTGCCTTTACATCCTTCTCTGTGTACGTTTGATAATCATAGGACGCCACCTGGGACATGACCTTCTCACAGATGTCCGAGTCGATCTGCTCCATGCCCGGCATATATTCCATATGGTTGGTTCTGGAGGAGGGATCCGTCTCCAGCTTATGCTTCTTCGCCAGCGCTTTTTCGGAAAGATATTCCGAGTCTACAAAGAACTGATTTTCCATGTGCTCACACCTCTCAATCCCGCAGAAATCCGGTCAGCGGATCGGAGGCTGCCGCGCCCCTGGTCAGCACTCTTCCAAGCCCTGCCAGATAAGCGTTTCGTCCGGCCTCTATGGCGTCCTTGAAGGCGGAAGCCATAAGCGGCAGGTTGCCTGCTGTGGCCAGCGCCGTATTGGCCATAATCGCCGCAGCTCCCATCTCCATGGCCTCGCAGGCCTGAGAGGGCTTTCCGATACCGGCGTCCACGATAATCGGCAAATCGATTTCATCAATCAGGATCTGGATAAATTCTTTTGTGGCCAGTCCCTTATTGGAGCCGATGGGAGACGCCAACGGCATAACGGAAGCTGCTCCTGCGTTCACCAGATCTCTTGCCACATTCAGGTCCGGATACATATAGGGCATGACCACGAAGCCCTCCTTCGCCAGAATCTCGGTGGCTTTAATGGTCTCCTGATTGTCCGGCAGAAGATACTTGGAATCCCGCATAATCTCCACCTTTACAAAATCGCCGCAGCCAAGCTCTCTGGCCAGCCGCGCGATACGGACTGCTTCTTCCGCAGTTCTCGCGCCGCTGGTGTTGGGGAGCAGTGTCACATGATCCGGAATATAATCCAGGATATTTTCATGCTCTCTGGTGTTCGCCCTGCGTACCGCCAGTGTGATGATCTCTGCTCCTGCGTCCTTTACCGCAGCCTCGATTAAGTTCAGGGAATATTTTCCAGATCCAAGAATGAAACGGGAATGGAATTCATGTCCCCCCAGTGTCCATGTATCGTTGTTCATATGTATACCTTCTTTCTCTTAAATTTCGCTTTTTATACTCTTCTACGGCTCCGGCTCTCCCGCCAGAATCCGTATCACCATATGGGCCTCGTGGGCCGCGCAGGTCATGACCCGGCTGGAAACCAGCGTGCCGCACTCCTTCACATCGCTGACGCCGTCCCCACAGAGATAAAACCGCTTCGTAACCCGCCGGGTCTGTATCCGGTTCACGCTGTCCATGCCGGCCATACCGGAGCCGGACAACAGATATTTCTCCGGAAATTTCTCCAGCACGGTATTGACCAGCATTGCTTTGCACTCCGGATTGTCAAAGGCCTCGCAGACCAGGTCCGCGTCCGTAAGAAGCTCTCCTATATTGTCCTCCGTAATACGGAGCGTATGAGTCTCCAGCTCGATATAGGGCGCGATTTCTTTCAGATTTGCCGCCAGCGCCTCCGTCTTCGGAAGCCCCAGCTGGCTTGCCTTGTACTGCTGCCGGTGAAGATTCGAGATATCCACCCGGTCAAAATCAATCAGTATCAGCTTTCCCACGCCGGCTCTTGCCAGGCAGATACTGATATTGGAGCCTAAGCCTCCCAGGCCGCAGATGGCCACGGTCGTATGCTCTGCCCTTTTCTGGAAGGCTTCCCCATGCCGGGCTGCCAGGGCCCGGTGCCATTCTTCCCTTGTCGGTATCATCTCAGCCGCCTCCCACAAAGCTGACCACTTCCACGCTGTCGCCGTCCGCCAGCACCGCTGTCTCATACTGTGCCTTTGGCACAATATCGCCATTTCGCTCCACTGCGATCCGCTTCAGATCGTAATTGGTTCCGGCCAGATATTCCGCCACGGTTTTTCCGGCGATATTAAGCTCTGTTCCGTTTACTTTTACCATGCTTTCTTCTCCTGTCCCATAATTTTTCGCAATAAACGCAATAAAAAAGAATCCTGCTTCGCAGGATTCTCCGCCTGCGGCGGGTCGCCTAAGCGACATACTACAACTCCGCCGCAGTGCGATCCTGCCCGGAGGGCTTTTTTATGTAATAGGGGATTCCATAGGAATTTCCTATTACATAAAAAAGAAAGCCACCGATTTGGCAGCTTTCCGTTTTTCCTTTTTGCTCAGGTATCCCTACGTTGGCATTATCCAAATCAGGTTCTCGGTCGAAGGTCACACCTTCCTCTCAGCCTGTATACAAGCTCCCGTCTGTTTTATTGTCTTTTTGCATTATAGATCGATTTTCATAAAAGAACAAGGTCTTTTCAAAATTTTCCTGTACAGTTTCTACTACATATCACCTATACAAGTTCAGTCTGGCGCTTTTCCATTTTTCGCATATAGAGAAACCAGACCACAAAGATCGCGCCGCCCGTACATACCCAGGAGGCTACATAGATATTCATCAGCATATCGTAGGTGGGGAACCATTTAAATACCGTCAGAAGCCAGATCATACGGAATACAACCGTTCCCAGAATTGTGATAATAGAGGGTTCCAGGGATTTTCCCATACCCCGGAGCGCCGCGCTCTCCACCTCATAAGTGGCTGTCAGCCCCTCCAGCGAGCAGACATGATGCATCCGCACCAGGCCATAGACCGCCACACTGCTGCTGATAGTATAGATTCCTACGAAAAATTCGTCCCAGATCATAAAAATAATGCTCAAAATCTCGGTAAAGCCCATTCCAAACAGCATACAAAGCCAGAAGATCCGCTTACAGCGCTTCAGATTCCCCGCGCCAAAATTCTGGCTGGTAAAGGTTACTGCCGCCTGGGCAAAGGCGTTGGCAATATCATATGTAAAATATTCAAAATTCAGCGCCAGGGAGGATCCCGCAATGGCGTCCTCTCCAAAGGAATTGATCCCGCTCTGGATAAATACATTGGACACGGAAAAAATCGCGCCCTGAATGCCCGCCGGAATTCCAATCAGCAGTACCTTTTTCAAATCAGCACCGTCGATACACAGTCTGTGGAAGCAGAATTGAAATTCATCTGTTCTTGCATGGAGATGAACCATTACCAGCACCGTACTCAGCACATTGGAAATCACCGTTGCAATCGCCACACCTGCCACGCCCAGGCCGAATCCAATCACCAGAAGCAGATTCAGGAGCACGTTCAGGATACCGGACAGAATCAGGTAATACATGGGCCGTCTCGTGTCGCCATAGCTTCGAAGAATGGCAGCGCCAAAATTATAAAGCACCATGAAGGGCAGTCCGATAAAATAAATGCGGATATATAATAACGCCTCGCGGATGACTGTTTCCGGAGTTCCGGAAGCCTCCAGCACAAGCCGTGCCGTCAGCATGCCGACAGCCAGCAAAATCATTCCCAGCATTGCCCCGAAGGTCATAATCGTATGCACCATCCGGCTTATGCTGTCCCGCCTTTCCTGGCCGATCAGATTGGCCAGGGCCGCATTGGGACCCACCGCCAATCCCACAATCAGATTGACAAAAATTCCCACCAGCGCCACGCAGCTTCCCACTGCCGCCAGAGCCTGGGAGCCCGCAAACCGGCCTACCACCGCCACATCCGCCGAGTTAAACAGCTGCTGCAGAATACTGCTGAAAGCCAGCGGAACCGCAAACAGAATCAGCTTCCCCGCCAGGCCGCCGTTCAGCATATCCATTTCTTTTGTTTTCTTTCGTTCTTCCATCTTTATTTCTCTCCGCCGCAGTGCGATAATATTTTTTTGTAATAGGGGATTCCATAGGAATTTCCTATTACATAACAAAAGGTCTCAGAAATCATTCTGAGACCTTCATGCAGGAGATGGGACTTGAACCCACACAGCCTTGCGACTACAGGCACCTGAAGCCTGCGCGTCTGCCATTCCGCCACTCCTGCTCACTGCGGAAGATGGGACTTGAACCCACACGATTGCAATAATCACAAGATCCTTAGTCTTGCTCGTCTGCCAGTTCCGACACTTCCGCATTTAGTTGTTTGCTCGTTTCGTCAACGCGCTTGATTATAATAACACCGCTTTTAACAAATGTCAACTGTTTTCCCGAATTTTTTTCAAAAATTTTTATCCGATTTTTAAATTTACAAATTTGAAAATAATTTCAAAAAAGTGTTGACAATAGGAACACTTTCTGATAAGATACTATTTGTTCGCAGGAGTGGCGGAATGGCAGACGCGCAGGCTTCAGGTGCCTGTAGTCGCAAGGCTGTGTGGGTTCAAGTCCCATCTCCTGCATCATGAAAGCTTTTCAGAGGAATCTGGAAAGCTTTTTTTTGTAAGAACGGACGAAACCAGGAGCGGCGGAGGATTTTCTTCTGAAGTGTTCGGACGTTTCACAGACAGGCGTCTGTCTGGCTCGGACTCAAGGTCCGCTCCAGTCAGACACCAGTGCGCGAAAAGCCGGACACTATCTTAGAAGAAATTCCTCCGCCGCTCCTGGTTTCTGGTTTTTGATATAAACTAGATGGCTATACCCGTACTACTTTGTGGCCAGCTGCCTTCAGCAGCCGGTTCATGATGGCAGCACCGATGGCGGCGTCTTCGAAGGATTCGGAGAAGATACAATCCACATCCGTGTCGTCGAATTTACGAAGTACCTCAAAAAGGTGTTGTGCGATCTCTTCTTCGTTACTGCGGGCTCCCAGGCTCATGACCAGGCCATGAGGATAGCGTGACGCGGTTTCATCTGTAGCGATGATTCCCACTTTTTTTCCTTCCGCTTCGGCCTCTGCAGCCATCCGGTTCATGGTCTCGACTACTTTGTCGCTGGGACCTTCTACGATGGTCAGGTCGGCTCTGGGCGCGTAATGGCGGTATTTCATACCGGGAGCCTTTGGCTTAACGCCTGAGTTCGGAGCGATGATCGCCTTATCAATCTCTACCGGACCAATGACTGCTTCCATCATATCTTTCGTGATGGCGCCCGGACGCAGAATGACCGGAGGCTCTACACTCATGTCTACAATGGTGGATTCCAGGCCAATCACTGCCTGGCCGCCGTCCAGAATCATCTCGATCCGTCCGGACAGATCCTCTATCACATGGGCTGCCGTAGTCGTACTGGGCCGTCCCGATACATTAGCGCTGGGAGCTGCTATAAAACCTCCCGCCGCCCGGATAAAGGCCGCCGCGATCCCGTCGCTCGGCATCCGTACTGCTACTGTATCCAAGCCGCCTGTGGTCTCGGAAGGTACCCGATCTGTCTTCGGAAAAATCAGAGTCAATGGTCCCGGCCAGAAGGCATCCATCATTTTTTCTGCCTTTTCCGGCACCTTCGCCGCAATTTTATACAGATCCGCCCGTTCTTCTATGTGTACAATCAGGGGATTATCCGAGGGACGCCCCTTGGCTGCGTATATTTTCTTGGAAGATTCCGGATTCAGCGCATCGCCGCCGAGACCATATACCGTCTCCGTAGGAAATGCCACCAGGCCGCCGGCCCGGATAATATCGCCTGCCTCTTTCATGATTTCCGGATCGATATTGTCATAATCTAGTTTTCTTACCTGTGTATCCAAAGTTTCACCTGCTTATCGTTATTTTTTACATGATAGATCCAATATGGCTATTTCGCCATCCGGTAGATTTCTGCCATATCTGATCTGGTCAGCTTCTGAATGCTGCCGATGGTCCGCTTATCCATATGACTGCATTTGTAGGCCAGTTCCAGAATCTGTCCTTCCGTCAGTTCTACGCCCAGCTCTTTTATGCTGGTGGGCATATGAATGGATCGGAAGAAATCCTCCAGTGCTTCAATGCCTTCCAGGACGGTTTTTTCCGGATCCGCGTAGTTGTAAGTAACACCCATTACATTCACCGCGAACTTGGCAAAGCGCGGAACATCATTGAGATATACGTAGCGTGCCCAGCTTCCCCAGACTGCCGCCAGTCCTGCTCCATGGGTCACATCAAACATACCGCCCAGCTCGTGCTCCAGCTGATGGCAGGCCCAGTCACCTGCTCTGCCGCAGCCGGTCAGTCCGTTGTGGGACAGACTTCCCGCCCAGAAAACTTCAGAACGGGCGTCATAATCCTGCGGATTTTTCAGCAAAATCTTTGCCTGGTGCATCACTGTTTTTATAAGTCCCTCAGCCAGACTGTCTGTCAGCTCCGTATCCATCTCATGAGAAAAATACCGCTCCATGGTATGCATCATAATATCTACACAGCCGCTCATGGTCTGATATTCCGGCAGGGTATAGGTCAGCTCCGGATTCATAATCGCGAATTTCGGCCTGCCCAGATCACTGCTGCATCCCCGTTTTAACCAGCCCTCTTCATTGGTAATGACAGAGGAATTGCTCATTTCACTTCCGGTGGCTGCCAGAGTCAGCACCACGCCTACCGGGACGGAGTCCTTCACCACCGCGATTTTTTCATAAAAATCCCAGACCTCACCGTCGTATTTGACGCCATACCCGATGGCCTTGGCAGAATCAATGGCGCTTCCGCCTCCTACTGCCAGAATAAAATCTACTCCTTCTTTTTTACAAAGCTCGATCCCCTCATGAACCAGGGACAGATGGGGATTCGGCACCGCGCCGCCCAACTCTACCCAGGGAATTCCTGCCTCGTCCAGAGACTGAAACACCCGATCCAGAAGACCGCTCCGTTTCACGCTTCCCTTTCCGTAATGCACCAGCACCTTCGTTCCGCCAAACTCCCGTACCAGCGCTCCAGCCTGATGTTCTGTATCCTTTCCGAATACTACCTTTGTGGGTGTGTAATACTGAAATCCGTTCATGTGATGTCCTCCTTGTTTCTCACGCTTCGAACTGGGCCTGTCATGCGTAGCTGACTGCTCTGTTTCTATTATACTTCCTTTTCTGTGCGCTGGCAACGATGGAGTAATTTTAACAAGCTTATTTATTCATACCGCAAGGCCTCGATCGGGTTCATTTTCGCCGCCTTGTTGGCCGGATAATAGCCAAAAAATACGCCAATCAGAATCGAGAAGGTCACCGAAAATACGATACCGCCCACGGAGGGCTTCGCCGCGTAGCCCAGGGCATTGGTGGCTATCGCCGCCAGATTTTGTGACTGTTTTTTGTATAAGCTGTGAGGAAATCGTGTGAATCCTGTGATTTTTTCTGTGTTCACACCGGATTCTTCCGTGCATATCTATATAAAAAACCTGCGTACAGGAGAACCTATGGTTGAAAAAATTGTAATCGATGCCGGCCACGGTGGAAAAAACCCCGGCGCCGTCTATCAGGGACGCCGGGAGAGCGACGACGCCCTCCGCCTTGCCATGGTAGTGGGAAATATTCTGGAGGAAAATGGCTATGACGTCATCTATACCCGAACCACCGACGCTACCCAGTCCGTTGGTCAGAAGGCTGCCATCGCCAATGAAGAAGGCGCCGATCTTTTTCTTTCCATTCATCGCAACGCCGCCGACTATCCGGGCCAGTATGATGGAATCCAGACCCTGCTCTATGACGATTCCGGCCTCAAAAAAAAGATAGCTGAGCGGATCAACGCCAATCTGGAGGCGCTGGGCTTTCGAAATATCGGCGTCGATATCCGGCCCAACCTGGTGGTTTTAAACAGCACCCGGATGCCTGCCCTTCTGGTTGAGGCCGGGTTTATCGACAGCGATAAGGACAATCAGCTTTTTGACAGTCGTTTCCAGGCTCTGGCCCAGGCCATTGCCGAGGGTATCATGGAGACTCTGGAGGAATCCGCCGCCACAGAGGAAGGCGTTTCCGCCGACTCACTTTCTCCCGTAGCTTCCGTGAGCGACCAGACAGAAGATCCTTCCCTGCCTGATAAAGAGCTTTACCGGGTACAGGCAGGCGCCTACCGGGAGCGGGAATACGCGGAAAATCTTTTGAGTCTTCTGGAAAATGACGGTTTCCCCGCCTACATCATTTATCATGACGGTCTTTATAAGGTGCAGATCGGTGCCTACGCCCGGCTCAGCAACGCCATCGCCATGGAGCGGGAGGTGCGGGAAAAGGGCTATAATACCTACATCACCACCTGCTGAAGAGGATTATAAAAAGGGAGCAGTTCCTGACTGCTCCCTTTTTCCTGTCAAATTTATCCGAGGATATAGCTTCCATCCAGGGCGAATCCTGCCGCTCCTGCCTGCTCCGGCCGGGACAGGCGACTGTTCCGATCCAGATAGCAATGAGTATCCATGTGGCTGCTCCAGTTCAGCAGCACCAGCTTTCCCTCCAGCCCCAGGGGTGTGAATTCCCGGAGCAGACGTTCCAGTCTTTCCCGCTCCGGCTGTTTTTCTTCCCCTGTCACGTCCAGGATTACCGTAAACGTATCCTCATTTTTTCCGTACAGCCGCTGATAGATCTGAAGCAGCTCCTGATTTCGGCTCATCCAGTCATGCCATTTGAAATATTCCACCAGCACTGCTTCCCGGCCGGTGACAAATTTCAGCATTTCCAGAAGTACCCGGCCGGTTCCCCGGCCGCTTTCCAGTTCTCCCATCCGGCCCAGCAGAATCCGGAGCTGCTCCGGTGTATATTCCTGCCCGGCTGCCCGGTTTCCCGTCCATTCTGCGAAAACCGGGAGATTTTCCCGGGGCGTACTCTCGTAATCCAGATACTCCAAAAGCCGGTCCACCCGTTCCTCCAGATCCTCGTAGACGCTCTGAAAGCCGCACAGATAGCGTTCAAAGAAAGCGTTTCTTCCCTCTTCCTGATAGATTTCCGGCAGATATTCTACAAAGCTTCGCCAGGGAAATTCCACCCGGAAGCCTTCGATAGTAAAAAAGCTGTCGCTTCCCGCTCCCAGCACCCGGATCAGCACCCAGAGATACCGGCCCTCCAGCCCGTGAAGCAGCAGATCCGGCGTATTGACCCGGCGCACACTTTTCCAGTTCCCGAAAGCCTCCTCCGGCGCTCTGCCCTCTTCCCAGAGCTGTTCCACAGTCTCGGACAGATCCGTATCCGCGGCAGCCGCGAAAATTTCGTATTTACAGTGATGGAAGCTTCCCTCCAGCACCAGCCGGTGCCAGGTTCCTCCCTGATCCATGGAATCATAGACCGGAGCCAGGTAGAGAAACGCTCCGCTTCCTTCTCCGGTCAGCCGGTACTCCTCCGTCAGCTTCATCCGGCGGGTTTTTCCTTCCTTCAGGCCCAGCCGGTAAAAATTCAGTTTTTTTCCAGTCTCCATCATAACCGGCATTCCTCCTCTTTCAGCAGAACTCGAAGTCTGATTCCTTTAAGTAAGCCAACGCGTCCTCCCGGAGCAGCAGATCTCCCCGGTTGCTCTTCTCCGCGGCGCTGCCCGTCCGTTCCAGATGCAGTTCCCGGACTTTCTCCACGCCCTCCAGATTTTCCAGGGCTGTATACAGCTTTCCATAAGAAATCACCGCTCCAAAGCTTTTTCCTCTGATTTCCTGCTGCAGGCATTCCCGTATCGCTCTGCGGACGGCAGGCGTATCCTGTCTGAGCTTAAGCCTGCCATACACTTCCACACCCACATACCGGGGCGATACAATCCGTACCCTGGTATTGATCAGGCGGAAGGACTCCAGATGTTCCTCCAGAAGCTTCCGGTAAACCGGGCTCAGCTCGGGACACCTTTCCTCACTCCAGGGCTTTACTACGACAACCACCTCATTGCTGCCTGCTTCCTGCCGGTGCAGCTCCCCGTAAAGCTTTCCCGGGATCACATGCACCTTTTCCAGCATAAGCCCCGGCGTCCCGCCGATGATTTCTTCATAATCCCGCTCCGCCGCCAGCCGTCTCTGGGTAAATAATTCCTGCTCCAGCCGCACCAGCATTTCCTTCAGGCTTTCCCTGGATCTGCCATTCTCGATAGCCAGCGGATTGTGTATCCGGTACGGAAAACTTTCCCCATGTTCAAAGGTCCGAAGTTCTCCCGCCTGGATATTTCCGGCGCCGCACAGGGAGGTTACCAGTCCTGTCACATAGATTTCCTGCTTCTGGCGCGGTACAGCTCCATGAATTCCATCTCCGAACCGAATCATCTGCCGTTTCCTGTCATAGGTAAATACCTGTTCCTCATAACCGGCCTCTTCCAGGTTCTCCCGGTGCTGATATAAGGCTGTTTCCCCGTCACTTCCACAGATCAGCAGAGAAAATCTCCAGGCGTCCGGATAGTCAAACAGAAGCTCCTGCCCTGCACAGCCGTCTGTGACGCCGATACGAAGTCCTTCCAGCCGTTCTCCTTCTCTGCAGATGGTTCTTTGCTGCACCACCGGAAGCGGATTGACACAGACCAGTCCCAGCCTGGGCGAACAGTCGTAGGTGTTTTCCGTAAGCACGGCCCGGATATAGAAGGCCTCCGGCATATCCGGATCCGGGCGCAGAGGCTGCATACTTCCCGTAAGCTCCGGCCATACAAAGCCGCTCCGGAGAAATCCGCAGGTGTCGTCCTCAACCGGAATATCGATCCAGCCCTTTTCTGTAAAAATCTGCCATTTTAATGCTGCCAGACAAATCCGGCCGGAAAAGGGATTTCGTTTTTCATTTTTTTCTACACAGAGATAGAGCGCGTCTCCCTGCTGCAGAGCTTTCTCAAATCCAAAATAGACGGCCTGCTCTCCCCATTTTCCTGTAGGGAACATCTCCGCGTAATCCCCGTCCACTCCGGCAAAGGCCGTCAGATCCACAAGTTCTTCTGCTTCTTCCCGCAAGAACGCCCGGAACCGGTTCGTCTCCACCCGATAGTCCTCTTCTGTCTCAAAGGGAATCTCTCCTGCCAGCAGCGCCGTCCCACCGGGAATCACCTGTCCGGATCCGGCCGCCTCCGCCACCACATAGCCTCTGGCCGGGCAGGCTGCCTTGGGGAGAATACCCAGAAGCTTCAGGTATTTTTCCACATGGGCATCCCCTGTGGCATTCATATAATAATCCAGCATATCGGTCAGCCATGCGTACAGCTCCAGTACGGTAATACCCGGATCATGGCTGTTGAAATCCGTCCACTCCGCTGTCATAGCCGGAATCCGGCTGACAGCCCTCTGTTTTATCTGCTCATAGGTCACCTGATCCAACTGGGGTACTTTTAACATGCGCTCACCTCGATATATACCATATGTTCACCGCTCACAGCCATTGCGAAGGGATCCTTGCGGTTTTCATAAAAGCTCTCGTCCACTGCGGTTTCCTTTCCGTCCACCAGAGCAGTCATCACCATTCTGGAAATGCCGGAATCCTCGATCCGGGTTCTTAAGAAAGCAGTCAGCTGGGCAGGCGTGGGCAGTTCTCCTATCTCCCAGCCATTTCCTGCCATACCGCCCTCCAGCGGATCCAGAAATGTCCGGATCAGCTCCAGCGTCTTCTGCTGCAGCTCATAGGCCTGCTCCATGGATTCCCGCTCCAGCCATACCCGGACGTTCATTCGGATAAAGTGGGGCTGAATCAGAGTCAGCGTCTTTCCCGACGCCGTCAGTGCGCTGTCCGCCAGTAGCCGCTCCCGAATCTGTCTTTTCACACTGGAAAATACATGGGCGCCCTTTCCATATTCCTCCACAAGAACCGCCACTGTCACACTGCCATATTCTCTGTTTCCCATAGAATCTGTATGGTTACAACAGCGGATTTTCCGGACGCCGTAGGCAGCCTGGGAAATGATGTCAAAAAAGTCTTTCTCTGTTACTGCCCGGCTCCGGGTGCGCAGCATTCCTGCCACCAGATCCATGGTTGTTTCCTCTGTATATCCGTCATAGCCTCCATAGGTAGGAAAGGGATTCGTTACTTCCGCCAGATAACGGATCGCGGTTCCCGGTACCCGGATGCGATCCGCCGGTACATTGGCTCTGCTGCCCCCATAATTACTGTGGGAGACACGGATTTGCGGTCCCTCCTCCGGAACCGGATAATCGGCAAACGCGTGCTTCCGAAATTTCAGCTCGCCGGAAGCCATGTCCAGCTGGCAAATCCGCCCTCTCTCATAAATGGGATTGCCCGGCTTCCATTCCACATAAGCTCTTTCCTCTCCTTGCTGCTCCAGCACCTCTACCCTTGCCTTCAGCAGATTCTGCTGGGAAAGCTGGATCGTCACAGCGTCCTCCAGGCTGTCCAGATAAAATTCCTCCGTCACCGTATTCACGTTGACTACCCGGACCATATTGGGATAGATTCCCCGGATCAGCGGAAGCCCGTACTCCGGATTTTCCTTATTTTCATTGATAAACCGGATAAAATAACCCTCATACCCGTAGAGCTTCTTCCGGACAGCATCCTGGGGAATCATCAGCAGCAGATTGCCGGATCCGCAGAATCCCTCCGTATAATCCTCTGTCCGCACCGGCAAAAATCCCTGTTCCGTCAGGTATTCCGTCCGGAAACGGATCGGCCTGTCCCCGTAATTCTCAATATCAAAATACAGGCTGAGGGGCAGTCCCGCCATCGAGCGGTCAAAGCCCAGATACATGGTCCTTTGCCTGTTTTCTGTCTCGTAGAAGAGAAGCGTTCCGCCTCCGGCTTTAAGCTCCTCCGTAATATCCTGTTCCTCAAAGTTGTTGCAGGTCAGCACACAGTCCGGCTCCTTTGGCGCTTCCTTATAAGAATAAGAAAAGGTCGGTGCCGATATCACAGGGCATTTATAGACTGCGGGCATTTTATAGATATTCTCCGCCTGCAGCAATCTCACGCGAATCCGTCCTTCCCCGTTCTCCTCATAATCCGCCATATCCTCCGGGCAGAGAAAATCCAGGGTAACCGCCCCTTCTGTGGATCCGTTGAACATGGATCTCCGATGGGCTTCCCGGAACAGCGGCTTCCAGCCTGCGTAACTCCGGTATTCCCAGACCGTATCCTCCGCCAGAACCTCCGCAGCCCGGACACTTAAGGGCTTCTTGGGCTTCTTCATAATGGCCTTGTATTCCAGATCCAGCTCCGGCACCTCCGGCCGTTCCTCGTGAAGCCGGTAGTCCAGACGGAAGGAAAGCTTTACCCGCGCCCCTCTTCTGCTTAAGACCTCCCCGTCCTCAAAAACAGTTTCATTGTACAGCCCGAGAGGTTTCCCAAAGGGATAAAAGCTTGTGCCAAACTCCGGATTTCCATTCAGCCGAATCTCCTCCGGTGCCTTTCCTTCCCGTCCCATGGATACGGAAATTCCCCGAAGATACAGCTTTGGCAGCTCCCCAAGACAGGTCAAGGCCAGATAATAGCCCTCCTTCTGACCCATGCGGATCTTCTGGGGAATATAATGGTCCATACGAAGGCGCACCGCGTCTCCGTCCCGTTCTACCGTCTGGAAAACGCGCTCCTCCCCCTCCGGTTCCAGTATGGACCAACAGAAATCCTGGGAGGTAACGGCTGTCAGCAGCTCTTCCCGGGCTTTATCCCCGGAGGTCTCCGCGTAAATACGTAAATCCAGCTCCGTTAGTCCGTCAAAGAGCTGTTCAAAGCACAGATACAGCCTGTGTCTGGTGCTGTTGGTTCCTTCTGTGCCAAAAGCGGTGAAGGCTTCCTTCTCCCGATATTCTTTTTTTACAATTTTACCCAGTTCCCGGTCTGTGACTACAATTAGCTCCGGGTGTACGTCTGTCGCTGTAATCCCATGCTCTGCGGAATATACCAGTTCTTCTCCCTTATCTCCGGTGGCCAGCACCCGGGTTCCCCGGGGAATGGATACCAGGCCTTCATAGCCCTCCACCGGCCGGAACTGTACATAGCCCCTGGAAGCGCTGATGGGTTCTCTGACCAGTCCGTCAAACAGATTCAGATACTGGATTCTGTGCTTATCGATCACGCCCTGATACCGCTCCTCGCAGGAAGCAAGCATTTCACTGCCAAGATCCGTCAGCACCGAACCGGCGTCCTTTCCCCCCGGCTCGTAGGCAAACTCCGGCACGTAGGAACGCATCAGCTTCTGCAGTTTTTCATTTGCGGAATATTTCTCCATGCTTTTTTCCTCCTCCGGCCCTTAGAGCTCGCCGATTCCCTCCTCCAGATAGTAAGGAAATACCAGATTGTTTGGATTGTTGGTCGCCCTCACGTCATAGCTGATATTCAGATAAATCGTTCCGCCCGTCAGGTTTCTTCTGTCTACGGTCACATTTACATGCCGGATTCTCGGCTCATAGCGGGTCAGCGCGTCCTCCGCCTCCCGGATTAAGCCCGCCTCGAAGGCAGCGTCCGGTAAATCAAAGATATAATCCTGCAGATTGCAGCCGAAATCCGGAAGCATGGCCCGCTCCTTCAGTCTGGTCATCAGAATGATATAGATCGCCTGCCGGATATCCTCTTCCCCCTCCGCCATCCGGAATTTTCCTGTTACCGGATCCACCTTGGGCGGGAAAGCAAATCCCTTTCCCAGAAAAGCCCTTGAATCTTCCATGCCTGTCTCTCCCTTTCCCGCTGTGCTTCCTGCGTTCTGTCTCTTAATTAATCTGTACCATAGCTCCCTTTACGGCCACCGGACCGGAGGCCTGCAGGTTCATTTTTGCCTGGGCCTTCACATCCACCTGCGCCCCCTCTGCCTTCCAGGCGGAATTGGCCTTCATGCCAATCTCATTGTCCGCCGTCAGGGAGATCTTCTTTGCTTTCAGGCTGATCGTTCCTCCGTTTCCGTCCAGCGACAGCTCTACGCTCCCCGCCTTGATGGAAATGGTCTTTTCTGCCAGAAGCTCTGCCTTCCCGTTTTTGTAATCCAACTGTATCCCGTTCTTGCCGTCCTTATCTGTGAGTTTACAGCACTCCTTTTCATCGTCGATGACCAGGGTGCTCCCCTTTGGCGTCGTCACCGTGATACTCTGCTTCCCGTCCTCGTCTGATATGGCGATATCCACGCCGCCCTTGGTTTTTATCTGCTTTTTCACATTTTTTTTATCAAAATTCTCCGACACCAGGGCCGCGCCGCCAGGATACAGGCTGCCCAGCAGGAACGGCCGCTTCAGGCTGCCTCCGATGAAGCCCACCAGAACTGTCTCGTCGATCTCCGGCACCCAGTAGGTTCCGTAATCCTTCCCCGTATAGGGAGTCAGCAGCCTCACCCATTCGCACATATTTTTACCGGATTCCCAGACTGTGAATTCCACCTTCACCATGCCCTTGAAATCCGCATTGTTATTCTCTACTACCGTCCCCTGGACGAAGCCCGGCGTGTGCTGCCCGTCATAATATTCATTTTCTCTCTGAAATAAATCTGTAATTGCGTTATTCATAGACTGCTCACTCCCGCTCTCAGATAAGTCCGGTACCCGTCCTCATTCAGCACATGGCGCACATAGGTAATATAATATTTTCTGTCTGCCTGGGCCGACAGATTCTTTACCTCCACAAAACGTCCCGGCACCAGCTCCGGAATTCCCACGCACTCACATTCCAGGGATCCGAATTCCTGGCAGCTTTGCTCCATGCGCGCCTGGGCTCTGGCCTTGGCCTCCGCCGCGTCCTTCACGCCCGCTTCATAATAAACCTGTCTGGAATTGCCCAGAAGCTTTCCGGACTGCTTTCCAAAGCTGCCGGAAATCACAGCCTCTCCCTTTATCTGCTTTCCGTTTTCCGGATCGATGGCGCGGATTTCTATCTTCTTTACCAGCGGCTGCGCCGACATGAAAAACCGGGCATTCAGGATTCCCTGGGACGGTCCCAGTGTCATCAGCGATGATGTTACCTTCTGCCGTTTCCGGAAATAGGCTTTTCCCTGGATAACAAAGAATTCATATCCCTGCTTTTCCGCCTGCTCCACGATCAGTTCATAGTCTGTCATCATATGGCTCCGGAGCGGAACCTCCTCCTCTTTACAGGAGTCGATCTCCTTTCCCGCCAGGTAGCTGCTTACCGGCGTTTCACCCAGAATCGCCTTCACCACTGCGTCCGCGCTTTTCTGGGTAAAAAATTCCATTCTCCTGGTCTTCATGAGAAGGCCTTTGATGTCCATGCACTCTACCCGGATCCGGTAATCGTCCTCCTCGGTGCCATGCTGGTATTCCACCTGGGAAATATAACCCCGGAACACTTCTTCCCTGGAAATATATCCCAGCTTTATTTTTACACTTTCTCCTATCTGAAGCTTATCCGCAATCTTCCGGTCAAAAGCCGTATCCTTCACCCGGTAGGCTCCGTCCACATAGAATACGCAGCCGGAGGCCTCGAAACCGCTGGTCAGCTCCAGCTCTATCTCCTGGATATCCGCCTTTTTTTCCGACAGCTTTTCTGACCCCACCGTAATCTCCACGGAAGGAGCGGAAAAATTCTTATATTTATCTCTCAGGGCGCGAAAGCTGGTGCTTCCCTTCATCATATCCATATCCGCTGCCTCCTCCGTCTGTCCCTTACAGGGCCGGAACCTTCAGTCTTCTGGTATAATCCACTTTTCTGGGATTTAAAATGCCATTTTCCTCCGCAATGGTTCTCCAGCTGCCCGGATCGCCGTATTCCTCTGCCGCCAGCATCCAGAGCTCTTCCTTCTGGTTGATCCGGCGGTATTTGGTCCGGTCCGGCGACTCGTGGGGATTGGCTCCGATTTCATTCAGAATCTTCTTATCCTCACCTTCGATCTCCATATCCAGACGGGCCCGTACCGGCATTCCGTTCCGGTTGAACATCTGATAGCTGATTCCCAGGGAAGTCACATGACCGTAAAAGGCCATACTGCCCCATTCAAAAATCACCAGGCTGGGCTCATGATTCTCCGCCGTCCGCTTCATAATCATACCCAGATCCCTGCAGATCTCCGTAAGCTCGTCATTGCTGTCCAGATATTTGGATAAGCCTTTGGGCAGCTGATATTCTGTCAGCTCGGTAGAGGTATCCAGAATCAGGCTGACCCTTAAGATAGCCAGCTCGCTCCCGGATGCCTGGGTATTTTTCGGGTGCGCTTCCTCTCCCTGCCCGTTGTGGCTTTTAAATTTCACACTGCGGCTGATGGAATACTCCGTAGGATTGAACTGTACCGGTATGGTATTCTTTTTTCCGTTCTGCGTGTTGTAGGAAAGCCGCGCCCGCTGGAGAGCGCCGTCCCCATATATCAGCTTCTGTCTCGTATCTGTGCTCATTTATACCAGTCCTCTCCTTTCCCGTTCGGTACGGAGCTTCTGCTCCAGCTTTCGATAGACCCGATTGGTCATATTCTGGAGACTTTCGTCCATATAGCGCTCCACTTCCTTCTGTACCTGCCGTCCCACACTGGCAGAAACAGCGTTCTCTGTCAATAGCTCCGGATCCTTTGTGATAACCTCCCGCACAAGCTCTCGCTGTTTTTCCACCTGAAGCTTCTTCTCTGTCCGCACACTCCGACGAACCTCCTGAAGCTCCTCGGTTACGTTGCGAATATGCTCCTGCATTTGCCGACGGCTTGCCTCCTGCTCTTTTGCTTCCCGATCCTCTGGATAAACCATGGACGCAGTCTCCAGAGTCTGTCCGGGAGACGTCTGTCTTGAGGCGGCCCGTCTTCCGGCTGCTTGCATCTGAAAGGCCCGTATCAGGGTCGGCTGACCGTTCCTGGTGGCCTGCCGTATCTGCGCCGCCTGTGGAATCACTCCCGGACTTTGCATCTGCCGCGGATAGGGCAGCCCCGGCGTCCCCAGTGGCTGTATAGCCTCCAGGGTCTCTCCCTGCAGCATTTCCACCGGCTGAAATCCGTTCCCTATCTGAGGTATGCCAAAGCTGTCGCCCGGCATGCCCGGCTGTGCTGCCTTTTGCAGCATCCGGTAGCCTGCCGTATTCTGAACGGTATCCCGGACCCGATTCTCCACGATGGTCTGCAGGGTTCTCTGTTCTGCGGGCTTTTGCAGTGTCTGTTCCACTGCGGTCTGCAGGACTTTTTCTCCCTCCGCTTTCTGAAACACCTGCTCCGCCGTCTGCTGAGCCTTTTTTTCTGTCTCTTTTTCTATCTTTTTTTCTATAATATGCCCGGTTGTCTTCTCTACGGTATTCTGCAGGACGTTCTCCACTGTTTCCCGTACAATCTTCTGTACCGTGTTCTGTACGGTCTCCTGTACTGTCTGCTCTGCAACGCCCGGAAGCTTTCCCGGTTCCGCGGATCTTCCTGTGTTCTCTCCGGCCTCCTCCGGCCCGGTCGTCTCGCTGGCTGCGTGAACCATCGGTACCTCCGCCAGCTCCGGCCGCGCCTGGCTGCCGCGCTCCGAATCTCCCGGAATCAGCTGTCCGGAAATCCCATGACCCGGCGTCCGGAATTGTCCCGCCTCCACAGGCGTCTGCCCGATAGGCTGTCCGGGCGTCCCGGAAGTAATCTGCGTCTGCCCTGGCGCGTTTTTTGCTTCCGCAGGACTCTGCCACCGGCTCCCCGGTATGGACAGCTGTTCTGCGCGCTGCCCCGCTGTATCATGCCACAGCTGTTCTGTCTGTGTCAGCTCCGCTGCGCTGCTCTGCCGCTGTACCAGCTGCATCGGTTCCACCGTGCTCTGCTGCCGGTTCCGCTGCGTCCCAGGTGTCTCTGTCACGTCTCTTCGTCCGGTCTGGTTCTGCACTAACCCATCTGACTTCCACGCTTCGCTTTCGACAGCTTTCTGCCCCTGTTTCTCCGCCGCTTCCTGCTCCTCCATATCGTAGAGCAGGGACATGGGAAGATACCCTGTCGATACGTCCAGCATCCGCTCTGTGCGGAGCAGAAGCCGCTCGATTCCGGATGGCGCAGACCCGGCATTACTCCGGATGGCGATTTCGGACGATCCGGCTGCGGCATTTGTCATCACCGCCGCCCCCGCGTTCCCGATTCTTCTTCCCGGTACCCGGAACTCTGCCCGGTAACTGCTGTTATATATATTCTCGATTTTTCGAAGCAGCACCAGCTGCTTCTCTCGGATTTTTTTCTCTCTGATTTCTTTCTCTCTGACTTCTTTTTCCTGAATTTCTTTCGTTTGAATCTCTTTTTCCAGAACTTCTCTGTCCCGGAGTTCTTTCTCCCGGATCTCCTTCTCCCGGAGTTTCCAAATCTCCTGCGCGCCCCTGTCTCCGGACGGTGCCGTCTCTCCCGGCTTCTTTTCCTGTCCGGGCTCCGCGCCCCGGCCGCTTCCGCGACCCTGTTCTCTGTATCTGTGCTCCGTATCCGCAGGTACGGTACGAAGCTCCTCTCTCATGGATTCTGTGTGTACAGGCACCGTCTGAAGTTCCGCTTCTGTCCGCGCCTGCTCTGTATGAATCTGTTCTCTTTCTGTCTGCTCCGTGTGGAATCGTTCTCTCTGAAGCTCCTCCCGTAGCCGTTCCGTATGAATCCGATCTTTCTGAACCTCAGTCCGCAGCTCCTCCCGGATACGCTCCGTATGGGTCTGCTCCCGCCAAAGCTCCTTCTCCAGACGTTCCGTGTGCGTCCGCTCCCGCCGAAGCTCCTTCTCCAGCGTCTCCCGCTCTGTCTTTTCCAGCCGTTCTTTCAGTACTGTCAGCTGTTCTGTGCCGCCCTCCCGCACCAGCCTGTGGATTTCCTGCGCCATACGGACCGTCAGCTTCTCTTCCAGCTCCGGCATCTCCCGGCTGATAAGCTTTTCCACCTGTTTCTCCACCGTAGGATAGAAATTCCGGAACGTCTGTTTCTCATAAAGCTGATTCAGCAGCTGAAAATTCTGCTGATACAGATAATTTTCCTCGGTGATTCTCTGAATCCGGTACCGGTTGGTCACATAGCTGTTCTGCACCGTTTCCCCGGCTGCCTGCTCTGCCGCTTCCGGGAAAATCATGGCAGCGGAATCGAAGGGTCCGCCCCCCTGGGTATGCTGCGCTATAATTTGATTGGCAAAGCCCAGAAACTGATTCCGCATTCCGGTCACCCCTTACTTTTTTCTACAGCTTGCGCCATGCGCCGCTGTCCCTGCTGCCTTCCTCCTCCAGGGTTTCATATCCCAGCTCAATGCTGGCCACCTGAAGACCGCTGTCCCTGGCGGAAAATTCATTCAGGCTAATCCGTCTGATATAAGCGCCCGCCAGATAATATTCCTTCTTTATCTCACCCTTTTGGTCTGCCACATAGATGGCCACCTCTTCCCGGAACCGGTATCCGGGCTGGTAAAGCCGGAACTCCATTTCCCGTTCCAGGACTCCCCGTTCCAGCGTCAGGCTTCTCTCCTGCCTGCCTCCCCCGGAGACCAGGGCATAGACGGCTCTGTTCCAACCGCCCTCCCGCAGAACTTCGAAATTTTCTTCCTCGGAAAGACCGGACAGACGCTCAAAGCCGATTCGTTTTCCTTCCAGATACACGATAAAATTATAACTTCTACGCCGGTTTTCTCCGTTTTCTGCCACAGCTTTTGTCCCCCCTGTCTACAGTTCAAAAATATTTTTCGGCTTTCCGCTGATCTTTTTATGGATTTCTGATATTTCCGCGCAGAATCTCCGTCTGGTCATATGATCCATCTGCATGACCGTCTCGTAATCCCAGTGAAAATAATAAGCCACAAAGGAAACCTCCCTGTAAAGCTCGTCCTTGGGATAGACGGTTATTCCGCTCTCGTAAAATTTATAGGCTTCTTAAATTTTTCCCCGCAGGCCGGACACACGCAGGTCTCCGTCAGCTCCTCCATGGAATTGATCTGCTGGTACATATTCTGCAGATACGCCAGATCCGCGGAAAACAGCTTCTCAATGGTATTGGGCCGGATATTGGTCAGCGTTCCCAAAGAAGTCACAACTCTGGAGAGAAGGATAATGGTCAGATAGGCCGGATTGCTGACTACCCTGGGATCCCGCAGAGGCAGAATCTCATCTGCCGCAGTAGCCATCCGCATGATGCCTCTTTTATGCAGTTCCCCATTTTCGTCCAGATAGCCTCTCGGAAGTTCAAATTCAAATTCTGTAATGAGTTCCATACGCGCTCCTATTCCATCAGAAACAGGGGAGGGCCTTCCGGCCCCTTTCCCCTGTATCCGATCTCAGTCTTACTTAGCTCTCTCTTGTCATAGACTCATATACCAGTTCCACGCTCTCAAACGCAATCTCACTGGAGCTTGCATTGAAATCCGGAGCCGTATACTTGCTGGGCCATGCATTGGTCAGCGTCCACACTGCCAGTGCGGTGGATCCGTCGTCATCAAACAGGGTGATGGTCACATTCTTGTTGTGATCCTCGCCCAGGGAGGTTCCCTGGGATACGGAGGTAATCCAGTCATAGAAGCTTAAGGAGCTTGTCATGCCCCATTTCAGGGTTACGTTGCCGAATTTGGTCAGACCGTTCATTTTCCGGGACCAGTTTACGCCCTCATCGCCGGTACGGTACTCAATCACATCGATACTTGCGTCAAAACCGCTCACCTCTGAAAAGCTTGCCTCTGTAATACCGTCGATTTCGACCTTATAATTATATTTTTTAAATGGATATGCCACCTCTTTATTCCTCCTTTATCTTATTTTTTGCAGGCTCTTATGATTCTTCCATGAACTGTGTAATACGGAAGATTACGAACTCAGCCGGACGGCTGGGCGCTACGCCGATTTCACAGATCAGACGGCCGTTCAGGATATCGCTCTGGGACATGGTATCTCTGCCGATATTTACATAGAAGGCCTGATCCTCCGTATTGCCCACCAGAGCTCCGCTTCTCCACATGTCACGCAGGAACGCGCGGATCGTACGTCCTACTCTTGCCCACAGCATTTCATCGTTGGGCTCAAATACCGCCCAGTTGGTCTGGGACTTGATACTCTCCTCCAGATAGATGAACAGACGGCGAACGTTGACATATTTCCACAGGCTGTTGCTGGAGCAGGTTCTTGCGCCCCATACGCGGATGCCCTGTCCCGGAAGCGCGCGAATCAGGTTCACGCCGGCCGGATTCAGGATATCCTGCTCTGCCTTATTGTACAGGCAGGAGAGACCGATGCAGTTGTATACAACTTCGTTGGCCGGAGCCTTATGTACGCCTCTCTCCACATCGCTTCTCGCATAGATACCGCACACAGCTCCTGAAGGCGGAATGTATGCCGGCTTCTTGTTCAGCGCGTCGTAGATCTGGATCCAGGGGTGATACATTGCCGCATAATCGGAATCAATCTTCTCTCTGTGTGCCAGCACATCCTGGGGCTTGGTCAGATCCTGCGGAACATCCAGAACCGCGAAGCTTGCTCCGGTATTGGTGCAGTGCGCCACCAGCGCCAGCTGAACGGCCGGACTTGTCACGCCCGGAATCGCCATGATACTCACATTGCTCAGCTCTTTAAAGGCTGCCAGACCGGTTCTCTTGCCCGGGCCGCCGTCCCTGCCCATAAATACGTCATCTGTGATTCCCTTTTTGCCGCCGTCAGAACCGCCTGCCAGGAATACCACTGCCTTCTCCGCGTCAGCTGCAGCGCCGAAAACTGCCAGCGGGCTTCCGATTTCCTTGCTTTCTTCCGCAGTCACATCTACCAGTTCAGACTTGGAAAGAACCTTTGCGATGTAGGAAGCAGCCCCGATATTCAGGGACACGCCCTCGTAAATCTCTACCTGATCCCGGTACGCAATCTCAATGTTCATTTCGCACGCGGACAGTACCTTCTTCGGTACCGGATTCTTGTCTACCAGATCCTCTTTCACCGGATTAGCCAGTGTGATGGTATTGCCCTGTACCATGGAAATCTTATTGTAACCGGTCACCTTACCGTTATTGCGGATAGCGATGATGTCGCCCTCTGCGAATACAGATCCGTTGGCTACGGTATATACCTTGCCTGTGGCGTCATCGCCGGTTGCCTCAATTATGGCTGTCTTTCCCTTGGAAGCCGCTACTGCGGTAACCTTGATTTCATTGCCCCATTTTCCGGGATTCTTTGCCTGAATGCTGATTCCGTTGGCTGTTACGCCTGCTGTGGCCGCGTCAGAGGCTACCGTTCTCATCACGTAGCAGCGGGATCCGCCGTTGGCAAAGAACTGCTCTACCGCGTAAGCCAGATAACGGAATTCCCCATAGGTGCTCTCCGGAAGATAACCGCCGAATTTCCGGTTGAAATCCGCGAAGCTGGTAACAAATTCCGGCGTTCCGCTTACTTTTCCTTTTTCAGCCATTCCGATGAATCCGGCTGTACTGGTTCCCACGCCCTCCATCGGTCTTAAGCCTGACTCAAATTCCTCTACATATACTCCTGGAGATAAATATTCTGCCATTTTCTTTTTTCGGCACGAAGCTTTCTACTTCGCCCTTCCTCCTTTCAAATTGATATCTCTTGTTACACAACCCTATGGAATCATAGTCGTTGTGGCCGGACCGGGATTTACCACCTGGATAACCCCGCCCCAATTGCACATGCATTTACATGTGTGATTCACTGCTGGTTTCCCACCGACCAGGACGGTCGGGCTGCCCGGCGCCCAGGGTGCTGACGTCACCGGTATACAGGGCATCGGTGTAAGCACTCCAAGCGCTGCCGCAGTCGCCGCCGCTACCTGCGGGTTCGCCATGGAAGTACACATACCAAAGGGCATAATGTTTACCATCGGCTGATTGTCTGTGATACAGGCAGGCGCCATGCTGCTGCATTGAACCTTCGCAGCCGGAAGTACATTCAGTACAGACGGCGCCATGCCGAAGCTGCACATAAGCTGCGCTCCTGCAGTCACAATAACCGGCATTTTCAACCCCCTTTCCTTTCAGGCAATTCCCGCTAAAGCGGTATGACCTTTCCTGCTTCTTTTCCTTCTCCCGGTCCCACCGGGATCGCGTAGGCTCCGTTTTGGTCTGTTACCGTACGGTATATCCGCACCAGCGCCCCGCCCTTTTCCAGTTGCTCCGGAGGTTTCTCCTCCGGTTCCACGCGATATTCATTGATACCGCGTTTTTCCATAATGACAAAGGGAAAAAACTCACCTCTGTTTTCCAGCATACAGGGTTTCCCGGTTAAATCCTCCCGGGTAAAGCCCTGAAACAAAAACCAGTACTCTTCCCCAATCCTGCGCAATTCCCGGAAGGTAAGCCCTGTGGGCTTTTCCCGTAAGAAGCACACCTTTCTGGGGAAGGGGGCGTCCTCCTTCGGAAGCTGTCCCTCCAGATATTCACAGCCGCCCCGGCCCGGCCTCCGGTACATCCGCACCTCGGCCACCGGTTCCTCCGGGCTCAAATGCTTTTTCTCCACCTGTACGGTACAGGGGTGATAATCGGGACCCTCCAGATGAACCCTGGTCACAGCCTCCTGGGGCTCCAGAAAAATATAAAGCCCGTTCTCCTTTTCTACCGGATGCACGATACGCTCCCCGATAGAAAACAGAAAGCTGTTTTTTCGGATATCCTTTCCCGAATAATCGTCCACCAGCCGCAGCGCAAAGGCTATCTTCATCCGAATCATCGCATTCCTCCCTGTCTATCCCCGGTTCGCCACATCGAATTCCGCTGCCACTACGCGGCGGAAGCTCCGTACTCTTCTGGAAGACAGAAGCACCGGCGCCACGCTGAAATAGATTCCCAGCTGATAGGGAACGGACAGCACCGACCAGATTTTGGTCTTTTCCTCGTAGCTCAAGGGTAAGAGTGTCACCGAAGCCGTCGTATCCTCTTCCTCCTCCGCCGTCTCATACAGAATCGCATGATCCATCAGCACCTGCATGGCCCTGCCCAGAATTCTCTGCTCATTTTCCATATTGGACATAAACTGCGACTTTGTGTTGATAAAAAGCGCAAAGAACAGGTTCAGCGGCTTCGGCGGATACTGGGCTTTATTGCCCCGCAGACGTATCAGATCCTGCTGCTGATATTCCCGCAGCTCCTGAATGTCATACAGATACAAGCCCAACTGAAAATCCGCGTTTTTGTCTGTAGGTACAGCCAGCGCGATGGACTCCGGCGACTGAATCAATTCCGGACAGATGTTTTCCCGCAGCACTTTCAGCACTTCATTGCTCACATCTGATATCACCGAAAAATCTGCCATAAATTCGCCCTCTCCTTCTACTTATTTTCTACGGTAAGGAACATCAGCTGTTCCGGATCGTCCATTTCATAACAGAGCCGGTAACGCACGTTGTTCTCTTCACATACTTCTTCATAGATGGCTTCCGCCATATTGACCCCGCTGACCTCAAGATAAGTCTTATTCCTGGTTGTCAGCTCATAGCTTACGGAGCTGAAGGCCGTCGGAATATCCATTCGGATCCGATCGATGGCCACGCACTCCTGAAGTCCCACGCCGCCGTTTTCCGGCGTCTTCAGGGATTTCTCCAGGAAATCCACATTCAGGCTGTCTCCGTAGGCTGTTACCGCCGTAATATTGACGGCGGATCCGTCCAGGTCTGCTGCCGACTGCCATTTGTCGCTACTCAGATAATAATAAATATGGTAACCATTCAAAATAGGAAGGGTGGACAGCCGCTGCTGTTCCTCCTCCGCGGCCTTTTCCGCCGCAGATTTCTCTATGGTAATCACGGTTCCGTCTGCCGTCGTTGTGCTGCTGTCTGCCGCAGCCGCAGTGGTATCGGTAAGCTGGCTTGACTCCGTCTCGTCCAGGGTCTCTCCATTGTCGTTTGGCACATAGTAGCTGTCTCCCTCCGAGGTGGAGGCGCTGTCCAGCTGCAGCTCCACCAGGCAGTCCGCCTTCAGAATCAGCTGCGCCCGCTCAAACAGGAAGCTGGTACTGCCTTCATTGTAGTAGACCATGGGCTTCTCCCCGGTCATCTCCAGTACCTTATCCAGGGTCTGTCCCAGAAGCGCCTCACACTGAATCCCGCCTCTGGCAAACTGGCCTTCAAACAGCTTCCGGCCCGACGCGTCATAGGAGGTTCCCCTTCCCTGGAAGCGTCCCAGATAAAACTCTCCCTCGTATTGCTTCACGCCGCTGTCATAATAGCTGATGCCTGTTCCGTGATAGACGCCGTTCTGGAACTCTCCTTCATAGATTACGGCTCCGGACTCGTTATAGAGGGTCCCTTCGCCCTGGAAGGCTCCGTTTTCAAAATTGCCTGTATATGCTATGCTCTTGTTTTCAAAATACAGAACGCCGCTGCCGGAAAACTGATTGTCTTTAAATTCTCCGGTGTACCGCGCCGCGCCGTTGGCCCCGTACAGGGTTCCGGTTCCGCTGAAGCAGTTGTTTTCGAAACCGCCCTCGTATACCAGCACACCGTCCTGGTTCCACAGCTTTCCATTACCCTTGCACACACCTGCGGAAATATCTCCCGTATACACCACTTTGCCGTTAGCCGCCCGGATATTGGCTTTCCCGGTATACTCTCCCAGCTTCACATCGTCGTAATCATAGTAAACGGTGGTGGTCACATTTTCCGACGCCGTAGTATCGGAAAGGGGGGCCGCTATCCAGTTGAAATAGATAAATACCGCCGCGCACCCGGCCAGAATCAGAAAGTAAACCAGCATTTTTGAAATCCAGAATCTTCCAACTGTGTAATAATCCTCGGGAGATTTGGCCTCGCCGTTTAAAACCTTCCGGACCTTTGCATTGATGGGCGTTACCAGCTTGGACGTGATAATATTAGCGTTGAAGAGCTGCTGTACCCGGCGTACTACCCTCTGGAAGGGATTCATAACCGCGGTACGGAGCCTTATAAATGCCTTTCCCAGCAATGTGAAAGCATAGGAACCCTGTACTCCCTGAGACATACGGGCTATCCCATTTGCTATAAGCTTAAACAGACTTCCCATTCCTTTCCTTCCTCCAACCAGTTACTTCTCTTCTGCCTGTAATGCCTCGCAGCGGAAGATATAATACTTCGCAGCCATATCTCCGGGATTTTCCCGCAATACCCGCGCATACAGGTTCTTTGCCTCATAGTAGAAGCCCTTTTCGTAAAGCTCCATGGCTTTGTCAAAGGCGTGCTGACTCTGTTTCATCACGCGCACCTCGTCCGCGCCCTTTTCGTCATACATATCCACAAGACCGATATCCAGATCCTCCGTCTTCAGACGGCCCACATAACGTCTCGCGTATCGCGTGGCGCTTCCCAGCTTTTCTCCGGCTGCTTCTGTCATCAGGAAGCGGCTTCCCATGCTCCGCAGGAATTCCGCGTGCTCCAGGAGCTTCTCGAATTTCGGAGCCAGCACCACCGGAATATAACGCTCCTCGTCGCCGCAGATACCGAAGAATACATCGGTCTGATCCACCACAAAGGCCACGTCCAGCTGTCCCTCTGCTCCATAGAGACGGTTTTCCGCGTCAATCCGGGCCAGAATCGTCAGGGCGGCCAGGGCGGCTGCCTCTGCGCCCTCCTTGCAAATCAGGATCATGCTCTGAAGATTGGCGTCATCTACAATCGAAACAATCTCACTCTGCTTCGCAAACCGGTTGACAGTACTGAAGAACCGGTTCATCAAAGCCTCCTTCTGTTCCATGGACAGGGATTCCTCCGGATAAAGCCGCACATTCATCACGGCAAAATTACCCTTTACACTGCTTCCCAGCGTCAGGGAAGCCAGATTATCCTGTCCCAAAAGTCCAATCATACTGGGCGGTACAAAGTGATAATAGGTCTCGCTCATCCGCTCCAGACTGACAATCTGCACATTGATATCGTCGGCCATCTTATTGAAGACCTGGGTGATCCCTGTAAGCTCGTCCTCGGAGGTGCTGCGGATCCGGATACTCCGGTCGCCGTCCGCAAACAGCTGCATTTCCCGCTTGATTTCTCCGATGGGAGCAAGGATCCGGTAAAACAGCACCATCAGCATCACCAGTACAATGACCAGGAAGGCCGCGCAGACCACTGCGAAATCCTTCACATAGTTGGCTGTATAAGCTGAAATATTCGCCGTATAGACGCCGGTCTCCAGAAGGTACACGGTTTCGCCGGACAGACCACCCACCGGGGTGATACACACCAGACGCCGTCCCTGCTGATCCGTAATTACGCCGTTTACCGACTCTCCGGTAAGAGCCGCCCGTTTATACAGCGTCTCCGCCGGAAGATTCATCAGAATCTCGCCGGGGTAGAAGCAGGGGCTGTTCTTATCCACACCCACGTAAATCTCACCGCTCTCGTAATAGAGAACCCGGGTATAGAGCTCGCGGGTGGCCAGCTGCTGGCTTAAGTAACGGTAAGCCTCTGTGGAATAATCGTAGGGATATTCGATTTCCTGAAAGGATTCCTGTCCGAAGAGGGCCGCCAGCATATTGCCCTCGTCCATCACCTGTTTTTCAAAATTCTCGTCGATGGCGTTGCCATAATACTGAAAGGAAATGTAACCGAACAGAATCATGGTCAGAGCCAGCAGCGGAACGGTCGCGCTTAAGAGACGCTCCATAATCGTATGGCCGCCCCGGATAGCGCTGGAAAACATTCCCAGCATCAGTACGGCCGCCAGGGCGATGACTCCATAGATCAGCCACTGCTTCAGTATGAACCAGAGAATCGCCAACGGGCCGTAATGCAGACTGTTCAGCACTGCGCCGCTGCCGTCCTCACACACCAGGAAATGGAAGTCCGTGTCCTGTCCGTTCTTCACCAGGGCCGTAAAGGTATTGAGCCCCGACATGGACATGGCTGCAATATCCCGCGGCGTATACACACTGGAACCGCCGAAGGGGCTGCTGCCTCCAAGCAGCGTCTCCTCGGAACCGTCCGACAGATTCAGACGGCTGATATCTCCGCTCTCATGCTCGCCCAGATAGATGTATCCGCTTTCCGCGTAGGCAATGAAGGTCGGGTACATAAGCGTCTCCAGGGTTCTGGCCGGATACACCTCGTACACGGTTTCCTCATCTGCGAAATATACCTTGCCCGAATCGGAGATATAAACCAGATTCGTACTGTTTCCCATAGCCTTATAGACGCCTTCCCCGGTCTTCAAGGGATAGGTTCTTGTATTCTTCAGCGAAAGGGTGTCGTCCAGCACCGCTCCGAATTCATAGCTGCTGCGGATAGCCTGGGTCTCATTTTTATCGGTGGAAATCAGGGTAATCGTATCGCCCGTGGCATTGATCCAGCCAAAGGTATGATTCTCCTCCGGAGTCAGGGTAAATACCTTCTTTTCCTTCCGGAAATGATTCTCAAAATCCAGCACCACCAGTTCCTGGGACAGAAGCTCTCCGGTATAGGCGTCCTTTCGATCCCGCAGGACATAGACATAAGTTTCACCGGCCGCCATACCCCGGATATTGTACATGGTGGACTTCTTCACGGTCCGGAACCGGTAGGTTCCACTGATGGCGCCGTTCTTCTCTATCCGCGCAATGACCGTGTCCTTTCCTTCATACCAGCCGGAAACTGTCCTGCCCTCCGCGGCTGTACAGAAGCCCAGCAAGGAATCCAGAGAAACCGTATTCTTTTGAATGCCCTGCCAGCCTGCGTATACTCCCGCCAGTATCCAGATGACCAGCAATAATCTTCTCAATCCTTTGTTCATAGCTGCGCCCCTTTATTCTTCATTTCCCAGATATACATTTCCGATATATTCAATGCCGTTATAGCTCACATTGCTTTCATAGGCCTTCCGCACCGTGTACCTTCTGTAAAACTGTGTCAGACCGTACACCAGCGTCACCAGCACCAGAATCGTCAGAAAGGCTGTCATGGAGTTGCGGAACAGAAATCCCCGGATTCTCCGGAACCTGCTTTTGAACCACCAGAGCAGTCCCCGCATTTCCACCGGTTTATCCGGCATACTTCGGATCGTGGATATCATATGGCCCAGGGACTGGAAGCCTGTGGTGTTCATCTTCATATAGAACAGCCGCACGTCTCCCGGATAGCTGTCGGGCGATTCGTACTTTCCCTTATATTTCAGCTCCAGAATCCCGAATACCCGCTCCGCCACCTCCTTCAGGTAGCGGCTTTCCTCCATTCCCGGCTTCAGCTGGGCGAAATCCAGGAAATAATTGAACTGTACCTCGCCCTCCCGGGTAATATTGATATTGCGTTCTTTCAGAAGCAGGCTTCCCAGATCCGGGCCGGCCCCGCACTCGGCACAGGCTGCAATCAATCCCAGCGCCGCCCGCTTACAGTCCGCGAATTCTACCAGATACACGCTTCCCAGCAAAGACAGGAGATTTTCATGATAATACCGGAATACCAGATTCAGTCTGTTTTCATAGACAAAGGAACCGATAAAATCACGGTTGGAAAAGAAAATCCGTTCGGTATTCAGTTTTTCTGTTACCATCTTCCGGCAATCCTTATCGTGAATGGAAACCATGGTGTAAAATACGCCGGTGTCCTTCAGGGTATCCGTGCAGACATAAATGTCGTTGACGGAATTCTTCAGGACTGTCCTCACGATCTCAAGCTCCATATTCAATGCTGGGAACATGCTCTCTCACCTGTCCTTACTCCGCGGTGTTTTTCTGGGATACAATCACAAATGCATGGGTGAAGATCTCCGGATTGCTTACCGCCTCGATTCTGATTTCGTATACGCCCTCCTGGGCCGGCGCGGTATAGACGCCGTTGTTGTCTACCTTGCCGCCCTCCGGATCAAGAAGCGTATAGCTTAATGCCTCCTCCGGCATATTGATGAATACCGGCTGGATATGGGCGCTGCCCTTGGGAGCCAGCACAATCGTATCCGGCTGCAGCATAATGCAGCCCTTCTGCTCCTTCCGGTTGTATACACGCTGCTCCAGATCCTCCGGCTTAAACGCGTACCACCGGATCCGGATGCCGATCTTGCCAAGCTTCGTCTTCGGCCGGACGCCCACAATAAAGGTGCCCCGCTCCGGAAGAATCTTGATGGCCTGATCCACCTCGAAAACCCGCTCCTCGGTGATGGTCGTATCCTCTGCGAAGATACTGCCGTCTCCCAGAATGATCGCCTCCCGATCGCCCTGGGCCGCCGCGTCTCTGCTGATATATTCAATCCCCAGCTCCACGCATACGGGACCATTTCCGAGTCCGTGCATGATCTCGTCTGAGAAATAAACCTTTCCGGCTTCTCCGCCGCTTCCCAGGGACAGTTCAAATACGCCGCTGGAATTCATGCGCTTTTCCCGGATCGGAAGCTCCGCGCCGACGGTGCGCTCCGGCGTCCTGTCCGTGCTCGGCGCGCTTTTCGCCTCCTGCTCCGGTACCAGATACTCCTTCAGCTTTTCCAGAATATAGAGCTGTTCCGCGGTACACACGTACTGGTCAAAGGGCGGCTTATCTACCCGCTCAATGATGGAATGGCTCTGGGAACGGATCAGTCGGATCTCCGCAATCCACAGCTTCTCGTCATAGGTTCGATCCAGATCGATATCCAGAGCGCCCGCATGTCCCGTCTGCCGCAGCCAGGAAAGAAGGGTGCCGCGAACCGGAAGCACCTCCATAACCAGGTCGCTTCCCTTTTCCTCCCCGCCGGACTTCGTTACCTTGCTTTCCAGGAAGGAAAGCTTCACCGGTTCCTTTCCGAAGATATAGCTCTCCGGACGGAATTCCTGCTCCAGAACCATCTCCTCGCCGTATTCCAGGCTGATGTTCTCCCCGTGAATTTCACAGTTTTGGGGCTCCATTCCCTCTGCCGTCACATTTGCGTAAAAAGAGCATACTCCCGGCGCATGACTGGTTTTCCGGATTCTGGTCCGGGCTTTTAAAATCGTATGCTCCGTCACAAAGGCCGGAACCTCCTCTGTGATATACAGGTCCTCGTCCTCGTAAATCAGACTGCTTTTCAGATACTGATCCTCTTTTTTCCCGTCCCGGACACAGTCTTTTCTATCGCAGAGGAACAAATGGTAGCTTTCCTTCTTCCGGTTGTAGCTTTTTCCGCTGCCCTCTGCCTCCATCACCGCGTATACCGGATCCGTATCCTCTTCCGCGTAAGCGATACCGAGTACGGCCCTCTCTGTCTTCAGTTCCTCATATCCATCGATGGTGGAAAGCTTCAAAACCTGGGTTCTGGGAACCACAATCTCCCGTCCCGCCCGGTCCAGAGCCATTCCCGACTGCAGAATCACCGAGGAATCATCTGCCGCTACCACATCGAGCCCATAGACGATACCGCTGCCCTGTAGCAGACGGTTTTCCAGCCGCCGCTTGTCATTCATATAGGACTGCTCGTTCTGGAAATCTCTGGAAGTCAGCATTTTCCCGTAATAATAATTGTTCCGCTCAAAGGAATAATATTTCCTATTCTCCATGCCTTGCTCCGCCCTCTCTCTTTATTTTTCGCGCTCTGTATAAGAGCAGGATTCCGATTCCCAGAAGAAGCACCGCGCCGCTGTAGCCGATAAGCAGCCAGGGCGTCTCCTTCTCTGCCTCCGCGAATTCCACCGGGGCAGTAATCGCGTATACGCTCAGATGTCTGGTCTTAATATAAGCCACTCCACCGGAACGGCGGGTCTCATAAAGCTCTACCGAACCGTCCTCCGTCACATAAGCCACCTGAATCAGGGAATTCTCATAAGCCGCCGGAATCGGAAGTCCGATTTCTATCTCTCCGTCGGGCTGTACGGCCTCTCCGTTCACCAGAAGTGTCACATCGTAGCTGTCCACGATACCATAGCTTTCGCTTACCAGCTGCTTTACCATCCGCTCTGCCGCGTCGGAGGCCTGCACCTGCTTCACGTCCAGCTGTACGCCGTCCGGAAGCGTATCCTCTTTCGAGGCTACCACCACGCCGTAAACTGCGTTCTTCAGTACCACATCTGAGAAGCTGGGGCCCGACTGGGCGTCCGAAAAGCTTCTGCGGCTCTTCAGTCTGCCGTTTCCGGTCTGTTCAAGCTCCGTATCCGTGTCCTCTGTATTCTTTATAAGCTCCGGCTCCCGCACGGTGTAACCTACGGTCACCACCTTGCTGTCCTGCAGCTCTTCCTTTACGGCTATGATCTTAAAGGTTGTCGCCCGGTTGACCGTCACAGGGCCTGTATAAAGCTCCAGCCCGTCCTTATCCTTCAGGCTTGGATCCGCGCCGTCTGTCCGGTAATAGATACTGGCTCCCTCGGTCTCACAGCTGAATTCCACCTCTGTGCCGACCTCCAGCTCGCCGCTGGCGTAGCTGGCCTGGGGCGCCGATACCTGATCCGCAAAGCCGTAGGTGAAGCTGCTGACCTCTGACTGCTCATAATTTTCTGCCACCGCAATGGCTTTGATGGTTACGGCGCCGGTAATCACCACGCCGTCCTTATACAGGTTGCTGGCTGTGCTTGGCTGGGTCCCGTCTGTGGTGTAATAGATACTTCCGGTCTCCGCCGTCAGCTTAACCGCGCTCTTTTTGGTAAATACCGCTCCGGTGGGAACGGAGGAAGTCGGCGCTGCCAGCCGGTTCATAATCGTATAGGTAAAGGTTGCCGCCGATACAGCCCGATCCGTACCCGGCGATACCGCAATGGCTTTCACGGTAACATTTTCTCCCGGCGTACCCTTTATCGTCACCCGGCTTCCGGAGGCGCTGCTCCTGGTAGGGGTCGATCCGTCTGTGGTATAGTACATCGACGCGCCGGATACATCGGAATTCAGCTGAATCACATCGCCGTTTTTTACGGTGCTTCCGGTGGGCCGGTCTGCAAAGATACCGCCCTCGTAGCTGCTGATACTGTAGCTGTAATATCCGGTTTCACTGTCGCTGTAACCATTCTTTGATGCATAGGCCTGAACCGTAATGACGTCCCCGGCGTTGCCGCTCAAGATCACGCTGGTTCCAATCAGTACCTTCTGATTGTCCGCCTTCTTCGGGTCGCTGCCGTCCACCGTATAATGAATGGTCGCTCCGCTGTCCCCGGTAAGCTCCACTACGGTTCCTGCCGCCACTACCGATCCAGTCTCAATGGACGCCCGCGGTGTGGAAAGCTTCTCAGATACCGTATAGGCAAAGGTCACGACCTCACTCTCCATCTTACTCTTAACTGCCAGAGCCTTGATCGTGGTATTTTTACTGATTACAAATGGATTGCTGCTGTCATACACATGACTGTTGACCGTAGGGGTGCTGCCATCGGTTGTATAATAGATCACGGCCCCTTCTGTGGCTGTCTTCAGGGTCACCTGCGTATTTTCCGATACCGCTCCGGCTGCCGGTGTGGCATAGGGTGCCGACACGGCGCTGGGGTACTGGAAAATCAGTCTGGATATATTACTGCTGGCCAGCCCCTCGCACCAGGCCACCGCCGTAATCGTAATCACGGAGCTGTCCGTAATGGGCGGTACCGTAATGCCCTGGGTAGCGTCGTATTTCAAGGTACTGGATCCGGTGGGCTTCAGCGTCGTCTCATCAAAGGCCGGCTCGCTGCCGTCCAGCGTGTAGAAAATCACAGCCCCTTCTGTGGCGGAGAACAGACGGATCTTGGAACCGATGGTCACCTCTGTCCGCTTGTCTGAGCTGGCAGCCGGAACCGAAGTAACCGGCTCTACCGCTGCCTGGGCTCCTACGCTGTAGGTAAACCGGGCCAGCTCGCTGTCCCGCTTGGTACGGGCCATTCCTGCCGCATACTCTTTGAATCTGCAGGCTACCGCTGTAATCGTGACACTGCTTCCGTAAGAAGCAAAATCTGTGGAAATCTGAATGGGCGTCGTGATAAATTCCTTTGTCTCTGCTCCCAGCTCCACCTTTCCGTTTACAATGTTTACCACCGGCGCGCTGCCATTGGTCGTATAGAAAATTCGGCTGTTCGTCTCTCCGCAGATCAGATTCACCGTATCTCCTATCTGAACGGTAGCTCCGTTTGCCACGGACGCCACCGGCGTCGCTACCTGTTCCCGCAGGGAAAATCCGTAGCTGAACCGATCGGTGGTTCCGAATACCTTGCCTTCCACCACAGCCTGCGCATTGATCTCCAGATAATTATCCGTATAAATGGTCTCGTCTACGACAATACGCGTCTGCTTATTATAGAGAAGGGTGTCGGCGCCGCATTCATACCAGAGGCCATTCAGCTTCAGATACAGCTTTCCGTTCAGAGACGCGGTTCCATCGCTCAGCCGCTGCTCCAGTTCTGCAATATTGCTGTCGCCTGCAGCCAGCTTCGTAAAGGAAGGCTGTTTTCCGTCCGTAGTATAGAAAATAATTGCCTTGTTTTCCGTGGACTTCAGCTCAATCAGCTCAATCTCATCGCCATAGTCCACACCGCCGGTAATTTCCTGACCCTTTACATAAGCCTTGGCTGTAACGCCTGCGGGCTTGTCCGTCAGATATTTCAGCTCATATCTCCTGGGCGGGCTGCTCAGATGAGTACTATCCTCCGGGGTCTTTGCGCGGACATAGAGATATTTACTTCCTGCCAGCGCTACCGGACTGCCTGTCCAGCTTCCCCACATGACGTCTGAAACCGTATCCAGCTTCCGATCCGTCAGGAGGTACTGATATTCCAGGCCCGCTGCTGACGCCGTGCTCTTTATCTCCGTCAGTACTTCGTCCGGAGACACCATATCCGTGCCTGCCGTTTTGCCGCTTTCCAGGGTCACAGTCGGAGCCTTCATGCTCTGAATCGTCCGTTTCTTTACGGCTGTTCCGCTGTAACCGTCAGCCATAGCCAGCGCATGGACCGTCAGGCCCGCTGCCAGTTCAGAGGCCTTCAGTTCCTCGCCGCCCGTACCCTTTACGGTTCCTTTTTCTCCACAACGATACCACAGTCCGTTGGCCCGGATATAGCAGTGGTTTCCGTATTCGGTATAAGCGGCCGCCCTTCCGGCTGCCTGGGCGTCCAGGGCTTTCCGGAGTGTGGTATCGTCCACGCGCTCCACGGAAATTTCACCGGCCAGGCTGTATACGATCACCGTATTGTTGACGGTAGAGGAAAGCTTCAGGGTTCCGGTGCCGTCCTCGTCTGTATCCTTTACTGTGATGTCCGGTTCTATCTCAAGCTTCAGGAACTCTGACTTCATGGGATTGCTGGTGTAGCTCAGGGCATATTCCCGGACCTCGCTCTCCACATAGACGCCGTCAAACTTCGTTCCCGTATTCCCGGAAGGTACCAGCTTCAGGTAAATATACCCGTCTCCGGTCGGCAGATCCGCCGGAAGGGACGGAAGCTGCGTCCAGGAGGTAATGCTGTCCGTATCCGTGATCTGGGTAGCGCTGAAGGCATATTCTACCTTTACCTTTTTTACTTCTGCCTCGTAATCTTCATAATAATCATGGGTGGAAGGATAGGGATTCGTCACCGTCACCGTCACAATCCGATCTCCCGGAATCAGTGCCGTGCTTCCTGCAGCGCTTCCGCTTTCCAGCAAAATGGCAGGAGGATTCAGCTTCTGATAGCGGTGTACCCGGTTGACGTTATCCACTGCGCAGCCGTCCGCCAGCACACAGGTGCGAAGCTCCGCATACTGCCGGTTGGTGCTGTAATCCAGAGCCACTGCCGTTTTGTAATAGCTTACATTTGCTCCGCACTCATACCAGAGACCGTTGACACGCACATAGCTTTTTCCGGAATAGCTGAGGATTCCCTTGCTGTAGCCCTTTTTTCCCGCTTCCGCTTTCAGACTGGCAATCAGCGTACTTCCCTGCACCTTCGTAAAGACTGCGTCCGCGCCATCCGTTGTATAAAAAATCTGTCCGTCGCTCTGGGTCGTTGTGAAGCTTACGGAATCGTCCGAAAGCGCTGCCTTTGCCGGCGCTGCCGCCTTGTTCAGGTAGCTAATCCGGTACTCGGCCGCGTCACTTGGAAGCCTGAGATTCGTATAGGTTCCCGATGTATACTGCGGCGTCATCCGCAGGTACAGATATTTCTTCCCTGCCAACGCCACTGCGCGTCCGTCCCAGGTGCTCCAGGAAATCTTGCTTTTGTCGGTGATCTGCTGATCGCTGACACAGTATTCATAGATTCCCGTAAGCCCCGTCTCCCCGGGCTTCATTTCTGTCAGCCGATCGTCTGCGGAGATCCCTGTGGTCTCTGCGGCGCTTAAGGACGTTCCGCTTTCCAGAACCGCCGTAGGATCCGCCGCCTTCAACGCTGTATTGGTCATACTATAGCTGTGCTTTTTATAAACGGCCACATCATAATCCGCGCGGAAACTCACTCCTGTTTTATCATCGTAAAGATAAAAGTCCGCTTCCGTTACCGTCAGCATATCGATTCGTACAACCCGCTTTCCGTCCACATACAGGGGCAGCTTCACGCCGTCGTTGTACTGCTTATAGTTCTTTTCTGTCATATAGGCTTCGATATAGGCTCCGAAAGCCCGTCCATAGCCTGTATTCCTTCCTCCGTCCTTGTTGGTCATCAGCATCCTGTCGGATACCGTGTAATCCGGGAATTCCGCCCGGAACCTGCTCCGGACCGTATTCTCAAAATCCGAAAAGCTGTCCTTGTTCGATGCTGCCTTATCTTCGGTAACCAGATTATAATAGGTTCTTACCGCCTTCACGTAGAAGGCGTTCCTGGTACTCTCACCTGTTATCTGAGAGCCGTCGCTCCTTTCTGCGCTCCAGGTCCATTTCCCGATATCCCAGGTATTCCCTTTAGAATTTCCCAGATTATACTGAACCCGAAAAGAAAGAGAAGCGTCTTCCAGATAATCGGCGCTGATTGTCTGGCTTTCATTTTCATCTTCTACTTTATAAGTCTTTGTAACGCTGTTTGTATACAGAGTTGCCTCTGTATCCTTTACACTTCCGGCGATCGGCTTTTCCATGCCTGTAATGGTCACCTTCGTAAGATCGCCGGACTGCGTCCCGTTTTTCAGTCCCTCAGACCATAGACCGTCCTTGGCGCTATAGGTGATCTCGCCGGCTGCCCGGGCCTCCAGAAGCTGTCCGCCCCACTGGACGTACAGAAGCACCGCTGCCAGAATCAGGCAGAGTGTCCCCGTGATTCCATACCGGAATCTGACTGTCTTATGCAGTTTTCCAGAATCTAAATGTATCTTCTTCATCAGGCACACTCCTTCTGTCTGTTATGTTAGCACAGCTTTTTCAAAAGCTCATTACTCGTTCGGGTAGTCTTTTCTTTTTTTTCGCGCCAGATAAATGGTTCCCGCCAGCGCAACCACAAGGGCTGTGCCTCCCAGAAGCTGCAGCCAGGGAATCGTAAAGCTCCTTTTTTCCTCCAGCTTCAGTCCTACCAGCGCGTAATTGCTGAAATGCTTTACTTTTGCATAGGCTATCCCGTTTTCCCGCCAGGTGTCTGTCTTTGTAACCTTATTTTCTTCATTGATATATACAATCGTAACCGCAGCGTTTTGATACTTTGCCGGAATCGGAATTCCAATCTCCACTTCTCCCTCCGGCTGTACGGTCTCTTCTCCCTGCACAAGCTTCATATCATAGGACGCCAGAATTGCGTACTCCCGGCCAAATATCTGCTGTACATTCTTCAGGGCCTCCGGCGCGTATTCCTGCTTTTCTGTCACCAGCTCCACCTGCCCCGGGAAATTTTCTTCCGGACCGGATACCAGCGTCTGACAGTTTTTTTCCTTAAGCACCTTCTGAGAACCGGTATTCTCCGTCTCGTCGGTAATCCGGGCCAGGGCTGACGCGTCCGTATCGTGCAGGGCTTCCTCTGCTAGACGTTCTTCCTCCGCTTTTTTCTGCTCCACGGCAGGAATGGTGTCCACCACATACTGGAAGGTCCCCACTTTAGACAGCTGCATGCTTTCCTCGTAGGCCACCGCTTTGATGGTTACGGTTCTTCGGACTGTAATTCCCTCGTCTGTATACCGGATCATACTCTCCAGATTATCCCTGGTAGGATCGGTTCCGTCTGTGGAATAATAGATAGCCGCTGACGGACTTGCGCTGGTCAGATAAACCACGGTTCCCGGCTCCAGCGTCGTTCCGGATTCCTCGGAAGCCTCCGGAGTGCCGGCCCTTCCCGCCGCGCCGTAATAAAAGGAGGCTGTCTCACTGACTTCTCCATCAGCCGCCACCGCAATGGCCTTCAGGGTCGTAGTCTTATTGATCAGAATGGGATCGCTGTACAGGTTCGAGCTCTTGGTGGGCGCGCTGCCATCTGTGGTATAGTAAATCTTCTCCGCGGAAGCCCGCAGCTCAACCCGGACTGCCACAGTCAGCTTGCCGCCTGCAGGAGTTGCCGTAGGCGCTGTGGGGCGCTCCTTAATCCGATAGATAAAGGTGCTGACCGTACCGGTCTGTCCGCCAATAGACGCCACCGCCTTTACGGTTACCGTGCTGCCCGCTTCTCCTGTAATCGTTACAACCGTACCTTTGCTTCCATGCTCCGCCGGGGAGGAGCCGTCGGTCGTATAATAGATGTCTGCCCCTGTTACGTCTGTCATCAGGTTTACCTTGGATCCGCCGGATACCTCTGTGCCGCTGGCCACATCGGCTGTGACCCCTGCGGCGCTCTTACTGATCTGATAGGTAAAGGTCACGGTCTCGCTGGAGGATTTGTTCTCCATCTTTGCATAGGCCCGCACGGTAACCTGGGATCCCGGTGTTCCGTCCAGTATCACCTCTGTGCCGCTGGCCACTGCCGCATTGCCTGCCGCAGCCGGATCGCTGCCGTCGGTCGTATAGTAAATCGCCGCGCCGCTCTCCGCCGACAGGGTAAGCCTGGTTCCTCTGGATACCATAGCTCCGCTTTCAATGGACGCCGTCGGCGTTCCCAGCTGGCTGTTGGCTGTATAAGTCAGCGTTACAACCTCGCTCTTTACGCTGTTTTTCACCGCAATCGCCTTGACGATAACCTTTCCCTTTATCTCGATGGGCTGGGATTCGTCAAAGACTGAGCTGGACACAGTCGGATCCGCAGGCGTACTTCCGTCTGTACTCATGGTGTAATGAATCACCGCCCCTTCGGTCCGGTTCTTCAGAAGAATCTTCGTTCCAATCTCCACACTGCCCGACGGGATATTTCCGTAAGGACTCTGCACCGTCTCCGGATATGCGTAGACAAAGACCGCCTCTTTACTGTTTTTATATTCCTCTGCCACGGACACGGCGCGAATGGTAAAATATCCCTCTCCGTCCGTCGGCATGGTAATGCCTTTTCCGGCGTCATACCGGAGCGTGCCTGTACCCACCTCCAGGGTGCCGTCCTCTTTCCAGGACACCTCCGGCGACGGGCCGTCCGCGGTATAATAGATCGACGCGCCTTTGGTGCCGGAGGACAATAGAATCTTATCTCCCGGCGCCACGGTCGTAGGACTGCTCTCTGTGGTAGAAGGCGTCGCCGTAGGGGTAAGCGCCTGCTTCTGATCCGCTACCCGGTATATAAAGCAGACGGTTTCACTGCTCTTCATGCCTTCCTTTACCGCCCGGACGCTCACGTAGAACTGGCTTCCATAATCGCCGTCCACCAGAATTCCCTTACTGCTGTCATACGCCAGGGTTCCGGTCGCCTCGTCCACGCCTTCCGACACCTCTCCATTTTTCAGGACATAATAAAGCTTTGCGTCCGACGTCTGGGAACGGAAGGAGATATAGGTTCCCTTTTCCACCACGGCGGTTTCCACATTCTGGCCATTGGGCAGACTCTGGGTTACCAGAGCCGCCTCCGGCGCTGCCACCTGTTCCGCCTGCTTCACCTTATAGCCATATACCGTCACCGTTCCCGGATCCAGATCCTCGCCCAGAACGGCCACTCCGATATACCGCATGACCATATTGTCTGTGCTGTTGTGGAAGACCGGTCTGTTATTGCCCTGATACTGGGCTACCTCTGCCTTGTCCACGTGATACCAGCGTTTTCCGGCCTGATAATAGCCGTCTACGCCATCTTTATCTTTCAGCGCTGTGGTATCCCCGGTAATCCGTTCCACCGTAAAGGTGGCGTCATCCAGCCGATCCCCGGTCAGGAACAGAATCTTGGAACCGCTCTGTCCTCCCAGCGTGATGGAGGTTCCCGACGGAATCTCCGTAGCGGAAGCATCGTCTGAGGAGGACGCAATCTCCACCGTCCGCGGCGACGCAGTGGGCGCTCCCTTCTGGGAGGCAAAATCATAATTGTACTCTGACACAGCGCCGTAGGAATGGCCGTCCGCTGACTTCATTCTCACATAGATATAGCAGGCCGCCCAGTTTTCCCCGTTTTCCAGCGTGATTCTGCCGCCATCATAATCCTTCCATTCCTCCGCTCCGATAGCCGCTATGGTCCGCGCCTTATCCGAAAGCAGATACTGAACCTTGGTCAGCGTTCCGGTTTCGGTTCCGGTTGCAGCAAAGGTCAGAAGATCTCCCTTCATCACTTTGCCGGAGGTATTCTCCGTTCCTCCTGCTGTTCCGTAATCATAGTAAATCACCGGCTTTGCAGAGCTTCCTTTTTCAAGCTTCAGGGTTCCATAGGCATACACGGTCGTGGGATAGTTTTCCTTTTCTATCCTGATATAGAGATGGTTTGTACCCTCCGTAGCCGGAAGCGGGATCTGGCTTCCACTGGCCAGGGACTCCCATTCGCCGTTTACCTTATCCGCCTCCTTTGTATATCGCAGTCCTCCTGTAGCCGTATTCTCCCAGGACGCGCTTTCTCCCAGCTCCTTATCGGACAGGAGATAGCTGTAGCTGCCGTCTGCGAGAAGATCCTTAAGCAGCAGGCTGCTGCCGGTCAGATGGCTGCTGCCCGGCGTAAAAGTCTCTGTCTGCGGAGTTCCGTCCGCCATGTAGTAATCGCTGCTCTTTACCGTCGGATAGGGCAGGGCCTCCCTGTCCGCGCTGGTGAAAGGTTGTGTCCTCTCTATTTCCTCGTAAATCGTCTCATTCCCGCCGACCAGCGGAATCGCCTTTACCGTCGCCTTCGCGCCATCAAAATCCAGAATTGCTTTCTGTCCTTCCTCGTCGATGACCGCCCTTTTCCAGTCCTCCGCGTTCGGGTTCCCTGTGGTATTATAAATCAGCTTCAGATCCGATAAATCGATTCCGGCTGGGGACTGAAGCTTCAGCACAATGTGATCCACCAGGCTTCCTCCCGCCTCGCGTTCCACAGACCAGGAATCCTCGCCCCGATAAAAGACCGGCTTTGTACCCGAGGAAAGATACGGATACCGGGTCATCAGCGCTGTCCCGTCCGCGGCCGTTTCCACATAGTGATAGTAGCCGTCTGTGGCATAGACAGACTGCCTCTGATAATAGCCGCTCTTTCCCAGCTCAATCGCGCCCTCCACGCCTGTGTTCTTTGCATAATAAGTCTCATACTGGGCGTCTCCCAGGCTCTTTCTGCCCTTATAGACCATCTGCCAGGTAAGCGCGCGGGAAGGATTCTTCTCTGCCGTCACGCTTATCTTTTCATTCTTGGGAGTTCCATAGGTGAAACTGTTTTCCGCATAGACCAGCCAGCTCAGATCAAACAGGCTTTCCTGACTGTTTTTCGCCGTATAACGGGTAAAGCTCTTCCACTTTTCCCACGTTGTATCCGGTTTCGCGCTCATTCCCAGCTTTACATTTGTAGCATTTACATTTTCTCCCAGTTCTGTTTTATCGTTTACCGTTGTTACGATCGCCCAATCCAGCTTTACGGTTCCTGCCCCGGATACCAGTCCGGATTGCACGGTTCTCGATCCTGTCGCCTCTGGAACCGTCAGCGAGCTGTTCATATAGAGATCTGTAACGCTGCCGCTGACGCTGCCGCCGACTCCGCCCAGCGTCATCTCTGTCTGATTTCCTGCGCTGTCAAGAATTCCCCGCAGATTCAGAGACAGGCGACTTTCTGTGATACTTCCTGCGCTCTGTCCGGCCAGTGCCCCTGCAGTCAGATTCTGGGCTGTATAGATCGGATTGCTTTCCGTTACATTTTTGATCACGGAGTTGCCGCTTGCCACCACTTCCTTCTCATAGGCGTAGGTTACGATGGAGGTCGTGCGGATCTCTGTCGCCCGGATATCCAGCGCTTCCTCATGGGGGCTTGTAAGCTCATCGCTCCAATGTACTGTTTTTTCCAGTTCAACCTTGCCACCGGCTGCTATGAGATTCTTCGTATAACTATTTTCTTTCAAAGAGCCCGCATTGATGGTATAAGTTCCTGTGGCCCAGCTGCTGCCCGCGCTTATCGTCCAGCCTGTTAATGTGGCCGGATCGATATACAGAACGTTGCTTCCCGTATTTTCCAGGGTCAGATGGTAAGTGACACTTCCCTCTTTCTTTATGTAGGAATTCTTTGCAGACAGTGTGGCCTTCAAGGCTCCCTTTGTCTGGCTGTCGGGAGCCGCGCTGCCGCTTCCGATGATTTCCGTACGGATGTCGGCCTGGGCGGCACATTCTGTAGAATCGGAAAGCTCCCGATAGGCAGTAAAGGATATTTCCAGCGGATCCGCAGAGCTGTAGGATGCCGCTTTGTAACAGAAGTACGCTGTCATCGTTCCTGCAGGCAGGCTATAAGAAGTCCCTGCCGCCGACGCTACTGCCGACGCTGCTGCCTTCGCTGTCGTTCCCCAGCCTCCGGCTTCCGACGACGTCAGTCTGGAGGTCGTTCCGGTTCCTGAAGTCAGCTCTACTTTGTAAACCACCGCAAGGCTTCCATCTGTCTGTACAGCCTCCAGACCGGGCGCGCTCACCGTTATCCCGATCTGCTGTTCCGCTATGGTCGTATTTGTCTTACTCTGTTCCTTTTTTACACTCTGAAACAGAGCTGTGGTCTCCGTGGTCGGCTGGCAGACATATTTTTTCTCCCCGTTGCTTCCCACGGTATACACGCTGAAGGTGGCTCCATAGTTGGAAGCCGTACTGCCCCCCACCGGATAGGATACCGTGATTGTTCTTTTACCTGTCCCGGAAACCTTCTTCCTGCTATCTGTCCCCAGTCCTTCTACGATGTGGCCGCCCCAGTCGCTGCTTGGGTTCGCTGTCTCCACCCAGGTTGTTCCGTCCGCGGGCGCCTGTATCGTCAGCTTATATGTCAGTTTTGCAGAAGCAGAAGCAGAATCCGTAAGCTTCGGCACCGAGATGGTGAATTTTAGAGTCCCCGCCGAAACTGCCGGGGAGACTGCCTCTGCCGGGGCTTCTTCGGACAGCTGGGACTCTCCGCCCTCCCCCGGTGTGGGAGTTGGCGTCACGGTCGCAGCTGACAGCGTTACCGATCCCGTCGCTTTTCCTGTCTCAATCGCCTGTCCGGAAGCCGTCGCCGAGACCGAGAACTCTGCTGTAACCGTTTTATTTTTCTTTCCTGTTTTTTCCAGTGTCAGTGTCCTGCTTTCCCCCTTTGGAAGCTCTTCAAAGGTGACGGTCTGGAATCCTGTCGTTCCTCCATTTGCATTTGTCACAGTCACTTCATAGGGAAGCTTCAGGCTCACATTGGAAAGCTTCTCTGTATGCTGATTTGTTATTGTTACCGTAAAGACTGCCGTAGTTTCTGATTCGGCCTTCTGCTCTGCGCTAACCGTTAACTTCAGCGCCCCTTCTGCCACTGCCGGGTTCTCTACCTCAGCTCCTATCTTACTCGTTCCATCTGCCAGGATGGTTTTTGCCGTAACCTCTGCCGTAACCTTCTGGGACGGCGTTCCCGTATGCACCGCCGCCTGGAAGGTGAGATCTTTCTTATCCTCTGTGCTGTGTGTTCCATGATAGGTATAGGTCACTGTCTTCGGATTTGTACTGTCTCCTATGCTGCTTATGGTAACTGTCTGCAGACTGTTTCCGTTTGCGCCGCCTCTCCAGTCTCCGGCCTCTCCGGCCGTCAGGGTTGCTTTATCAATCTCCGCACCCGCTTCTGCTGCCTGCAGGGTAACCGTACAGGTTATGGTATAGCTGCCGTCATCTCCGTATACGACCTGATCGGGCGCGGACACTGTCATGGAAAGAAGCCCGTCCACCTTCGTATTGTATGCCGTATCTGTGGTCGTCGTTTTCTGTACCGGAAGCGCCACAGCAACCTTCGCCTCTTCCAGTTCTGTGGCCTCTGTTTTCTTGGCTTCTCCTACCTTGTAATAATAATAATGCGGTGTGACATTATTTTCTGATATCTGCTCCGCATGGTCCGCGCCTTTCTGACGGACGGTCATTTCCTCGCCGTCCAGAAGGATCTGTTCCAGCCGGCCCTTAGCCGTCAGAGTTCCGCAAATCACGCCAAAATAATCTGTGGCGGAGGCAGCCGTAGGGGTATAGGTCGTGACGCTGCTATCCAAGGCGTCGCTTTGGTAACGTTTGTATTCCTCGGCGTCTTTAGTTCCCTCCGGTACCTCTTTACCTTTAAGAAGCCATACGGTCGTATAGTTGTCAATGCTGTGATAGGCGTCCAGATCCGTCCCACTGCTTATTTCGCTGACGATTTTGTCTTTTTCTATCGTAAGTCCCCGATCCGCACTGGTCTGCTGCTTCTGGGGCTCTCCTGCCCTCATTCCCGCATAAGAGGTTCTGGTGTAGGAAGCATCCGTATCCTTCACGTCCACAACCAGCTTCTTTACGGTTCCCGATACCGTTCCGAACAGGGCTCCCCGGGAAACCGAATCTGTTTTTCCTATACTTCCTTTATTCCTGTCTTCCTCTTTTCCGGTCCCGGTGCTGTCGTTGATCTGCAGCGTTTCCACTGTGATCACATGGCCGTTGCCGTCAAAGGTGCCTTCGAAGGTACCCCCAGCCGCTGCCCGGATGTCTACGGTCAGGTCATTTTCCAGGCGGAAGGTATTATCTTTTGTCCCCTGCGTGGCATTTCCAAGAGCCTTTAACTGAGCCGGGTTTTTTACCAGGTAAATCTTCTGGTTGTTCTCATTTACATATTCGAAGTTCAGCTTTCCCGCTGTTCCCAGATTGAGCTCTTCCGCCCGGGCTCCGACTCCCAGACTCAGGGCCAGCACCAGGGCTGCCCCCGCCAGGCAGACCGCGCCGCCCGCCAGATAGCCCTTCCTTCCGTTTTTCCCATGTTGTTTCAACCATTCTTTTATTTTCATCTGCATCCGCCTCCGAAAATCGTTCTATCTGAAAGCATCCAGCAGCTCCCTCTGGGAAGCGCTGAAATTTTTGCCCTGCTTTTCATATTCATTCCTGATACTGTCCATCAGGTGCCGCATCTGTACCTCCGTGCCTTCCGCAGCCGCCAGAAGCGCTCCGTGAAGCGCCGCATTCTTGATGGAAGCGCCGGACAGCTCAAAGGCCCGGGCCAGCAGCGCCGGATCCAGATCCTCGCCAAGCGGCGTCTCCTCCGGGAAGATACTCTCCCAGAGCTCCTGCCGCAGCCCTTCGTCCGGCAGCGGGAAATGCACCATATAAGAAATCCTGCGCCGGAACGCGTCGTCGAAGTTCTGCAGCAGGTTGGTGGCCAGAATGCAGACGCCGCCGTACTGCTCGATCCGCTGGAGCAGGTAGGCTGTCTCCGCGTTGGAATAGCGATCCTGGGCGTCCGACACGTCGCTTCTTCTGGTGAAAATAGCGTCCGCCTCGTCGAACAGCAGGATACAATCACAGCGCTCTGCCTCGTCAAAGATCTGACCGATATTTTTCTGGGTTTCCCCGATATATTTACTGATCAGCTGGGACAGATCCACCCGGTACAGAGGAAGTCCCAGTTCCGCGGCCAACACCTGGGCCGCCATGGTTTTGCCGGTTCCCGGCGCTCCGTAAAACAGCACCGAGATTCCGTTTCCGTAAGAAAATTTCCGTCCAAAGCCCCACTGCTCCAGAACGCGCCCCCGGGCGCTGATCATTCTGCAGATCTCCCGAAGCTTTCCATACTGGGCAGCCGGAAGCTTCAGCTCCGAAAAGCTCCGGTTGGCCGGAAGGCTCTGAAGCCGTCCGCCCTCCACGGGCGGCAGAAGCTGCCGGGGCTCTGTCGTGCCAAGCAGAAGCTCTGCCCGGAGGCTGTACAGATACTTAAGATACGCGCCGGTGGGCAGCTGCCGCCCGGTCAGCGCTTCCTCTGTCATACCCTCCGGAAGCCGGCTAAGACAGCCCCCCAGCACTTCCCGGGCCATCTGAAGCTTTTCTCTGCGATCCGGCCGCTCCAGGAAACGCGTGATCACTCCGGCTCTTCCGGCTTCCCCAAGTCCCCGGCTGCTTTCCCGAATCACTCCGTAAAAGGAGAATTTTTCCTCCGTCCGGGTAAAAAGCGTTTTCCGCTCCTCCCGGCCCAGCCGGATACAGAACAATCCGTTGTAAAGGCGGGCGCAGAGGACACAGGCCTTCCATTCCTCCGGGGTTCCCCGAAACAGATCTCCCTCCGCCAGAAGAAGCGTCAGACCCTGCCGGAGCGCAATCTGCTCCATGGCAAATTCCCGGCCGCTTCCGGCTTCCCCGGCCAGACAGAGGCAGAGTGGCTCCTGTTGTTCCTCCGCCAGACGAAAGATCCCGTCGCTTTCTGTCAACAGACGCTCCAGCCCATAAGCCGGCTCCTCCGCCGGAAGCCGCAGGCTTAAGCCCTCCGGCAATTCCGGGGTCTCGCCCTCCAGCCAGCCACGCAGCACCGGAGACAGACGGATTGCTTCCTCCCGCCGGATATACCAGTCCGGAAGCTCCCGGTTTTCTTCTCCCGCAAGCTCCTGGCGCAGCCGCAGAAATTCCTGTTCCGATACCGGCTCTCCCCGGCTCTCCAGTCCCCAGAGCACCGCCAGCAGTCCTTCCTCTTCCCTGCTCAAGGACAGACGCGCGGCCGCATCCGCCCAGGGGAAAAAGCTGTCCGTATCCTCCGCTTCCCTGCGGATCTCCCGGATTTTTTCCCATAGCTCCTCTGTTTTTTTCATTTCCCGGCTTTTTGTATATTCCCGGCCTGCAGCCTTCAGGCGCTGGTTCAGCATCTGTGTATATCTCATCCGTTCTCCTGTCCGCGTTTCTTCTCATCGTTCGCTTTTTTCAGGGCTCCAAGCGCCACATCGTATCCGGTTCCCATTTCCAGAATGGCGTCGGCCACCAGTCCCTCGTCAAAGGGCTCCTCCGGTACGCCCGACACCATCATGCGGTACTGGACGCCCTCGGTCTCCTGGCCGTCCACCGGTCCCAGAAAGAAGCAGCCCAGCCGTACCCTGCGGTTCAGCTCATTGAGCATGCTTAAAACCTCCGCTTTCGTAAGCTCCGCCAGATCCACCTCTATCTGGCTATAGAACATCAGATACCGGGACAGGCGCTCTTCCTCCCCATCCAGGTCCACCAGATATCCCACCGCCAGATGAAGCTCTTCCTCTGTCAGCTCATGATCCTCTGGAAATTCTTCCGCTGTGGGCAGGGATACCAAAAGTACCGTATCGTCAAACAACTTTCCCTTGTCGGCTACCTCCGCCGCAATCTCTGCCTGCGCAAGAAATTCCCTGATCCGTTCAAATTCTGTCCTTTTTTTCTCCTGTGTCAGCATACTGCTCCTCCTAATCCGGCTGTCCGAACGCGGACGCGATATTTTGCTTCAGCTCTGTCCGATCCTTGCTTCCAATCAGCTCTGTCATCGTGGCGTCCAGGCCGCTCCGCAGGATTCCGTGCAGATGATCTACATTTTTTCCCTGTCTGGCCAGCTGATGGGCCTCCACCTGATCGAGACCTCTGTCGTCCTTGAAGCCTCCGGCTGTGGCGTCCCATACGGCCGAGGTTCCCACCTCATGCATACGCTCAATCAGGGAGATTGCCATATCCTCCCGGGTGGTCGCCTTGTTGTCCGACGTTCCGGCCATATACCGGATACTTTTATAGATGAGAGAACCGCCGCCCCGGGCCAGCTCATAGCTTCCCTCCGCGATTCCGGTGGCCATGCCAGCCGTATAGAGCCCGGCTCCCGCCATAACTCCCACGCCGGTGGCTGAGGCGATCTCTCCTGCCAGCTTCAGGCCGTTGGCTACCACATTGGTGCCTCCTGTAATAACGCTCTCCACATTGTGGAGCAGCGCCTTTCTCATCTTCTTTTCTGCCTTATCTGCTTCCCGGTACTGCTCCATGGTCTCCATGGCCTCCAGCTCCCGCTTCTGGGTCTTCAGACGGGCCCGTTCCTCTGTGGAAATGCTTCCCTGGCCGTGGATCTTCTCGTCCAGTGCCTGAATTCTCGCGCCTACGCCGTACTGGGCCTCCCGGTAAATGGTATCGTTGCGGGAACGTAAGGAAGCCGCCTTTACGATACGGATCTTACCGCCCACGCTGTCGTCGCCCTGATTTTCTCTTGCAATTTTTCCCAGCAGATTCCGGCGCTGCTTATCGATGGCGCTGGACTTATTTCTTACGGTGTAAGCCTGGGCTGCGGTCGTATCCCCGCTCTTCTCGTATTTCGTTTTCTTATCCACCATATTCTGGTAAAGCATTTTGCAGCGCTTCCGCATATTGTGGTGGAAGATGGAATTGGCCACCACATCGGTCGCGTCCGCCAGCACAGCAGCTGAGTTGCTTACGATACCCAGAATGGAATTGTAGAAGGGAATCATTTTCGTGGCGGGACCAAAAACCGTTCCAAAGCCGTTGATGATCTCTACGATGTCATGTAACAGACCCCGGACCACCTGGAAGCGTTCCTGCTTGTCCAGCGTAATCTCCGTTTTATTATCCCTTTCATTTTTGATCGCGCCTACGATGGTGATTCCCGTTTTTACACACTTGAGTATCGTAGATACGCCGCTGAATACGGCTCCCGTGATCCCGGCTCCTCCGGTATCCGCATCCGTCATGTCCTTCATGACCTTCTCCATCTCCTGGATATCGCTGGAATCACCGCCGACGCCGCTGGAACCGGCTCCCACGTCCATCGTTCCCGTCAGCTTGTCGTATACGGTATTCAGACCGGTCTTCCAGTCAGAAAAAGCGTCCTTCACGGCTTCACAGACTGCCCCCGGCAGATTTTTAAATTTATTTTTCGCAATCTTCCCCCTGGACTCCTTCAGCTTCTCTTCCTGGTTCAGATCCGTCCCGGCGGCAGCCGCTTCTCCCTCCGGTTTGAATTTCTGACCGTCGGTCATATTCTGCTCCTTGCGGATCAGGGTCTCCAGAGGCGTCTTCCTCTCCTTGCGAATGGTTTCTTTATGACCCTCCTGCTTCTCCGCCCTGCTGATCCGCTCGTCCGCCGCCTTCATGGAAGCATTCAGGGCGTCCGTCAGGATCTGGGCGTGGGGACTGTTGCCCATGCCCTGCACCAGCTGTTCCCGCATAGCCGCCAGATTCTGATATCCCTTTCGGTCTCCCGCGCCCTGCATCCGCTCCAGCATCTGGATATAATTTCTCGTATATCCCATAGACTGCTGCGCCTGGGCCTCCTGCTGCCGCTTTTTCTCTTCCTCCGCCGCCTGTCTGGCCTGACCTGCCGCCAGCCGGGCCGCTTCCTTTTTCGCCGTCTTTTTCGCTTTCCGTTCCTGATACCAGTCGCCTAATCCCATACTCTATACCTCCTCCATCAGATAATAATAGCCTCCGAAATCGCTGGCCAGCAGCGTCTTTCCTGTCTTGGCCATCTCCCTTTTTACGCCGGTCAGCACATGGCGCATTCCCACCGGCACGCCCTCTCCGGCTGCCAGGAAGGCCGCGGCCACCGCCACATTTTTAATCTGGCTGCCGGAAAATTTGAATTCCTCCGCCAGATATCCGTAGTCCAGATCCTCCCGGGGCGTATCCGCCGGAAATACCCGTTCCCAGATTTCCCTTCTTCTCGGTACGTCCGTAAAGGGGAATTCAATAATGAACTTAAATCTCCGCAGGAACGCGTTGTCAAAATTCTGCAGAAAGTTCGTAGCCAGAATGATAATGCCCTCGTATTCCTCTATTTTCTGCAACAGGTAGGCGGTTCCTGCATTGGCGTATTTGTCGTTGGAGTCCTTCTGATCCGTCCGCTTGCCAAACAGTACGTCTGCCTCGTCGAAAAACAGAATGCTCTGGCTCTTTTTTGCCTGCTCGAAAATATTGCCCAGCTTTTTCTCCGATTCACCCACATATTTGGACATGACTCCGGCCATATCCACCTTGTAAAGCTCCATGGCCAGCTCCCCGGCGATGACCTGGGCTCCCATGGTCTTGCCGGTTCCGGGCGGCCCGTAGAAAATCATAGACACGCCTCTTCCATAGGCCAGCTTCTGTTCAAAGCCCCAGCGATGATAGACCTGATGATGAAGCCGCACCTGATCGCAGGCGTCCCGAAGCAGCTTTTTCTGGGGATCCGGCAGCACCAGATCCTCCCAGCGGTAATGCACCGGAATCCGCACCGCGTCCTTCCCCAGCTTATGCTCCAGCTGCGCCCTGCAGGCCTCCAGCAGATACCGCTCCTCTGGCTCGCTCTGCTCCAGCAGCAGCCGATCCTCGTATTCCTGTACGCTGTTGCGAATATATCCGGCCGGAAGCCGGTATTTATCCGCCAGATATTCCAGATTCAGCCCTTCCGGGAAAAGCCGCTCCCCCAGGAAGCTTTTCCAGAGAAGGATCCGTTCCTCTGTGGTATTTTCCGGAATCCGGACCTTTCGAATCAACCGTTCACAGCGAATCTTCCGATCCCACTCGCTTCCTCCGGTCAGGAACAGCACGCCCTGCCAGGTGCGAAGTCCCCAGAGGATCTGTTCCGCCTGTCCGCAGGCTACCCGTCCGGTCTCCGGATCTCCCTCCAGATCGCAGACGCACAGGGCGCTGCCGCCCTGGAGAATGGCTTCCCGCATAATCCGCCGGAGCATTTTCTGAAGGCTCTCTCCCTCCTCCGGCAGCTTTCCGCTGTCCACATAGAGAATGGGCAAGCCCTTCCGCCTGCAGAGAGCTCCGGCCTGAAGCTTCTTGCCGGAACCATTTTCCCCTTCCAGGTAAAAGCTGCGGGCCCCGCTGTCGTAGAGAGCCTCCAGCCCGTCCGTCAGCTTCTTCTGAATCAGCGGCTCCCGCATGTCCTCCTCCCCGCCGGTTCTTACGATACCGCCCAGGGCCGGATCCTCCTGCTCAAAATTCTGAAGGTAGCTCAGAATCCGGAAATCCAGCTTCAAGCGGAATTCCTGAAAGCCCTCCGGGACAGGAATTCCCCCTCCCAGGCTCAAGTCCTCCATTCCCTCAAAGAGAAGTCCTAGTTTTTCCCAGTCCCGCAGACATTCCTGGTACAGGAACCGCTGCTCCTCCTCCTTCTCCGTATACAGCCTAAGACACAGGCTTAAGCTCGGTACCCGGACGCCGTTCTGCTCGTTCAGGTATCCGATTGCCAGTCCCAGTCCGTGATCCAGCTCGCAGGCCAGGGAGAGGGCCGTCAGAAAGCCTTCGAACTCTGTCAGCTTCAGCGCATGGAACAGATATTCCATCACAATCATGCCGCCGTCTCTTAAGGTCTCCCTGCCCCGCTCCCGGATGTCCGCAAGCTCTTCCCGGAAAACCGTCGGCACATAGGTCTTTTCCTCGGACCTAAGCTCAGCCAGAAGCTCCTCCCTGGTAATCAGAATCCCGCCGTTCTTCCGAAGCAGCCCTCCGTCGGAGGTTTTTACATGGGTCAGCGCATAGGAAACCAGAAGTTCTCTGGCCCACCCGGTCAGCGCCTGATAGTATTCCTGCTCATTTTTGAATATCCTTGTCCTTATCCCGCTCATTCGTCCTCATCCTCCGGGCGTTCTCCATCGCCCTCAGTCTCTGCCCGTACTTCGCCAAGCGTCTTTTTCCGCTCCCGGTAATAGCTTTCGATATCCTTTTTCTGGAAATCATACGCGTAATTCATTTTCCGGAGAAAGATCCGGGCAGACGCGTCCTTCTTTATCAGAATGGCCTCCAGAAGGTTTTCCTCGTACATGCCCCGGGTATCTTCCCTCCGAAGCTCTTTTAACTCCGTTTCCCGTTCCCGATACTGCTCCCGTTCCGCCTCCTGGCGTCCGGCCTCCAGACGAAGCTGCCGTATCTGCTTTTCCAGCTCTTTTTTCCTGCTTTTTCTCTTTTCCAGCGCCTTCTTTTCTTCCTCTTTCACGAAGAAGGGCAGGGTCTTCTGTAAGCTTTCCATATTCTCCCGTCCCAGATAGGAAGCGACGGAGCGCCTGGTCCAGGGCTTATTCTCGCGCTTCTCGATAAGAACGGAAGCCCCCTCCCAGTACCGGGACACGTAGGCCCGGTTTTCATTGTTTCCCTTTAAAAGGGTCTTCTGCTGATACTCCTTCAGCTCCTTCTGGTACCGGCTCGCGACGGTATCGTAGCGGGAGGTCTTCAGATTGGCAAACAGAAATACCCGTTCCCGGTTGGGATTGTAGCCCAGCTGCAGTCTGCCGAACATATTTTCCTGCTTCATCAGCCGGTCGCAGCCCAGCATCTGCCCCTGCATCCGGCTCTGATAATAGCCCTCGATTTTTTTATGCTCCCCAAAATATTCCGTCTGCACATGACTGGCCGCCGTCAGCCTGTCAAAGGTTTCCCGGAAATGCTCCAGCTGCTTTTCCGACCGTTCTGCTGCTTCCTGCTTCATACTCCCACCTCCGGACACAATACGACTACTCTATCATAAATTTTCCCACAAAAAAGCAGGAAGCGCACTGCCCGAACGGGTAGTCCTTCCTGCTTTTTTATTTATGTAATAGGAAATTTCTCTGGAATTCCCTATTACATAAAAAACCTCCGGGGGATCGCACTGCGGCGGAGAGGTAGTATGCCGCTTACGCGACCCGCCGCAGGCGGAGAATCCTGCTTCGCAGGATTCTTTCTTATATAAGATGATACTCCGTAATCAGATTCAGCGCCTGACTCCGGTTTTTTGCCCCCAGCTTCTGATAGATATTTTTCAGGTGATACTTGACTGTATTTTCCGACACGCACAGGGTACGAGCAATCTCCGCGTTTTTTTCTCCCCGGGCCAGAAGCTTCAGCACGTCTCTTTCATAGCTGGTAAAATTGTCTGTCTGCAGTCTCTTTTTCCGCTTCAGATAACCGGGATAAATCAACATCTGGGCCCGGGCCGCCTTCAAAATTTCCCGGATATACGAATCCTTTCGCTCCTTCTCCCCGTACAGCTCATTCAGGAGCTCATAGACCGCCTCCCCTTCGTCCGCGAAAACCCGGATAAACCAGTAGCTCCGACCGGTCTCCACCGCCTCCGAAAGAAGCTCCTGCCAGTCCTCTCTCTGCTGCCGGAAAGCCTGTACCGCTTCCAGAATCCGTACCTGGATTCCCAGATAGGTCATCTGATAGCTGTCCGCAAAATCCCGCAGGGTCAGTAAAATCAGCTCTGCCGGAACATACTGCTCCAGCCACAGATACACTCTGGCCTTCATCAGATACTGATAATACTCCACGCTCAGAAAACGTCCCCGTTCGTCCGGCGCTTCCTTTTTCAGCCAGTCCAAAATCCGTTTCTCATCATTTTTCAGCAGATAATACCAGATCCGGTGAGCCAGCAGATTGCCATTCCAGTAGCAATCCGTCTCCTCTTCCTCCTCCAGCCGGTGAAGCAGAAAGGCTTCCGCGCCGTCGGCCTGATTCCGGACTACCATCAGATCTGCCACCTTCAGGTTGCACAGCTTCTGCATCCGGAGATTTTTTTCCTGCACAGCCATACGGAAGGTTCTGGTAAAACGGTTCAGGGCTTCGTCCAGCTGGTTTCGCTCATAGAAGACCTCTCCCAGAAGAAATTCCGCCATAGACGCATGCTCTTCTCCTGCCAGCCGCCGGATCTCTTCCTCATAAGGATTCTTCTCCCGCTTCCCCTCCCAGTGGAAAAACGCGCTGTAATCCTTATCACCGTGAAGCAGGGAAATGTTGCCCGGAATCTGCAACATCCGCCAGATCTCTCCGGTAGACGTATCCGCTTCCTCCACATGCTTCCAGATCTCCGAAAGCAGCTCCGGCGTCATGCTGCCCGTTCCTATCATCTTCAGGATCAGAAGCAGCGATCCGGTATCCTTTTTCTCTCTCCGCTCCAGAAGCTTCCGGTATCTCTCATAGCCCTCCAGATTGCCGCCGATACATTCCAGCATGGCTCCCGCCATAATCAGACGCGGATATTCCAACATATCCGGCAAAGGCCCGCTCAGACAGTAGTCCTCCAGAGAAAGGAAGGTCTCATAGCTGATGGGCCGGGACAAAATCCGATCCAGGAGCTCCGCCATCTTATCATAAAGCTTCAGAAGATCGGCGAAGCGCAGGGCCGCCGTATAATCCTGCTTTTCCTCATAAAAATACATTGCCCTCTGATACAGTCTCTCCAGCTGCTCCGGCGTCACGTACTTATACATCATGCGGGCCAGGAACTGACGGAACAGCCCTACAAATCTCCAGCGGCCTCCTCCTAAGTCCTCCAGAATACTTCCTTTCTTCCGGAACCGCTGTACCAGAGCTCTGGCCTCGCTCACCGATATATCCAGAATCGTCCACACCAGCTCCTCCGTCAGCTCTTCAAAGCAGGCCAGGCTTAAAAGGGCGTTCTGTTCCTCCACCTTCAGCGTCCGGAAAAACTTGATATCAATCCACAGGAATACGTCCTCCAGACACTGCTCTCTTTCCTGCCGTCCATAGCCGTGGACACTGTCCCGCAGCGGTTCCTCCAGCATATAGATACACAGGGGCATATTGTCAAAATCCTTTTCTATATGAAGGTAGTCTTCCCGGTAAAGACGGAAGCCCTTTTTCTCCAGATAAGCGCTTACGTCCCGGTTCTCCGGCCGGATATCGGGAACTCCATATATCCGGAGACGTCCGGCCACCCGGAAGGGCATCAGTTCCTCCGGAAGCGGCGCTGTGGAGGTGAAAATCCATCGTTCCTCCCGTCCTCTTTCCCCAACCCTTGCCCAGAGCTTTTCCAATCCGGGCTGCTCCAGCAGACGTTCCAGTCCCGGAACAATCCGTACTCCGCCCTTCGTTTCCGGTATCTGATCCGGATCGGTCACAATGCAGGCGTCAAATTCCGGGTGGTGGGCCGCAAAATCCAGAACCAGCCTGTCCTTTTCCCAGCCTATGGGCGCATGAAAATAAAGAACGCCGTAATTATTTAAATCCTCGCACATTCTCTGCTCCAGTTCCGGGTGTTCGATATGCAGTTCGTCCATTTCGGTTGTCTGCGTCTTTTTCATAGCTATATTATAGCACAAGGATTTTGATTTTAGGGCACGTCGTGCGTATTTCACTTTTTTTTATGAAAATATAACTTGCTTCTTGTAGAATTTTAGGTTTTGGTGTATGATAGGAAACGATTTTATATCCGACTTTGGTATGAGACAAGAGAGGAGTTCTATTATGAAGATTATCAAACAAGTTGGAATTATTTTCTCCATCTGCGCCCTCAGCGTATTGATCGAGCAATTTCTGCCCTTTGCCCTTCCGGCCAGCGTCATCGGTATGATTTTACTCTTTCTGCTTCTGCTGAGCGGCCTTCTGAAAATTGACCATATCCGGGAGAAATCAGACTTTCTGCTGGCCAATATGGCATTTTTCTTTATTCCGGCAGGCGTGAATGTCATCAATTATCTGGACATTCTGAAGGCCAACTGGCTTCCCCTGCTGCTGATTTGTGTACTGACTACCATCATTACTTTTGCGGCCACAACCTACAGCGTGCGCTTCACCATGTATCTGCTTTCCCGCAGGAAAGGAGGCTGCCATGCGTGAATTATGGACTTCCCCTTACTTCGGCATTGCCGTAAGCGTCCTGGCCTTCTGGGCCGGGGAAAAGCTTCAGAAGAAGCTGAAATCGCCCTTCTGCAATCCGCTGCTCTTCGCTATCCTGGCTATCGTGCTTGTCCTGCTGGCCTTCGATATTCCTTATGAGAGCTACAACAACGGCGGCGCGGTCATCAATATGTTTCTGGCCCCGGCTACCGCCTGTCTGGCTGTATCCATCTACACCCGGATTCAGATTCTGAAGGAGAACGCCATTCCGATTCTGGTGGGCTGCACCGTAGGCTCCCTGTCCTCCATGGGCAGCGTCTATGTGCTCTGCCGGCTCTTTGGTCTGGACAAGGCCATGACTGCCTCCCTTCTGCCCAAATCCATCACCACGCCGATTGCGGTGGAGGTCTGCCAGAGCCACGGCGGTATCGTACCGGTGACCGTCATCGCTGTCATCTTCACCGGAATCCTGGGCAGCATCCTGGCTCCCTACCTGATCCGCATTTTCCGGGTGAAGAATCCCATTACCGCAGGTCTGGCCATCGGAGCCTGCAGCCATGCCGTCGGTACCTCCAAGGCCCTTGAGCTTGGAGAAACAGAGGGCGCTATGAGCGGACTGGCCATCGGCGTCTGCGGAATCCTGACCGTTGTCTTTTCTATGGTGCTGTTATAATGTTGGACTAAAAAAAGAATCCCGCCTGGGATTCTTTTTTTACATTATATTCCGGAAATCATTGAGCATTATCACCAGCATCAGGGCCATCAGAAGCATCAGGCCCACAAAATGAACCATGCCTTCCTTCTCTGGATCGATCCGCTTGCCCCGGCGCAGTACTTCCAGCAGGAGAAATACCAGCCGTCCGCCGTCCAGGGCCGGAATCGGCAGCAGATTCATCACACCCAGGTTGGCTGACAGGAGAATCGAAATATTCAGCATATTCAGCCATACGTAAAAGCCGCCGTCCTCCCGGCTGGCCTCATAGGTATTTCCAATGGTATTCACGATACCCACCGGGCCTGAGATATCGTCGGCGCTGACCTGTCCGCCAAACATCATTTCCAGGCTCTTCAGGGTAGTGCCGATCCAGTACTTCACCTCATAGGCGCTGTAATATACAGTCTGGAAAATATTTCCTTTTGTCCGGACGCCGGATCCCTGGAAGCCCAGCAGATAAGTGCCGTTTTCGCTCTGCTTCGGCTCCAGCGTCACCGCATGGCGCTCGCCCTCCCGCTCATAGACAAGGTTCACCGTCTCGCCCTGATGGGTCTGTACATAGAAGCTGACCTCCCGGTATACGTGGATACGCGTCCGGTTCATCTGCACAATCCGATCCCCCGGCTGCATACCGGCTTCCGCCGCCGGATAGCCTTCCATGACCTTCACCACGTCCGGCGCGTCGTAGCCGATACTCCCCACGATAAACAGCGCCATAAAAAAGGCCAGGATAAAATTGAAAATGGGTCCTGCCGCCACCACGGAAATCCGAGTCCAGACGGATTTGCTGCCAAAGGAATTATCTTCGTCACTCTCCCCGTCCTCTCCCACCATCATGCAGGAGCCGCCAAAGGGCAGAAGCTTCACCGAATAACGGGTCTCGCCGATCTGCTTGCTGAATAGCCTGGGGCCCATACCCAGGGAAAATTCCGTAACACCGATCCCGCCCCGCTTGGCCAGCAGGAAATGACCGAACTCATGGAACAGCACGATCAGGCTGAATATCAGAAGCGCAAGTATGATTTTCAACTTACCACCTGCTTTCGATAAATTCGTACACCGCCTGCTCCGTGGCGAGAATTTCCTCCACCGACGGATTGGCCTTTACCTTATGCTGCTCCATACAGGTTCCGATGATCTCCGGAATCTGCAGATACGCGATTTTACGGTCCAGGAATTTGGCTACCGCCCGCTCGTTGGCCGCATTGTATACCGTAGGCATGGAGCCGCCCGCAGCCGCCGCGTCGAAAGCAAGCCGAAGTCCCGCGAAGGTCTCCATATCCGGTTTTTCAAAGGTAATCTCTGTCAATTTCCAGAAATCCAGCCGCTCGCCCGGAAGGCAGCGCCGCTCCGGATAATAGAGCGCGTACTGAATCGGCAGCTTCATATCCGGTGTGCCCAGCTGCGCAATCACCGCGCCGTCCACGAATTCCACCATGGAATGAATGATACTTTTGGGCTGCACCACAATCTGGATATTCTCCGGCTCCACGCCGAACAGCCATTTTGCCTCCATCATCTCCAGTCCCTTGTTGACCAGGGTAGAGGAATCGATGGTGATTTTCCGGCCCATGGCCCAGTTGGGATGCTTCAGGGCGTCTTCCACCTGGATATTCTTCAAATCCTCCAGCTTCCTGCCCCGGAAAGGTCCGCCGGAAGCAGTCAGAAGAATTTTCTTCAGCTGGCTGCGGTTTTCTCCGTTCAGGCACTGGAAAATAGCACTATGCTCGCTATCCACCGGAAGAATTTTCACGCCGGTCTCCTGTGCCAGTGGTATAATAATATGCCCGGCCGTCACCAATGTTTCCTTATTGGCCAGAGCGATGTCTTTTCCTGCTTTCATGGCCGCAATTGTAGGAACAATTCCTATCATTCCCACGATAGCCGTCACCACAATCTCTGCTTCCGGGTGTGTGCAGACCTCAATGAGGCCGTCCATGCCGGATACTACTTTTACGTCCAGATCCTTTACCGCAGCCCGCAGCTCCTTTGCTTTCTCCTCTGTCCAGACTGCCGCCAGCCGGGGACGGAACTCCCGGATCTGCTCCTCCAGCTTCTTTATGTTGCTGCCTGCCGCCAGCGCTACAATCTCCAGATCTCCATTATTTCTCGCTACCTCCAGCGTCTGGGTTCCGATGGAACCTGTGGAGCCGAGAATCGCTATCTTCTTCATTCTTTTCTCCTTACTGCCCGCTCCGCTTCTACCGGCTGAACACCAGAAGGGTCAGCACGTAGATAATCGGCGCGGTAAAAATCACACTGTCAAACCGATCCAGGATCCCGCCATGGCCCGGAATCAGGTGTCCGTAGTCCTTGATCTCATGATTGCGCTTAATGGCTGAGGCCGCCAGATCTCCTATCTGGGAAACCACAGCGCCCGCCGCGCATAAAATCACGCAGCCCTGCCAGTCCAGATGGAACACCAGGCCGTAGGCAGCGCCCAGAAGAGCTGCTCCCACGATACCGCCGATACCGCCCTCCACGGACTTCTTCGGGCTTAACACCGGAGCCATCTTGTGCTTTCCAAACAGAATCCCCACCGCGTAGGCGCAGGTATCACAGCCCCAGGAGCAGATAAAAATCAGGAAATACACAATCGGCGTATTTCTTCCCTCAATGGGAATCATGCGGGTCTGATACAGGAAAGACAGCATTACCGCCACATACACCAGCCCGAAAAAGGGCGCGGTAATCTCATCGGTCCTGAATTTGGGAAACGTAAACACATAGATGGCCATCAGCACCATCAGAAAGCCCACCAGAAGCAGCGGCCCAGCCATGTTGAAGGCGTCCCCCAGATAGACGGTTCCGTAATAAAGCACCGCGAAAACCAGACCGAATACGCCCGGAAGCTTCTTCTCCAGTCCGAACACCTTCAGGAATTCCCAGTATCCAATCAGGGAAATCAAAAAGGTAAAGCCAAACAGCACCGGACCGCCCACGATACCCGTGGATATAATAATTGCAAGCAGCACAATGCCACTTATCAGTCTCGTCAGAAATGACTTCATCTTATTCCTCCCTCACGCCGCCGTAGCGTCTGTCACGTTTATTGTATGCCAGAACAGCCTTTTCCAGCTCTGCCTTTGAAAAATCCGGCCAGTGAATATCTGTAAAATAAAACTCCGAATAAGCAAGCTGCCAGAGAAGATAATTAGACAGCCTCTGCTCGCCGCTGGTCCGGATCAGAAGATCCGGATCCGGGATCCCGGCCGTATCCAGATACTTTTCGAAGGTGGCCTCGCTGATCTCCTCTGCCTTCAGCTTTCCGGCGTCCCGGTCAGCCGCCATCTTCTTCATGGCCCGCACCATCTCGTCCCGGCTGCCGTAGTTGATGGCAATCTGGAAATTCAGGCCGTCATTGTCCTTCGAGGCCTCTTCCAGCTCCGCCACGCTTTTCTGGATATCCTCTGCCAGCGCGGTCTTGTCGCCGATGACCCGGACCCGCATATGATTTTTCTCCGCCGTCTTCAGGCAGTTCTTCATATAATTCCGCAGAAGCTTCATCAGAGCGTCTACTTCCTCCTGGGGCCGCTTCCAGTTTTCTGTGGAAAAGGCGTAAACCGTCAGGTATTTAATGCCCATATTCCAGGCCTCCCGGCAGATGGTTTCCACTGTTTTGGCTCCCTGGGCGTGTCCATAATTCCGGGGCATTCCCTTTGCCTTGGCCCAGCGTCCGTTGCCATCCAGAATGATGGCCACATGCTGTGGGATCTTGATATCTTTTTCCATATTTTTACTTCCTCCATGGTTCTCTCCAGACACTTACGCTTATCTGTCTGAATCGCACAATGGGACGGGCAGCACAAAGATACCACCCGTCCCCTCGTATTTTTCTGCAGACCTTATACGGTCATAATCTCCTTGGACTTCTCGTCCACAGCCTTGTCGATGTCCGCAATGTACTTATCGGTCATCTTCTGGGTCTTGGTTTCCAGATCCTTCATATCGTCCTCGGAAATCTCATTGGCCTTGTTCTGCTTCTTGAAAACCTCGTTGGCGTCACGGCGGATATTGCGGATCGCTACCTTGGCAGCCTCGCCCTTCTTCTTGATATCCTTTACCAGATCCTTTCTGCGCTCCTCGGTCAGCTCCGGGAATACCAGACGGATGACTGTACCGTCGTTGGACGGGGTAATGCCCAGATCCGAAGTCAGAATCGCCTTCTCGATGGCCTTAATCAGGCTCTTCTCCCAGGGCTGAATCTGCAGCATTCTGGGCTCCGGTACGGAAATATTGCCCACCTGCTGAATCGGTGTGGGAGTTCCGTAGTAATCTACCTTCAGCTTGTCCAGCACGTGCGGATTGGCGCGGCCTGCGCGGATCGCTGTAAACTCGCGAATCATTGCGTCATAAGACTTGGTCATTTTTTCCTCATATACTTTCAATCTCTCATCCATATTCAAATCCTCCGATTCATTTATTCCGACTATACGGTAATTCTGGTTCCGTTAAATTTCCCTCTTACGGTATCCACGATGCTGTTCTCGCCCTCCAGGCCGAATACCAGCATGGGCATCTTATTCTCCATGCACATGATGGAAGCGGTCAGATCCATGACAGCCAGACGCTTGTCTACCACCTCGGCAATGGAAATCTCATCGTACTTCTTCGCCTCCGGGTTCACCTTGGGATCGCTGTCATATACGCCGTCGATGGCCTTGGCCAGCAGGATCACGTCTGCCTCAATCTCAATGGCACGAAGGGTGGTACCCGTATCTGTGGAGAAATAGGGGTGTCCGGTTCCGCCTGCGAAGAACGCCACGCCGCCTTCCTCCAGGAAAGCTACTGCCTCGTCCTTGGTAAACAGCTTTGCGAAGCCGCCGCATACGAAGGGTGTAAACACCTGTGTCTTCATTCCGATGGAACGGAAAATGTCTGAAGTATAGATACAGTTCATAACCGTAGCCAGCATACCAATCTGGTCCGCCTTGGTACGCTCCATATTCTCACTGGTGCGGCCTCTCCAGAAGTTTCCGCCGCCAATGACGATACCCACCTGAATGCCGTCGTCCACCAGGGTCTTTACCTGCTTTGCCACGCCCAGAACAGTAGCCTCGTCAAAGCCTGTGTGCTTCTCACCCGCGAGAGCCTCACCGCTTAATTTCAATAATACTCGTTTCATGCTCGAATCTCCTTTTGATCTGCAGTGCGCCCACTGCTCAATACTAGATTCAGTATAGCACACCTGTCCCCTCTATTTCAATCAAAATATCCATTTACCCCTTCGGTCAGTCCGTCTGCCAGCCGGGATAAGGCTTCGTCACTGTGATCCGAGCAGGCATTGCCAAGCTCCATATCCACGGAAGGGATGGTGCTGTAGGAGGTCTGTGTCAGATCAATGCTCATCTGTCCATTCTTGTAAATGGCTGCGCCCTGATTCTGAAGGCCTGCAATCAGAGCCGCGCCCAGGGCGTCGTGCTGCTGCCAGTGAGACGCCACCGGCTCCATTTCCTTCAGGGCGTCCGGCACGGAGATATAAAAGCAGCCCTTATCATAACTAAGGCCGTCCCCGTCCCAGTGGAGAGCGATATGGCAGTCAGCCACGTTATTGCAGATGACCGTCCGGGCCACATTGTCCAGCTGCACATCGTCGCCGTCCCGCAGCATTAGCACATCGTACCCCGCCGCCAGCAGCCTATCCCGGAAAATCTGCGCCATTCTAAGGGTCACGCTCTTCTCCGGCGTGCCGTCCTGAAAGGTCATGCCGCCGGATACCGCCGCTGCCCTGGTGGCTCCCGCCCCTGTGCTTCCTCCCGTGGTCTTGGCCGATCCGTCCGGATGGCAGAGGGTTTTGACACTGCTGCCTCCCGAGGTTCCATGTCCTGCGTTGACGCCAATGATGATGTCTTTCCGGTTCTCTGCCGCCCGGTACAGAACTGCGGCGCCGGTGTGAATGGCGGAGTGATCCGCGTACTGCCAGGTATCGTCCAGGGAAATGAGCTGACCGTTCTCGTAATTTACGACAGGCGTGGAGTTCTCTGATTCGCTGTCGTCCGCCGCAGCTGTCTCTTCTGTATCTGATGCATCCTCTGCGGCTTCGGTAGCTTCTTCCACAGAATCTGTATCTGCCTTCTGAGCGTCAGTTTCGTCAGCATCATCGGCAGTCTCTCTTTCGTTCTCCGGCTCTTCTTCTGATACAGCCGCGCTCTCCTGCTGTACTGCTTCTTCCGCCTTCTCTTTGCCGCAGCCCCACAGACCTGCCGCCAGAAGGCCTGCGCACAGACATACCCTTACTTTTTGCTTCACCTTTTTCCCTCCCCGGCCTTTTCCCGCTATCTGATAACGTCAAAACAGCATCCCATCTATCTTCAGGATGCTGTTTTGACATTTTATATTTTATTATACAGGAGTTCCCACAGAAAGTAAATTTTTATTTCTTTCCATACTTTTTACTGATTCCCGCAACCACGCCGCTTAAGGCAAAGAGCGCCATGGCGTTCGGGATCACCATCAGGCCGTTGAAGAAGTCCGCCAGCTCCCACACCAGATCCACCTTCAGGGTAGAACCTACGATAATAAAGGCTACTACAATCATGGAGTATACCTTTACGGCCTTCTTGCCGAACAGATACTGCACATTGATCTGTCCGAAGAAATGCCAGCTTAAAACCGTGGAAAAGGCAAAGAACAGAAGGCAGATGGCTACAAAGATATCTCCGAAGCTTCCGAAGCCCCGCATAAACGCCTCCTGGGTCAGGGCGATACCGCCCTTGCCGGAATCCATGGCTCCGGTGGTCAGCACAGAAAATACCGTCAGGTTCAGTACGATAAAGGTATCAATGAACACGCTGATCATAGCCGTCAGTCCCTGCTCATGGGGATTCTTCGCTGCAGCTCTCGCATGGGCGTGGGGTGTGGATCCCATACCGGCCTCATTGGAGAACAGGCCCCGGGCCACGCCGTAACGGATAGCTTCCCGGACCGTAATACCGGCAGCGCCGCCGACCACTGCGGTCGGATGAAAGGCTCCTACGAAAATCATCCGGAAAGCCTCCGGAAGCGCCGTGATATTCATGCCAATCAGAACCAGACTTCCCACAATATAGATTCCTGCCATAAACGGCACAATTTTTTCTACCACTGCCGCCAGTCTGGTGGTTCCGCCCACAAAGATAAAGGCTGCGACCACTGCCAGCAGGATTCCCACCGCTACCGGCGGGATATTGATATTCCGGGATTCAAAGACGCCGGAAAATGCGGCGCCGATGGAATTGGACTGCACCATATTTCCCATAAAGCCAAGGGCCAGAACAATAAATACCGCAAAAATCACGGCCAGAACCCGTCCGAAGGTTCCCTGAAAGGCCTGGTGGATATAGTAGACCGGGCCTCCGGTCACTTCCCCCTCCTTCTTTGTCTTATATTCCTGGGCCAGAGTGGCCTCGCCGTAGATCGTTGCCATTCCAAAGAAGGCGCTGACCCACATCCAGAAGATCGCGCCCGGGCCTCCGGCTATCAGCGCCGTAGCCGCGCCGGTCAGGTTGCCGGTACCTACCTGGGCCGCTATGGCCGTAGCCAGAGACTGGAAGGGCGTCATTTCTCCCTCTTTCCGCTCCCCGCCGGCTGCTTTAAAATGTCCGAAAACCAGGCGGCAGCCCTCTCCGAACTTCCGTACCTGAATAAACCGCAGACGAATCGTAAAAAAGATTCCCGTACCGCACAGGATGACGAGCAAAATCAAGCCCCACATCCATTCATTTACTGCTTTCACAAATTCCAACATCGCTTTTTCCCTCTCTTTTATGCGTTTTGGCGCAGCGAGATAAAATACGCTTCGCGAATTTTATCTCGCTATCGCGGCAGTCGTCAAGGTCTCGTGCAAGCACGGACTTTGACTCGTTGCTCGCGAAAAAAATAAGAGCTGATTTTTCAATCAGCCCTCCAAAGAGTAGAACATTCGCTTTTGTAAGCCCTGTCCTTTTGCCTGAGAGATAGGCAGACGGTTTTCCTTTTCCATCTGCGTTACACCTTCGGCGCTCATTTTCTGAGACTCTCCAGAGTTCATCGACTTGTGTTTTTCGATAGTACGTACTATAGCATACTTTTGTCCGTCTGACAAGGACTCTCTGGAAATTTTTATATATTTTTTATATCAGCCACAATTTTTTTGCTGCTGTCTTCGCCTCCAGGCGCCGGCTGACGCCCAGCTTGCCCAGAATATGGCTCACATGGGTTTTCACGGTACTCAGCTTGATGTTCATGATTTCTCCGATTTCCGCATTGCTTTTATCCGCGCAGATCAGGCGCAGAATCTGAAGCTCCGTACCCGTCAGCGCAGCGGAAAGGGAACGTTCCGGCTGCAGAAATAAAGGATAAAGGGAAGCCTGCGCCCTTACATCCCGCAAAAGCTTCTGCCGCCATTTTTCGCTGCCGCCGGTATAGCCAAGCTCCTCCAGGAGCGGCAGCACAGCCGCCCCATATCCGCTGACTGTACGGATAAAGCCGTATTTTGCCGCCGTATCCAGGGCCTTCGTCAGGATCTCCTTCCATACAGCGTCCTTTTTCCGGTAATAGGCCAGCGCCTGCAGGATATGCAGATGAATTCCGTCTATCTGCCGACTGCAGGCCTGACAATAGGTTTCCATCGGGGCAAGCGTCAAAAGGACCGCATCCGGCCGATCCTGGGCCAGCTCTACCATCGCCTGGGTCAGATAGCGATACCGCTTCATCACATGGAAGCACAACGGAGCGCGCGGCGCGCCAATCCGGTACCAGTCGTCTGCCTCGTCCATTGCTCCCCGGTACAGCGCAATCCGGCAAAGCAGTCCATTGATATTGGCACGGAAGCGTGTCTCTCCGTTGTCCAGAAACCGCTTTTTCAGATCCTCTACCGTTCTTTTCGCTTCCTCTGCCTGACCTGCTGCCAGCTGACTGCGGGCCAGCAGCCCGGTAAGGGCAAATTCTATATCCGGCGTACCGTTGCGCTGAATTTCCCCTATCCGGGATATCAGGGACAACAGCCGACGGCTGATATCCTCCCCCTTTTCAAATTTGCTCTCGGCAATGGCGCAGTCTGCCAATCCGACCCCGTCCCGGCCCAGGATCGTTTCCACCGGCAGCCGCATGGTCCGGTACAGCAGATCGTCTTTTTTGCTCCATTCTGAAAAATCCTTACCGCCATTCATGATACTGGGCAACGTACTGGTCACGGAAAAGGGCGTCAGGGTAATCTCTTTTTCCGTAAGCAGACGGAAAACGGCCGGAATCGTCTCCAGCATTCCCTCTGTCCCCCTCTGCGGCAGCGCGATATCCAGCCATGCCATACGGCTTCGCGCCTGACGGCCCGCGCCGTCCCGGCGATCGCAGTTTTCCGCAAACTGTTTCAGCTCCCCATACCAGCGTTCCGATTTCTCGTAATCCCCCTCCAGCGCACAAAGCATACTCATTCCCTGCATGAGAGATGGGGAGGCGAGAATCTCCTTCTCCGGAAGGCTGTGGTAGTATTTTTTCATCTTACTGTAATGTCCCATGCCCGGATGCAGCTCCGCTCCGCGGATCAGAAGCTCCGACACCCTGGAATGATCCCCGCTCCTGGTATAGCATTCCAGTGCGTGGGAATAATCTTCCTTCCATTCGTAATACATTCCGCCCCTGCTGTAGACGGAACGACACTTTTCCTCTGTATATTCCCGCTCCATCTCCCACAACAGAAACTTTCGGAACTGGGGCCAGAAACGGAACCTGGAGATGCCGTCATAGCGCAGCATGGTCGTATGGCTCTGCAGCCAGCCCAGCACCTCTCCCACGTGGGGATCGCCGCTGATCATACGAGCCATCTCTATATCAAAGCGCTCAAAGGGCGCCATTTCCAACAGGAAACGGCGTACAGGCAGATCAAAGGGGCGGTATACAGCCGCTTCGAAATAGCGGAAGACCTCCCGGTAAGCCTGTGTCACCAGGCCGGGACCATAGGGCCGTCCTCCAGCCATCAGCCTAACTGTCAGCTCCACACCCAGAGGATAACCGATGGATTTTTTCAGGATATCGCTGACCTCCGAGTCCGTCGCCTCCACCCTCCGCCTTCGGAACAGCTCCCGGATATCCTCCCGGTCGAACAGAAGAGCGTCTGCATCCACCACGGTCATCAGTCCCGTATAGCCAAAGGCCATCAGACAGTCCGGCGGCACGCCTCTGGATAACAGCACAAAACGCCGTTCCATGTTTTCTCTGATCTTTTCGCACAGCTTTTTCTGATTCTCCTCCAGCATCAGATGAAAATCATCTATCAGAAGAATTTCCCAGTTTTTGTCATTTTCTATTGCTTCAAACTCCGGCTTTTCCGCCTGCATCCGACGGACCTTCCGGTTTTTCAGCAGCTCCTCTGCCACCGCCGTCTTTCCGAAACCACAGGGCGCGCTGAAGAAAAAGATTCTTCCCTGTTTCATGCTGTTTTCAAACTGCAGCGCCACGGTCGGCTTTATGATAATCCGTCCTTCTCCCATCCCAATCACCCTCTCTGTGAATCTCTTCTGTCTAAATAATACCAATTTCCCCGACTTCTGTAAATCATACCGGAGTATGAATTTTAATTTCTCCCGCTTTTGCTTACTTTTTTTCCCTGTACTTGTTTACTTTTCTCCGAAAATATATTAGAATCGTAACGAACTATTATTTTTACCACTATATATAAAGGAGATTTTTGTTATGGAAATTTCAGCTTTACAGAAAGCCAGATATGAGTACGCTCCGAAGCTTCCGGGTATGCTCAGAAACGGCATCGCAGATATTTGCGTAAAAGAAGGCGAAGCTACACAGAGCGTTGCGGATCAGGATAAGATCCAGGCTCTTTTCCCGAACACCTATGGCGAGAAGGAAATCACCTTCGAGAAAGGCCAGAATACCTCTGCTCCCAAGAAGCAGGTAGTAGGCGTTATCCTTTCCGGCGGACAGGCTCCGGGCGGACACAACGTTATCTGCGGTCTCTACGACGCACTGAAGGCTACCAACAAGGAGAACGTACTGTACGGCTTCAAGGGCGGCCCCAGCGGACTGATCAATGACGATTATGTAGAGTTCGATGATGAGTTCATCAATGCATACCGGAATACCGGCGGCTTTGATATCATCGGTTCCGGCCGTACCAAGCTGGAAACTGAGGAGCAGTTCGCTATCGTTTCCGAGGTTTGCAAGAAGCACGGCGTAACCGCAGTGGTTATCATCGGCGGTGACGACTCCAATACCAACGCTGCCGTACTGGCTGAGTACTTCGCGGCACACAACACTGGCGTACAGGTCATCGGCTGCCCGAAGACCATCGACGGAGACCTGAAGAACGAGGACATCGAGTGCTCCTTCGGTTTCGATACTGCTACCAAGACCTACAGCGAGATCATCGGCAACATCGAGCGTGACGCAAATTCCGCTAAGAAGTACTGGCATTTCGTAAAGGTTATGGGAAGAAGCGCTTCTCACGTAGCTCTGGAGTGCGCGCTGCAGACTCAGCCGAACATCTGCCTGATTTCCGAGGAAGTTGCAGAGAAAAAGATGTCCCTGTCCCAGATCGCTGACTACATCGCTGATTCCGTAGCAAATAGAGCTGCCAAGGGCATGAACTTTGGTGTGGCTATCATCCCGGAGGGCGTGGTTGAGTTCGTTCCGGAGTTCTCCGTACTGATTCAGGAGATCAACGAGCTTCTGGCTGGCAGCAAGGCTGACGAGTTCAACGCTCTGGCTACCTGGGCTGACAAGTATGCCTTTATCGAAAAGGGTCTGACCAAGGAGTCCATGGAAGTATTCGCCATCCTTCCGCAGGCTATCCAGCAGCAGCTGTTCATGGAGAGAGATCCCCACGGCAACGTACAGGTATCCCTGATCGAGTCCGAGAAGCTGTTCTCCTCTCTGGTAGCTGCAAAGCTTGCTGAGAGAAAGGCTGCCGGCACCTACAACGGCAAGTTCAGTGCCCTGCATCATTTCCTGGGATACGAAGGAAGATGCGCATTCCCGTCCAACTTCGATTCCGACTACTGCTACTCTCTGGGTTACAACGCATTCATGCTGATCCAGTACGGCTACAACGGATACCTGTCCAAGGTTTCCAACCTGTCCAAGCCGGCAAATGAGTGGGTTGCAGGCGGTATGCCCATCACCAAGATGATGAACATCGAGAGAAGACACGGCGAGGATAAGCCGGTTATCAAGAAGGCTCTGGTTGAGCTTGACGGAGCTCCCTTCAAGTTCTTCGAGGCTCATCGCGCACAGTGGGCAGAGGAAACCTGCTTCGTATATCCGGGCGCTATTCAGTACTACGGACCGACCGAGGTTTGCGACGCTACCACCAAGACACTGGCTCTTGAGCAGGCAAAATAAATCTGAGTATAGGAATGTCCTATTACACCAAAAGGATCGCGCATAAGCGCGATCCTTTTTTTTAGAATAAGATTTCCATATTTTTCCTATACTCTTCCGGTTACTGTCAGCACACTCACACCCGGATTGGACACCCAAGCTCCGGTAGTGCTTTCCTGGGTAAAGGCTGCCGCCGGAACGGTAATCCGTCCGGCCGTGGTGATAAATTCCCCCGTCGTCTCGTTGTAGGTGTAATCTGCCCCTTCCGTCCAGGCGGTTCCGTTCAGGGCCACGGACACCTCTGAGAGAACCGGGTTAAAGATATCTGTCACTACCACATTGTCTCCGGCCTCCGCCGCCGTATTGCCTCCGTTCTGAATCAGGAAGGTATAGGTCAGAATTCCGTTTTCTGCTACCGGTACCGGGCTTACAGACTTGGTAATGCACAGCTCCGGCGCGCTCTGGGCTCCCACTGTCTCGGTGACTGTGATGGGCGTAATTCCGCCTCCTCTCAGAACCGCCTGATTGGAAATGCTGCTTTCCCGGGTCGGCGGCGCGTACTGGTTGGTTCTCGCTTCATAAATCAGCGTGGCGTTCCCGCCGGCCGGTACGGTAATTCCGGATATCACAAGGGGCGGTCCCGCTGTCACCGCAGGCGCTGTCTGCCGGACTCCACCCACGTAATACTGCAGGGTTCCCGGCACATATTCCAGAGGCGTCAGCGTAAGGGTACTTTCCGTGTACGCTCCCAGATTATCCGAGATATTCAGTCCCGTAAACGCCAGAGTTCCGCTGTTTACGATGTTGATCACATAGGTAACCGTATCATTCTGTCCGTACGCATTCTCCACTGCGGTCTTCGTCGCCGAAAGTACCTCCAGAATCTCCCCCACCGCAATATTGGAATTCTTCACTGCATTGTTATATGACAACTGAGCCTGATTCGTAAATTGAGCCATCCTCAAAACCTCTCTTTCCCCTATTACGGCCCGCTTTACTGCTGCAGGCCTGTTATATCTTATGTAACGGGGAAGGAGAGTGTGTTCATTCTTATTCGCCCAGGTACGCTTTCTTAACCTGATCGTTGTCCAGCAGCATCTTTGCGTCGCCCTCCAGCACAATCTTTCCGGTTTCCAGAACATAGCCTCTGTCTGCGATTGACAGAGCCTTCTTTGCGTTCTGCTCTACCAGCAGGACAGTAGTGCCGCTCTTGCTGACCTCCTGAATGATATCAAAAATCTCATTTACAAAAATGGGGGACAGACCCATGGAGGGCTCATCCATCAGAATAATCTTCGGGTGGGACATGAGGGCCCGGCCCATGGCCAGCATCTGCTGCTCGCCTCCGGACAGGGTTCCCGCCATCTGGTTTTTCCGTTCTTCCAGTCTCGGGAACCGCTTGTATACACGAAGCAGCGTCTCCTCGATCTCTGCTTTATCCTTTCTGGTAAAGGCGCCCAGCTTCAGATTGTCCAGCACGCTCAGCTGCGCGAATACACGGCGTCCCTCCGGCACATGGGCCATTCCCATGGACACGATCCGATGGGCCGGAACTTTCGTGATATCCTGTCCCTCAAACAGGATCTCTCCATGTTTCGGGGAAATCAGGCCTGTGATGGTCTGCAGGGTTGTGGTCTTGCCTGCGCCATTGGCACCAATCAGGGCGATAACCTCCCCCTCGTTTACCTCGAAGGAGATTCCCTTGATGGCCTGGATCATGCCATAATAAACCTCTATATCTTTTACTTCCAGCATTGCCATATTTCCGTTCCTCCTATTCTCCCAGGTAAGCTGTGATTACCTTCGGGTCCTTCAGCACATCGGCGGTATCGCCCTCTGCAAGCACCTGACCGAAATTCAGAACGGTCAGCTTTTCGCAGATACCGGATACCAGCTTCATATCATGCTCAATCAGAAGAATCGTCATATGGAACTCATCCCGTACAAATCGGATGGTTTTCATCAGTTCCATGGTCTCGTTGGGGTTCATGCCCGCTGCCGGCTCATCCAGAAGCAGAAGCTTCGGATCGGTAGCCAGGGCTCTTGCAATCTCCAGCTTTCTCTGCTTACCATAGGGCAGGTTGGAGGCCTTATAGTCTGCTTCCTTGTCCAGATCGAAAACCTTCAGAAGCTCCATGGCCCGCTCGTTCATCTCCTTCTCCACCTTATAGTACTTCGGCAGGCGAAGAATGCCGGTCAGGGTAGAATATCTGTGATGATTGTGCAAACCAACCTTTACGTTATCCAGAACCGTCAGGTCGCTGAACAGACGGATATTCTGGAAAGTACGGGCAATGCCGTGTTTATTGATTTCAATCGTTTTCTTACCTGTAATATTTTCACCGTCCAGCATAATATAACCATCATTGGGCTGGTACACACCGGTCAGCAGGTTAAATACCGTGGTTTTTCCTGCGCCGTTTGGCCCAATCAGACCATAAAGCTGTCCCTGTTCTATCTCCATGTGGAAATCGTCTACAGCGCGAAGTCCGCCAAAGGAGATTCCAAGATTCTTTACTTCCAGTAATGCCATCTTATTTTACCTCCTTTGTCTTTTTGCCGCGCTTACACGCGTTCTTGATCCGTTCCTGAATCTCCTGTCCGCCCTGGCTGGAGGTAAAGATCATGGTTGCGATCAGAACCACTGCGTAAATCAGCATACGGTAGTCGTTCAGAGAACGGAGAAGCTCCGGAAGCAGGGTCAGCACCACTGCCGCAATGATGGAGCCGCGGATATTGCCGATACCGCCCAGAACTACAAAGACCAGAATCATAATGGACATGTTATAACCGAAGTTCTTCGGCAGCGCAATCAGGGTAGACAGGTTATGGGCGTACAGCACGCCTGCAGTTCCTGCCAGAGCCGCGGACACGGTAAAGGCCAGCAGCTTATACTTGGTAATATCGATTCCTACAGACTCGGCTGCGATACGGTTATCGCGGATAGCCATGATCGCGCGGCCGGTGCGGGAATGGATCAGGTTGGTAACGATAAACAGCGTCACCAGAATCAGAATAATTCCAATCAGGAAGGTGGAATCATTGGGGGTTCCGGTAATACCCTGGGGTCCCTTGATCAACACCTGTCCGCCGGGCTCCAGTCCCAGGGACATACTGTCCTTAGTGGATACGTGGAAGCCTGCGCTGTCCCGGCCAAGGAAAATAACGTTGATTACATTTTTAATGATCTCACCGAAGGCCAGGGTTACAATCGCCAGGTAATCGCCCTTCAGACGAAGTACCGGGATACCAATCAGGAAGCCGAACAGCGCAGCCGCCGCGGTTCCAATCACCAGTGCCAGGAAAAAGCGCAGCCCGGAAATCTGGATGGTATCTGCCATAATCTTGGAAAACAGCGCGCCCGCAAAGGCTCCTGCGCACATGAAGCCCGCATGGCCCAGACTCAGCTCTCCTAAGATACCTACGGTCAGGTTCAGGGAGATGGCCAGAATCACATAGACACAAAGGGGAACCAGAAGTCCCTGCAGCAGACTGGAAATCATGCCGGCCTGTAAACCAACGGTTACCAGAATATAAGCTACAATCACAATTCCGTATGTAATCAGATTGCTTTGAAGCTGTTTGCTCATTTTCTTCATCTTCCTCACCTACACTTTCTCCTGAATCTGCTTACCCAGAAGTCCGGTAGGCTTCACAAGCAGTACTACAATCAATACGGCGAACACAATCGCGTCTGCCAGCTGAGAGGAAATATAAGCCTTGCTCAGGATCTCAATCACACCCAGAAGGATGCCTCCGATAAAAGCGCCCGGAATGGAACCGATACCGCCGAATACGGCAGCTACAAAGGCCTTGATACCAGGCATGGAGCCTGTATAGGGAGTCAGCGCCGGGTAGGAGGAGCACATCAGCACGCCTGCGATGGCCGCCAGGGCAGAACCGATCGCGAAGGTCAGGGCAATGGTCGCGTTGACATTGACGCCCATCAGCTGCGCGGCGCCGCTGTCCTCGGATACTGCCAGCATGGCGCGTCCGGATTTGGAATACTTCATAAAGGTCATCAGACCGGCCATGATAATCAGGCAGGCCAGAACCGTTACGATGGTTTCTCCGGAGATCACCAGCTTGCCGTCCATCAGCTTCAGCGCCGGAATGGTCACAACGGAAGTGAAGGACTTGGTGTTGGCCCCGTAAATCAGAAGTGCTACGTTCTGCAGGAAATAGCTGACTCCAATGGCGGTAATCAGCACTGCCAGCTTGGAAGCCTTCCGCAAGGGCTTGTAGGCAATCCGCTCAATCAGCACACCCAGAACTGTGCATGCCACAACCGAAAGCAGAACGCCCAGTACCGGCGGCAGTCCCATACCGCTGACGGCGGTAAAAGCCACGTAAGCGCCGATCATAATTACATCTCCATGCGCGAAGTTCAGCATCTTCGCAATACCGTATACCATAGTGTAGCCCAGCGCAATCAGCGCATATACGCTTCCCAGGCTGATTCCGTTCACCAGGTAGGATATGAATCCTATCATACATAACACCTCTTCTTTTTCTCTGTTTACGAGTTTTGCGTATTATTATAGCACACCGCTTTCCCCCGTTCAACACTTTATTGCGTTGATACAGTATATTTCCGAAATCTTTTCTGTATCAAAAGGGGAGGACCCTGTGAAGGATCCTCCCCTCGTTGGGTTGGTTGTTTATCAAAGATTAAAGCTCTGTGTACTCTCCGTCTACAACTTTGACTACCAGCGGAGCCTTGTTGGGCTCACCCTCAGTTCCCCATGTGATGTCCTTTCCGGTAACACCGCTGTAGGTGATAGTGGTCATAGCGCCCTTTATAGCGTCGCACAGATCGGATACGCTCATATCCGGAGTAGCTCCTGCTGCCTCAATGGCTGCCTTTACTACGTATACACAGTCATACGCGTCTGCCGCGAACTGGTTCGGAGTCTCGCCGTATGCTTCCTCATACTTGGATACAAAGTTCTGTACCTGCTCGTCCTCGGACTTTGCTACGAAGGGAGCCAGGAAGGTCAGACCCTCTGCCAGGGAAGTATCGAAGTTCTCTACGCCCAGGATACCGTCCATACCGTCACATCCGAAGAAGGTCGGCTCGTATCCCTGCTTGCTGCACTCTGCCAGTACCAGAGAAGCCTCGGTGTAGTAGAAGGGCATGAACAGCAGATCCGCGCCTGCGTCCTTGGACTTCTGAACCTGTACGGAGAAATCTGTCTTAGCGTCAGCTGTGAAAGCCTCTACAGACACGATCTCGAACGGCTGATTTGCGGCTTCTGCAGCAAACGCCTCATAGATACCGGTAGAATATACGTCAGAGCTGTCGTAGATTACAGCAACCTTCTTTGCCATTCCGTTCTCACCGATATACTTTGCGGACTCGGTACCCTGTGTCGGGTCAGAGAAGCACATACGGAACGCATTGTCATACTGTACGCACTCTACGGCTGTTCCGGACGGTGTAATCTGGAACATGTTGTCTGCGTGAGTCTTCTCAACTACTGCGATACACGGAGCGCTTGTGGTGGTTCCGATAAGAACCTGCATGCCCCAGTCCTTCAGGTTGTTGTATGCATTGACTGCTTTCTCGGCGTCATGCTCGTCATCCTGGAAATTGTAGGCGATCTGGTATCCGCCTATACCGCCTGCCGCGTTGATCTCGTCAACCGCAACCTGGATGCCGTTCTTTACTGCATTTCCATAGATAGCAGCGCCGCCGGTAATCGGGCCTGTCGCGCCAATCTTAAATGTGTCGCTTCCTGCCTCAGAAGAAGCAGAAGCACTGTCTGTGTTGGTTGTGTCTGCTGCGGTATCCTTGGATCCACCGCATGCTGCCAGTGAAAAAACCATGGAACCAGCCAGAAGTAAGCTTAATACCTTTTTCATAATAGTTTCCTCCTTTTGAATTACTTGCCATCTATCTTACTCCCGGCTTTTTCTATTTGTCAAGCACTTTCCCAAAAAGTTTAGGAAGTTTCTATAGAACTTTCAGAAAATTCTTCTGCTACGCTTCCAGTACCAGTACGGACCGGGGACCCAGATACAGAGAATTGCCCCTTGCTTCCTTTCCCCGGGGATAAATGGCCCCTGTGGGACCGTCGCAGGTACAGACCTTCAGGCTCCAGCTTTTTTCCTCCGGCAGTCCCGGCAGTGCCACCCGGATGCCTTCCCACCAGGGATTGATGGCCAGATAAACCAGATCGTCCCGGTTCTTTTCCTCGTCCCGGCCCGCATACAGGACGCCAAAGGCACGGGTATCGGAAGTCAGGGCGCCGTCCCAGGCCCGTTCCGTGTGAAAGCTGATCCCCGGAAATCCGCAGGCGGCCTTGGGAAGCTCCCGCCGGACGGCCGGATGCTTTTTCCGGAATTCTATCATATATTTAAAAAATGAGAATAATTCCTGATTTTTCTCCAGCAGGCTCCAGTCCAGCCAGGATATCTCATTATCCTGGCAGTAGGCGTTATTGTTGCCATACTGGGTATTGCCGAATTCATCGCCTGCCAGAAACATGGGCGTGCCCCGGCTGCACAGCAGCACTGCCGCCGCGTTCTTCATCAGCCGCAGGCGGAGCTTCTGCACTTCCGGATCTTTTGTCTCCCCTTCCGCGCCGCAGTTCCAGCTCCGGTTGTCGTCGGCCCCGTCCGTGTTATTCCAGCCGTTGGCCTCATTGTGCTTGCCATTGTAGCTGTACAGATCCCGCAGGGTAAAGCCGTCATGACAGGTCAGGAAATTCACCGAGGATTTGGATCCGCTGTAGCCGGTCCGGTTCTCCGCGTAGAGATCGCCGGATCCCGTTATCCGGTTGGCCGCCTCCGGCGCAAACCAGTAATCCCCCTTCAAAAAGCTCCTTAAGGTATCCCGGTAGCGCCCGTTCCACTCCGCCCAGCGTTTCCAGGCCGGGAAGCTGCCCACCTGATACAGACCGCCCGCATCCCAGGCCTCGGCTATCAGCTTGGTATTGCCCAGCAGCGGATCAAAGGCCAGCCGTTTCAGAAGGGGCGGATTGCTCATGGGCGATCCGTCCTCGCTGCGTCCCAGAATACTGGCCAGGTCAAAGCGGAAGCCGTCCACCCGGTACTGGCTGACCCAGTAACGCAGAGCTTCCACAATCAGCTCCTGCACCACCGGGTGATTGCAGTTCAGGGTATTGCCGCAGCCGCTGAAATTGTAATACTTTCCGTCCGGGGTCAGCATATAGTAAATCTGGTTATCAAAGCCCTTGAAGGAAATGAAGGGACCGAGCTCATTTCCCTCTGCCGTATGATTGAACACCACATCGAGGATCACCTCGATTCCGGCGCTGTGGAGATCCCGGATCAGCTCCTTTAGCTCCATGCCCTCCCGGTTGTATTCCTCCGCTGCCGTATAGCTGGTGTTGGGCGCAAAGAAGCTGACCGTATTGTAGCCCCAGTAATCCAGCAGAGTCCGGCCGTCTACCTCCCGTTTTCCCATGGTTTCATCAAACTCAAAGATGGGCATCAGCTCCACCGCATTGACGCCCAGCTCCTTCAGATAGGGAATCTTCTCCCGCAGGCCCGCAAAGGTACCCGGATGGGCTACGCCCGAGGAGCTGTCCCGGGTAAAGCCCCGTACGTGGAGCTCATAGATAATCAGATCGCTCATATCGTAGAGGGGATCCGGATCTGCGCCCCAGTCAAAATTATTCCGCACCACCCGGGCGTGGTAGAGCCCCTCCTTCTCCTGGTGCTCTCCCCAGACGCTCTGTCCGGTAACGGCCCTGGCGTAAGGATCCAAAAGCACATGCTTCCGGTCAAAAAGCAGTCCCTTTTCCGGGTTCCAGGGGCCGTCCAGCCGATAGGCATACTCAAACTCCTCGATATCCAGCCCGTAGACGATCATGGAATAGACCTTTCCGATATGGCAGTGCTCCGGAAAGGGCAGCACCGCAAAGGGCTCTGTCTCCTTCCGGTGATACAGAAGCAGCTCACAGGAGGTGGCTCCCTGGGAATGAATCGTAAAATTCACGCCCTCCTCCAGCGCCGTAGCTCCATACAGCTCATACATACCCGGACGCACCGGAAAACCGGCCACCGTGTCCAGGGGCTTCAATGCTTTATACATTTCCATTATTTTTTCTCCCACAGACTCACTGTATTGCCACTGACCGAAAGGGACCGGATGCTCCGAAGGAAGCTGGACAGACGGCTGTAGCCATAATCCTTGATGTCAAAGGAGCTGTGCTTCTTGTGTATTTCCTCATAAATCAGGGACAGGTTATCCACCTGGCCGCCATTCTTCTGGATAAAGACCTGAATCTCCCGCTCCAGCTTCTCTCTGTCCAGCTGCTCATGGAGCCCTACCGCCCAGGCTGAATCCTGCTGGTAGAGACTTAAGCGCGGGCAGGTATCCTGCAGAAATACCATCAGCTTGGTATAGCCGTAATTTCGCACGTCAAAATCCGTAAACCGATCATTCAGGCGACTGCCCAGCTCTCCCAGATAAGTCGCCTTCCCCTTATTTTCATTATCATTGATGATGGAAATGATCGCGTCCTCAATCTGGATAAGAGGCGTTACCGCACTTCCGTGCTCCTCCTCAGCCGATATCTTTCCGCTCTTCTTCTGTCCGCTTGTCGCGGACATTGTCTCCGTGTCACCGACCTGCTTATTGATCAGATTCAGATGGATAAATTTGTTGCAGGCCTTGGTCAGGGCCATAGGGGTCTTGGATTCCCCCATACCGATGACGTACATATTCTCCTCTCTGAGCCGCATGGCCAGTCGGGTGAAATCACTGTCGCTGGTCACCAGGCAGAAGCCGTCCACCTTTCCGGAGTACAGGATATCCATGGCGTCAATGACCATGGCCATATCCGTGGAATTCTTCCCGATTGTATAGGAAAACTGCTGGACCGGCGTGATGGAATTCTCCAGCAGCACCTGCTCCTTCCAGCCGTTGGATTTTCCGGACCAGTTGCCGTAAATTCGTCTAAAGGACGCGTATCCGTAGTTTTCAATCTCATTAAAAATGCTGCCTGCGTACTTTGCGCTGATGTTGTCTGAATCAATCAGCACCGCAAATTGTTTCTTGTCTTCAATCTGTTCCATAGCCTTCTCCCTCTATTTTCCCTTCGGTTCTCCCGGCGTCCAGTTATCGGACGGGGACATATTGAAGGTGATATTTTGTCCGTCTGACACGGCCACGACCGTACCCTGATCATCGGTCCGGAAGATCTGGATTCCCATTTCCCGGAACCGATTCAGCACCTCCGCATGGGGGTGTCCGTAGGTGTTGCCCTCACCGCAGCTGATGACTGCATAGGAAGGCTGCACCGCCTGTAAGAATTCCTCCGTGCTGGCTGTACGGCTGCCATGGTGGGCCGCCTTGTAAACGTCTGCCTGCAGCACTTCGCCGCTCTCCACCATATCCTCTTCGGAATGCTCCTCCGCGTCGCCGGTAAATAAGAAGCTATTCTCACCAAACTGCACCTGCACTCCCACGGAATAATCGTTGGCGTTGCTTCCGTAATCGTCCTTCACCGGACACACAACCGTAACCTGCGCTTCCCCCAGCGCATAGACAGTACCCGCCACCGGATACGTAATGCTGTAATCCTTCTCCCTGACAGCCTGTATCACGTCCTCGTAGGTTCTGGTATCCTTGCTGTAATCCGGCATGAGAATGGTATCACAGTCGAATTTGTAAAGGATCACATCCAGTCCGCCGATGTGATCCGCATCCGGATGGGTGCCAATCACATAATCCAGATGGTCTATCCCCTGGTGCTCCAGATACGCCTGTACCTGGGTTCCCTTGCTGTTATTGCCTGCGTCAATGAGCATGGCGTGCTCGCCGTTTCGTATCAGCGTACAGTCGCCCTGACCGATGTCCAGGTAATGAACCTCCAGCGTGGAACCGTCCGATACCACCGTGCCGCCTGTTTCTTTTGTGAGCTGCTCCTGCACCGGATAAACAGCCGCCAGTACCAGCGCAATTACCGCCAGCAGGAACTTCTTTGCCTGTTTTTTTGTTTTTTTTCTGCCTCGTGCCATAGTGTCTGTCTTACTCCCTGTTTTTAGTCCATATGATTTCAGCTTTTTCTATTATAACACAAAACAGGCGTTCGGACAGCCTTTATTTTCTGTCCGGACGCCTGACGTGTCTCTTCCTATTTATACAGTCCTTGTGATATCCTGTTACTGCCTGTCTGCCACAGTCTCCTCTTTCCGGTTCAGAATCTCCATAAATTCTTCCCCGGTAATCGTCTCCTTCTCGTACAGGAATTTCGCAATCTCATGAAGCTTGGGCATATTCTCGCACAGCAGCTTTCTGGCCTTCTCATGCTCACGCTTAACCACTTCCACTACCTTTTTGTCAATCAGTGCGGCTGTCTCCGCCGAGCAGGCCAGGGAGGTATCGCCGCCCAGATACTGGTTATTGACCGTCTCCATGGCTACCATATCAAACTCCTCTGTCATACCGAAGCGGGTAATCATAGCCCGGGCCAGCTTGGTAGCCTGCTCGATATCATTGGAGGCTCCTGTGGTAATGGAGTGGAATATCAGCTCCTCTGCCACACGGCCGCCGGTAAAGGTGGCAATCTTATTCTCGATCTCCTCCTTGCTCATCAGGTTATGCTCGCCGGACTCCACCTGCATGGTATAGCCCAGCGCCCCGGAGGTACGGGGAATAATGGTAATCTTGTGAACCGGGGCAGAATGGGTCTGCAGAGCCGCCACCAGGGCGTGTCCCACCTCGTGGTAGGCTACAATCAGCTTCTCCTTATCGGAGAGCACCTTATTCTTCTTCTGATAGCCTGCGATTACCACCTCTACGCTCTCCTCCAGATCACTCTGGGTCACGTATTTGCGATTCTGACGCACTGCCCGCAGAGCGCCCTCGTTGATGATATTAGCCAGCTCCGCGCCGGACGCGCCTGCGGCAGCCCGGGCAATGGCGTTGAAATCAATATCGTCGCCCATGTGTACCTTCCGGGCATGAACCTTCAGGATATCCTCCCGTCCCTTCAGGTCCGGCAGCTCTACCGGCACTCTCCGGTCAAAACGACCAGGACGCAGCAAAGCAGGATCCAGGGATTCCGGACGGTTGGTTGCCGCCAGAATCATAACACCCTTACGGCCGTCAAAGCCGTCCATCTCCGTCAGAAGCTGGTTCAGGGTCTGCTCCCGCTCGTCATTTCCGCCCATTCCGCCGCCGTCACGCTTCTTTCCGATGGTATCAATCTCATCGATGAACACGATACAGGGCGCCTTTTCATTGGCTTGCTGAAACAAATCCCGCACCTTGGCCGCACCCATGCCCACGAACATTTCCACAAATTCCGAACCGGAGATGGAGAAGAAGGGTACATTGGCCTCGCCGGCCACTGCCTTGGCAAGCAGGGTTTTACCGGTTCCCGGAGGGCCTACCAGAAGCGCGCCCTTGGGCATGGTGGCTCCGATCTCCGTATACTTGGCCGGATTGTGCAGGAAATCCACAATCTCTGTCAGCACCTCTTTTGCCTCGTCCTCGCCGGCCACATCCGAAAATTTAATGCCGGTGGTGGATTCCACATAGATCTTGGCGTTGCTTTTTCCGAAGGTCATGGCGTTGCCGCCCATCATTCCGCCCATTTTCTTATTCATGTTGCGAATCAGTATCTGACCGAGGACAATCATGATAATGAAGGGCACCAGAGACATCAGCATAGAACTCCAGATAGACGGCTCCTCTACGATCTCCGTACCGAACTCGACCCCCGCGGTCGTCAGACGGTTGACCAGCTCCGGGTCGTTGAAAACGCCGGTTTTATAATATTTGACCGGATCCGACTTATCCGAAAAGATAATCTGGTTGTCCTCCACCTGAACCTGCTTGATCTCCTCCTTGTCCAGCATGGTCAGGAAGGTGTCATAGCCTACCTCCTTCACCGCCGGAGTAAGCACTCTCGGAAAGACGAACATATTCAGCAGAATCATGATGACAATCACGAGAGTATAATAAAATATAAACGGTTTTTTGTTATTCTTGACTTCTTTCATCCTTATCTCCTGTCTTTTCAGCGTTTTCTTAAACAGAAGAATAGCATTTTCTTTTTCAGGAATCAATGAACATTCTATAAATTTTTCTTAAAAAACCTTATATCTGCCCCTTTTTTTCCGGATCCGGCAGCACGCCCTCGCAGTCAAAGGCCGGTATGAAGCTTTCCTTCGCCGTCTCTCCCTCCTGGATAAAGGCATTTTCCACGCCCAGGGAAATGGTATAATCAAGAAGCCGCTCATACTCCCGCCTGGTCACCCTGCGGTTCAGCTCGGGCCACTCTTCCATGCCGGATAAGGGCGTATATTGGTTCATCAGGCTCAGATATACCTGATCCCCATAGGTTTCAAATACATATTCCACCACTGCCTTCGCGTTTTTCAGGTGGTTCGGAAGCAGAAGATGACGGACGATCACGCCTTTTTTCATCATGCCTGCCCGGTCAAAGTCTGCCGCGCCCACCTGGCGCACCATCTCCCCCAGGGCCGCCTTTGCAATCTCGGGATAATCCGGCGCATGGGAATACTTCCCCGCCGCCTCCGGATCCAGATACTTAAAATCCGTCAGATAGATATCCACGACGCCCTCCAGAAGCTTCAGGGTGCTCACCTTTTCATAACCGCTGCAGTTGTATACCATCGGAAGCTTCAGACCCTGCTTCCGGGCCAGCCCCACCGCTTCCACAATTTCCGGCGTGTAGTGGGTAGGCGTCACCAGATTGATATTGGCCGCTCCCTTTGCCTGAAGCTCCAGAAAAATCTCCGCCAGCCGCTCTACGGTGATATTCTCGCCCCGCTCCGCACCGGCGATGTCCCGGTTCTGGCAATAGACGCACCGCAGCGGACAGCCGCTGAAAAAGACGGCTCCGGAACCGCTTCCCCCGGAGATGCAGGGCTCCTCCCACATATGAAGCGCCGCTCGGGCGCATTTGATAGTTTTTCCCGTCACTCCGCAAAAACCGCGCCGACCGTTTTCACGATCGGCGCGGCAGTCGCGGGGACATAACTCACAAACTGACATAGAATCCCTCTTTATTTCTCCTCGGAGTCCTCATCGGTCTCCACATTCGTCTGTTTTACCCGAATCTCGTCTACATGGTGATTATCCACCTTGGTTACCTCGATTTCCAGCCCCTTGTAAGTCAGCTGGTCGCCCTGCTCCGGTACCCGGCCAAACTGCTCCATAACCCAGCCGCTGACAGATACCATCTCAGACTCGTCATTCAGCTTAAAATACTCCGCGAATTCCTCAAAATCCATAGAAGCATCGACCAGATAGGTATCCGGCGCAATCCGGCGCAGCAACACCTCCGCCTCCTCATGCTCGTCCCAGATCTCGCCTACCAGCTCCTCCAGGATATCCTCCATGGTGACAATGCCGCAGGTTCCGCCGTATTCGTCCACGACCACCGCCACATGGGTCTTGGCCTTCTGCTGCTTCTTCAGAATCATCCGGATAGGCTCGCTCTCCAGAACATAGATAGCCGGGGAAATGATATCCTTCACTTCCTTTTCCGTAATTCCACGCCCCACATAGAAATCCTTCCGGTGGATGGTTCCCAGAATATCGTCGATGGTATCCCGGTAAATCAGCAGACGGGAGAACTTGGTCTCGGTGAACATCTCCGCAATTTCGTCCTTGGTGGCTGTGATCGGCAGAGCCGCCAGATCCGTCCGGTGAATCAGAATATCCCGGGCCTCCTGATCGGAAAACTCAATGGCATTTCTCAGAAGTCCGCCCTCGTCCTCATCGATGGTTCCGTCCTCCTGTACCTCATTTACCAGAGTCAGCAGCTCCTCCTGAGACATCTTGGCGCTGGGCTCCAGATGAAAAATCTTCGTCAGCAGCTTCTGCCAGCCGGCAAACAGAACGTTCAGCGGCAGGAACATCCAGATCAGGATCTGCACCACAGGAGCGGCAAACATAGCCAGCTGCTCCGGGCAGTTATTTGCGATACTTTTCGGGGAAATCTCTCCAAATATCAATACTACAATCGTCACCACCAGCGTGGAAATGGTCGCGCCCATATCTCCGTATTTCATGGTAAACAGTACGGTTCCCACAGACGCCATGGCGATATTTACGATATTATTGCCAATCAGAACGGTGGAAATCAGCTTATCATACTGCTCGTCCAGTCTGCAGACCAGCGCCGCGTTCTTGTTGCCCTTCTCTGCCAGCGTCTTCAGCTTCGTGGTATTCATTGCAGAGAACGCCGTCTCTGTGGCGGAAAAAAAGCTTGACAGTACCAGACAGACTACCATGATGGTAAGGTATGTACCCATAGTAAAATATTACTCTCCTTTTTCTATACATATATAAAATGCGCAAAATGCTTAATGATAATATTATATGAAACCCTCGGTGTCTTGTCAACCGGGGCCGCCGGAAATCCGAGATTCTTTACAAAATCTTTATAATTGTGGTATGCTTAAGCTGTTAAAAGGGGAAAAGCCCTTATCAAAATGATATTTCCGGGAGGAATCTTATGGAGTTTTCTACACCTGTTACGATGTATCTGCTTCTTATCAACCTCTTTGCCTTCGCCCTGATGGGCATTGACAAGGAAAAAGCCCGCCGTCACAAATGGCGGATTCCTGAGAAAACCCTGTTTCTCTCTGCTCTTTTGGGTGGCAGCGTCGGCGCCATCGCCGGTATGCAGCTCTTCCGTCACAAAACCAGGCATTGGTATTTTGTAATCGGAATGCCGGCTATCCTGGTTTTGCAGGCGGCAGGATATTTTTTCCTGAGCCATCGGTTTTAAAATTTTAAGGTTTAAAAAAGCAGCGCGCCCATTTCACAGGACGCGCTGCTTTTTTATTTACGCGAGCAACGAGCCAAAGTCCGTGCTTGCACGAGACCTTGGCGACTGCCGCGATAACTTGAGAAACTCGCGGAGCGTGTTTCTCATAGTTGGATTGGATTATTCGTTAAATACGTCTAACGCACTCATCGCCAACAGCTTTACAGCCTGATGTAAGGTACGCTTTCCTTCTTCTCCGCCTGCTGCCTCAGCAAATTCCTTGGTATGTGTTCCCACATTCTCTTTCAGTCTTACATAGAACTGAATGGTCGGAATCTCATGAGATACGTTTCCTACGTCTGTAGAACCGATACCCTGGGTCAAATCACGCTCGATGTAATCCTCGCCGATGAACTCCATGTTCTTACGTACATAGTCAACCATTCTCTTATCGTTGCGGATATCCTTGACAACCTCATCTAACTGCTGTACTTCAACCTCTGTTCTGGTAGCGATTGCAGCACCCCTTGCGCAGTCCTTAATGATGTCAACCAGCTCCATCATATACTCATACTCCAGAGCACGGATGTTAAATACAGCCTTTGCCTCTGCAGTTATGGTATTGTGCGCGGTACCACCCTCGGTGATGATTCCATGTACACGGCTGAAATCCTTGAAATGCAGTCTCATCATATCAACTGCGTGGAACATCAGCTGTACGCCGCTCAGAGCATTTGCTCCCTTCCACGGGAATGCTGCTGCATGTGCAGGACTTCCCTTGAAGGTGAACTCCAGGGTAACGCATGCGAAGGAAATATCATCCGGCATGGACGCCTCGGTCGGATGCATCAGAAGCGCTGTGTCGATTCCCTTAAATACGCCGTGACGAACCATGATAGCTTTTCCGCTTCCCTTTTCCTCAGCCGGTGTGCCTAATACCTTTAACACGCCGCCAATTCCGTGCTTTTCCATAACCTCTTTTAATACGATGCCGGCTCCTGCCGCAGAGGTTCCGATGATGTTATGGCCACAGCCATGTCCGATTTCCGGAAGACAGTCATACTCTCCCATCAGAGCTACGGTCTTGCCCGGTTTTCCGGTATCATATACTGCCTCAAAAGAGGTGGGCAGTTCAGAAATTCCACGTTTTACTTCAAATCCATTGCTTTCCAGAAGCTTACAGAGTGCTTCCTGAGCCTTATATTCCTTGAACGCCAGCTCCGGATTCTCAAAAATATAGCTACATACCTTCTCAAACTCTTCCTGTCTTGCATCTGCAAGTGTACTGATTTCCTGTTTTAATGTCTCTAATGTCTCCATATGCTTCTCTCCATTTCATTTGAATTTTATTATAACAGGAAATCCCCGCAGGATTTCCTGTTACTGTTCAAAATTTCACAAAATGTTATATTAAATCAGTCCCTTTGCAGCCAGAATAATATTGGAAATTGCTGCGGAACCAAAATAGGTAGACGCCATAACTACGAAAGAAATAATTACAATCTTCCAGCTCAGCTTCTTGAATACCTCCAGCTGCTCTCCTACCGCGATTCCCGCGAAGCTCAGCAGCGGGATTCCCACCAGACCGAAGCTGTATGCGCTCATCAACTCAACGATCGTATCGGAAAGCGGGGAGATCGGCAGTGTTAAAACAAATGCCACCAGGGTAGCCCACGCAAATCCCGGAAGATTCGGTTTCTTTACCACGTTCTTCAGAACGATTGCGATTGCAACCATGATAAAGCTTACTACGGTTGACTTCAGCAGACCCGGAAGCGGGGTTCCCATAGAAACCATATGAACCACAATGACGATTCCATAAATAACGACAATAATTTTAATCTGCTCTAAAATAGTTTCAAGCAGTGATTTTTCCTTTGCAGCTTCCATTTTATACCTCTCCCTCCGGTGCTTTCTTAAATACTCTCTGTCTAAAGCGCTCGATACCCGGATTTACGCGCTTATAATACCAGTTAGCCAGCGGTAATGCCACGAACATCTCAACATACACACCCGTTACAGCAGTCAGAAGTCCACTGGTTGCTGAATATGCGAGAATCTGCTCAGAGTACATAGCCGGGGCAGCACTGGTAAGGGCAGCGGTAGCTGCGTTCATCATGGACGCACTTCCCATTCCGGACGCCATAGCCAGTGCGAAGGGGTGGAATCCCAGAAGCAGGCCGACGGGTGCCAGGAAAGAGTAGAATAAGGTTCCGAATACACTTCCGCTGATGTAGGTTCCCAGAGTTCCCATACCTTCTCTGGACTCCAGACCGTACTTATCTCCGATAATTCCCAGCGCGGTATCACGACACAGGGAGAAGGTTCCACCAACCGCACTTCTTCCCAGTCCAATCAGCAGACCTAAGGGCAGCGCAATCAGCATAGTTGCCAGGTTACCCAACTCCTGCAGCAGCAGAGCCGGACCTGCCTGAAGCACGATTCCGACCTTCGGTCCTGCACTGATACCGAACATGATGCCCAGGGGGTATAAGGTCAGGGACAGTAAGTAGGGTGCACGGCTGATCTCAGGTGGCCGATAACTTTCTTAAGCGGCGGGATTACTTTTCCCAGAAGTGATGGGGATAATAAAATTCCCATAATGATAACCCAAATCATGGTCAGGATCTTTACATCGACTCCCATTACCTTGAATTGCAACGGTCCAATCAGCTCCGCAATAATGCAAAGGATAAGCGTTACAATCATACAATTTACAGTACCCGTTCTCTGTTTCACATCTTTTTCCTCCGTTTCAGTAAAATAATCTTCCGAAACCTCCAGTACCATGGGATCCAGATTTCCAAAAGATCATTCAGCTCTTGCTATTTTTCCTTTTCATGTCGACGCTCCCTGCGCACCATAAACCCCCTGTTTTTTATGCACCATGCACAACGGTTCTCACTTGCAAATGATAATCTATACATTTCGACGGAGTTTTTTCATATTGTTACATTTTTAAGTTGTTGTATTTTTACAAAAACAGGCAGACTTCCCTGTCCGGTAAAAGCCTGCCTGTTTTCTTTTTCATCTGCCCTTTATTTCATAAATTTCATAATCCGGAGCGCAAACGCAAGCTCCAGGATGCTGTTGGGATCAGACAAGTCATAGCCTGTCTGATTTTCAATCTTCTTAATCCGGTATATCAGCGTATTCCGATGTAAATGCAGCGCGTTTGCCGTCACATTCCTGGCTCCCAGATTGTTGACCAAAGCCTCCAGCGTCTCCAGAAGTTCTCTCTCATTCTCCTGATCGTATTCAATAAACGCGTTCAGCTTTTCTTCCACAAATTCCCGGCACATATCCTGCTTGCTGATTTTTTTCAAAATTTTCCAGAAACCGGCATCTTCGATACAGAGCACCCTGGACTCCAGGTTCTGACATACGGCGATTTCCACCGCGTCCCTTGCGTCCTGATAGGCCTGTCCGAATCTTTTATAAGTATCCTCCGCCCTCGACACGCCTATGGTCGCCCTGTATCCTGTTTTTTCACAGATCTCACTCTGTATGGCTTCAAAATAATCCGCCCCGATCTCCTTATCCCCGGTCCGCTTCAGGATACATTGAAAGGTTCCGTTGTTGGACAGGACAACCACCTGCTCTCCGGCAAAGGCCTCCCTTATCAGATTTTCTATCTTTTCAATCCGCTCCTGAGCTTCTTCCTCCCGAAGCTCATGCAGCTTCTGCTTGATCCGGTCAACCTCGATATAAATAATCTGATAAGGCGGCAGGGGCCACCTCTGTTCCTTGAGCCTGTAATTTTCTTCCTCGTCGTGGGCGATATTGCCGGTCAGAAGATCCACAAATAACCTCTGATCCATTTCCCGCTGATTATATCGTTTAATCCGGGACTGCATGGAATCCATCAGATTATTCTGCGACTTGATAAGCGCCTCCATTACAAGATAATTCATCTCTATAAAAGGAAGATCCTCCGGCCACAGAATCAGCGGAAACTGCAATTCATCCGCCACCTTAATGGCTGCTTCCAGGGAACAGCCGATGTATTTATATTTTGTCGCCAGGGCTGCCGCCTTGGCGTCGTACAAATCTCGGATTAACTGGATAATTTCTTTCTCTGAATTGCTATAGGTATATCCGGTTGTAATATAGAAGACATTTGGCCGCATCCACGCTTTCATGTCCGGTATTTCCATACAGTCAACAAAACGGACTACACGGTCAAGCCCGCCCTTTCCGGCTGCCAGTGAGCATCCCTTCGCCTCAGCCAGCTCCAATATTTCTCTTACTTTTAAGGACACTTTCTACCTTCCCCCTCCAGATGTCATTTAATGCTATATTATAACACAAATTTTACATTTTGGGTATGGTTTCCATTCTTTTTACCATTTCAGACAGACCGTCCGCCCATTCTTTACCAGCATTCCCTCGTTCTCCAGGCTCTTCATTTCTCTCGTCATGGCGCTTCGGTCCACACTGAGGTACTGGGCCAGCTCTGTATAGGACATGGGAATCCGGATCTTCCGGCTGTGCAGCTCCTCAGAAAGGCTTTCCAGATATGCCAGAAGCTTCTTCCTGGTTGTGGTTCTTGACAGGACAAAAATTCGCTGCACCTGCTGCCGGGACTGCAGGGCAATCATCTGAAGAAGATTGCTGACCATCTGGCTGTGATGCCGGCAGGCATTCTCACACCTTTTGATCACATGCTCGTACTGAATGAACAGTACCCCGGTCTCTTCCTCTGCCCTCACATAATAATTCTGTGAATCCGCCGGAAGCAGAAAGGGCTCTCCGAAAACCGCGTCCTTTTTCAGTTCGTCGATCAGATACTGATTTCCTTCTTCATCGCAATAATATAAAACCGCCCGTCCGTACAGGATCACCCCAATCTGATTCATGGAGCTTGCGTATTCCAGAATGGTCTCGTTATTCTGAAAACACATTTCCTTTGCCCGAAAGCAGATGCGCATTCTTTCCTGCTCTTCGGGAAGAATATCCTTAAAAAGCGTAATCTGTGCCATATCAATTCTCCTTTTTTCTATTATATCGCGCTTTTTGTGACTTTTGCAACAGAATTATTTTCCATTGTATGTTATTATTTTAACAAGTTAAGAACACCGCTTCACCATCAAGTAAAAACCGGAGGTATCAGCTATGAAAATCACAGACACCATCAAATATGTAGGCGTAAACGATCACCAGGTCGACCTTTTCGAAGGCCAGTACCGGGTACCCAACGGAATGTCCTATAATTCCTATGTAATCCTCGATGAAAAAATCGCCGTCATGGACACCGTTGACGCGGGCTTCACCCATCAGTGGCTGGACAATATCCAGCAGGTTCTGGGGGATCGGAAGCCGGATTATCTGATTGTCCAGCATATGGAGCCGGATCATGCCGCAAATATTGCCAACTTTTTGAAGGTTTATCCGGATACTACCGTAGTTGCCACCGCAAAAGCCTTCCAGATGATCACCAACTTCTTCGAGCTTGACCTGGAGGGTCAGAAGATCGAAATGAGCAACGGCGGTACCCTCTCACTGGGATATCATCAGCTTACCTTCGTATTCGCGCCCATGGTGCACTGGCCGGAGGTTATGGTCACCTATGACAGCACGGAAAAGGTTCTTTTCTCCGCTGACGGCTTCGGCAAATTCGGCGCTCTGGACGCAGAAGAGCCCTGGGATGACGAGGCAAGAAGATATTTTATCGGCATTGTGGGAAAATACGGCGCTCAGGTCCAGAAGCTTCTGAAGGTGGCAGCCACCCTCGATATTGAGAAAATCTGTCCGCTTCACGGTCCGGTGCTGACCGAGGATCTGGGACATTATATCAGTCTCTACGATACCTGGTCTTCCTACAAACCGGAGGACGACGGCATTGTGATCGCCTATACGTCCGTATACGGACACACCAAGGCTGCGGTTTCTCTCTTTGCTGACGAACTGAAGTCCAAGGGCTGTCCGAAGGTTGTGGTCTACGATCTCGCCCGGGACGATATGTCCCAGGCCCTCAGCGACGCGTTCCGTTACTCCAAGCTGATTCTGGCAACTACAACCTACAATGCAAGCCTCTATCCGTTTATGAATGATTTTATCACCCGTCTGGTGGAGCACAATTTCCAGAACCGCACGGTAGGTCTCATTGAAAACGGCACCTGGGCTCCTATGGCTGCCAAAATCATGAAAAACATGCTGGCGGAATGCCGCAACATCACCTGGCTGAAAAACTCCGTCCACATCTGGTCCGCAGTAAAGGCGGAAAACCGCAGCCAGATCAACGCCATGACCGACGAGCTTTGCAAGGAATATATCGCAAAAGATAATTCCCTGGCAAATAAAAATGATATGACCGCCCTCTTCCGTATCGGATACGGACTCTATGTGGTAACCTCCCATGACGGGAAGAAGGACAACGGCCTGATTGTAAACACCGTAACCCAGCTGACTGACAACCCCTACCGCGTGGCAGTCAATATCAATAAAGCCAACTATTCCCATCATGTCATCCAGCAGACCGGAATTCTGAACGTAAACTGCCTGTCCGTGGACGCGCCCTTCTCCGTATTCCAGCAGTTCGGCTTCCAGTCCGGACGGACCGTGGATAAGTTCGCAGGCGAGAAAATCAACCGCTCCGGAAATGGACTGGTATTCCTGGATCAGTATATCAACGCATTTATGTCCCTGAAGGTGGAGCAGTATGTAGACCTGGGTACCCATGGTATGTTCATCTGCAGCGTTACCGAAGCCCGCGTCATGAGCGATCGGGAAACCATGAGCTATACCTATTATCAGCAGAACGTAAAACCGAAGCCGGAAACAGAAGGCAAAAAGGGCTTTGTCTGCAAGGTCTGCGGATATATCTACGAAGGTGACGAGCTTCCGGAGGATATCATCTGCCCGCTGTGCAAGCATGGCGCTGTGGATTTCGAACCTATTCAGTAAAAAATTTTCTCTGCAATATTAAACCGGAGCTGCTGCTCCATAGATGATTACTCACCTATGGAGCAGCAGCTCCTTCTTTCTGTTTCCTTCTTATTTTTTTCAGTTACTCCTCATCATCCCACTCATACGGGGTATTCTGGTATACATAGTAATTGATCCAGTTGGTATACAGGGTGTTGGCATGGGCTCTCCACATCAGAAGCGGGCGGTTGTCACTGTCATCGCTCGGGAAATAGTTTTTGGGCAGCTGGATATCCAGGCCCTTGTTCTTATCCCGCATATACTCCTTCTCCAGGGTCAGGCGGTCATACTCCGGGTGTCCGAACACAAAGATCTTGCGGCCTTCCTCTGCCATGGCGATAAAGACGCCGGCCTCATCGGATTCCGCCAGAACGGTCAGCTCTTTGCAGGCGCGGATTTCTTCCGCGTCCACGGTCGTATGTCTGGAATGGGGCGCGTAAAATTCATCGTCAAAGCCGCGCACCAGAGGCTCCTTGCGGTTTTCTACCTGATGACGGTAGAGTCCGAACAGCTTCTGGGGCAGCAGCCGCTTCTTCAGGCCATAGAAATGGTACATGGCTGCCTGGGCTCCCCAGCAGATAAAGAAGGTGGACGTTACGTGGGCATCGGCCCAGTCCATAATCTCTACCAGCTCGTCCCAGTAATCTACTTCTTCGAATTCCATCTGCTCTACCGGCGCTCCGGTGATGATCAGGCCGTCGAAGCGGCGCTTCTTTACCTCGCAGAAGGGCTCGTAAAATTTATTGATGTGGCTCTGTGCCGTATTTTTGGACTCATGGCTGCTGACCGTGATAAAGGTAATATCCAGCTGCAGCGGCGTATTGGACAGGGAACGTAAAATCTGAAGCTCTGTGTCCTCCTTTAAGGGCATCAGGTTCAGAATTCCGATCTTCAACGGACGGATATTCTGGCTCAGCGCCCGGGTTTCATCCATAACAAAAATATTTTCCTGTTCCAAAATTGCCCTTACCGGCAAATCACTCTGTACTTTAATCGGCATAACTTTTTCTCTCCTCTGCCTGCGCAAATTACCGCGCACTGCGGCGCTGTATATAACTATAGCATAAATAATATGCTTTTTAAAGTAATAAATTTCAATCCGCAGGCATATAGAATGACGCAACCAAAAACAACCGCAGCAAAACCGAAATCTCTACAATTTCTTTCTGCTACGGCTATTTTAACAGAGCTATTTTCTATTTAACAGAAATCAAATTTCCCCAAAACCGGAATCAATTAACCCAATCAAATCTCTTACAACAACTTCCTCATCCGGTCCTTCTGCTTCAATTAGAATCTCTACTCCTGCTGAGATTCCGGCAGACATAATTTGAATAATCGATTTTCCATTTATGGTTTTATCATTTTTCTTAATGGTTATCGTACTTTTGTATTTTTTTGCCTCTGTAACAAATTTAGCTGCAGGCCTTGCATGTAATCCCGTAGGATTAACAACAACTACCTTTCCAGAAACCATATTCAGCCTCCTTCAGCTCAGGCTTTACCAATCGGGCCACAAATTTCCATTGCATGTTCTGCAGCTTCCTGCATTCCCTGAGCTAAAAATTTATATAATCCGTAGGCGCCATTACCAGATACATCATGGGATAACAAATTGTCAATACCTCCTCGATATAAATCATATGCGATATTCAATTTGCAAATACCCATTTTACAGGCTTTGGCCAGATTTTCATCTCCTGTTCCTGAACCACCGTGAAGAACCAGCGGAACCGATACTTTTTCTCTCAGCTCCCGCAGTAACTCAAACTGCAGCTGCGGAATACCCTTGTATGCGCCATGAGCTGTTCCGATTGACACAGCAAGGGCATCGACCTCAGTTTCTTTCACATATTTAACAGCCTCCTGCGGATCCGTAAATACGCTGTCTCCTGCACCTTCTCCGTTTAGTTCTGTTCCAGCTGAACCACTCCCCACATGACCAAGCTCAGCTTCTACACCAACTCCAACTGCATGTGCCACTTTCACAACTTCTTTTACCTGAGCCACATTTTCCTCATAAGGCAAAGAAGAACAATCAAGCATCACATCTGTAAAGCCTGCTCGAATTGCCGCCACCGCATGCTCATATTTTGCTCCATGATCCAGAATTATCGATACGGGAACCGTAGCTCTTCTGGCCAGGTCTGTGGCAATCCTTCCAAAATACTCTATATCCGGATTATTTCCATACATTACCAGCAAAATAACCGGTGATCTTTTCGCCTCTGCCGCGCTCAGACACGCTCTTAAATTATGCTCATTTCCGATGCCAAGAGCCGGAACACAATAATGCTTCTCTCTGGCTTCATTCAGAGTATATTTCATTGAAATCAACATCTTTTTTCCTCCTCATCGCAAAAGAACTGCTGTAAAAAATCTTCTATTGCTTTATCAGCTTCTTCTTCACCTATTCCGTCATAATAAAATTCTGCCGTCTCATATGGCTCCAAACCAGCCTGTAACAACTGTAATCCTGACTTAACATTAAACACCCCATGACGTGTCTTTACACTGATTTTACACGGATATTTTTTTGCAAGTTTTGACAGTTCATAGCTCGGCCCAACATGAAGTCCCATTTCCATAACTATCGTCCGTTTCATAATTATGCAAATTTCACAACAATCCGGAATGTATCCGGACGAATCGCTGCTTCAAACGCCTCCGTTCCATCATGATAATCAAATACACCCGATACAAGTCTGCTGGTGTCAATCAAATTTTTAGAAATCAAATTGACAGAACGATCAAAGGAACGAACGCTCGGACTTACAGCGCCTGTAACAATCACTTCTGTTTTATGTAACCAGTTGGGACTTACTTCTACCGGTTTATCCGGGTGCTGCGATGAATACATGACAACTCTTCCCATGGGCGCAACCATCTGAATAGCCTGTGCGGCCACTGCGGAAATAGGAGTTGTGTTAAAGACTGCCTCTGCTCCAATATTTTTAGTAATTTTTTTCACAAACTCTACAGGATCCATTTCCATCGGATTGATTGTATAATCGCATCCCAGCTCTTCTGCAATCTTTCTCCGTTCTGGATCCGGTTCGGAAAGTGTAACACGGGCACCGGAAAGCTTCGCGCACATTATATGCAGCATACCCATAATACCGCCACCAATTACCACTACGTCATCTCCAAGTTGGATTTTTCCTTTCTCAATACTGTTCAAAACACAAGCTAAAGGCTCGGCAAATACCGCTCTTTCTACCGGTAAATCCTGCGGAATATCCCAGATTTTCTGAACAGGAACTGTTACATATTGCCCCAGACCGCCTGAACCAGGGATTTCTGACTGCCTGCTCTTTCCGCCGTTGATATTTGTACACAGATTTTCTTCTCCGTGTCTGCAGTAATAGCACTTTCCGCAGCTGCTGATGAGTCGAACCGCAACCTTTTTCCCAACTTCATATTCGTCCTTATCAACACCGCTTCCAATCCCGGCTATCTCTCCTGCAATCTCATGTCCTCCAACTACAGGAAGAGGAGTAGGGGCCTGACGCGTAAACATTATATTCCCGCATCTCTTCTCCAGAGAATTCAGCACTCCCTCCATAAAATGCATATCCTGCGTCCCGAAAAAAGTTAACAGGCTTTCCACCGTCATCCGCTCAATTTTCTGTGAGTCAAGCTTCTGTAGCTGCATCGTATTTTCAAACCCATTTCCCTCAATAAAATCTACGATGGCCTTTCGTACCTGAGTCTCACCTCCCTCAACTTTCGTACCTGCTGTACCGCGCAATAATTGCAATCCATGATGGTTCAGCCACTTTTCAATATATTTTAAGTCATTTACAATACTTGCAGGGCTGACATAAAATTTTTCCGATAATTTTTGAATGGAAAAAGAACTGTCTGTTTCAGTTAAGAGGTCATATAATATTTCCCTTCTTCTTCCAACGGGCGTCAAACAATTCTTATTCTGCCTGTTCGTAAATATATTTTGCTGAAGCTCTACTCTTTCTTTTGCGTCCTCTTCCAATAAAATCCCCCGGCCACTTTTCCGCTCCAGTCTTATGCCTATCGTTTTAAAACATTCCTCTATATTTTTTAAGTCTGTACGAAGCGTTCGTACTGTAACATTTATCTTTTGCGCATAGAAACTTAACGGTCGATATTGTTTTTCTTCCAACAAATGTTGAATAAAAATAATTTCTCTGGGGTTCAAATCCATTTTCTTTCACCTTCTTAACATGTATCCATTATATCAGTGCAGGATTTGTGCAAGAATACTAAGTTTTGTCATAATTATTGCGGAAATCATTAAATATATACACCTATTCATCCTTTACTCTTTGTTTTTTCTGGCTTTTTGTTTATAAAAAGTCGATTATTTTTCAGTTTTTTCGTCTTTTTTACAGTTTGCAGGCAGAGTGTTTTTTCTAATATAACAAAAATACCAGCACACGCATCCACATAAAAACTGCCAGCAGATAAACACTGCTGGCAGAAAAATTTATTTTACGCTTTTTCAATCTTAATCGCGCAGACCTTGTACTCGGGGATTCTCGCGTATTTATCAAGAGCCGCGTTGGTCAGCCAGTTTGCGTTGCCATCCGGGAAGTGGAAGGGCATCCAGCTCTCGCCCGGAGAGGTCTTGGTTCCCACACGGGCGGTGGATTCGATGCTGCCTCGTCTGGAGGATACGCGAACCCGGTCTCCGTTCTTGATTCCCAGCTTCTCCGCATCCACGATGTTCATCTCGATAAAGGAGTGTCCCTCAATCTCCATGAGCTCCGGCGTCTTGCCGGTCATGGCACGGGTGGTGTAATGATACAGGATACGTCCGGTCATCAGGATAATCGGGTATTCCTCATCCGGAAGCTCTGCGGAAGGCACATATTCAGCCGGGTAGAACCAGCCAAGGCCTCTCGAAAACTTGCCCACATGCATAATCGGGGTGCCCGGGTGATCCTTGGTCGGGCAGGGCCACTGTAAGCCTTTGCCGCCCACCTCTTCGCTGTCCAGGCGGGCATGGCTGATGCCGCCGAAGCTGGGCGTTACAGAAGCAATTTCGTCCATAATCTCAGCAGCGGTCAGGTGGGGCTGCGGATAACCCATACGGTTCATCAGGTCGATGATGATATCGGTATCCAGACGCATCTCACCCGGTACGGTGATCGCCTTGCGGACTCTCTGCACGCGGCGCTCGGTGTTGGTAAAGGTTCCCTCCTTCTCCAGATAGCTGACGCCCGGAAGGATTACATCTGCGTACTGGGCGGTCTCTGTCATAAAGAGCTCCTGAAGCACGAAGAAGTCCAGACTCTTCAGCGCCTTGATAATGTGATTGGTATCCGGATCGGTCACAATCGGATCCTCGCCGTAGATATAGAGACCGCGAATCTCCTTATTGATAGCCTTGGGGAATACGTCGGTTGCGTGGGTTCCCACATTGTGGCTCAGCGGAACGCCCCAGGCCTTTTCAAATTTCTCTACCACGCCCGGTGCGGCAACCTTCTGGTAGCCCGGGAAATCTGTGGGGGAAGCACCCATGTCGCAGGCTCCCTGTACGTTGTTCTGTCCACGGAGCGGGTTCACGCCGCAGCCCGGACGTCCTAGCTTGCCTACCAGCATTGCCATGTTGGACATGGACATAACGCCCTCGGTACCGGTGGAGTGCTCGGTTACACCCAGACAGTAGATAATCGGCGCGCGGTCAGCCTTGGCGTACAGAATCGCTGCTTTTCTCAGCTCTTCCGGATCGATATGACAGATTTCCGCCACCTTTTCCGGCGTATAATCCTTTACAATCTCCCGGATCTTCTCATAACCTTCGGTACGCTCCGCGATGAACTTCTCGTCTTGCAGACCTTCCTCGATAATGACATGCATGATACCGTTTGCAAAGGCTACGTTGGTACCCGGCTTCAGCTTCAGATGAATATCCGCCTTCTTGGCCAGACCGATATCACGGGGATCCACCACGATCAGCTTGCAGCCTCTCTTCACTGCCTGACGAATCTGCATACCGACTACCGGATGCGCCTCCTCCGGGTTGGAGCCTACCAGCATAATCACTTCCGCGTTCTTCGTGATATCCTCGATGGGATTGGTCATGGCGCCGGAGCCCAGGGTCATATACAGACCTGCTACGGACGCGGAATGGCAGACGCGGGCACAATTATCGGTATTGTTGGTACCGAAGCAGGTACGGACCATCTTCTGTACCATGTAAATGTCTTCGTTGGGGGATCGGGAGCAGGCAAATCCAGCCAAGGAATCCGGGCCATACTGCTTCTTGATCTCCATGAATTTGGAAGCCACCAGATCCAGTGCCTCGTCCCAGGTAGCCCGCTCAAATTCTCCGGTTTCCTGATTTTTGATCAACGGGTACTTGATACGCTCCGGAGACTGGGCAAAGTCAAAGCTTCCGCTGCGTCCCTTAACGCAGAGCAGTCCCTTGTTGGAGGGGCCGTTATAGGCCTCTGTATCTACTACCTTGCCATCCTTCACCAGTACATAATACTGGCAGCCGGTCGCGCAGTGGGGACAGGTGGTCAGTACTTTTTTGTCGATCTGGTAGGGGCGGTATTTCTTTCTGCGCTTCATGGTCAGGGCGCCGGTGGGGCAGGCCTGCACACAGTTACCGCAGGACTCACAGATTCCCTCATTCCAGGTATTCTTGTAATGAGCGCCGATGACGGACTGGAATCCACGGTTCATGGTATCGATAGCTCCGCGTCCTACGATTTCCTTACAGGTATTAACACATCTGTGGCATAAAATACACAGGCTGGGATCGTAGGTGAAAAACTTATTGGTATCGTCGATGGGCGCGTTGTTCATCTCGCCCGGGAAGCTGGTCTTCTCTACGCCGTACTCAAAGCAGTAATCCTGCAGCTTACAGTCACCGTTGGCTTCACAGGAGAAGCAGTGTACCCGGTGATCGGACAGCAGAAGATCCAGGGTCTCTTTTCTGTATTTTACAACCTTTTCAGACATGGTCTGTACTTCGTCGCCCTCGGAGCAACGCAGGGTACAGGCCGTATCAAACTTCGTTCTGCCATTGTTGGTTACTTCCACGACACAGAGACGGCAGGAACCATCGGGCAGCACATTTTCCAGATAACAAAGGGTCGGAATCTTCACGCCAATCTGCTTGGCGGCCTGCAGAATCGTGGTACCCTTTTCCACCTCTACAGGGATTCCATCTATCGTCAAATGAATCATATCCATCCTCCTTTTATTACTGTTCACTACGTTCACAGTAATACGCTTCGCGATGCACAGAAATTACTGCGTAATTTCGCGCTTAAATAACTCGGGATTTTGGCATATACATGCCAAAACACCTCGCGGAATAGTATCTGTGAACAGTAATTCTATTTCAAAATGACCGCATCAAAGGCGCAGTTCTCCAGACAGGTTCCGCACTTGATACACTTGGAAGCGTCAATTACATGGGGCTCTTTGCGCTGGCCGCTGATAGCGTCCACCGGACAGTTGCGGGCACACTTGGTACAGCCCTTACACTTGTCGGGGTCGATTTCGTATACGCGCATGGACTTACATACATGAGCCACGCACTTCTTGTCCACGATATGCTCGATGTACTCGTCCCGGAAGTTCTGAATGGTACTTAAGACCGGAAGGGGAGCGCTCTTTCCCAGTCCGCACAGAGAACGGTCCTTTACAAAATGGCCCAGCTCCTCCAGCTTCTCCAGGTCTTCCATCTCTCCCTTGCCGTCCACGATCTTCTCCAGAAGCTCCAGCATACGCTTGGTTCCGATCCGGCAGGGACCACATTTTCCGCAGGATTCCCTCTGGGTAAAGCCCATGAAGAAACGCGCCACCTCTACCATACAGGTATGCTCATCCATGACAACCAGTCCGCCTGAGCCCACGATGGCCCCGTACTTCTTGACGGAATCGAAATCCAGGGGAACGTCCAGATGCTGCTCTGTCAGACAGCCGCCGGAGGGGCCTCCGATCTGAACCGCCTTAAAGGCCGCGCCGGATTTCAGGCCGCCGCCGATATCGAAAATGATTTCGCGTAAGGTGGTTCCCATGGGAACCTCAATCAGGCCTGTATTCTCGATACTTCCGGTCAGGGAGAAGGTCTTGGTTCCCGGTGACCCTTCCGTACCGATACTGCGGTACCACTCATGTCCCTTCATAATAATCTCCGGAACATTGGCGTAGGTTTCCACGTTGTTCAGAACCGTCGGCTTCGCCCACAGTCCCTGCTCTACCGTACGGGGCGGTTTGACACGGGGCATACCCCGGCTTCCCTCGATGGAGGCTGTCAGGGCGCTGCCCTCGCCGCATACAAAGGCTCCCGCTCCCTTATTGATATGCATATGGAAATTGAAATCTGTGCCCAGGATATGATCGCCCAGAAGTCCGGCCTCTTCCAGAACGGCGATGGCATGCTTCAATCTTGCCACAGAATTCGGGTACTCGGCACGTACATAGATGTAACCGTTCTCAGCGCGCACTGCGTAGGCTGCCAGCATCATACCCTCGATCAGACGGTAGGGATCGCCCTCCATAACGGAGCCGTCCATGAAGGCTCCCGGATCGCCTTCGTCGCCGTTGCAGACTACATAGTGTACCGGATCTGCCTGGCGGGCAACCTGAATCCATTTTTTGCCTGCCGGGAAGCCGCCGCCGCCACGTCCGCGCAGTCCGGACTGGTCTACCTCCTCGATGACCTGATCCGGCGTCATCTCAAACATGGCTTTCTGAAGCGCGTCAAAGCCGCCGCTGGCTATGTATTCTTTTAAGGACTCCGCGTCGAACTTACCACAGTTCTTTAACACGATACGGGTCTGCTTCGCGATAAACGGAATATCGTCCGGCCCCTTACAGACCTTGCCGCTCTTCTGATAAAGAAGACGCTCTACGACTTCATTGCCCAGAACGCTCTTTTCGAAAATCTCGGCGCAGTCGTCCAGCTGTACCTTCACATACTGAACCACATCCTGACCTTTCTGGATACGGACCAGGGGACCCAGCTCACAGACGCCCTGACATCCGGTCTTCTTTACGCCCAGGTGCTCCTTCTCGTCGTGGGGAACAAATTCCAGGGTTACGCCCGGCGCGTCCTCGGTAATCTCCAAGAATCTGTCGTAGATCTTATTGGATCCGGTGGCGATACAACCTGTACCGGAACAGACAAGAATACGGCAGTCATAAGAATTCAGTTCCTGTACCGCTTCCTCATGAAGCTCACGCAGCTGTTCTTTATTCTGGATCAATTCCGGCACCTCCTCTTAACTGGTCGATCACTGCCGCCGCCTTCTCCGGCGTCATGCAGGGATACACTTCTTCATTTACCATCATGGTGGGCGCAAGTCCGCAGGCTCCCAGGCAGGATACGGTCTCCACCGTAAACATCATGTCATCTGTGGTCTTCTTGGTCTTGCTTAAGCCCAGCTTTGCGTACAGGGCCTCCAGCACCGGCATGGATTTCCGCACATGACAGGCAGTTCCGTCACATACCTTGATAACATACTTTCCTTTGGCGTCAAAAGAAAAATTCTCATAGAACGTAGCGACGCTGAACGCCTTGGCCTCCGTCACCCCGATTTTATCTGCCACATAGCTTAAAAGCTCCTCCGGGAGATAACGGTACGCTCCCTGAATCTCCTGCATAATCGGAATCAGGGACGCCGGCTTTCTGCCGTACTGATCCATGATCTCATCCGCTTTCGCGTAATAGGACTGATCAAGCATACTATATTTACCCTCCTTACATTAGTTTCACCCAACTACAAAACGGCTGTAACCGTTCTAATAATACACTAACAGTATACAGCCATTTTTGTATAAAATCAACAATTATCTCCGTTACTTTTTTGTCATTTTTGTGCAATCGTCATGTTTTCTAAAACATATCGGTTACTCTTCGCTAACTTTTTTGCATAATCCGCCGGTAATCCTCCGGCCGGTTCATGTTGGCAAAGCATTCCTCCGGCGCGGTGCTGTCACAGATCTCGTAGCCAATCCGGTTCAGAAACGCGAAAACCGAGCCCTTCCGCTCCCGGATCTCTGCCAGCATTTCATCTGCCAGATCCCTATCGTAGACGCCTGCCAGGGGCTCTTCCTTTCCCCTGTGTCTGAGAATCACCGCTTTCTTCTCCTTTTCCAGGCTTCGCTTCATCAGTCTTTCCAGCTCCTCCGCCGGAACCAGCGGTATATCCACGCCCAGCACCAGAACCTGCCTCTCCCGCGCCAGACGGAAGCAGCTTTCCAGTCCTCCCAGCGGTCCCTTCCCCGGAAACCGATCCGGCGTCACCGGCGCACTGCAGCATGCTCCCCGGTAGCCGGACACCTGAATATCTGTGATTCCCAGTTCCCGACCCTTTTGGATCTGCCATTCCAGAAAGGTACTTTCCCCGATGGGCAGATCGCTTTTATCGCTTCCCATACGGCTGCTTTTTCCCCCCGCCAGCACCACCAGAGAAATGCCTTCTCCCGGCCGCTTACTTTCGGGCACAGTTGGCCGCCTCCCCGGTCAGGATATCCAGTCCGTGTCCCAGGGACGGCAGGATATATTCCAGGGATTCCCGGACTGCCTTGGGACTGCCCGGCAGATTGATGATCAGCGTACCCTTCCGAATGCAGGCAGCCGCCCGGCTCAGCATAGCTCTGGGAGTAATGGTCATGCTGTAGGCCCGCATGGCCTCCGGGATTCCCGGAACCATCCGTTCCGCGATATCCATGGTTGCCTCCGGCATACAGTCCCGGGGAGAAAATCCGGTGCCCCCGGTGGTCAGAAGCAGCTCCGCCACCTGCTCATCGGCAATCCGCGCCATCTCCGCCGCCAGCTTTTCCCGGTCGTCCGGCAGAAGCGCCGTATGCACCACCTGATAGCCGCCTGCCTCCAGGATCTCCCGAATAGCGGGACCACTTAAATCCTCCCGCTCCCCTGCGTAGCCGGAATCACTGGCCGTCAGAATTGCCGCCCGTCTGGGACGCTTTATCACCCGGATTTCATCGCCATCGGAAATGACGCCGCCCTTTAATACCCGGGTGAAAATTCCCTCTCTCGGCATAATACAGTCTCCCATAATCTTGAAAATCTCACAGCCGCTGTGACATTTTTTTCCAATCTGTGTTACCTCCAGCAGAACCTCCCCGCACTGAAGCTGCGTCCCTACGGGAAGCTTCCTCAAATCGATTCCCTGGACAATGAGATTTTCCCCAAAAGCGCCCTCGTCCACCGGCGCTCCCTTTGCCTTGAAGTCCTCGATTTTTTCATAGGACAGCAGGCTCACCTGACGGTGCCATTTGCCTGCGTGGGCGTCGTTTTCCAGTCCCCAGTCCTCTATGACCCTTGCGGAATGTACGTTTTTCTTCTGCGTACCCTTTTTCTCACTGATATTTACTGCCATGATCCTGCCCATGCTATCGTTCCTCCCTTATTCTGCCGTCTGCTTTTTCCAACGCGGACAGCTTCCAAATCCTCTGTCTTCTATGGTACCCGATCTCGGCCCGCAAATCAACACTTATTACAAATCAGGCGATTTATTTTTTTGATTTTCTGGTACTTTTTCACAATCACAGATTTGACACGCCCGAAGTACCCATGTATAATGGAGACGGGGCGGGAAGCCCCACATTATTCAGGAGCATAAAATCCCATGTATATCAATGAATTATACGACAAGCTTCCGCTTCTTTCCGCGGAAACCTATACCTATATCGACCGAGACGGCGACTGCCATACCGAGTCCGAACCGGTTCTCACAGAGCATGTCCTGGACGTCTATCTCAATGATCGGCTGACTATGAAGCTGGTCTGTATTCCCCAGTATCTGACCGAGCTGGTGCTGGGCCGCCTTCTGACCGAAGGAATCCTGGAGGACGCTTCTGATGTGGAGCAAATCTATATCTGTGAGCACGGACGGCGCGCCCGGGTGGTGCTGTGTGAAAAAGAGGGGGGAAATGCCAGCACTTCCGCGGAGCCCTTTACAGAGCTTACGCCCTCCTGCTGCACCGGGAATCATATTTTAAATGATTATTTTCTGACCGGGAAGCCGGTAAAGCCGGTGACTCCCATTTCCTGGAAGGCAGAGCAGGTCTTTGATCTGGCCGACCGCTTCCACGCAGGTATGCCTCTCCATGGACAGACCTGGGCCACCCACAGCTGTTTTCTGGCAAAGGACGGCCAGCTTCTCTTCCAATGCGAGGATATCGGCCGGCACAATGCCCTGGATAAAGCCATTGGCTATGCCCTGCGTCACGGGATTCCTCTTTCCCGGTGCATGGTCTATTCCAGCGGCCGGATTCCCACTGATATGGCTATGAAAGCTATCCGGGCCGGAATCCCCATTCTCGCAAGCAAGGCCTCGCCCACAGCGGAAGCCATCGCCCTCGCAAAAGAATACGGCCTCACCCTGGTCTGCGCGGCAAGGCGGGACCGGATGAAGCTGTTCGCCGGGACGAAGCCCGAGGGCTGAAATGTTTTCTCTGACAGGTTTGTATTTTATTATCACACACAGGAAAGGCAGGTTTTTCCATGTCTCCAATCTATGCCGACACTTCCTTTTTAAGATTTAAAAAGGTACACTGTAAGAACTGTTATAAATGCGTCCGGAACTGTCCCGTAAAGGCGATCCGGATCTCCAACCATCAGGCGCAGATTCTGGAGGATCAGTGTATCCTCTGTGAAAAATGTACCCTGGTCTGTCCCCAGAACGCCAAGGAAGAGCTGAACATGATTCCGAAGATCCATGACTTTCTGAAGGCAGGCGGACAGGTCATTGCTTCCATTCACCCGGCCTACGTGGCAGAATTCGGCCCCGACAGTCTTCCGGCCCTGACTGCCGCCCTGAAAAAGCTTGGAATCTCCGACGCTTTTGACGCGGCCGCAGGCGCTTACCTGGTTAAAACCGAATACGAACGGCTGATCAATGAGCGGGCACAGAGGCTGCCCACCATCTCCTCCAACTGTCCGGTTATCGTACAGCTGATCCAGAAACGCTACCCGGATCTGATCCCCTATCTGGCCCCGGTGCTGTCCTCCATGCAGGCCCACGGGAAATATCTGAAGGAGCAGTATCCGAACGCGCGGATCCTCTCCATCTCTCCCTGTATCTCCGGTCTGGCCCAGATGCGGGAGCATGAAAATTATGTGGACTATGTCATCACCTTCAGTGAGCTGCAGCAATGGCTTACGGCCGCCCAGGTGCAGGTAGAGACCCTTACGCCTCCCCTGCCGGGACAGGCCGCCGATATCCGTCTGTCCCGGATAGCCGCCATGTCCGGCGGCTTCACCATGGCCATGCACCCTTCCGCCCACCAGCGCGCTCTGCCTGCCTGCGGGATCGACAGCTGCAAGCAGATTCTAAAGGAGCTGACAGAGAACCCCAAGAGCTATTCCAACTGCTTTCTGGAGCTGAACGCCTGTCCCAATGGCTGTATCGGCGGGCCGTCCTTCCGGCGAACGAAGACCGGCCTCCTTCACGGCATGATCCGTCTCCAGAACGCTTCCTTAAGCAACGGAATTTCCGATTATGAAAAGGACGACTTCTCCGCGGCTGCTCTGACCGATATCAGCCGCCATTACGATACCTTTGTCCTGCGGCGGGAGGATACACCGGCTTCGGAAGAGGAGATCCGCAAGGTACTGGCCCAGATGGGAAAATTCACGCCGGAGGACGAACTGAACTGCGGCGCCTGCGGCTACAATACCTGCCGGGAAAAGGCCCGAGCGGTTCTGTCCGGTAAGGCGGAGATCTCCATGTGCGTCCCCTTCATGCGGGAGCGCCAGGAAAGCTATTCCAATAAAATCATCAATGTAATGCCCGGCATTCTGGTCACGGTTGATTACCAGCTGAAGGTTATCCACATGAATCAGGCCGCCCGGGATCTGTTCGATCCCCTGCATAAGAAGGAGCTGATTGGCGCGCCGGTTTCCGATCTTATGGACGATTATTCCCTGGTCAACCTGATTTCCTTCGACAAAAACCGTTCCGACGATCAGATTTACCTGGAGGATCGGAAGATCTATCTGGAACGGACTCTGGCCAACGATCGGAAAAATCAGCTGATTCTCTGTGTCATGAAGGACATCACCCGGGAAATGGAGGAAAAGCTGCGGATCCGGAAAGCCCGGAACAACGCGGCCGCCATGGCTGACAAGCTGGCCGCCGAGCAGCTGAAGCTGGTTCATCAGATCGCAAGCCTCCTGGGAGAAACCGCCGCCGACACCAAGGTGGCAGTGGAACAGCTGAAGCGCACCATTCTCAGAGAGGATGAGGATTTCGATGAATAAGGACAAAAATTACCGTCTGAACGTCTCCTTCCACGGACTGGTGACGGATTTCGGCTGGATAAGCCTCAATAAAAAACGGGAAAGTATCTGCGGCGATTTCTTTGACATCACCGAAAATGAGGAGGATCATGTGCTGGTGCTGTCCGACGGCCTGGGAAGCGGCGTCAAAGCCAACATTCTCTCCACTCTGACCGCCCGGATGCTCAGCCATATGATTATCAAAAAGCTTCCCATTCACGACGCGGTGGCTGCCGTGGCCGACACGCTTCCGGTCTGCAGCGTCCGGCATCTGGCCTACTCCACCTTCACCGTGCTGGATATCCGGGGACGGCAGGCCCTGCTCTACCAGTTCGACAACCCGGACGCGATCCTGATCCGGGACGGCAAGGTAACGGCCTACCCCTATTCCACCTTCACCCTGAAGGAAAAGGTGATCCACGAAAGCACCTTTGATCTGCGGGAAAATGACATGCTGATTCTCATGTCCGACGGCGTCACCAACGCGGGAATGGGAAAAACCACCGACGGTGGCTGGGGCCGCAATGAGGTCTTACGCTTCTGTCAGAAGAAGTACCGCCCGGGTATGAGCGCCCAGGAAATGGCTGTAGCTATCGCTTATGCGGGACTGGCCCTGAATCTGGAGGAGACCGACGACGACCTGACGGTTCTGGCCTTACGCTTCTGCAAAAAGCAGACGGTCAATCTGATGATTGGCCCGCCCACTACTTCTGAGCAGGATTCCACCTATATGGAAAGCTTCTGGAAGAAGGAAGGAAAGCATGTGATCTGCGGCGGCACCACGGCGAAAATCGCGGCCCGGTATCTGCGTCAGCCTCTGACCACCATCGAAGGATCCGCGGTGGATGACGTGCCCTCCCTGATGCGCCTGCCCGGGGCAGATCTGGTGACGGAAGGCTTGCTGACCCTGGAACGTCTGCTGGAATACTGCGAAGATTTCCGGGAAGACCGCCTGTGTTTCCATGAGATGCTGCAGAAGAAGGACGGAGCTGCCCAGCTTGGCCGCCTGCTCTTTACCTGGGCTACCGACATCAACCTCTTTTTCGGCAACGCCTATAACCCGGCCTATACCGGCTCCGACATTACCGCGGAGACCAAGACGAAAACCGTAGAGGCGCTGATGGAGCACCTGAAGCGGGCGGGAAAGAACGTGACGATTTCGTTCTGGGCCGTATAAATTAAAGGAGAAGAATCATGAGTGAATTTACACATTTTAACCGGCAGGGAGAAGCCATCATGGTGGACGTAAGCGCCAAGGCAGAAACCGCCAGGGAGGCTGTGGCCGAGGGCCGCATTTCCATGAGCCGGGAATGCTTTGAAAAGATAAAAGAAGGGGAAATGGGAAAGGGCGACGTTCTCTGCGTGGCCCGGGTAGCCGGAATCATGGGCGCCAAAAAGACCTCCGAGCTGATTCCCCTCTGCCACCTGCTGAACCTGACCAAGGTAGAAATCCGCTTTGTCTTAGAGGAGGAAACTGCCTCAGTCCGGGCGGTCTGCACCGTCCGCACCACCGGAAAGACCGGCGTGGAAATGGAGGCACTGACCGGCGTCCAGATCACACTCCTGACTATCTACGATATGTGCAAGGCCGTCGATAAGGGTATGGAGATGTCCGATATCCATCTCTGCCGCAAAAGCGGCGGAAAAAGCGGAGAGTTTGTGAGAAAGGCGGAATAACCCTATGAAAGACCAATATGGACGGGATATCGACTATCTGCGCGTCTCCATCACCGACCGCTGCAACCTGCGCTGCCGCTACTGTATGCCCGACGGTATCGAATGGCTTCCCATGGAGGAGATTCTGAGCCTGGAGGAGGTCACCGAAGCCTGCCGCCAGGCCGCAGCTCTGGGTATTCGTAAAATCAAAGTGACCGGCGGCGAGCCTCTGGTCCGCAGAGGCTGCACCGATCTCATCGGTATGCTGAGCGCCCTGCCCGGTATCGAGCAGGTCACCCTAACCACCAACGGAATCCTGCTGGCCTCCTGTGCCGACGAGCTCTGCCGCCAGGGACTTCACGCGGTCAACATCAGCCTGGATACCCTCGACCCGGTAAAATATGCCGAAATCACCGGCTTTGATCGGCTTTCCTCCGTACTGGATGGAATCCGCGCCATGGAGGAACGCCGGATTCCGGTCAAGATCAACGCCGTTCTCCAGCGGGGCGTCAACGATATGGAATGTATCGCCCTGGCGGAGCTTGCGAAAAACCATAAGCTGGACGTACGTTTTATCGAGCTGATGCCCATCGGCTACGGAAAAACCCTGGAGCCTGTGTCCAACCCGGAGATTCTTAGACGCCTGCGCGCCCATTACGGCTCCGAGCGGGTGATCCCGGATTCCCGTACCCACGGCAATGGCCCCGCCCGCTATTACCGGATCGACGGCTTTTCGGGCAGTATCGGTTTTATCAGCGCCATTCATGGGAAATTCTGCAGCTCCTGCAACCGGATCCGCCTGACGGCCACCGGGGATATCAAGCCCTGTCTGTGCTACAGCGACCATATTTCCATAAAAAATGCCCTCCGGAACGGAAGTCCGGAGGACGTAAAAGCCCTGCTGGCCCAGGCTATCAGTCAGAAGCCCGCAGCCCATTGCTTTGAAAATATTCCGACCGTAACGGAACGAAAGGAAATGTCCCGTATCGGAGGCTGACCTATCTTAACACCATCACGTCCGCAGGATTCACATGAAGCCAGAGTGTATCCTGCGGATTTTCTCTGTCCGCAAACTCCCTTTCACAGAATTCCCGCCAGTGTTCCTTGGTGATCTCCACACGGATCCGGTCGAAATGGTTCTTCCGGCTCTCCTGTGAATTCTCCGCATGCTCCGGCGTCACCATCAGCACCGTGGAAAAGACGTCGTCAATAACCCGGTCAATCCGGCACCGGAAGGTATTCTCCGGCTGCGTCGCCGCCTCTTTTTCTCCCATCAGCCCGATATAATGGCTGCGCACGCCCACATAGCGGACGTCCTCTGTGTCCGGTTCGTGTTCTCCGCTGTAGAAAAGCGTCTCGCCCCAGTCCTGCACAGTTACCCGGCCCTTCCCCGTAACCCGGGCCCGCGCGAAGTTTTTACAGCCGGACAGCAGCGCAGCCGCCCTGGACTTTGGCGCTTCGAAGAGCTGCTTTACCGGAATCACCGGACTTGAAGAACCCTGATCCATCACACATACCCGGTCGCAGATCCGGTACACCTCGTCCCGGCTGTGGGACACAAACAGGGTGGGGCCGCCGAACTCCTTCAGCGTCTCCAGAAGCTCCTGCTCCAGATTCCAGCGCAGATAACCGTCCAGCGCAGAAAAAGGCTCGTCCAGCATCAGCACACGGGGGCTGGAGAGGAAGATCCGCGCCAGCGCCACCCTCTGCTGCTGGCCTCCGGAAAGCTCCGCAGGCTTATGCTTCTCCAGACCCTTCAGCTCGAACTTTTCCAGCATTTCCTGAATTCTTATCTCCGCTTCTTTTTTCCCGGTCTTTTCTGCCTTCAGTCCCGTCATCAGATTCTGGCGCACCGTCATATTGGGAAATAGGGCGTAATTCTGGAACAACAGTCCCACATGGCGATCCTGGGGCCGTAGATTGATGTTCTTCTTCGAATCAAAAAGCACCCGGCCGTCCAGCTCTATATATCCTTCGTCCGGCTTCACGATACCCGCAATACAGCGGAGAGTCATGCTCTTGCCGCAGCCGGAGGCTCCCAGAATCCCGGTCACCCCCTCCGCAGCCTTAAACTGCGTTTCCAGCCGGAAATCTCCCAGTTTTTTTCTGATATCCACATACAATGACATCTACGCTACCTCCCGGCCTCTCGTTTTATACCCATGCGGGAAGCCCGCTCGCTTTTTTCCAACAGATTTACCACCAGCAGTACCACTGCCGAGATCGCCACGTTGACCAAAACCCACCGGAAGGCCAGGGCATCGTTGTCCGTCCGCCAGAGCTGATAGACGGTGGTGGAAATGGTCGCGGTCCGGCCCGGCGTATAACCGGCCACCATGCTGGTGGCCCCATACTCGCCCAGGGCTCTGGCAAAGGCCAGGACGGCTCCCGCCAGAATGCCCTGCCTGCAGGCCGGCATCCGGATCCGCCAGAAGATAAAGCTGTTGGACAGGCCCAGGGTCTGTCCGGAATAGGCGTAAGTCTCATCGAAGCTCTCAAAAGCTCCCCGGGCTGTCCGGTACATCAGCGGAAAGGCCACCACAGCCGCCGCGAAAATACCGGAATACCAGGTCATTACCAGCTTGGTTCCAAAATTTTCCATAAACCAGGCGCCCAGCGGTCTTCTGGGTCCCATCACCATCAGCAGAAAATATCCGACTACCGTGGGCGGCAGGACCAGGGGCAGCGTCAGCACCACGTCCAGCACGCCCTTCACCACCGGGTGAAGCTTTGCGATATAGTAAGCCGCAAAAATGCCCGTAAAAAACACGATCACACTGGCAATCAGCGCAATACGCAGGGAATTATACAGGGGAAACCAGTCCATAAAACTCTACTCCGTCCTTTTATTCTGCCGCCGCAAAGCCCACTGCCTCAAATACCTTCATACAGGTATCAGTCTGCAGATAGGCCAGGAATTCCTTTGCCGCCTCCTGATTCTTCGAAACATTCAGGACTGCCGCCGGATAGATAACCTGCTTGCACAGATCGCTTCCCGCCTGATCCACAACGGTCAGCTTGGTGGAAAACGCGTCGGTAGCGTAGATAATGCCTGCGTCCGCAGCTGCCTCGGAAACCTGGGTTGTCACCTCTTTTACGTTAGAACCATAAGTAATCTTGCCCGCTGCCTCCAGGCTGTCCAGAATACCCAGATTGGTCAGGATCTCTGTGGAGTACTGTCCCACCGGAACGTCCTCATTTCCAAGGGCCAGAAGGATAAGCTTATCGGTACCCAGATCCGCAAAGGATTCGATGTTCTTCGGGTTGCCGTCCGGCACTGCCAGAACTACCTTATTCTCCAGCAGGTTGACCCGGGTGCCCTCCAGCACGTAATCCAGACCGTCGGTATTCACCTCCGGATCCGCGTCCTTGTCCAGCTGGTTCATCTGCTTCTGTGCCGCGGAAATAAATACGTCGCAGTCCGCGCCCTCCTGAATCTGAGTCTTCAGGGTTCCTGAGGAATCAAAATTGAATACCAGGGTTACATTCGGGGCAACCTCTTTGTACATCTCCTGAATCTCTGTCAGGGTCTCTGTCATGGATGCCGCCGCAAAGACATTCAAAGTCACCGGATCTGCCTCTGCAGTGTCCTCTGCTGCCGGAATCTCTTCCGCCTGCTTGCTTCCGCAGTTAAGCATAGATACTGCCAGAGCGCCGGCCAATAGACCTGCGATTACCTTCTTCCTCATCATAACTATCCCTCTTTTCTCTTATTTCGCACTGCTTCTTTCCGTTATTTTTTCAGAAGAATAACGATAGGTCTATTATACACATAAAAAAAGGAGGGTGCAAGTGCAACCTCCCTTTCACTCTGTGCTTTTTACTGAAACTCCCCGAAATACACCTCAAAAAATCCCCGGGTAATCCGCTTCATGTCCTCCAGCATGGCGTGATACCGCTCCATGAAGAGGCGGCCCTCGGAGGTGATGGTAGAGCTGCCCCCGTTCTTTCCTCCGTTACAGCGGTTCAGGAACCGGAAGCCCAGCTCCTTCTCCACCTTGTTGATCATTTTCCAGCCCTTGGAATAGGACATATTCATTTTGGCCGCCGCAGCCTGAATAGAACCGGTCTCATCAATGTACTGAAGCAGGTGGTAGACGCCGGGACCGAAGAAATCCTCTTCCTTGGATATCACCAGCTTGGTTTTGAAATGAAGGGTGGCGGCGTCCCACCGGGCTTTCAGGTAAGCAGACACCCGTTCGATCCCGCCTGCGTCCAGAAGCGAATAGCAGACGCCCGGATCCCCCACCAGAATCCTGTCCTGTCTTACTTTGGTATCGCTCTCCCCCGGTACCACACTTCTGGGCCAGCCGGCCTGCCCCCCATATACCGGCACCGAAGCCTCTTCCGCCTTCAAAAGAGCCTCCACGGTCTCCTCCCCAAAGGCCGGATATTCCACCGGCAGCACAAGGGCCCGATCCATCAGAGGCGCAGCCGCCTCCAGGGCCAGCTTCAGGGCTTCCTCAAAGCTATGCTCCCGGTAGGCTTCATCTTCCACGAAGATGACATTATTGTGACTCAGGTGCAGCTTTAGTGTCTCGCTGTGACAGCCTGCCAGCACTACGATGGGAGAAATCCCGGCCTTACGGAACCTGGCGATCTCTCCCTTGATAACCGTTGTCCCATCCAGCGGATACATGGGCAGGAACAGATGAATCCCCTCGTTTTCCCGCTGCTCCTCCCCATAATCGCCGGAGGCTATGATAACCGCTCCTGTTTTCATATGATCTCCTTTGTATTTCTGGATAAAAGAAACAAATCCTTTAAAATGAATTCCGCAATGTTCTCCACATCTTCCAGCCCGAATACCGGCACGCCCTCCGGCAGTCCCTTCACCGCTCCGGGCGCCAGATCTGTCACAATGGCGCGTAAATTACGCCCCCTGCAGACACAGTCCGAGGAATTGGCTCCGCGAATCAGCTCCACTTTTGGATATCCGCTGTCCTTAAAGCCCTCCAGCAGAATCAGATCCGCCTCCGGGAACCAGGACGCCAGCTGCTCCGGCGTCATTTGCCCCGCCCGTGCTTCCTCCGGCTGCTTCTTTACGACCATATATTTGTGGTCCGAAAAAACCACGGTACCGTAGGCTCCCGCCTGAAAATGGGCAAAGGTATCCGTTCCCGGCACATCGGTCTGAAAATCATGGCCGTCATGCTTGATGGTAGCCACCTTCAGCCCCCGTCCGGTCAGAACCGGCAGGAGCTTCGTGATCAACGTGGTTTTTCCCGAATTTTTCACACCGCTGACGGCAAAGAAAACACTCATAACAGAATTGCCTCCGCCGAATCCCCCGGTTTCAGCGCCCCAGATCCTGCAGGCACATCCAACAGGCAATTGCAGCCCACCATGGAGGCCAGCACGCCGTTGGAATTCAGTCCCTCCGGCAGATGGAAGGTTCCCTTTTCCCAGTAAGCCCGGACAAATCTTCTTCCCGGACTGGGCTTTCCAAAGGCGTCCGCCAGGGTTCCCTGCACCCGCACCAGATCAAGAGACGGCTTTCTCATCATTTTCGCCAGCATAGGGCGGAGCAAAAGCTCGGTGATAACCAGGGCGCTGAAGGGATTGCCGGACAGACTCATGACCGGGATTCCCTGATAATCGGAAAATAAGGTGGGCATACCAGGCTTCACCTGGATACCCCAGAAAACGCGCTCCGCCCCAATCCGGGCCAGGGATTCATGCATGATGTCCTTTTTTCCCACAGACACAGCGCCTGTGGTAACGATCAGATCCGCTTCCTTCGCGGCCTTTTTCAGAGCCTCCGCCATCTGCTCCGGCTCGTCCGGGACGGAGCGGGCCTCCAGAAGCTCCACGCCCAGCTCCATCAGACGGGCCGCCAGAAGCTTCTGGTTGATGTCATAGATTTTGCCGGGAGCCAACGGCTCTCCCGGCTGCACCACCTCATTGCCGGTGGTCAGCACCGCGATCCGGGGACGGCGGTAAACAGCTACCTCCGGGATTCCCATTCCGGCCAACACTCCGGCCTCCACGAAGCCAAGCTCCCGGTCCGCTTTCATCAGTACCTGTCCTGCCTTAAAGTCCTCGCCCCGGAAGCAATAATTGCCCCACGGCCTCTCCGCCTTATAGATCTGTACCGTTTCCTCGCCGTAATCCGTATCCTCCTGACGGACGCAGCAGTCACAGCCGGGCGAAATCGCCGCCCCGGTCATAATACGTACAGCCTGGCCCGGCTGCACCTCTTCCTTGGAATAATCTCCCGCGTCAATCTCCCGCAGAACCTTCAGACAGACCGGCCGCTCCCTGCAGGCTTCCTCCAAATCCGCTGCCCTGCAGGCATATCCATCGATGGGCGAACGGGGAAAGGGTGGATTGTCAAATCTGGTCTTTGCTTCCTCGGCCAGCACCCGTCCGGAAATCTCCGCGACCGGAAGCCGTTCCTTCTCCTGAATCACAGGCGTATGCGCCAGAACCAGCGCAAGCGCCGCCTCAGCTGTAATTCCTCCCATACCAGTTTCCCCCTTATACGCCTTTTCCAAAACCGCAGTTGGGGTAATGACAGGTCTTACAGCCCAGACAGAAGCCGCCATTTCCCATATGGGCCAGTTCCTTCTTCGTCACCTCTACCCCCGCCGCAATCCGGGGCAGTACCAGGTCAAAGACCGTAGCCTTCGCGTACATGACGCAGCCCGGCAGTCCCATAACCGGCGTACCGTCCTCGAAATAAGCCAGCAGGAACATGGCTCCCGGAAGCACCGGCGCGCCGTAGGATACAATACGCGCTCCCGTCTGCTTAATCGCGCCCGGCGTCTGATCGTCCGGATCCACGCTCATGCCTCCGGTACAGAGAATCATGTCCGCTCCCTCTTCCTTCAGCTTCAGAATGGCCTCGGTAATCTTCTCCCGGTTGTCGTCGCAGAGGATGTGTCCGCAGACCTCTATTCCATAGGCGGCCAGCTTCTCGATGATAACCGGCGTGAAAGTATCCTTGATCCGTCCGTAATACACTTCATTTCCTGTGGTGACAATGCCTGCCTTCAGGGGCTTATAAGGCGTCAGGGAAACCAAAGGCTCGCTTCCCGCAGCCTCCTTTACCCGCTCCAGCTTCTCCTTCGCGATAACAAGCGGAATCACCCGGGTTCCCAGCAGACGGTCGCCCTTTTTCACCGGCGTGTTATTATGCCGCGTGGCAATCATAATCTCATCTATTTCGTTGATGGCGTCAAGCCGCGGCACATCTACCCGGAACAGGCCGTCGCAGTCGGCCACCAGCTCAATTTTTCCCTCCTTCACATCGGTGGGATGCATATTTTCGTTCCTGCAGACGGCGCACAGAATCTCTGCCGCCTCATTTTCATGGAGGGTGTTCTCGTCCTTCTCCCAGACATACAGGTGATCCTTTCCCAGGGATAACAGCACCGGAATATCTTCCTCGGTCACAATATGTCCCTTGCGGAATGCGGTGTCCTTAACCACATCCTTGACGATCCGTGTAATGTCGTGGCAGAGCACATGGCCCACCGCATCCGTTGTGTTGATACATTTCATACCCCAAATTCCTCCAAAAAACCAATCTATGTATCCAGTGTAACACAGCAGGGCGGAAGTTTCACCTGTTTTTCAAAACATAACGGTGATTTTCTATCCGTCTTTTGTATATAAGAAAGAATCCTGCTACGCAGGATTCTCCGCCTGCGGCGGGTCGCTCAAGCGACATACTACCTCTCCGCCGCAGTGCGATAATGTTTTTTATGTAATAGGGGATTCCATCGGAATTTCCTATTACATAAAAAACGCGGATATACTCCAAAAATGGAACATATCCGCGCCTCAATTTTTTACCTATACCTCCAGTGGCTTTCCGGTCAGCATCTCGTATGCCTGCAGGTATTTCTCAATGGTCTTGTCCACGATCTCCTGGGGCAGGGTCCAGTCGTTGTCCGGGTTGGCCTTCAGCCAGTCGCGGGCAAACTGCTTGTCAAAAGAGGGCTGTCCGTGGCCCGGCTCATAGCCGTCTGCCGGCCAGAAACGGGAGCTGTCCGGCGTCAGCATCTCGTCGCCGATCACCAGGTTGCCATTTTCATCCAGGCCAAACTCAAACTTGGTGTCCGCGATGATGATTCCCTTGCTCAGGGCGTACTCCGCGCATTTCTTGTAAAGGGCAATGGTGTTGTCGCGAAGAGCCTTTGCGTACTCCTCTCCCTTGCCCGGGAAATATTTTTCAAGATGAGCGATGCTCTGCTCGTAGGAAATGTTTTCGTCATGATCGCCAATCTCTGCCTTGGTGGACGGTGTGTAAATCGGCTCCGGCAGCTTGTCAGACTCTTTCAGTCCTTCCGGAAGCCTGATACCGCAGACGGTTCCGTTCTCCTTGTAGCTGGCCCAGCCGCTGCCTGTGATATAACCACGGACAATACACTCGATGGGAAGCATCTGAAGCTTTCTGCACATCATGGATTTGCCCCGGAACTTCTCCTGCTGGAAGTACTCCGGCATATCCTTTGTATCAACGGAAATCATGTGATTCGGCAGAATCTCCTCTGTCATATCGAACCAGAATTTGGACATCTGGGTCAGCACCGCGCCCTTCTTTGTCACTTCATTATGAAGAATCACATCGAAGCAGCTGATACGGTCTGTCGCTACCATAATCAGGCTGTCGCCGTTGTCGTAAATCTCACGTACCTTACCTTCTTTGATCGGTTTCATTTCCTGCATATCCTTGCACCTCATCATTCTGTTTTTAAATGGAAATTCGGGTCAGACTTCTTTTGACCCTGGGCATTTCCACATTACCACTCTTTCCCCCGGCCTGTCAAGCCCCTGTTCTTCTCCTACAGCTCAATTCCCTTCCGGGCATGTACACCCTGATCGAAGGGATGCTTGATTTTCCGCACCTCGGAGATATAATCGGCCAGTTTAAGAAGCTCCGGGGCCGGATCCCGGCCTGTCAGGGCCACCTCCAGACCTTCCGGACGGTTCTTCAGAAAATCCAGGGCTTTTTCCCGGTTCAACATGCCGTGATTGTAGCAGGACATAAACTCATCCATGACCAGCAGGAAAGCATCTTCCTGCGCTGCCAGCTCTGTGGCCCGGTCAAAGAGCGCCTGATAGGCGGCTGCCGCCTCCTTTTTCTGCTCGTCCGTCATATTCCAGAAGAAGCCGAACTGCTTCTCACAGGTCAGCACCGTAACCCCGGGCAGCTCCCGCAGTACCTTCAGCTCTGAGGATTTCCCATCCTTCATAAACTGGGTGAAAATGACCCTTCTGCCGCTTCCTGCAGCCCGGACCGCCAGGCCGGTCACTGCGGTGGATTTGCCTTTGCCGTCGCCGCAGTAGATGTGGATACATGATTGTTTCATAGGACAGCACCTCCTGAATTTGTGTATAAATAGATATGATCTCTATCGTTTTTCCTTTACAGCTATGTTTTGTGGTCTTAAATACTTTTATACTGCCAGCACTCCGGCCAGCGCCGCTGCTGCCGCCACAAGCGCCAGCGCCAGAATCACGCCCGCGTACATCAGCCGGTTCATGCGGCGGATATCCTCATACTCCACCGGCCGGATGGGATCGCCGATGGTCGGCTTTTTATAAAGCTTTCCGAAATAATAAGCGTCCCCGGCCAACTGAACTTCAAGCGCGCCCGCCGCTGCCGCCTCGGTCTGGGCGGAGTTGGGACTGGCATGGTTGCGGCGATCCCGCAGCCAGATCCTCCAGGCGCCGGATATGCTTAGGCCTGCCAGCGGGCTCGCCGCAACCAGCAGAAGGCCGCTTATCCGGGCGGGGATATAATTCAGCACATCGTCCAGCTTCGCGGAGAAGCGGCCGAAATACAGATATTTGTCGTTCTTATAGCCCACCATGGAATCCAGGGTATTTACCGCCTTATAGAAAAAGCCCAGAACCGGGCCGCCGATGGCCAGAAAAAGCAGGGGAGCCACCACGCCGTCGGAGGAATTTTCCGCCACCGTCTCCACTGCCGCCTTGGCTACGCCCTCCTCATTTAAGGCCTGGGTATCGCGTCCCACAATCATAGACACCGCATGGCGGGCCTTTTCCAGATCTCCCTCTTTTAAAGCCTCGTAGACCTTCATGCTCTCGGTTTTCAGGGATTTCGTTGCCAGAATCTGGAAGCTCCAGAATGTCAGCAGGGCAAAATACAGCCAGAAATTGATGTTCCGGGCCAGATATAAAAGTCCGAAGGGCACTGCCGTAGATACGGCCACCACGAAAATACAGAAGAACACGCCTGCTGCCAGCTCGCCCTTTTCTGTCTTCGGGAACGCCGCCCGGAAGGGCTTCTCCGCCCGGGCAATCAGATTGCCGATGAGACAGATGGGGTGATATAAGCATCTTGGATCACCGAAGATCAGATCCAGTACAAAGCCCAGAATCAGGGCATAGATGTGATATTTCATCGAGAAAAACTCCTCCTTTTTCCGTCTCATTCACAAGCATACGAAAGCCCTCTCCGTTCTTAATCTGCCAGTGATAAAACTCCTCTTTCTGTGCCGCGTAAGCTGCCAGGATACTCATAATCGTTCCCCCGTGTACCACAAGGGCCGCCCGGTGAACCGCCTTTTCTTTTAAATCCGCAAGGACTTCCTGAAAGCCCCTGACACACCGCTCTTCAAAGGCCTCCCGGCTTTCGCCTCCCGGAAAGGGCAGCGTGCCGTTGCTGTCAATCCAGGCCTGGTAGGCCGCATTCCCGGACAACTCTTTATAATTCTTATTTTCGAATTCACCGAAATCACATTCCCGGAGCCGAGGAACCGAAATCATTTCCTTGCCCGGAAATAAAATCGCCCCCGTCTCCCGGCAACGCTTCAGGGGACTTCCGTACAGGACGTCCGGCATGGGGTAGAGCCCCGCTTCGAAAATAGCCTGCAGAGCTTCTCTTCCCTCCTCGCACAGGGGCTCGTCGGTGGTTCCGATATAGCGCCCCAGGGTGTTGCCATAAGTCTTTCCATGGCGGATCAGATACAGCTCCTTCATTCCTTGATCACCGTCCCGATCCCGCAGACCACGCGATGAACCTCTGCTGCGTATTTCGCCAGATCGCAGGCTGCCCGTCCGGAAGCCTCCCGCCACTGGCGTTCAAAGGGATTCGCGGGAATCACGCCGCTTCCCAGCTCGTTCGTAATCACAAGGATATCCGGATTTTCTGTATACAATTTTTCCGCCAGAAGGGAAGGGTCGCCGCCCTCCTTCAGTACCCGGCGTACATATTCCTGAAAATCAACCACGGCCCGGGCCTTTAAAAGCTCCGCTTCCGTACAGTCGGCCCCATTTACCATATCCTGCTCCTTCAGGGCGAACCGCTTCTTCGCATAGGCTTTTTTCCCCTGAAAGGCTCCTCCTGTAATCAGTATCATACCCCATGTTCCTCCTAAAATTTTCCTGCCACCCACACACAGATGGCCATAACCAGCTCACAGGCCTGCAGAAAGCAGCCTGCCAGATCTCCGGTAATGCCGCCAAACTGCTTCATGGACATGCAGTAGTACCAGAAAAAGGTACACCAGGCTCCCACCACCGCCGCGGTGCCAAGCTTCGCGTCCAGCAGGCACATATAGCCTGCCGCCAGAAAGAGCAGCACATACAGGCTGAACATCACAACCTTTTCCTGTACCGCGTCGGAAAAGGCCGCCACCGTTCCGGTCTTCCGGGCACAGGGAAAGGACGCTACCGAAAGGCCGCTCATGGACCGGGACAGCACATAGCCGCCGGAGAGCACCAGCACCTGCCGTCCGGAAAGCTCGCTCCAGAAGCCAAAGCAGGCCAGAAAATAACAGCAGGCCACAATGACCGCGAAGGCTCCCGCATTGGAATCCTTGAGAATCTCAAGCTTCTTTTCTCTCGGCTGCCAGGAGGACAGGGCGTCTGCCGTATCCAAAAGGCCGTCCAGGTGGATGCCGCCGGTCACCAGTACCGGGAGCAATACATACACGGCGCTTCGAAGCGTATCGCCCACGCCGATTTTTTTACTTAACACGCTCCAGCCTGCTGCCAGCGCGCCGATGACGATTCCCACAAAGGGAAAGAAGCACATCATATAGCGCATATTTTCCTTCTCCCAGTCCGCCCGGGGCATGGGAATCTTGGAGTACATGGAAAACGCGATTTTAAAACTGTTCCAGATTCGTCTCATAAGCTGTTTCCTTTTCGTTTCAGCTGCAGGGGAATTCCGCAGACCACCTCCGTCACCGCATCAGCCTCCGCGGCGATGTTCTGATTGATGATCCCCAGACGCTCCTGATACAGCCCTGTTATTTCATCATATGTAATTCCATCGGAAAAGATATCGTTGGTCACGATGACCAGATGGGCGCACCGCTCCCGCAGGGCGTCCACGCCTGCCTGTACCTCTTCCACCGTATTGTCCCCCGCCCCCTCCGGCTCAAACATCTCATTGGCCGTCAGGTTAGACATACATTCCAGAAGCACCACGCCCTTATCCGGCAGGGCCTGCTCTTTCAGATTTACATAACATTCTATCGTCTCAAAGCCTTTTCCGGCCCGGAGCTTCCGGTGCCGCTCCACCCGGCGCTTTCCCTCCTCGCCGAAGGGGCGCATGGTGGCGATATAATATAAGGGGAGTCCGTCCCGCTTTGCCAGGGAAGTGGCTACGCTCTCCGCGTACTCGGATTTGCCGCTTCCGCTGCCTCCCGTAATTACTGCAAGCATTGGTATTCCTCACATTTTTGTAAAAAGTTCCAGGCAATCGCCGGATTGGAATAAAAGAACAGATGGGGGAAGCCCGCATAGAGCGTATCCGTACCGTGTACACAGTCCCAGCTCCGCTTCCGGAGAGGCTTTTTGGCATGGATCGCGTCTCCGCAGTTTTCGCTCTCCCAGTAATGGAATTCATGGCCCCGGGCCTTTTCGCCTTCTTTCAAAATCAGCTGATCCCGTTTTGCTTCCATTTCGATATAGCCGAAGCGGGATAACCGGTCTGTCCGGTAAGCCCTGGCTTTGATCCCGTCCACCATGGGGTATTCCACGCCGTCGGCCCCCTCCAGGGTCCGGTGGAGATAGAGAAAGCCTCCACACTCGGCGATACAGGGCAGCCCTTTTTCCAGGGCTTCCCGGATCGAACGCCGCATGGATTCATTTTCACTCAATTCCTTCGCGTGAAGCTCCGGATAGCCGCCGCTTAAGAGCAGGCCGTGAAGCCCCTCCGGCAGGCTCTTATCCCGGATCGGGGAAAAGGATACCAGCTCCGCTCCCATGTCCTTTAAAAGCTGCAGGTTATCCCGGTAGGTGAAACAGAAGGCCTCGTCCTCCGCCACGCCGATCCGGACCTTCTCTGTCCCGGAAAGCCTCGGAAGTTCGGGCGTCTCGTAGGTAAAATCCTCCGTCTCCCAGGCCATGGCCAGAAACGCGTCCAGATCAATACTCTCCTCTATCACCTCTGCCAACTGATTCAGCTTCTCCTTCAGGCGTTCGATTTCCCCCGGAAGCACCAGGCCCAGATGACGGCTTTCCAGCACCAGATCCTCTGCCTTTGGCACATAGCCCAGCACCTTCACCGGAAGCCAGCGCTCGATCTGTTCCTTCATATCCGGATACAGGGCCTTGGGCATCTGATTCAAAATCACGCCCCGGATATGGCTGGGCTTCTGATATTCCAGAAAGCCCTTGATCAGCGGCACCACGGAGATGCTCATTCCCCGGCAGTTGACCACCAGCACCACGGGCATATCAAGCGTCTCCGCCACGTCCGAGGAGCTGGCTTCCTCTGAGATACCGCCCAGCCCGTCGTAGTAGCCCATGACGCCCTCGACCACAGAAACCTCGGCCTCGGCCGCCCTTCTTCCGAACAGGAAGCGGGTCGTCTCCCGATCCGTAAAGAAGGTATCCAGGTTTCCGGATTTCACGCCAATCACCCGGCTGTGAAACATGGGATCGATATAGTCCGGCCCGCATTTAAAGGAAGCTACGTTGAAGCCCCGGTTCACCAGGGCCTGCAGAATGCCGCAGGTAATCAGGGTCTTGCCGCTTCCGCTGGCAGGCGCCGCCAGCATGATTCTGGGTACTCTCATTTACGCCTCCCCCTTTCCGGTTCCGGCAAAGATGTAGACCGGATTCTGGCCCATCATCATTTCGTAGGGGCCCACTTTTTTTGCCTTGGCCGCCTGAATCTGAGTAATGTCCACGTCCGTGAAGCCAAGCTCCTTGAAGCAGCTGTTGGCCTCCGCCACGGTCTCCAGGGTAATGGCGTTCACCACCACCCGGACCTTTGGGTTCTTTTCAAGCAGCAGCTGTAAAATCTCTTTCATATTGCCGGAGGAACCGCCGACAAAGGCATGGGTGGGATCCGGCAGGTCTGCCAGCGCCTCCGGAGCCGTCCCCACACGCACCTCCACGTTGGGCGTACCGAATTTCCGGGCATTTTCCTCAATCAGGGCTGCCGCCGCCGGCTTTTTCTCGACCGCATAGACTTCTCCGTCCAAGGCTGCCAGCGCCATCTCGATGGTGACAGAGCCGGTTCCCGCGCCGATATCCCAGACGATGGAATCCTTCGCAAGCTGCAGCTTTGCCACAGATAGGCTGCGCACCTCACTCTTCGTCATGGGCGCGTCGCCCCGTTTAAATTCCTCATCGGGGATACAGCTTCGAAGCCCGCTTATGTAGGCCGGATTTTCGATGATAGCTACGCAGAGACCGTCGAAGGCTTTTTCCTTCAGCTCTGCCGGCGTACCCTCCGTGATCCGCTCCTCCGGGTAATGGAGCCGCTCTCCGATATACAACTTTACATTGTGGAGCCCATAATTTTCCAGTTTTTCACATAAGGACGCCACATTGTCTTTGCCGCCCAGCAGGGTAAAGGTCCGGAAATGGGTCCTCACCGCCCCGATGAGATTCTCCCGGCGGCCATGGATGCTCATAAGCTTCACGTCCTCCCAGGCGATTTTCAGGCGGCTGCAAAAATAAGTTACGGAAGAGATTCCCGTGATCAATTCCGTGCGGATCCCCGCCCCCTCAAATGCAGTAATCAGACGCCTGGCGCCGCTGTAGAAGCCCACGTCGCCGGACAGGGCCACGGCGATGGTATGATAGTCCGGGTGCTCCTGCACAAAGCCGAGCATTTTGCCGGAATCGTAGGCGTCAAAAAGCGGCTTTCCCATATACCGGAAGGAATCCAGCATCCGTCCGGATCCCAGGATACAGTCGGCCTGATCAAAGGCTGCCCGGGCCTCTCCGGTCAGCTGATCCGGGGTGCCCATGCCGATACCGATTAAGTATGCGATTCGTTCGTTTTTCTCGTCACGAGAATCCATCGAAGCGGTTTCTGATCGTTTCCCGTCGCGGGAATCGATCTGAAACCGCTCTGCCAGCAGCTTCACGCCGTCCTCCATGGACAGCCCTTCCTGCTCCTGCGGGCGGCCGATCAGCACAACTTTGACTCCAGCCTCTTTGGCAGCGGTCATTTTTTCCTCAAAGCCGCCTGCCCGGCCGGCCTCCTTCGTAACCATCCAGGCCGCCCCGGTGCTCCGGAGCATGGCCAGGTTCAGTTCCCTGGAAAAGGGCCCCTGCATACAGATGAGATGGGGGCCTGTAAAGCCTGCCTCCGTACACTGTGCCACCACCTCCGGCGTAGCCAGGACCCGGGCGTAGACACGATTCTGATAATCCGGCAGGGCCGTGAATCTGGAAAGTTCCTTGCTGCCTGTGGTGACAAAAATAGATCCTTCCGTGGTCTTTAAAAAGGCAATGGCCTCCTCCACGCTTTCCACGGTTACGATTTCTCCGGAACCGTTTCCGGCGTCCGCCTCCCCTATCAGAGAGGGGCGGATCAGGCGCAGATACTCGCAGCCTGCCTTTTCACAGGCTGTCCGGATATTCGCCGACACCACTACGGCGTAGGGGTGGGTTACATCCAGCACCAGCGGCCGCCCCTCTTCCCGGAAAAGCTGTTCCATTTCTTCCGGAAGAAGCCGTCCCCGGTGGACGCTCAGATGGGGCCGCTTTTCCACCAGAAGCTCGCCGTATTCGGTGGCTACGCTGCACAGGGTTTCCACTCCCGCCTCTGCCAGCCACTCACTGATCTCTCTTCCCTCTGTTGTTCCTGCAAATACAATTACCTGCTTCATGCCTCCGTACCTCTTTTATCCAAAATTCACCTTGTACTCCTCCAGCGCGATGGCCACCGTTACACCGTCCCGGGCAACCTTCCGCTGAAACAGCTTCCGTCTGCCTGCCGCCAGGAGCGCGCTCCGCTCGCACACATTTCCTACGCCGGTAATCTGTCGTACAAAGGAGGACTCCGAAAAGCCTCCCTCGCATTCCGCCTTCTCAAGCTCCGCCGCCCCATAGGTCACCAGGGGCAGCTTCCGCTCCCGGCAGAACTCCAGAAGACCGGGCTCCTCCTTTTTCAGATCGATGGTCGCCACCCGGAAAACCGCATGCTCCGACAGCTGGTTCTGCAAAAGCACCTGTTCCACCAGGGCTTCTATCTTTGCCTTCGGCGTTCCTTTTTTACAGCCGATACCCAGAACCGCAATCCGGGGCACCAGGTGCAGGGTTCTGGGGAAGGGATCGTAGGTTTCGTCCACAGAAATGCTGATCCCAAGCCCGTCCCTTTTCTGAATGGACAGCTCCGGCGGAACGGGGCCCGCCAGTTCAAAATCACTGTAAAGTCCCACGGTCCGCTGCTCCAGGATATCTGCGGCTACTTCTTTTGCCAGCTTCAGGCTATCCAGATACATCTGCTCCCGACGGGCAAAATCGTCCACCGAAAAGCGTCCTCCCGCGTCTGTGGCGGTGGTGATAACCGGAACCGCCCCCACCAGGGCAGCTATCTCCCGGGTCAGGGCGTTGGCTCCGCCCAGATGGCCGGACAGCAGGGAAATCACGAAATGCCCCTGTTCGTCCATCACCAGCACCGCCGGATCCGAGGCCTTGCTGGCCACAAAGGGCGCAATGGCGCGCACTGCGATTCCGGCAGCCCCGATAAAAAGCAGACTGTCGCAGGTCCCAAACCTCTCGCCGGTCCAGTCCCTTAAGGACCCCCCCAGCACCGGTATGCCCCAGTCTTCTGCGTCCCTGCCCTTGCAGCAGCAAATACAGCTATCTCCCTTTGCTTCACAGGCCTCCCGGACCCGTTTTGCCAGACCGCAGCCCGATCTGGTAAAGGCGATTACCGCAAGTCTCATGCTTCTGTCTCCTTTTTCACACAGTAAATCAGACGCCGTACGTCCGACGATTCACCCAACACTCCCTGCTCCAGGGAAAAGGTCAGGATTCCCCGCTCCAGGCTCTTTCCGCTCCGGTGATCCACATAGAATTCCATCCGCTCCATCAGCCGCTTCATCACCGGCTCCAGCAGTCCCTTCTCCTTCAGGATATCCAAAGCCTCATCGGTGGTAATGCAATCCATCAGCCGGACTGCCGTCTCCTGATCCGCACCCAGCACCGCCGCATGGGCCGTCAGGATATCCATCCGGGCGTCGGCGTTGCGGGAGTGAGTATTCATAATCCCTGCGGCCAGCTTCACCAGCTTTCCGATATGTCCCACCAGCAGAATTCCTTTTGCGCCGAATTCCACCGCCGCGTCGATGGCTTCTCCCAGAAAATTACTGTATTTGACGGAACGCTTCAGCACCTCCGGCTCATAATCCTCCAGAAAATCCAAACCGTAATTGCCCGGCACCAACACCAGATAGCTCCGTCCTCCGGACAGCTGCATTTTGATGTCCACCCGGATCGTCTGAATCAGGGCCTCCTCGCTCATGGGCTCCACGATCCCACTGGTTCCCAGGACGGAAATGCCACCTACGATACCAAGCCTAGGGTTGAAGGTCTTCCGGGCCAGCTCCTCACCCCCCGGAATGGAAATGATCACCGAAAGGCCGCCGGTATATCCGGCCGCCCTGCAGATCTCTTCCACGCCCTCCCGGATCATCTGCCGGGGTACCTTGTTGATGGCCGCGTCGCCCACAGCCTGCTCCAGGCCCACCCGGGTTACCCGGCCTACGCCCTCGCCGCCGTCCAGGGTAACGCCGGGCTTTTCTGCCTTCCGGACTGTGGCATAGATCAGAAGTCCGTCGGTCACGTCCGGATCATCGCCTGCATCTTTACGGATCGCGCAGGAAGCCGCCCCTTGGGAAAGCTTCGGATCCAGCACCTCCAGACGGAGGCCGATCCCTTTTGGCGTCATCAGCTCTACCTCCGGCAGGATCTGCCCGTGAAGCAGCATCCAGGCCGCCGCCTTGGAAGCCGCCGCGGCGCAGGATCCGGTGGTATAGCCCATCCGCATTTTTTTGTTGTTTTTATAAACGTATTGTTCCAGCATTGGTTTTTCCTTATTTTTACTGTGCAGTCACCGGTTCCCGGCCTGCTGCCTCCAGCAGGATATTCAGAAGAACATAGGTCCGCTCCTTCGTAAGTTCTGCCGCTTTATCATTGACCAGGCACGCCCATATGCTGCCGCCCTCTGACCCTTCTCCGGCCTTCTTGGCGGCTTCTTCTTTCTCTTTAATCCATTCCCGCTGCTCCGTAAGAAGCTGTTTCATATCTTCGTCCTTCAGGACGCCCTTCATCTTCAGCTGATACCAGACCAGATTCAGGGCTGCGTCCCAGTTTTCATAGCGCTCCTTGCTCTTTACATTCATATCCGCCTGGGTAAGGGAGGGATCCTCCTGAAGGGAACGGACAATCTCCTGATCTGCCTTTGCCGCGTTTTCCACATATTCCACCGCTGTATCGATGAAATCATAGCCGGAAAATCCCTCTGCGCCCTCCACATTGTAAAGGCCGTAGCAGGGAAGACCGTTCTCTTCGGCCTCAAGACGATCATAATTGCTGCACGCCCACTGTAAAAACTCCTCCGGCAGCTCAGAAACCGGAGCCCCGGGCAGATAGATATCGACCTCGTCCGCACCGTCCAGACCGTAAGCCTCCGTATATGAATAGAGAATCTGATCCAGGATCTCTTCTTTTCCTATCTCATACGTGTAATTGATTTCACCAAGCTTCATGGCCCAGGTATAGGCATTGACCTTCTGTAAATCAGTAAATTTCCCAGTAAAGGTATTGCCGTACTGGGTTCCGTTGGGGTAACCCTCTCCGCTGCTTCCCATGTCCATGTCCCAGTATTCCCCGGAAAAGCTGCCGTCCGGCCGGATATTCAGCTGGGTGGCCCAGGCTCCCGCGCCGCTGGAGAAGGTGAAATCCACGTACTGGAGAGCCGCGAAGCTGGGAGCTTCCGGATCACTGCTGTCCGAGCCTGTGAAGCCATCTTCCTCGGCCCCGTCTGTTTCCTCTGACGGACTGTCCAAAGCTTCCTCTGTCTTCGTCTCTGTTCCGGATTCTTCCACCTTCTTTGTTCCGCAGCCGCCCAGGGACAGCACCATGGCCGTCATCAGAAGCCCTGCCAGAACTCTTACCTTGTTTCTCTTCATACTCCCACCTCCATATAAATAATACGTTTCCCTGTCCACGCTTCTATTGCTGGTGCGTGTATTCCTCCACATTTCCTTCCGCAAAGCTGGGAAGTCCGTTGTAGAGTGCCAGGGCGTACTGATACAGGCTATAGGCCGTCACAGCCCCGGTTCCCTCTCCCAGGTGCATGCCTGCCTGAATGGGCGCAGTCATGCCCATGGCGTCCAGCATCATCCGACCTGCCGGCTCCGCGGAGCAATGGGTCGGTACCATATAGGCCTCGCACTCCGGTGCAAGCCCTGCCGCGCAATAGGCTGCTACAGAAGAAATGAAACCATCGATCAGCACCGGAGCTCCTACCATGGCTCCGCCCAGATAACAGCCGATCATGCCTGCGATATCCAGGCTTCCCACCTTGGAAAGCACGTCCAGAATATCGTTCTTGTCCGGCTGATTGACTTCGATCGCCCGGCGGATCACCTCGATCTTATGATCCAGTCCGGCGCTGGAAAGGCCTGCGCCCCGTCCGGTCACCTCCGCCACGTCCTTATGAAGCAGCACGGCTGCCATAGCTGAGCTGGGCGTGGTGTTGCCGATCCCCATTTCTCCGGTAATGATCATCCGGTGGCCCGCCTGATACAGCTCTTTTACCACCTGGATTCCGGTTTCAATGGCCTGCAGGGCCTCTTCCCGGCTCATGGCCGGTCCCTTCGCCAGATTGGCGGTTCCATAGCGGACTACCCGGTTCCAGATCCGGGGATGCTGTCCGTCCACAAACATACCGATGTTTACCGGAATGACCTCGATTCCCATCTGCTTCGACATAATGCAGACGGAGGATTTCCGGTCGCCCATATTTTCCAGCACCTGAGCCGTTACCTCGCTTCCGGTCTGGCTGACGCCCTCGGCTACCACGCCGTTGTCCGCGCCCATGATGACTACCACCGGCCTCAGATCCGCGATTTCGCCCAGCCGGGAGGTTCCGTAGATTCCCGCCAGCTGGACCACCATCTCCTCCAGTCTTCCCATACCCCGCAAGGGCTTACACAGGGAATCCCAGTGCTTCCAGGCCGCCTCTACGGAAGCTTTGTCCAACGGCTTCATTTCTTTTCTGTACTGTTCCAGTTCCATATATTTTTCACTTCTATTTTCTGTCATTTCTATCTTCCACCCTGATACAACATGGCGTTGCAGATGGTGGCCGCAATGTTGCTGCCCCCTTTCCGTCCTCTGGGCACGATGTAGGGAATGCCTGCGGTCATAATCATCTCCTTTGCCTCTACCACGTTCACAAAGCCCACCGGGGCGCCGATGATAAGCTCCGGCTTAATCCTGCCCTCTTCGATCAGCTCATAGAGACGAATAAGTGCCGTCGGCGCGTTGCCCACCGCAATGATCAGAGGCTTCTGAAGCGCCGCCGCCCGCTCCATGCAGACAGCCGCCCGGGTGCAGCCCCGTTCTTTGGCTTCCGCAGCCACATCCGGATCGCTCATGAAGCAGTATACCTCTCCGCCGCATTCCCGCATCCGCTTTTTGTTGATACCGGAGGCTGCCATCTGGGTATCTGTCACGATGGAAGCGCCCCTGTTCAGGGCGTCCACGCCGATCTGCGCCGCATGCTCCGAAAAGCACAGATTGTCCGCGTAATCAAAGTCCGCGGAGGTATGGATACAGCGCTTCACGATGGAGAACTCCGGCTCCGGCCAGGTGCGGCCATGAAGCTCCTCCGTGATAATCGCCATACTGCGCTTCTCGATATCCATAGGCTTTACAATTTCAATTTCATTTAACATCCGATTCCTTCCTCCAATATCTCGTAGATCTTCTTCATATCCAGAGAGCCGCGGACCAGATCCGCCAGCTTGTCATACTCCTGCTTCTTATGGGCCTGAGCATCAAAATGCCAGTTTTTCGGGTCGAGCCCCTTCTTCACCATCAGACGGCTCACCAGCATGGCCGCCAGATCGCCATAGTCGAAAATGCCGTGAAGATAGGTGCCGTACACGGTTCCCTCCGGATTGGAAAGGCCGTCTACACGACCGTCCTCCAGGTAAATGGTCTCCCGGCAGCCGCCCAGAGCCTCTGTGCGGCCCATATGAATCTCGTAGCCCTGCACTTCTTTTCCGGCGAAGTCCAGAAGCTCCGCCTCATTTTTGACGCGGCCCTGAATCCGGGTCCGGGTCTTCGCCTGGGAGAATACGGTCTTCGTGTGTAACAGGCCCATGCCCCGCATGGTTCCGCCGTGCTCCACATTATCCGGATCCTCCAGAAGATCGCCCAGCATCTGATAACCGCCGCAGATTCCCACCACCGGAATCCCGTCCCCGGAGCAGCGGAGCACCGCAGTCTCCATGCCGGACTCCCGAAGCCAGGCCAGGTCGTCCATGGTATTCTTGGTTCCCGGCAGGAAAATCAGATCGGGACGGCCAAGCTCACTCACCTCCCGCACATAGCGTAAGGATACCCCTTCCATGCCCTCAAACACATTGAAATCCGTGAAATTGGAAATATGTGGAAGTCTTACGACAGCCAGGTCGATACCGCCCTTTTTCTCCTTATGATTCAGACGCTCAGACAGGCTGTCCTCGTCGTCGATATCCAGCGGCGTTAAGGGCACTACGCCCACCACCGGAATGCCGGTGCGCTCCTCGATCATACGGAGGCCCGGACGCAGGATTTCCACATCGCCGCGGAATTTGTTGATGATCAGACCCTTGATTCTCTGCTGCTCGTCGTCCTCCAGAAGCTTCACCGTTCCGTACAGGGAGGCGAAGACGCCGCCCCGGTCGATGTCGCCGGCCAGCAGTACGGGAGCGTTGGCAATTTTTGCCATTCCCATATTGACAATGTCGTTGTCCTTCAGATTGATTTCCGCCGGACTGCCCGCGCCCTCGATCACGATAATATCGTATTCCTCTGACAGCTTATCGAAGGCCTTCTGAATCTCCGGAATCAGCTGACGCTTGTTGGCGTAATAGTCCATGGCCTTCATATTGCCCAGCACTTCGCCGTTTACGATAACCTGACTGCCCACGTTGCTGGTGGGCTTTAAGAGAATCGGATTCATCTCCACGGTTGGCTCAATGCCTGCGGCCTCCGCCTGCATGGCCTGGGCCCGGCCAATCTCCAGTCCGTCCTTTGTGATGTAGGAATTTAATGCCATATTCTGGGATTTAAAGGGGGCTGTTTTGTAGCCGTCCTGCTTAAATACCCGGCAGAGCCCGGCCACCAGAAAGCTTTTGCCCGCATTGGACATGGTTCCCTGCACCATGATTACTTTTGCTTTTTTTCTGTCACTCATGTTCTCACCCAGCTTCTTCCGTTTTTCTTTTCTGAATCAGTTGCTCCGGCGCCGCCCCAGGGCTGCCAGAAGTTTCTCATTTTCCTCATGGCCCCGCACCGCGATCCGGTAATAATCCGGCCCCAGGCCGTGGTAATTGGCACAGCGGCGAATGAGGATTCCCTCTTCCTCCATCCGGTCTGCCAGCGTCCCGTCTCCGGGAGCCTGGAAGCAGAGATAATTGGCGTGGCCGTCAAAGACGCGCAGTCCCAGCTTCTCCATTTCCGTCCGAAGGAACGTCCGCTCCTTCTCTATCAGGGCTATGGTTTTCTCCCGGAAGCCCTTTGCTCTAAGGGCCGCGATTCCGGCTGCCTGGGCCGGCCCGGACACTGCCCAGGGCTGACCTGCCAGGCGCATCCGTTCCAGAAGCCCGGTATCTGCCGACAGCACATACCCCAGACGCAAGCCCGGAATGGCATACATTTTCGTAAAGGATTTCAGGATCACAAGATTGGGATACTCCGAAAGCCATTTCACAGCCGAACAGGCTTCCTCCTCTTCCACAAAATCCAGAAAACATTCGTCCAGACAGACGCTCACCGAAAGCTCCTTTGCCCGATCCAGAAGCTTTTTCACAAGACAAACCGGCGTCAAGGTTCCGGTGGGATTGTTGGGGTTGCAGAGGAATACCAGATCGTGCTCTTCGCATAAGCTATCCACATAGCCTTCGGTAATTTCCAGAGTTTTCCCCAATGGGAAGAAATCTATCCCCGTTCCCACCTGGTTCATGGCCTCCTCGTACTCGGCGAAGGCCGGAGCCGTTACCAGCGCCCGCTTCGGACGAAGGGCGTATACCAGTCGGTATATCAGATCCGCGCCGCCGTTGCCGCAGAGAATCCGCTCCTCCGGCTGGCCAAGCTGCTCAGAAAGGGCTGCCCGAAGCCGCCTGCAAAAGGGATCCGGGTAATTCAGGGAAGCGTCCAGGCTTTCGATGACAGCCTCCCGGACTCCGGGGGGCATACCGAAGGGATTGATATTGGCGGAGAAGTCCAGAAGCTCCGCTTCCCTTCTGCCGCTTCTTTCTGCCGCGCCGCGGATATCTCCGCCGTGAAGAAATGTTGTCATAGCTGATCCTTCCTGAGCACGTCCCGGATTCCCTCCGCGGTATACACCACTGCGCTGGCATAGACCGGAATTCCGGCCTTCTTCGCCGCCTTCTCTGTCACCGGTCCGATACAGATGGCCCGGACGCTCTGTCTCTTCGGCTGTTCTGCCATAGCCGCGAAGGCTTTTACTGCCGATGCGCTGGCAAAGGTGATATAATCCATCTCCGGCAGAAGCCGGTTCAGCTCCTCCGCCTTGCGCCCGTCCCGTTCTGTCCGATATAAAGCCACCGCCTTATAGTCTATGCCGGCTGTCTCCAGGGCTTCTGTAAGCTCTGTGGAAGCCTCCTCTGCCCTGAGTAGCAGAAGCTTATCCTCTTTTCCCAGGGTCGGAATCCACTCTACCGCCAGATCTGCGCTGGAATAACGGCTGGGTACAAAGTCCGCATAGATTCCCGCTGCCTCCAGGGCTTCCCTTGTGCCTGCGCCGATGACGGCGAATTTCACGCCGGCCAGGCTCCGGATATCCTGACGCCGTTCTCTTAATTCCTCCAGGAAGAACTGCACGCCGTTGCTGCTGGTCAGCACCACCCAGGTATATTCCGCGATTCCGGCAAAAGCCGCCTCTGTCTCCGGCGTCTGTAAACGTTTTGTATAAATCAGGCTGAAGGGAATCACTTCTGCCCCGTCCTCAGCCAGAACCTGCCGCTGCTTTTCACACATGGGCTTCGTGCCGGTCAGAAGCACCCGTTTTCCGCGGAGAGGCTTGTCCTCCAGCCAGAAAAGCTGCTGCTGCAGGGTCACCACGTCGCCCACCACGGTAATGGCCGGAGTCTCGATCCCTGCCTCCCGGGCCGTATCCGCGATAGAGGCGAGCACCCCTGTCACCACCCGCTGACGGGCCGTGGTTCCGCTCTGTACCACTGCCGCCGGAGTTTCCGGATTCTTTCCGTGGGCAATCAGCTCCGCCGCAATATGGGGGAGATTTTTCAGGCCCATCAGAAAGGCCAGAGTTCCCTCTTCCTTCGCCAGTGTGGCGTAATCCAGCACCAGACCGCTCTTATCCGCGCTCTCATGACCGGTAATCACATGGAAGGAGGAGGCAAAATCACGGTGGGTCACCGGGATTCCCGCATAAGCCGGAGCTGCGTAGGAGGAGGACACGCCCGGAACAATTTCAAATTCCACGCCGGCCTTCAGAAGCTCCTGGGCCTCCTCGCCGCCGCGTCCGAAGATAAAGGGATCGCCGCCCTTGACCCGGGCTACCTTTTTTCCCTCCAGTGCCTTTTCCACCAGAAGGGCATTGGTCTCCCACTGGCGTAAATGATGGTTGCTCGCGCGCTTTCCGGCATAGATAAGCTCTGCGTCCTCTCTGGCCTCATTTAAAATGGCTCCGCTTGCCAGATTATCATAGACCAGCACGTCCGCGTGACGGATACACCAGAGCGCCTTTTGTGTCAGCAGTCCCATATCGCCCGGGCCTGCGCCCAGAAGCCAGACCTTGCCCCGCTTCACCTCTCTGGCCAGATTTTCACCCAGAAGACGGGCCTTCAGAAGCTTTTCCTCCCGGCTGTCTGCGCCGGTCAGATCTATTACCGCCTCGGCCCTGCGAAGCCCGGCGCTTCCCTCCGGCGCGTACAGCGCCTGCATCTTCAGGGAACGGCCCACCGGAACGCAAAGTCCCGCTGCCGGGGCATTACAGCTGCCGCCAATGGCCGACAGGAAGCTGCGCTCTGCCGTAAGCTCCAACTCCGCTTCCTCACAGTGAATGGCCTTCAGGACTTCCTCAAACCGTCCCTCCTTTGCCTCCACTGCCAGAATTCCCTGCCCTGCCGCAGGAAGGAAGCTGTCCGTGTCCAGATATTCCAGATGGATGCCTTCCTCCTCCGTCAGTCCCAGCCGCTCCAGGCCTGCCGCCGCCAGAAGAATGGCGTCATACTGGCCTTCCTTTAATTTCCGGAGTCTGGTCTGCACATTGCCCCGGAGCATCTGAATCCGCACGGTGGGATTCAGCTCTTTGATCTGCAGCTCCCGCCTCAGGGAGCTGGTTCCCACGATACTGCCCGGCGCCAGATCCCGCGCCTTCACGCCGCTTGTGGTCACCAGCACGTCATGGACATCCGCCCGCTCCAGAACAGCTCCGATATAGAGCCCCTCCGGAAATTCCATGGGCATATCCTTTGCGCTGTGAACCGCCAGATCCACTTCTTCCTTCAGAAGAGCCTCCTCCAGCTCCTGGGTAAAGACGCCCTTGCCTCCAAAGGAGGTCAGGGATTTATCCAGAATCTCGTCGCCCTTCGTGGACATCTCCACCAGCTCTACCTCTGCCTCCGGAAATGCCTCTTCTATCCGCCGCCGCACCAGATTCGTCTGAATCAGGGCCAGCCTGCTTTTTCTTGTACCTATCCGAATCTTCATGTTATCTCCTATTTCTGCAGCTGGTATCCCCTGGGTGTGATCATACGTCCCTTGCTTACGTAGGTCTGGGAATTACCGATAATCACCACGCTGAACATATCGATCTCCGCATTCTTAAACTCTGCCAGCGTAGTAATCTGCTTACTCTCCTCCTTGCGGCCCGCATGGCGCACAATTCCCACCGGCGTCTCCGGCTTCCGGTATTTCAGCAGAATTTCCGCCGCCTGCTCCACATAGGTTGTGCGCTTTTTGCTCTTGGGATTGTACAGGCAGACAATCATGTCGCCCTGGCCCGCGCAGTCCACGCGCTTCATAATCAGATCCAGCGGGGTCATCAGATCGCTTAAGCTGATCACCGCAAAATCGTGCATCAGGGGCGCGCCCAGAACCGAGGCTGCCGCGCTGGCCGCGGTCACGCCCGGCACCGTCTCAATCTCGATGTCCGCGTTCATTTCCTCTGCCACCTGGTAAATGATACCCGCCATGCCGTAGATACCGCTGTCTCCGGAGCTGACCATGGCCACAGTCTGATCCTTCATGGCTTCCTCTACCGCCATCCGGCAGCGCTTGACCTCCTGCATCATGGGAGTCGCCAGATAATTCTTATCCGGGAAGAACTCCTTCAGCATATCCACATAGGTGGTATAGCCTGTAATAATATCCGCATGATTGATAACCTCGATACATTTGGCAGTCATATGCTCGTAACCGCCGGGGCCGAAGCCCACCACATATAATTTTCCCATTGTATTCTCCATTTTCTATGATAAACATTTATTTTTCCGGCTCCCGGAGGCAGTTTACAAAGGCCTCCAGCTCCTCCGGATCCGCGTTCTCCCGAATCCGGTAAAACAGCTTGTCGATGGCTTTTCCGAAGCCCTTTTTCTCTGCTTCCTCCTCCATCCACTGCTTTACCTCCTGAAGCCTCGGTACCGCCTGCTGGAAAATCATCCAGCACATGAAATCCTCTTCGTATTCCTCCAGAATCTCTCCCGCCTGCTGGACTGCTTCCTTCTTCGCCCTGTTGTTAGCTTCCGCTAACTCCGTGAAGTCGTCCATATTATAGAAAAAGGTGTGGGGGAATTCCGCAATGCTTTCCTCGATATCCACCGGAACCGCCAGATCCACAAAGACTCTCGTCTTATCCGTCCGCAGACGCTCCTTCACCTTCGTTCCGGTCAGCGTATAATGGGGGCTGGCCGTGGCGCTGATAATGACGTCCATGTCGTCGATATAATCGTAGCGCTCCTTATAATCAATCACCGTATCGGACTCGCTCTTTCTGTGGGCGTCATGGGTCAGGGTCACATTGCGGAGGGTGCTGTAGATCCGCAGCCCCTTCAGACTGTACAGGTTCTTCAGCACGATACCGCCAATCTGTCCGGTACCGCCGATAACCATGACGTTTTTTCCCTCCAGGCTTCCGCCGAAGGCCTCCTCTGCCGCTTTTACCGCCAGGGTTGCCGTGGATACGGAGGTTTTGGACAGCTCCGTATCGGTCTTGATTCTTTTGGCACAGGTCACCGCATAGCGGAACAGGGTATTCAGGTATTTCCCGCTGTTGCCGGTCTCCTGGGCCAATCCATGGGCCTGCTTCACCTGGCCGAGGATCTGATCCTCCCCCACTACCATGGAATCCAGTCCCGCGGTCACGGAAAGCAGATGATGAACCGCCTTCCGATCCTGATAAAAGCGCAGATAATCCGATACGTCCTCCTTTAAGGCTACTGCCCCGGACTCCCGGAGAATCAGCTCCTGCAGCCTGGTAAATACATTTTTCTTTTTATCCTGGGCCGCGTCAAAATAAGTGTAGATCTCCGTCCGGTTGCAGGTAGCGATAATAACGCTCTCTGCCGCTCCGCCTTCCTCCCGGAGAATTCTTCCAAGCTCTGCCTGCTTCTCTTTCGTAAAAGCGAACAGCTCCCGGACCTCCAGCGGCGCCGTCTTATGGCTGATGCTGATAAGCCGGATACTCATGACTCTCTGACTCCCTTCCGGAATTCGTGGGTAAAGGTCTTATCATAAAGCTTGGACAGCTCGTAGTCGTCTCCCAGAAAATCGCCTACCACCGTCAGGGCAGTCTTGGTAATGCCTGCTTCCTTTACCTTCTGGGCGATATCCAGAAGGGTTCCTCGTACGATTTTCTGCTCCGGCCAGCTTGCCTTATATACCACAGCTACCGGTGTGTCCGGTCGGTATTCCTTCCGAAGCGTAGCGGACAGCTCGTCCATCATACCGATACTCAGAAAAATGATCATGGTGGCGTGGTGCTTTGCCAGATCTGCAAGCTTCTCGCCCTCCGGCATGGGAGTTCTTCCCTCCATCCGGGTCAGGATCACCGTCTGGCTCACGCCCGGCAGGGTATACTCCTTCTTCAGGGCCGCCGCGGTTGCCAGGAAGGAGCTGACGCCCGGAATGACTTCATACTCGATCCCCATGCGAGAAAGGGCGTCCATCTGCTCCCGGTGCGCCCCGAAGATTGCCGGATCACCCGTATGTACCCGGACTACCTTCAGACCCTTGTCCTCGCCTTCCTTCATAACAGACAGTACCTCTTCCAGAGTCATGGTGGCGCTGTTATAAATCTGCGCGCCCTCCTTCGCGTCTGCCAGCACCTGGGGGTTCACCAGGGAGCCTGCGTAAATGATAATATCCGCGCTGTCGATGAGTTTCTTTCCCTTGATTGTCAAAAGCTCCGGATCGCCCGGGCCTGCACCGATAAATGATACCATAGCTCTACCTCTTCTCTCTCTTGATAATTACGGTTGTAAAGTAACTGTAGCTTCTCTCCGGATCCATCGGTCCGATATATTCGTCTTTCATGCCTACGCAGCTGATCACGGTAGCGCACGCTCTGCTGCGTCCATGCTTTTCCATCAGCTCCAGAAGCTTCGGAATACTGCCTCCGGCCTTCATAACCACCACGTTGTCGTAATGGGCGATGGCGTCCTCCACCTCCTGTCCGGAACGAACAGAGGGCACGATGACCAGGGATTCATTTCCCTCCATCAGGGGCAGCTTTGCCGCAGCTGCTCCGCTGCAGAAGGAGGGGATACCCGGAATGATCTCCGTTTCAAAGCCATGCTCCGCCACATACTGATTGACATATATATAGGTGCTGTATACAGACACATCGCCCAGGGTGATCATAGCGATATTCTTTCCCTTGGAAAGCTCTGCCGTCATCTGCTCGCCTACGGCTGCCCGGCATTTCTTCCGCTCCTCTGTGTCCTTCGCCATCCGGAATACCACTTCCAGGAGCTCTTTCTTCTCCAGATCCACCACCGGACGGATAATCTCCAGCGCGGTGCTCAGTTCGCCGGACTCCTTTACGGGAACGGCGATCACATCTGCCCCGTCCAGAATCCGCTTCGCCTTCAGTGTCAGAAGCTCCGGATCGCCCGGGCCCACACCGATACCATATAATTTTCCACTCATTTATCTTTCCTCCTGCTCCTGGGCGGCACGGGCGCGGTTCATGGCGTCCTCCGTCAGGTCTTTTATGATTTCGCTTGCGATTAAAAGTCCGGCTACGGACGGTACATACGCAGTAGAGCCGGGAACCGATCGCCGCTGCGGGCATTCCCCGCTTACTTCCCCGTTCTCAATGGGGCACACCGACTTCTCTCTGGAATAAAGCACCTTCAACTTCGGAATCCCCCGTTTCTTCAGCTCCCGCCGCATCACTCTCGCCAGCGGGCACACGCTGGTCTGGTAAATATCCGCCACCTCAAACAGGAAAGGGTTCAGCTTGTTGCCTGCGCCCATACTGCTGATAAGGGGTACACCAGCCTTTTCACATTCCTCCACCAGAGAAATCTTCGCAGTGACCGTGTCAATGGCGTCCACCACATAGGTATAGCTGGCAAAATCAAACTGTTCCTTATTCTCCGGAAGGAAGAAGCACCGGTGCGTCTCCACCTGAGCATCCGGATTGATATCCAGAATCCGCTCCTTCATCACGTCGGTTTTGTACTGTCCTACGGTTTTCCGGGTAGCGATAATCTGACGGTTCAGGTTCGTCAGACATACCTTATCGTCGTCAATCAGATCGAAAGCCCCTACGCCGCTCCGGACCAGGGCCTCCACCACATAACCGCCCACGCCGCCGATACCAAAGACGGCTATCCGGGCTTCCTTAAGAAGCTCCATGGCTTCCTTTCCCAGTAATAATTCAGTTCTTGAAAACTGGTTTAACATCTTTTTCTCCTCATGCATCTGTAAATTAAAAAAGAGATCTGTATCGACAGATCTCTCCTTATCATCGGCAGGGGATTTTCTCTTATCCCGCCGCCAAATATATCCGGAACCACTTTCCACGGAAGCCTGTCCATTGCCGCAAAGATCAGGTAGCCTGGCTTTGCAGACAAGCTGCTTACAGTGACCGGATCGCTCAGGCCTTTCACCTGATTCCCCTGTTTTATGCTCAAGGCATACTCTCTGCGTTTTTCGTCTTAGTCAGTTTAGCATACAGACAGACTTTCGTCAATAAAATATACCCCCCTGGGTTTCCCATTTCAACCCAGCAGTGCTTTTTCTACCTTCTCAAAGCCGACACGCTCGATGGTTTCCGCGAAGCGCTCTCCCGGTTGTCCCTGATCCCGGAAGAACAGAATCGCCCGTTCGATCACGTCCAGAGCCTCGTCCTTGGAGGTAAAGATCTTACTAAGAGCCCGACCATGGGAAATCTTCTTTCCCCAGCGGCCTCCGATATAGATCTTGAATCCATAGGTGCTTTCCTTCATGGCGTCAAAGTGACATTTGCCGCGGCAGCGTCCGCAATGGATACAAAGCTCCGGATCGATCTGGAGCTTCTTGTCCACAACCTTGGCAGCGCCCATAGGACAGACTGCCTCCACGGCACACTTTTTACAGCCCTTGCAGGCTTCCTTATCAAAATTCGGAATGCTCTGGCCGATGATTCCCACATCGTTCAGGTTGGGCTTCACGCAGTTATTGGGGCAGCCGCCTACCGCGATTTTGAATTTATGGGGCAGTTTTACATCGTGATAGCCCTTATAGAAGCGCTCATGGATTTCCTCCGAAATGGCAAAGGAATCCAGCAGGCCATACTGGCAGGTGCTTCCCTTACAGGATACGATAGGGCGCACCTTCGGACCGGTTCCGCCGGTCTCCAGGCCTTCCTTTGCGATATACTCCTGAAACGCCCCGATCTTTTCGTAGGGGATTCCCTGTACCTCCACGGTCAGACGGGTGGTAAAGGTCAGGTTGCCATTTCCGAACTGCTCTGCCGCCTCTGCCAGGCATCGCTGCTGGGCCGCCGTTATTTTTCCGTTTACGGTGAGGACACGGGCAGAAAAGCTGTCTGTACCTCTGTTATTTAAAAATCCAAGTCCCTTCAGACGCTTTTCCTCGTCTGCGTCAATGGTTAATGCTGCCATATTTTTCTCCTCCATATTTCGTAATTTTTCTCAGTTGTAATTATTATAACACATGCGCGGCAGATTGGAAATACGATTTATCTAAGCTTCAGCAATTCTTCTGCCGTCTTATCCGGGTATTTCACAACCAAATCATACAGTGGATGGATGACCCCTATGTCTTCTTCCAATTCATCCGCGATCTGGGCCAGCGATTTCCCCTTTGCACACTTCTTTTGAATCATAGAAAGCATATTTTCCACACGGCCTAATTCCCGACCTTCTGCACGGCCTTCCACCAAGCCTAACTCCCGGCCCTCTGCACGGCCCTCTGCACGGCCTTCTGCTCTCTGATATTCCCGTTCTTCCTGTTCGTCATACTCTGTCAGTATCATCCTGCACACCTCCGTTCCATGTTTTGTCAGGATATCTTCCAGTATTCCCCTGTCAATGCACCGCTTGATGCTAATCTCCGTTGCCTCTTCCAGGGACCAGCCTTCATCCATCTTCCAGCGAATCTGCGCGATGAACTCCGCATAGTCTGATAATCTACGGCATTTTCGCATCATGTCATTATTCCGGCCCGCATTGATATTCAATACGGTCGCTTTACACTCCAGACAAGGTTCTCCTTCTTCCCGATCCGGTTTTAAAAAACAGTCAGAAAGCTTCATTTCCACTCGATCCGGCATATTTGCTGTTCCGTTATAAAAAACCACATACTTGGGGAATGGAACCATCACTGGCTTTTTCTCGTCTGTAAGCTTAATGTTTTGCCTTTTCAAGTACCGCTGATATAACTCCGAGAAGTAGAAAAATCCCCGCAGCGGCATGTTTTCATTCCAAGTACTCTGATGCTCGTACAGATTCATCGTAACTCCAAACATGAAGGACAAATCATTTTTGCATACTTCGCCCTTGGGCGTACTTTGGGTGTGTTGATTTCGAACTGAAATCCAGACCTTTATCTTTCGTGAACAGCCGCGGAAGACACCGCGCTGCATATCGTGTAAAATGAATCCTGTTTCATAAGAAAACAGTGCCGACCGGATATGCGCCTTTTTCACACGACATACCTTTTATCGGCACTGCTATTTTACCAATTTATAGTAATTTTGACAATATCTTCCTTTATTTTTCTCAAATTTTTCAAATTTCACTTATTTTTAAAATAATGCTTGACATTCCACCCCTTTTCATGATATAAATATTAAGCACGTTTGATACAGGGGATTGGTCAAATGGCATGACAGGGGTCTCCAAAACCCTTAGTGGGAGTTCGATTCTCTCATCCCCTGCTAAGAAGCCTGAAAGCGGAATGCTTTCGGGCTTTTCTTTTTTGATTATGTCAATTCTTGTATAAATCCCTTAATATAGGCATAATAGTAAGGGATTTATGGCACAGTTTATTGACTATTCCCTTATTTTGCATTATCATTTAAGGGAAACCGAAAGGAGGTACGGGAATGAGAACCTTCAATTACTCCGCAATCAAGGAACAGAAATGGGACTCGGATGTTCTTGGCCTGATTGCAGCCATATACAAGGAAGCCGGAAAGCAGGAACTGTATTTGAAGCAGCGCCCGGAAGACCTCGAAAAGCTTGTGGAGATCGCTAAGATACAGAGCACCGAGGCATCGAATGCCATCGAGGGCATCGTCACCACGAGTACCCGAATCCGGCAGCTTGTCGAGGAAAAAACCACGCCGCGGAACCGGGATGAGCAGGAAATTGCTGGATACCGCGATGTGCTAAGTATTATTCATGAGAGCTTTGATGCGATTCCAATCACGCAGAACTACATTCTACAGCTTCACAAAATCCTGTACAACCACATGAATAACCCGCTTACGGGCCGCACAAAAAGCGTGCAGAATTATATCACAGCCACCTATCCGGACGGTCATGTGGAAACGCTGTTCACGCCGCTCGCCTCTTACGAAACGCAGGAAGCGCTGGACAGAATTTGTGAGGAATACAACCGTGTGATTGGAAATATGGAATTGGAACCGTTACTTGCGATTCCGGTTTTCATCCACGATTTTCTGTGCATCCACCCCTTCAATGACGGCAACGGAAGAATGAGCAGATTGCTCACGACGCTGCTTCTGTACCGAAACGGTTTTTATGTCGGAAAGTACATCTCCCTTGAAGCTAAAATCGCCAAAAACAAGGATCTGTACTACGATGCGCTTGCGCAGGCGCAAACCGACTGGCATGAAGGCACCGAGGATGTAGTGCCTTTCATCAAGTACCTGCTGGGAATGATCCTTGCGGCGTATAAGGACTTTGCGGATCGTGTGGCGCTTGTAGAAACCAAGTTGCCCGCACTGGAAATGGTGCGCAGAGCAAGCAAGAATAGAATCGGACGGTTCAATAAGCAGGACATCCGCGAACTTTGCCCAACGCTCAGTGACAGCTCCATTGAGGGAGCCTTGCGTAAACTGGTCGCAGCCGGAGAGTTGAAAAAAGAAGGAAGAGGGAAGAATACCTGTTATTTTAGACTGAATTAGATATCCTTCCATCGAAAAAGGATGACATTTCCGAATACATTCACAAATGCCATCCTTATTTTTCCCTACTGTTCGAATTTCACCACCAGCTGGCGCTCACCGATGATGCCGTCGAACAGGCCGGTGAGAAGCGTCTGGGTCTGGACGCGGGCTTCTGCCTTCAGGCTGTTATAATCCACCTTCTCTTCCACGTCCTTTTTCGCCGCGTTGATACTCTCCACCACGTCATCTTTCTTGGACCAGTTCAGAAGGGCGGCCTTTTCATCGTAAAACTGGATGGAATCGGAATCCACCGTTACCTCCTGAATCTCCACGGCCGGAAGGGTCAGCTCTACCTGGCTGTCCGTCACCTTGATTTTCGCCTGGGACAGGTCTACGCCGGCCCGGACCTCGGACCGGTAGGTCATGGTGTAGGACTTCTGGGTCAGGAAAGGAATCTTCCCGTCGGAATAATAGACCAGTCCGTTGTAGGTCAGCTTTGCTGTGGTCAGCTCGCTGACGGTTTCCAGCTTGTTGCTGATAAAAGAATTGGTAAGCTTGGGCTCATTTTTGTCCGTCACCTTCGCCGTCACGAAGATCACGGCCGCCGCAATGGCCAGAATCTCGATAAAGTGCAGAATGGTCTTAAATCCTACCCGCTTTCCGGGCCGCTCTGCGCGTTCCTTCTTTTCTCTTCTCATACCTTCCCCTTTCCGGTTTTCCTCTTACTCCTCTGTTACCAGTTCCCCAAAATCCTTCTTTTCAAACTCCTGAATCGAAATATTTTTCTTGTTGGGGTTTGCGTACACAAAGGTCTTGTCCACGTTTTCAATGTAGTTCTGAATCTTATCGTTGGTGGCGCTGATGATGGCCTGGAAGCCCAGACTCCGGATCAGATCGATACAGCTTGCCACCTTCTCCGCGTCCATCTTGGAAAAGGCCTCGTCCAGCACCACCAGACGGATGGTGGGACGTCTGGACGCCCGGGCGGACAGATTGATCCGGTAAGCCTGTGCGAAGCTTGCCAGAAGCGCGATGTACAGCGGGTTCTGACCCTCGCCTCCGGAATTCTTCTTGATCATTTTGCTGAGGCCGATGACCAGACGCTGCTCGTCGCCCTCCACGATCTGCTCCATCTCAAAGGAGAGATAGGTCCGGTAATCCGCATATTTTTCCATATTTTTCCTTGCTTCTTCCAATTCCGCGGCCGTAGCGTTTTCCGGCGGAATGAAGAGATCCAGAAGCTCGCGGATCATGTGGCCGTATTTATGTTCGTGGCTCATGGAAAACAGGTTCATCTGATGTTCCACGGAGGGCGACAGGGCAGACGGATCGATATTCAGATCCTCGTCCATGAACATATCGTAGAATTCCCCGTCCCGGCCTTTGCTGCGGCCAATGCGGAACTGATAACGGTCCTTGCCGAAATCCAGGTTCCGGATAATCCGGTTCAGCTCGTCCCGGCGTACATAGGCCTCCCGGATGGCGCTTCGGATCTTGTAGATAAAGTCCTCTTTGAAATGCTCCACCGCAGATTTGGCCTGGGCGCCCGCCTTTTTCCGGTATTCCTCCAGCTCTCCGCACTGAAGCTCCGAGAGCAGCTTCCGGTAATCCTCGTTATTCTCCGCTGACGCGGAGAAATCCCGCTGGGGGTGGTTCCTAAGATACAGCGTCCGGACCTCCACCAGACGGTCTTTTCGTTCCTCACAGGCGGCTTCCGCCTGCTCCATGGCTTCCGCCGTCTCCTCCAGAAGCTTTGCGTAGCGTGGGTTTCGGTATTCCTCGATATAAGCCCCAAAGGCTTCCTCGTCCCGGTCTGAGCCGCGAAGCGTACTCTGGGCGTTCAGAAGCTCCTCGTTTTTCCCGGTCAGTCCGGCGCTTCCGTTCTCCAGGGCGCGCTCCTTTTCCCAAATCTGTCGTTTTATCCGGTCAAGCTCCTCCCGGACCGCATTCTGCTTTCCGGTGATCTCCGTCCGGCCTGCTTTTAATTCCTCCACGATACCGGAATTCAGCTCTTCCATCCGATCCTTAAGCTCTCCAAGCTCTTGTTCCTTCTGCTGCTTTTCCTTCACATCCTCCAGAAGGCTCTGATATTCCTCTGTGGTATCCGGCAAATACTCCAGGGAGAGAATCTCCTGGGCCAACGCCTCCGCCTTCTGATACCGGGCCAGCTTCTCCTGAAGACGCTCAAGCTGGGCCAAAAGCTCCTTCTGCCGCTGCTGCTTACTCTTCTCGCCAATGTAGGCGTACTTGGTGTAATTGTCCGGGTTCAGACGGCGCAGCTGATAGTTCTGGTACAGACGGCAGTCCGCGGTCACGCCTGTCCGGCAGGATCTGAGTTCTTCCGTATTCTCACATTTCTGCACATTTCCCAGAAGGAAATCCACATAAGCCTTGACGTAAGTCTCCCCGGCCTTTACCTCCTCTGCCAGCGCGCCCGGCTTCACCTGCCGTTCCTCTTTCGTAAGGCGCTCCGTATCCACCACGGATACCCGCCAGTATTTCTTCGGATCCAGGCCCTCGTATACCTCCATGGCAGCCTTCACGTACTTCGGCTCCACCATCAGGGCCAGTTTGTTCCATGCCAGGAAGCCCTCCACGGCGTTGCGCCATTTCTCATCGCGAATCTCCAGAAGATCCGCCAGAATCCGCACCTGCACCCGCTTTCCCAGCTTCTCGTAAAGCTGCTGCTCGATCTCCGACCGGGCAAGGGTCAGCTCCCTGGGGTAAGAGGTTTTTCCAGAGCGCAGCTCCCCAAGCTCCCCTTCGAGCAGCCTGGCCTCTTTTTTCAGGCCCCGCAGCTCCGAAGCCGCCTCGCGCTGTTCGCTGTCCGCTTCCCCGTGGACTCCGGCCAGTGATTTCTTAAGCCGGGCGATTTCCTCCGCTGTAATCCTTCCGTCCCGGAATTTATCCATATCATTCAGGGCCTGATTGGACACGCTCTCCACGTCCTCCCAGGCTGCCAGTCGGGCGGACAGCGCCTTCCATTTTTCCTCGCTCCGTCCCAGGCGGGCAGACGCGTCCTCCAGGCTGTGAAGCTTCTCCTCTAAAAGCGCGTAGCCCGTATCGGTCAGCTGCATATTGATCTCGTGGTACTGCTGCTCCAGATCCGCCAACTGATGCTCACTTTCCTGTTCCTTTTCCCTAAGAAGCTCCAGATCTGCCTGCCACAGTCCCAGCTGCTCCTGGGTCTTCCGGATCTCCTCCTGAAGCTGCAGCACCCGGAGCTTCTCCTGCCGGTAATGAAGTCCCGCCAGCTGCTCCTGTCCCTCCTCGAAGGCCCGGTACTGCTCCTCGATCCGGTTCAGCTCCGCGATCTCGCCCATGGCGGCCTCGATTTTCCGGCACATGCGTCCATAGAGCCTTACGCTCTCCTGCATATCCTCGATGTGGATATCCTGCTCCATACAGATGTATTCTTTTACAAAATCTTCCAGTCGTATGTTCATGCGGAAAGGAATCGCGCGCTTAAAAAGCCGCGGAAACTTCTCCATATCCAGGCCGCCCAGATAGACGTCGTAGAGATTCCGCCGGAAATGCTCATTGTTGGAGGTATAAAAGTACTCCTCCCGCTCCATGTTTTTCTGCAGATATTCCCGCACCTCACTGATGGTCATGGTGCGCTCCTTGGTCCGGTAGTCCCCCGGAAGCATACCGCCCCTGTGCCAGAAAAACAGACGGCCGATCTCGTTGGTAGCCGTATCCACATCAAAAACTACGCCGATACATTCCTTCTCCTTCGTGGCGCTCTGCTCCATCTCCAGCACAATCGTGGAAGAAAAATTTTTATTTCTCCGATAGGAAATCTGGTTATTTTCGCCGATATTGATCATGCCCCGCAGGTACTCGATCAGGCTCCGGTCGGAATCGTCCGCCGCCGCCTTGTTGAAGAAGCCCCGGCCGTCCGTATTGGCGTACAGTACGATCTGCATGGCGTCAATGACCGTAGACTTTCCGCTTCCGGAATGTCCCGTAAAAAAGTTGATGCTTTCATTCAGGCTTAACACCTTCCGGTCGATGTAATGCCAGTTATTGAGCCCAATCTTGGTAAATATTTTATAAGCCTGTGTCTGCTGTTCCATCTTCCGACTCCTCTTTTGTCTCCTCAAATGTCCTTACCAGCTCCGCCGCGTCCTCTCTTAGGAGCACCAGGTTGACGCTGGGGTAAATCAGGATTCTGCAGGACTCGCCCATTTCCTCCAGGCCGTCCAGCAGATCCGCCAGCTGATATTTCCGCAGGGCGGCAAACGCCCGCTTCTGCTCCGTCAGGGAGGGCAGCCCCCGCATTAGGCGGAATTCGCCCAGCTTTCCGTTCAGCTCTCCCACGGTAGTGAAGGCCTGTGTGCTGTTTGACACCGCCGCCATCTTTTCATCATAGATGAGCTTTAAAAGCAAAAGATACAGGGTCGTAAGCTTCGTCAGCCGATCGCCCGCCTTCTCCGCGCCCCGGATATAGATAATCCCCAGCTCCTCGTTCTGCCGGACCGTGACGCCGGCTACGGCAAAATAATCCGTCAGAAAATCCAGATGGTCCGCACAGAATTCATACTCCCGATCCGATACCATCCGTCCGCTCTTTTTATCGTATTTCCGCTCCAAGAGAAAGGTCTGGGTCAGCAGCCGCCGGACGACCTCCTGCATGGTTTCCTGTTCCTGGGTATTCCATTCCCCGTATTGTTCTAGCATATCTTTACTTCCTAATCTTCCTTTTCCTGTTCTGCTTTTTCCTGATTTCTCGGGAAAAACGCCATCTTCGGGTATCGGTATCCATTTTCTTCCAGCTGTTCCTCCTGGACCATCACCCGGTAGGGACTGTTGCGCCGCACCGCCAGGTCATAGGCCAGAATCAGCTTTTCAAAATCCTCTTCGCTATGAAGCTTCAGGCGGCTGGTCTCCAGCACTCCGTCCTCCATCCGGGCATCGATGAAATCCTCGATTTCTTTTCTGGTAAACCGGTGGCGGATCTGGTTCAGCTTCAGGATCTCCTCCCGGGACATCTCCGCCGGCTTCTCTTCCTCGGTCAGATCGTCCTCGAACCGCCTTCTTCTCCGCTGCCGGTACAGAGGCTGCTCATGCAGCACGGAAAATCCGGTAAGCTGCATCCGCTCCGCCACTTCCGCCAGCTTTTTCTCCTGCTCCTCCTGCCCCTGTTCGGCTCCCAGCCGGTTCAGAAGCTGTACCAGCAGGCCGTGGCGCTCGGTCTCGTCGCTTAAGAGATAATTCAGGCGGCTGACGGTGGCCCGGATATACTTGCTGTGCTCCCGGTCCATATTGGCGATCCGGTGCTCGATGTCGTCGAAGCCCCGCTCGATCTGATCCACCAGATCCAGCATCTCCGCTTCCTTTTCGCCGGTCAGCTCCGGCTCCTCCCGGAGCCTTTGCAGACACCGTTTGATATCCATTTTATAGATATAGAAATTATCGCTGGTCTTCAGAATATGGTATTTCTGCTGGACCGCCGTCTCCACAAAGCCGTCCAGGTGCTCCTTTAACAGATTCTTATAGTTCTTCTGCTCCAGCAGGCGTCCGAAAAACTTATCCATATTGTGAAGCATATCCTGCAGGGCCTTATTCAGCTTTTTCGTATTGACCAGTGCCGTCCGCAGCATGGACAGGTTCTTGCGCCTGTCGTTTTTAAAGGAAAAGAGGGTCGCGTACACATTCTGGATATAAACCCCCGTCTCTTCAATCTGCTCATGGACCAGACGGTCGAAGGCGTCTATGAGAACCGCCGCGTAATCGGGAATCACGATATGGACCGTCATGGTGGTGTAATCCTCCACCCGGCGCAGCCATTTGTGGCGCAGAAGCCAGTTCAGGATCCGTCCCGGCAGGGCGCTGCGCTCTTCCTCCTCCGTCTCGTCCTCCTCCCGCTCAAAATGGGAGACCGACTCCCGGCACATATCTGTCAGAATCTGGAAGCACGCCTCTTTGCTCAGAAAATAATTGTTGTATTGGTATTCGTCATTGATGGCCAGCAGAGCCTCGATGTATACGTCCCGGTTCCCCGACCGGAACAAACTCCAGAACTCTGGGGGGATCTCATATAAAAACTGCACGTGGTTTCTCCTTTTCAGAGCTGGGAGGTGATCTGGTCCGCGATCATTTCCACAGGCTCCCTCTTTCCGTTTTTCTCCCACTGAATAAAGACGTTCAGCAGGGCCCCTCCGTAGAAATAGAGCTCATAGGGGGGAATTTTGTAATGGGGCATAATCCGCTTGATCAGGTAGTCGTTCATGGCGTCCTGCACGATATAGTGAAGTCGGGCGTCCACCAGCTTCAGGATAAACGTCCCATAGCGGTCGAAGTACCGGAGGGCGTGGATAATGCTGCTCCTGTCATGGAAGCGTCCCACCTTTTCCTCCCGGCATTCCCGGATATAATCCGCTACAATCTCGTGGAAGAAGTCCGTCAGTGCTTCCTCCTTGGTGTCGTAATAATGGTAAAAGGTGACCCGGGATACTCCGGCCCGCTTTACGATATCCGACACCTTGATTTTATCGTATTCCTTTTTGTCCATCAGGGCAAAAACCGCCTCACCGATACACATGCGGGTGAAACGGGTGCGTTTATTGTGATTCTGGGAAAATAAATTCAAAATGAGCTCTCCTGTATTTCTTCCACTAAAAAAATCTGTATATGCAGTTATTTCTGCACATACAGATTTTATTATAGCACAAATCCGGCGTTTAGGAAAGCAGGGAATCCACCACTTCCTGTACGGTTTCCAGCCGCTCTGCCTTCCAGGCGTCTGCGCCGCAAAAGAGAAGGCCGTTCTCCGTATCGCCCTTGACCGCGTTTATAAGAGCCTCAGTGATACAGTAGGGAATTTCCGCAGGCTTACAGCCCCGGATACAGCCCCGGCACCGCCTGGGAGGTATCTTCTCCCCGCCCATCACCCGGTCTGCAAAGGTGTTCCGAAGGGCCCGGCCCGGCATCCCTACCGGACTTTTGATCAGCATGACGTCCTCCCTGCGTGCGTTCAGATAAGCCTGCTTGTAGCGGTCGTCCGCGTCGCACTCCTCTGTAGTCACGAAACGGCTGGCCACCTGAATGGCGTCCGCGCCCAGGGCAAAGGCCTGATCCGCCTTCGTCCGGTCGCTGATCCCGCCGCCTAAGACCACTGGAATCTTTCTGGCAAAGCGTTCCTCGTATTTCCGCAGCTTCCCCAGAATCTTCTTTACTTCCCCGCGGTAGGCTTCCCCGTCGAAGCTCGCCAGCTGCTCCCGGGTAAAGCCCAGATGGCCTCCGGCCTTTGGCCCCTCAATTACGAGGAAATCCGGTACCCGGCTCCATTTCCGGGCCCAGTACTTGAGGATCACAGCTGCCGACTTCTCCGTGGAGACGATGACGCCCAGCTTCACCGGACTTCCGGCTGCGTATTCCGGCAGATCCACCGGCAGGCCCGCGCCGGATACGATAAAATCCGCGCCGCACTTCACCGCCTTCTTCACATAGTCCGCGTAACGCTGCATGGCCACCATGATATTGAAGCCAACCACGCCGCCTCCGGCAATTGTTCTGGCCTTCTTAAGCTCCTTCTCCATGGCCCGCAGATTGGCCTCCAGGGTGTTCGTATCAAAATCCGGCTCCCGAAAACCGATCTGGGCCGCCGAGATCGCCCCGGCTCCTCCTGCGGCCGCTACGGATCCCGCCAAGCCGCCCAGACTGACGCCTATGCCCATTCCTCCCTGGAAAATGGGTCTTCGAAGGGTCAGATCGCCGATTTGTAATGTTCTCTCCATCTTACTCTCTTTTCAATTCCTTTTCTTGATGATCCAGGGTTCCCATATTCCGGAACCGATCGTATCGGTGGGCCGCCAGCTCCGGGCCGGTCAGCTTCCCGTAATGCTCCAGAAACTCTGCCAGCTTCTTCTCCAGAGGCCCGGTCACCCGGTAGAGGTTCTCCTCCGTGAAATGCTCCGGCTCTCGGAACACCTGCTCCACGACGCCCCCCGCCTTCAGATCCGCGGCCGTCAGCCGCATACAGTCCGCCGCGTGTCTGGCTCTCTTGCTGTCCTTCCAGAGGATGCTTGCGAAGCCCTCCGGGGACAGGATGGAATATACAGAATTTTCCAGCATCCAGACTTCATTTCCCACCGCCAGGGCCAGCGCGCCGCCGCTGCCGCCCTCGCCGATGATCACCGTCAGCACCGGGACCTGCAGACCAGACATCTCATAGATATTCCGGGCAATGGCCTCGCCCTGACCCCGCTCCTCTGCCTCGATACCGCAGGCTGCGCCCGGGGTATCCACAAAGCAGATGACCGGACGGCTGAATTTCTCCGCCTGGCGCATAAGCCTTAAGGCCTTCCGGTAGCCGTCCGGGGAGCACATGCCGAAATTGCAGTCCTTTTCCTGGGAAATGACCGTCACCGGACGCCCCCGGAAGCTTCCGATTCCGCCGAGAACCACCCCGTCATCCGCAAACAGCCGGTCTCCGTGAAGCTCATAGAAATGCTCAAACATAGCTTCGATATAGGCGTGTCCCCGGGGCCGCTTTTTATCCCTGGATAAGAGCACCCGCTCCCAGGCTGTCCGCTCTGCACCCGGCTTGTCCTTCATCGCACGGCCTGCTCCGGACGCCGTGCTTTCTTTCTCTGCGCCATGCTCAGGCCTTTCATGAAGCTTAAGCAGGTCGCTTAAGGTCTTTTTCAACTCCCCGCGCTCCACAATCCGGTCTACGAAGCCATGCTCAAGCAGGAATTCCGCCCGCTGAAAGCCCTTGGGAAGCTTCTGCCCTGTGGTCTGCTCGATAACCCGGGGGCCTGCAAAGCCCACGAGGGCTCCCGGCTCCGCCAGAATGATATCGCCCTCCATGGCAAAGCTGGCCGTCACCCCGCCGGTGGTGGGGTCGGTGAGCACGGTGATATAGAGAAGCCCCGCGTCCGAATGACGCTTCAGGGCCGCGCTGGTCTTCGCCATCTGCATCAGGGACAGAATGCCCTCCTGCATCCGCGCTCCGCCGGAGCAGGTAAACAGAATGAGCGGCAGGCCAAGATCCGTCGCCCGCTCTGCGGCCCGGGTGATTTTCTCTCCCACGGCCTCGCCCATGCTTGCCATGAGAAATCGGCCGTCCATAACGCCTAAGACCGCTTCCCGGCCGCCAATCCGGCACTTTCCGGTGACAACTGCCTCCCGAAGCCGGGTTTTCAAGCGGGCAGCCGCCAGCTTTTCCCCATAGCCCTCGTACTCCAGCGGATTGCCGCCCACCAGATCCGGATCCCATTCCTCGAAGCTCTCCGGGTCGGCCACACGGTCGATCCGCTCCCAGGCCGGTACCCGGAAATAGCCCCTGCATCTGGGACATATATAATAGCCCTCTCTTACGTCCTCCGCCACGATAGCGCCGCCGCACATGTTACACCGGGCCAGCAGGCCCTCCGGTACCTCCGGACGCCGGACGCTGCCGCTGAAGATTCGTTTTTTCGTCTTTTTAAATACATGATCCAGATTCATATGAATACGTCTGCTCCTCTATCTCCTTAACCTATGAATACTTCTGTTCCCGTTGGTTGATGAACTCAATATCCACATTTCCCTTCCGGAAATCCTCGTCCTCCAGGATTCCGTACTGGTAATTCACATTGGTGTCCACGCCCTCGATGATGACCTCCCCCAGGGCGCTCTCCATCTTCCGGATCGCCTCGCCCCTGGTTCTGGCCCAGACACTGATTTTCGCGATCATGGAATCGTAATAGGGCGGAATCGTATAGCCGCTGTAGATAGCGGAATCGATCCGGATGCCCTTGCCGCCGGGCAGATGGAGTCCTGTCACCGTACCCGGGCAGGGACGGAAATTCTCCTCCGGCTTCTCCGCATTGATACGCACCTCGATGGAATGGCCGCTCACCTGCACCTGATCCTGGGTGATCCCAAGCCTTTTTCCCGAAGCGATCCGAAGCTGCTCCTTGATGAGATCGATCCCGGTGATCCACTCGGTCACCGGATGCTCCACCTGAATCCGGGTATTCATCTCCATGAAATAAAAGTTTCCGTTTTTTTCCAGCAAGAACTCAATGGTTCCGGCGTTTACATAGCCTGCTGCCTTCGCGGCCCGCACCGCCGTCTCGCCCATCTTCCGGCGCATTTTCTCGGAAAGGGCAGCGCTTGGCGCCTCTTCAATCATCTTCTGGTGATTCCGCTGAATGGAGCAGTCCCGCTCCCCCAGATGAATCACATTTCCAAAGCTGTCCGCCAGAATCTGAAATTCAATATGACGGGGATGGGTGATGAAATGCTCGATATACATGGAATCGTCGCCGAAGGCCTGACGGGACTCCGTCTGGGCCAGCAGAAAATTCTTCTCAAATTCCTCCGGATTTTCCGCCACGCGCATTCCCTTGCCGCCGCCGCCCAGAGCCGCCTTAATCATGACCGGATAGCCGATACGGGCCGCTTCCTCGGCGCCCTTTTTCGGATCAAAAACGGCTTCTTCAGTACCCGGAATCACCGGAACGCCCGCCGCCGTCATGGTATTACGGGCCTCCTGCTTATTGCCCAGTCTCGCAATCACGTCGGAGCCGGGGCCTACGAAGATAATCCCGCATTTCTCGCAGAGCTCCGCGAACCGGCTGTTCTCGGATAAGAGACCGAAGCCCGGATGGATAGCGTCCGCGCCAGAAATAATCGTGGCGCTGATGATTTTCTCCATGGACAGGTAGCTGTCCGCCAGAGACGCCGGGCCGATACAGATCGCCTCGTCCGCCAGCTTGGCGTGGAGCGCCTCCCGATCCGCCTCGGAATAGACGGCCACCGTCTCGATTCCCATCTCCCGGCAGGCCCGGATGATACGCACCGCGATTTCCCCGCGGTTTGCCACAAGCACTTTCCTAATCATACGAAACTCCTTATCCAATCATAAAGGTCAGCTCCGCGCGGACCACGACCCGGCCGTCCACGCTGGCCACGGCCTCGCCTACACCCACCGGGCCCTTCCGCCGGATGATTCGGGTCTCCAGGCGAAGCTTGTCACCGGGAACCACCTTTCCCTTAAATTTACATTTATCAATGGCCCCGAAATACGCCGTTTTTCCCTGATTTTCCGGCAGGGACAGGATCGCCACCGCCCCTACCTGAGCCAAGGCCTCCACGGTCAGCACGCCCGGCATAACTGGCTCCTGGGGAAAATGACCTGCGAAAAAGTCCTCCCGGTAGCTGACGCATTTATAGCCTGTGGCGAATTCGCCGGGCTCGTAATCCTCGATGTAATCCACCAGCAGAAAGGGGTGGCGGTGGGGAATGATTTTTTTGATTTCATTAATATCCAGATGTTTCATTCCTACGCCTCCTCCACCAGAAACAGCGGCTGTCCGTACTCTACGGCCTCTGCGTTCTCTGCGCAAACCTTGCGGATTACGCCGTCGTAATCGCTGGTAATCTCATTCATCAGCTTCATGGCCTCTACGATACCGACCACCTGGCCCTTCTTTACCCAGTCTCCCGGCTTTACAAAGGGTTCCGCGTCCTCTGCCGGGGCGGTATAAAAGACGCCCACCAGAGGAGACGCGATTTTCTTCGTCTCTGCTTCCGGAGCTCCGCCTGCGGCTTCCGGACGCTCTGCCGCTTCCGCCTCTATCATCTCGACACTTCCGGTCTCCCGGCTCACCTGTATTTTCTGCTTCTTCTTTTCCAGCTTCAGCTTTATTCCGTTCTGCTCATAGACAAAGCTGTCCAGGTTGGAACCGGAGACCCGGTCAATGAGCTGTAACATCTGATCAAATTCCATTTTTTTCCTCCTACCCTGGTACTTTCCGATGAGCAGGCAGGCGTTGTGGCCACCGAAGCCCAGCGAATTGGTGAGGGCATAATGAATCTCTTTTTCCACCGGAGCGCCGATGGCATAATTGAGATCGCACTCTTCGTCGGTTTCCCGGGTTCCCATGGTCTGATGGATATAATTTTCCTCCACCGCCTTAACGCAGACTACGAACTCCACGCCGCCTGCCGCGCCCAGAAGGTGTCCGATCATGGACTTGGTGGAATTCACCACCACCGAATCGGCCGCTGCTCCGAAAGCCGCCCGGATCGCCCGGGTCTCATAGAGATCGTTATGGTGGGTCGCCGTACCGTGGGCGTTGATATACTCCACCTGCTCCGGCTTCACGCCGCCCTCCTGCATGGCCAGCTCCATAGCCTTAGCCGCGCCGCTTCCGTCCTCACAGGGGGAAGTGATGTGGAAAGCGTCGCCGGTGGCTCCGTAGCCTGCCACCTCCGCGTAAATATGCGCGCCCCGCTTAAGGGCATGCCCAAGCTCCTCCAGAACCACCACACCTGCGCCCTCGCCCAGCACAAAGCCGCTGCGATCCTTGTCAAAGGGAATGGACGCCCGGGCCGGGTCTGTCTCCGTCGTCAGGGCTGTCAGGGCCTGGAAGCCCGCCACGCCCGTGGGACAGATACAGCTCTCCGCGCCGCCTGCCAGCATAATATCCGCGTCGTCATACTGGATAGCCCGGAAGGCGTCGCCGATACAGTGGGTGCCGGAAGCACAGGCGGTCACCACATTGGTGCATTTGCCCCGAAGCCCCAGCTGAATGGAGATATTGCCTGCGGCCATATTGGAAATCATCTTGGGCACCATCAGGGGATTGACCCGCTTTACATTGCCCTTCAGAATCTTTTCATACTCCGTCTCCACCGTCTCCAGGGAGCCGATCCCGGAGCCTACGATCACGCCGGCCCGGAACGGATCTTCCTTCTCCATGTCGAGTCCCGCGTCCGCAAAGGCCTCCTTTGCCGCCGCCACCGCGTACTGGACAAAGGGCTCCATCCGCTTCGCCGCCTTGGGATCTATCCGGTCTGCCGCCTTGAAATCCCGGACCTCAGCTGCCAGCTTTACCTTGTATTCCTCTGTATCAAAACGGGTAATCTCACCGATTCCTACCTTTCCCTCCCGGATTCCCTTCCAGAATTCCGGTACGGTATTTCCGATGGGGGTCACTGCGCCCAGTCCCGTTACAACCACTCGTCTTTTCATTGATCCTGTACTCCTCTTGTCTGCCCTGTTACATCACCATGCCGCCGTCTACGTTCAGCACCTGTCCGGTGATGTAGGCCGCGTCGTCGGAAGCCAGAAAGGCTGCTGCCTTCGCTACCTGCTCCGGTTTTCCAAATCTTCCCAGCGGAATCTGTCCGCTCATCTGCTCCTTCACCTTATCGCTGAGCTTGTCGGTCATATCTGTCTCGATAAAGCCCGGGGCAATGGCGTTGACCGTGATTCCCCGGCTTGCCAGCTCTCTGGCCGCCGTCTTCGTCATGCCGATTACGCCCGCCTTGGAGGCCGCGTAATTGGTCTGGCCCGCGTTGCCGGTGATTCCCACCACAGAGGCCAGATTGATGATCCGGCCCTCCCGCTGCTTTAACATCTGCCGGGATACGAAACGCATGGTGTGGAAGGTTCCCTTCAGATTCGTGTCAAGGACTGCGTCAAACTCTTCCTCCGACATCTTCATCAGCAGATTGTCCCGGGTAATGCCTGCGTTATTCACCAGAATATCGATCCGCTTATATTTCTCCAGCACTCCGCTGATAAGCTGCTCGCAGGCCGCGTAATCCGCCACATTGCACTGCCAGGCCTCCGCCTGTCCTCCGGCCTCTGTGATGGCTCCTACCGTCTCTGCTGCCGCTGTCTCAGAGCCGTTGTAATTGACGATGACAAAGGCTCCCTCTGCCGCCAGCTCCCGGGCGATGGCCCGGCCGATTCCTCTTGACGCGCCTGTCACCAGGGCGATTTTTCCTTCTAACTTCATTGCGCGATTCCTTTCATATCCTCCCAGGAGGAAATATTATATACCCTCACATCCGGGTTTATCTTCTTTAAAAAGCCTGCCAGTGTCCGGCCCGGGCCGATTTCCACAAAGGTATCTGCCCCGTCCGCGAGCATAGCCTCCACGCTCTGCTGCCACCGGACGGAGGAGGATACGCCCCTGGCCAGAAGGTGAGGGATCACAGCCGAATCCGTCACCCGCTCCGCCGTCACATTGGCGTAGTAAGGTACCTCTAACTCATGAAATTCCACCTTCGAAAGCTCCTCCGCCAATTCCTCCCCGGCACTCTTAAGAAGGGGAGAATGGAAGGGGCCGCTGACCTTTAAGGGAACCACCCGTCTGGCTCCGGCTGCCTTCAAAGCCTCCGCCGCCTCCCGGACGCTTCCGGTTCTTCCGGTTACAACCAGCTGTCCCGGACAATTATAGTTGGCGATGGTGACGCCCTCAAGGCCTGCCAGCACCTGCTCGACGGCCTCCGTCTCCATCCCCAGCACCGCGCACATGGAACCCTCTCCGGCCGGAACCGTATGGGCCATCAGAAGCCCCCGCTTCCGCACCAGACGGACCGCGTCCCGGGCGCTCATACCGCCTGCCGCCGCAATCGCCGCGTATTCTCCCAGGCTTAAGCCCGCCGTCAGATCCGGCCTATAGCCGCGGCTTCGAAGCTCTGCCGCAATCGCCAGGCAGGCAGCCACCAGACAGGGCTGGGTGTATTCCGTCTGATGGAGATCTTCATTTTCCGTAAAGCAGAGGGTTCTAAGGTCAAAATCCAGAGCCTCCGCCGCTTCGTCAAAAACTGCCCTTGCCGCAGCGCTTTTTTCGTAAAAATCCTTTGCCATGCCCGCTTTCTGGGCTCCCTGTCCCGGGAACATCCATACAGTCTTACTCATACTGCGCCGCTCCCTTTAAGATTTTTCCGGTCTCCGCCATGATAGTTTCGATGACCTCCTTACAGGGAAGCTCTGCCTTCACCAGTCCGGCAATCTGTCCGGACATGACGCTTCCGGTCTTCACGTCGCCCTCGACCACGGCCTTTCTCAAGCCGCCCAGCGTCAGGTACTCCAGCTCCTCCGCTGTAGCTCCCGCCGCTTCCAGTTCCAGATATTTCTTGGTCATTTCATTGCGGAGCGCCCGGACCGGATGTCCGGTGGTTCTGCCGGTGACGCGGGTGTCGATATCCCGGGCCTTCAGTACCTTTTCCTTATAATTCGGATGCACCTGGCATTCCGTGGTCGCTACAAAGCGGGTTCCCATCTGTACGCCCTCCGCGCCCAACATCAGGGCCGCAGCCACGCCTCTGCCGTCCGCGATACCGCCTGCGGCAATGACCGGAATATTCACGGCATCTACCACCTGGGGCACCAGCGCCATGGTGGTACTCTCGCCTACGTGTCCGCCGGACTCGCAGCCCTCCGCTACCACAGCGTCCGCGCCGCAGCGCTCCATTCTCTTTGCCAGGGCCACAGAGGCCACCACCGGAATCACCCGGATTCCCTTGGACCTCCAGAGCTCCATGTACTTCTCCGGATTGCCCGCTCCTGTGGTTACTACAGCCACGCCTTCCTCCGCAATCACCTGTGCCACCTGATCCGCGTAGGGACTCATCATCATTACATTGACGCCGAAGGGCTTGTCTGTCAGCTTCTTGGTCTCGCGGATCTGATCGCGCACCCACTCCGCCGGAGCGTTGGCCGCGCCGATGATGCCGAGTCCTCCGGCCTTCGACACAGCCGCCGCCAGATGATACTCTGCAACCCAGGCCATACCGCCCTGAATCACCGGATATTTGATTCCCAGTAGTTTCGTTATTCTTGTCTGCATCCTCTTGTACCCCTGCCTTATTCTTCTGCTTATTTGTGGCTCTCGATGTAATCCATCACGTCCTTTACGGTCTCCAGCTGCTCCAGATCCTCGGAAGGAATCTCCATATCGAACTCCTCCTCCAGAGCCATTACCATCTCAAAGAGATCCAGGGAATCTGCCTTCAGATCCTCCTTAAAAGAAGCCTCCATGGTGATTGCGTCCTCTTCTACATTCAGGTTCTCCGCTACAATTTTCTTAATCTGCTCAAACATCGTTCTGTTCTCCTTTTTTTTATATTTTTTGTTGTTCGTTTTTTTTCCACTCGGTCACAGCCGCTCCCCAGGTCAAGCCGCCGCCAAAGCCGGCCAGCACCAGCCGTTCGCCTTTTTTCAGCTCTCCGCTCCGGTTCAGCTCGTCCAGAAGAATCGGAATCGAGGCCGACGAGGTGTTGCCGTACTCCTGAAGATTCATGGAGAATTTCCCAAGGGGCTCCTGAAGACGCTTTGCCACCGCCTCTACAATGCGCCGGTTGGCCTGATGGAGCACATAATGAGAAATATCTTCTTTACGAAGCCGGTTCTTCTCCAGAACCTCCTCGATGACCTGCGGAACTCTGCGGACCGCAAATTTAAATACGGCCTGACCGTCCATCTTCATCCAGGCGCTGTCCGTCCCCGCTTCCTGCCGGAAGGGACCGCCCGCATGGAGACTTTCAAGCGTCAGGGCCTCTCCCGCCGCGCCGTCGGAATAGGCCGCCGGAAGAAAGCCACTTCCTTCCTCTGCCTCCACCGCCACAGCGCCCGCTCCGTCTCCAAAGAGAACGCAGGTGCTCCGGTCGGTCCAGTCGGTCAGCCGGGAGAGACATTCGCTTCCGACAATCAGGGCTTTTTTCGCCAGTCCCGCGGCCATGTAGGCGCATACGGTATTCCAGGCTGCCACAAAGCCGCTGCAGGCCGCGCTGATATCGAAGCAGAACGCAGTTCCGGCTCCGATGGCCGCCTGCACCTCACAGGCGGTACAGGGCATGATCCGGGTCGGGGAAATGGTGGAAACCACAAGTAAATCCAGCTCCCCGGCCTCCATACGGGCGTCCGCAAGGGCCCGCCGGGCCGCCTTCGCCGCAAGGGATACGGTGGTTTCCTCCACCGCGATATGCCGTTGTCTGATTCCGGTACGCTCCTGAATCCACGCGTCGCTGGTATCCACTAGCTTCGTCAGATCCTCGTTGGTAAGAATCCGGCCCGGGACGCAGGAACCGGTTCCTTTGATTACTCCTGTCATAGGGGTGCCTCATTTTCTTCTTTTTTCGATTCACGTATCGCCTTTCGCGATGACAAAAGAGATTGTAGCAGATGAAAACGGGGCGTGAACTTTACAAAAAAGGAAGTTTTGTAAGAATTTTTCCTTTTTTCTCAACTATTGAATTTCTTGTCCTGCTGGGGTATGATGTAAGAAAACCATTTAGGAGTATTCCATGATTACATTGAACGATTATCTGTATTCCGGCGATACGGTGATACGGATTATAAAGAAATATAAACGGGATCTGGCGGCGGAAGCGGCTGTGACGGGCAATGAAATCGACCGGATCCACTGCGATTTTCTCCAGAGCATTCTGGATCTTCTGGAGCATAATGAATTCCTGACCGCCCAGTCCCAGCGGATCCGGGAGTTCTACCTGTATATGGCCAAAGAATATCCCTGGCTTGCCTTCACTTTTAAGGGCCGCATCAAGTCCCTGATCCGGGCTGAGGAAAAATTCAACGGCTATATCGTCAAGGATATTTATAAATATTATGTGGCAAATGGGGAATATCCGCCTGTGGAGGAGCTGCGGAAGCGGCTGGTGAAGTTCCGGGATCTGATCGCCTACCGCATTGTCATCTCCATGCCCCGGTGCCATCTGGAAGAAGGCCTTAATCGGACTGAAGAAGAACTGAAATGTCTCTATGAGATCGCCAACACTCTGCCGGGCTTCCTTGTGGAACGGGGTTTTACTCCACAACCCACCGGCGGCGTCAAGCGAAGCTGCTCTCCCCTTCTGACGGAGGAAAACCGGGCTTATTACCGGGATTATATCTCCAATGAAAACCAGTCTGATTATCAGTCCCTGCACATTACTTTCTATGACAACAGCGCGGGCTGCTATATGGAGGTTCAGATCCGGACGAAGGAAATGGACGACACGGCAGAAATTGGAATTGCCAACCATATGGCTTATGAGAAGCGCCAGGAACGGGAGCGTGCCAGACGGCACAGAATTCCCAAGGGCGAATGTATCTGGTTTGACGAGGCCTATGAACGGGGTATGCTGCTCCAGCAGCTTGACCTGTCCAAGGTGGACGTCAATATGTTCGGAGCGGCTAACAACAGCCTGATCAATGATGGCTGCGGCCTGTTCCGCGGGCGGCAGATCCTGCCGTATGAGCATTTGTCGCGCTTTCAAAACGATCAACTATAAAAGTACAAAAAGCGGGCAGATTTCCAATATCCAGATGTCCGCCTTTTCGAGACAGCGGTATGAATGGGACGGACTTTAGTCCGATCCAGGCATACCGATGTAACGAGAAACGGGCGAACATGGGATATGGAAACGGCCCGCTTTATTTTTACCGTTTTATGGCTACTCTTCTAGCGTTCCTCGCGGAAGTACGGAAGGCCCAGGCCCTCAGGCGGCTGGTTCTCCCGCTTGCTGCGGACGCTGGTGGCGATCAGCACTACCAGGGTCACCACGTAGGGAATCATCTTGTAAAGTTCCTGCAGCTCCATGTGATCCATACCGGTCGGTATATACAGATACAGGATATACAAACCGCCGAACAGGAAGGAAGCCAGAATACTTACATTCGGTCTCCAGATGGTGAAGATAACCAGGGCGATAGCCAGCCAGCCTCTGTCACCGAAGGCGTTGTTGGACCAGACGCCGCAGGCGTAGTCCATCACGTAGTAAAGGCCGCCCAGTCCCGCGATCATACAGCCCACACAGGTGGCGATATACTTATATTTGGAAACGTTGATTCCCACCGCGTCGGCGGTGTTTGGATTCTCGCCTACGGCCCGCAGGTGCAGTCCTTTTCTCGTATGGTTCAGGAAATAGGACGCCGCCAGGGCAATGATGACTGCCAGATAGGCCAGGAAGCCATAGGATAAAAACAGCTTGCCAAAGGCTCCCAGCTTTGACGCGAAGGGCAGGGCTTTGCTGAAATAGCCGCTGGTGGCGGTCAGGGTAATGGAGGGCACGTCTGTGTCCACCAGTTTAATCAGGGAACCGCCGAAAAAGTTACCGAAGCCCACGCCGAAGGTGGTCATGGCCAGACCGGTTACGTTCTGGTTGGCCCGCAGGGTAACGGTCAGGAAGCAGTAGATCAGTCCCATAATCAGAGATCCCAGAAGGCAGCATACCATGGGAATCAGGATCGCAAGCGTAGGGTTAAGCTCCGTGGCGGAATGCTCATAAAGGAAGGAGCCGATGACACCGCTGATGGCGCCCACGTACATGACGCCGGGGATTCCTAAATTCAGGTTACCGGATTTCTCGGTGATGATTTCTCCGGTGCTTCCGTACAGAAGCGGAATTCCCTGTACAATGGCTCTCGGTATAAACGCAAGTAAAAAATTCCACATGATTACTGTACCTCCTTTTCTGCTTTCTTACGGAACTGCAGCTTATAGCTGATGAAGAATTCACAGCCGATGATGAAGAACAGGATGATTCCGGTCAGGATATCGGCGAAGGAATGGTTCAGGCCAAAGGCGGTGGAGATCTCGCCCGCGCCCCGATCCATGAAGATAATCAGGAAGCTTGCCAGTCCCATGGTCAGCGGGTTGAATTTTGCCATCCAGGATACCAGAACGGCAGTGAAGCCCTGTCCGCCAGCCAGGGTAGTGGTGATGGTGTGGTTGATACCGCCCACCAGCAGAAGGCCTACCAGGCCGCACACCGCGCCGGAAAGGAGCATGGTACGGATAATAACCTTCCCGACCTTGATTCCCACGTATTTGGCTGTATTCTCACTCTCTCCCACGACAGAAATCTCATAGCCCTGCTTGCTGTAATTCAGGTAGATATACATGACCAGGGTGACTGCCACCGCGATCAAAATGCTTAAGAGATATTTGGATCCGAAGATCTGGGGAAGCCAGCCCGCGTTGGTATTCTGGTTGATGATACCGATTTTACCGGATCCCTTGGGAACCTCCCAGACGATGGTGTAGAAGGCCACCAGCTGGGTGGCGATGTAGTTCATCATCAGGGTGGACAGGGTCTCGTTGGTATTCCATTTTGCCTTGCAGAAGGCCGGAATGAAGGCCCAGAACGCGCCTGCCGCAAGGCTCGCCAGCACCATGCAGAGTATTAGGGCCGCGTTCGGCATCTTGTCACCCAGGCAAATCATGCAGGCTCCGGCGGTCAGACCACCGATGAGCACCTGTCCCTCGCCGCCTATATTCCAGAACTTCATTTTGAAGGCCGGAGTCAGAGCCAGGGCAATCAGAAGCAGAATCGCGATATTCTGTAGGGTAATCCAGGTCTTCCGCTCGGTGCCGAAGGCTCCCGCGAAGATGGACTTATATACCTCGATGGGATCGATTCCCGTGGTAATAGTAGTCAGGATTCCGCAGAGCACTAGGGCCAGGACGATGGCCACTGCCCGGATTCCCACTGCCTGGTACCAGGGAAGGGCGTCTCTTTTTACGATATGAAAAAATGGCTCTTTTTTATTCATGGCTCTCCTCTCCTCCTACCTGGGTCATCATCAGGCCGACCTCATTCTTATCTGTCTTGCGGGCGTCCACAATGCCGCTGACCTGTCCGCCGCAGAGTACCATGATCTTGTCACAGAGTTCTACCATTACATCCAGATCCTCGCCTACGAAGATGACGGCTACGCCCTTTTTCTTCTGCTCATTGAGCAAATCGTAAATGGTGTAAGAGGAATTGATATCCAGGCCTCTTACCGCATAGGCGGTCAGCAGTACGGTGGGGGCGGAGGCAATCTCACGGCCTACCAACACCTTCTGTACATTGCCGCCGGACAGCCTGCGGACCGGAGTCGAGATATCCGGCGTCGCTACCTCCAGCTCCTTTACCACGGCCTCTGCCAGCTTTCTGGAGGGTCTGCGGTTGGTAAAGGGGGATTTTCCTCTCCGGAAGCTACGGAGCATCATGTTGTCTGCCAGATCCATATTGGCTACCAGACCCATGCCCAGACGATCCTCCGGTACGAAGGACAGGGACACGCCCATATCCGCGATTTCTAAAGGATCCTTGCCAAGCAATGGCTCTGCGTGGCCGTCGTCCTCCAGATACTCGATGGTTCCGGACTCCACCGGCTGCAGGCCTGCGATGGCCTCCAGAAGCTCCTTCTGGCCGCAGCCGGAGATACCTGCGATTCCCAGGATCTCGCCGCTCTTGGCCGTAAAGGATACGTCCTTTAATTTCTGGATGCCGTCCTCGCTGCGGACTGACAGATCCTTTACCACGATACGGGGCTTCACATTGACCGGATCCGGGCGCTCGATATTCAGGGTCACCGGGCGGCCCACCATCATATTGGTCATCTCGGTTACATTCGTATCCTTGGTCGCCATGCTTCCGATATATCTGCCGTCCCGGAGGACTGCCACCCGGTCAGACAGAGACTCCACCTCGTGCATTTTGTGGGTAATGATGATAATCGCCTTGCCGTCGTCCCGCATTTTCCGTAATACGCGGAACAGCTTCTCGGTCTCCTGAGGCGTCAACACAGCGGTAGGCTCGTCCAGAATCAGGATATCCGCGCCGCGGTACAATACCTTTACAATCTCTACGGTCTGCTTCTGGGATACCGACATATCGTAAACTTTCTGCTTCGGGTCTACCTCGAAGCCGTATTTCTCACAGATTGCCTCGATCTTCTTCGAAGCCTCCCGGATATTCAGCTTTCCCTCCAGACCCAGGATAATGTTCTCTGTGGCGGAGAGGACGTCGATCAGCTTAAAATGCTGGTGCACCATACCGATACCTAAGTTCAGAGCGTCCTTGGGGGTCTTGATGACCTCCTCCTTTCCGTTGATAAAGATCTGCCCCTCGTCCGGATAGTAGATTCCGGCCAACATATTCATCAGAGTGGTCTTTCCGCTTCCGTTTTCTCCCAGAAGCGCCAGAATCTCTCCTTTGTAAATGTCGAGATTTACCTTCTCATTGGCGATTACCGAGCCAAAGGTCTTTGTAACATTTTTCATTGAAACTGCGGCTACTTTGGTTTCCATCTTTTGTTTCCTTTCTGTAAAATGAATCAAAAGGACGGCGCGGCATGGCTGCTGCGCCGCCCTGTGCTTTTTACTTAAGGCTTAAGCATTCAGGCTTTCAGTATGATTAGAATGCGGTATCCAGAAGGTTGATGCCGTCGATATTTACGTTGAAGTACGGAGCGGAACGGTACTCAGACTCATGGAAGTATCCGTCGCTTACCACTTCATGATCCGGTGTGTAATCTGCATCGGTATCTACGTCTGCCTCGTAACTGGTCAGCTCCTTGCCCTCTACGGTAAAGGTAGCTGTATCGAATACATGCAGATCACCGGACTCGATCTTAGCCTTTGCCTCGTCGATGGCTTCCTGTGTTCCCTCTGCGACTGCGCTTCCCAGGGTGCTCAGCTCTACAGAACCGGTTGCCAGGGTTCCTGTCCAGTCAGCGTCGATGGCCTCTCCGTTTGCTACGCAGTTGATTGCGTACTCAAAGTACGGCTCCCAGTTTACTCTGGAGGATACCAGGAAGGTGTTCGGGCATGCGCTCTCGGTGCTTCCGTTGTAGGATACGTTTGGTACGCCTGCGGTCTCACATGCGGTCGGAGCTCCCATAGAGTCTGCATGCTGGCTGATCAGAACACAGCCGTTCTGGATCAGCTTGTTTGCTCCCTCTTTCTCTGCTGTCTCATCGTACCAGGAACCCGTGAAGGTTACTTCCATGGTAGCGGTCGGGCATACGGAACGTGCGCCCAGGAAGAAGGATGTGTAACCGGAGATAACCTCTGCGTAGGTAAATGCTCCGACGTAACCAATCTTAGCCTGCTCTGCGGTAATATCGCCATTGTCAATCATCTCATTCAGCTTCATGCCTGCGGCGATACCTGCCAGGTAACGTCCGTCATAGATGGAAGCGAATGCGTTGTGGAAATTGTCCAGATTCTCTGTATGCGCCTTGGTTCCGGTTGCGTGGCTGAACTGTACCTCCGGATACTCCTTGGCTGCCTCGATCATGTAATCCTCATGTCCAAAGCTGTCTGCGAAGATGAAGTTGCAGCCTGCGTCTGCCAGCTCGCATGCTGCCTCGTAGCACTCCTGGCCCTCCGGAATATTGGTCTTGGTCATGTACTCGACGCCCAGCTTCTCGCAAGCCTCTTTTGCGGCGTTCATGAAGTTCAGGTCATATGTGGAATTCTCATCGTGCAGGAAGATAAAACCTACCTTGACATCTGCCAGGGAGGCCTCTCCCTCTGTTGTGGTGGACTCTGCGTCTGTCTTGGTGTCTGCAGAAGCCTTGTCAGAAGATCCGCCGCAGCCTGCCAGCATGCCGACGGTCATAGCCAGTACAGTAATGAGACTAAGTACTCTCTTTTTCATAACGTTCCTCCTATTTTTTTCCGTTATCAGCAATGTTGAGTTATGTGTTTTTGTATAGAATCTCAACAAACACCAGTATATACTCGACGCTCTCCCTTTGTCAATATATTTATTAAAAATCAGTAAAATTTTCATTTATTTATAAGTTGTGCTTATATATTTCATGATGCCGCCTTATAATAGAAAGAAAACTGGGGACTATTGACATTTTTTTCTCCCTCTGCTACCATGTACCCAATATAAAAAGCATTCCATAAGGGAGTATTTATTATGAGCACAATGTTACAGAGCGTACCCTTCGCTGTGGTACTTTTACTGGTCGGTTTTGTATTTCTGGTCAAAGGCGCCGATGCCTTTGTGGAAGGCAGCAGCAGCATTGCCAAGCATTTCCACGTACCGTCCCTGATCATCGGCATGACCATCGTAGCCATGGGAACCAGCCTGCCGGAGACGGCGGTCAGCGTCACTGCCTCCATCGCAGGCAGCAATGCCCTGGCAATCAGCAACGCCGTAGGCTCCAACATCTTCAACCTGATGGTGGTAATCGGCGTCTGTGCCGCCCTGACGCCTGTGGCGGTACAGAAAAGCACCCTGAAAATCGATTTTCCGTTTTCCGTGTTCTGCGCCTTCCTGCTTCTGGTGCTTGGCCGGAACCGAATGATACTGACCCGGGTAAACGGACTGCTTCTCACGGTGCTGTTTGTTTTCTTTCTTCTGTATATGATTCGATCCGCCCAGCATTCCATGAGCAGCGAAAGTTCGGAGCTTACCGGGGAAGCGGCGGAAATGAAAGTCATGTCCGTACCGAAAAGCCTTATTTTCATCGTCATCGGTATCACAGCCATCACCTTTGGCAGCGACTGGGTTGTGGACGGCGCCAAAACCATCGCCGCGGCCTTCGGTATCAGCGAGAACCTCATCGGACTTACCGTCGTGGCCTTCGGAACCAGCCTGCCGGAGCTTATGACCTCCATCGTGGCGGCCCGCAAGAATGAGGTCGATATGGCCCTGGGCAACGCCATCGGCTCCAACATCTTCAACATCCTGATGGTGCTGGGTATCGCCGCGGCCCTGAATCCTATTACCTTTATCCGGGAAAATATCATCGACATCATCGTCCTCATCGGTTTCAGCTTCATCGTGTGGCTCATGGCCTGGACCAGACGGAAGCTCAGCAAGCCGGAGGGACTGGTGATGATCCTACTGTACGCGGGATACGTGGTCTACATCTGTATCAGATAAAGTATCGGAGGTTTTACCCATGCTGCTTCAGGCTCTGGCACTCATTCATCATATTACTACCATGCTATTCGGCATTTTCTGTCAGCCTTTTTTCTCGGCGTGAAGCAGGGCAGGAAAAACATCCTCCTGCTGCTTTCGACAGTTGTTTCAGTTTCCAAGGGAAGTTCTTTCACTTCCTCGCCATCAACAGGCACAGGGAAATTGAATACGATCTTCTTTATCCAGCTGCCGTCTTTCCTTTTCTCCGGGAACATTTCAATTCGCTCGATAAAGGCTTTCATAAACTCTTTCTGTTCCGCTTCCGTTGCGGAATGGTAGACTTCATCAAATGCCAGTAAGAGCCGATAGATATTGTCGCCGGAGATTTTCTCCTGCTGAATGCTGCGGATTTGGCTTTGCAATTCCCCAATCTGAACTTCGATATCCTCTATGGTATCATACTGCTCATCATAGCGGCGCTGCAAGTCCAAAATCTTTCTGTCATAGTGGGCATCGTTGATGTCCAAGGTGTCCATCTGACGCTCCAAGCGGCTTTTTGTTCCAAAGGCTTGCTTTAACTGACCTTGCAGAACGGCGATCTGCTTTTCCATATCCTCTGTATCAACTGCCGAGCCGATTTTCGCCTGAATCGCTTCTACAAACCGAGGATTGTTGACCATAGCGGATATAATCTTTGCCACAAACTTATTGATTTCCGTCTGCTCGATATTCAGTCGGAAGCTGCACTCATGCCCGGTTGGTGTTACTGTGTTTTTACAGTAGTAATAATATCTTGTTTTCTTGTCCTTGCTGTGAGCCTTGGCGATATTGCCATACATACTCTTTCCGCAGCATGGACATTTCAGAATACCGGACAGGATATGTGCGTGATCTGGATTATTGACCTTTTCCCGCTTAAAGGAATTGATCCTGCGCTTTTCCTGTGCCAAATACCAATCTTCTTCCGAAACGATTGCTTCGTGTTGCCCATCATAAATAGGGAACTCTGACTGCTCAACCACGTGCATCTCGTTTCTTGTACCTTGCTTCTTTTCCGTCCTGCGTCTGCCATAGGCTATCTTACCCATGTAAACAGGATTGTCCAGTACGTCCTGCACGAAGCTCCTTGAAAATCCGGGAATGGTATTGTTCTGCCGCAGCTTCTTGACAAAGCCATTGCGATTCAGGTATTTTGCAACTCCAGCAACCCCCTCGTTGGTGTGAATATAACGGTCATAAATAACACGGATTACTTCCACTTCATCCTCGGCAATAACAAGATCGCCGTTTTCCAGACTATATCCATAAGGGGCAAATCCGCCGTTCCACTTGCCCTCACGAGCCTTTTGCTCCCGTCCTGCCATTGTTTGGGTGCGGATATTCTCTCGCTCGATTTCTGCCACCGCAGACAGCACGGAAATCATCAGTTTTCCGGCGTCCTTAGAGCTGTCAATGCCATCCTCCACGCAGATCAGATTGACACCGAAATCCTGCATGAGCTGCAAAGAGTTCAGAACATCCGCTGCATTTCTGCCAAATCGGGAAAGCTTAAAGACCAGCACATAGGAAACGCCGTCTTTGCAGTCCTGAATGTCATTCAGCATCCGTTGAAAATCCTGCCGTCCTTGGATGTTCTTTCCGGAAAAGCCCTCGTCAGAATACTCCCCCGCAATAACCATATCTTCGTATGCCGCATACTTCCGCAGTTTGTCACGCTGGGCATCCAAGCTGTACCCGTCAACCTGCATAGAGGTGGACACTCTTGTATAAAGATAGCATTTAGTTTGTTTCTTTTTCAGAATCGCCACCTCCCTCATCCATTTCTTTTACCATAAGTCCCTCGTTGCGGATATAATACTCCAAAAGCCACAGCACATAATCCGGTGCATGGCGGTTATCCAATTCCCACTCGGTCATAGTCCGGTAAGGGATATGGACGAGCTTGCAAAAATCTTTCCGGTTCAGTCCTGTACTTTCCCGCAACTTGATAATTCTGTTCTTACAATCCATCTGTCTTTTCTCCATTAAAAACAAAAATACACGTTGCGTAATCATTATAGCATAGCTACACCGAATACGCAACGTGTAAATTGTAAATTTTTACGCAGCCTTATTCGTCAAAGGCTGCGCTTGATTTCTTTCCTCGGAATGCTCTACTTTCTGCTGGGCATCCTGTTCCAATTTATCCAAAACCTGATGTCCGTATTTCTGGAGCATCTGGCTCATAACATCCACACAGCGGACAAATGCCGCATTATACTTTGCATCCTCATAATATTTCTTCAATAGGCAGTTACCTCCATCAAATTTCCATGTCCTGTCCACGCTTGCGGGCAGGTGCTTTGTGTTCCTGTGTTTCCTTTCCTCTGGCGAGGATAGAATTGATAAAAGCCCAAACCTTTTCGGATGCAACTTCCAGTGCATCAAGGAAAGGCTGGGCTTTCTGTTTCAATTCCTGATATTTTTTATTTGCTTCTTCACATCGCTGCTTCCAAATGGATGCAGACTTTTGAGCCGATTCCAGTTTCCCTTTCAATCGCTCATTCTCTGCATTGATGATAATGCCATTGGTGGCATAGCGTTTCAGCGTGTCACATTCATCCGGTGTCAGCGTGATATTGTTTCCGAATTTAACTTTCTTACCCATCGCTTCAATATCCTGCACCGTCAGAGCAACGGTCTTTACTGCCTTGGTTTCCTTTTGCAGAGCTTCCAGTTTCTTTTTCTGTTTCTCTGTGGCAGCCTTGGCATCCTCCAAACTTTGTTCTGCCTGTGCCACCTGTCCGGTCACAGCTTCCAAACGCTGCTGCTCTGCCTGCACCTTAAACTGTGTCACCGTCAGATGTTCTTCAGTGCTGCCACGTTCTCCACGCTCCACATCGTCATATCCGGCTGCACGCATGAACTGAAAGAAGTCATCCTGCAACACACTGTAGGATGACTTCAATATCTTTTTTCCTTTTGCGTTAATCATGGGATTACCGTTTTCGTCAAGCACCGGCTTGCAGTCCCATTTCTTACTTCGACTGACCTGCGTGATCGTTTCCTTTACGGTTCCCCGGAGGGCTTCATCCTTACACCGCTTCGACCAAAGGATCTGCTTTTCCACCACAGGGATATAAACCACATGAAGATGGTAGTGGTACACATCCTCGCCCAGCGCTTCGGACATTGCCTGGTTGCGTTCATCGGCGTGCATCACAGCGGAGAGGATATACTGTTCACCGCCCACGATCTCCACAGCGGCTTTATAGGCATCGGCATAAAACTGTTTTGCAAATTCATAGCCGCCGTGGTTATAGAAGTAAGCGGAGTTCACATCAAAAACTAACTCGCCGTATTTAACTGCGTCCGGTTTCAGACCTCTGGTAGAGATGATCTTGTCCTGCTCCATCTGCTCAAACATTTTTACATAATCATCGGTAGGAGCTTTGAAATGGACATTCAGGGTCGTGCGTTCCGGCACAATGTCCTGATTGCTGTAGCTGTCCTTTTCACGCTCATTGTGTTCCTGTATTTTTGCTACATCGTCCGGAGTTTCCAAGTCCTGATTCCGGGCTACGGTGCGGTCTATTCCATCATTTCTTGCCATAGATTTTTTGTCCTTTCTTTGAGATTTGCAGACAGCGGGGAGCTACGGAGAGGCACTTTTTCAAAGTGTAATAACCCACTATAACACTTTCATCCATACTGGCTGCAAAGTGCCGTGGGCTCTCCGAGGGCTCTCCCGAGGGGGAGTGCGGTCGCTGCGGCGACCTCTGCTGACCAAGGCGAAAATGTCTGCAACTTTTCTTATGGTCAGCCCGTCTGCATGAAGCTGTTCCGGCGAACTTCCTCTTGCAGACGGTGGCAGCGAAAACCGTATCTTTCACTGCCATCCATAGGCAGCACTGCGGTGCGCCTATGGGGACGGGAGAAGCGAGGGGCTGCTGCCGGGGCATCATTTCTCCCGTCTTTGCTGCCATACGATGTCGTATCCCAGCACATCGGCAAGCTCCAATACTTCCTTGTATCGGATGCTTTCCCGCTGTAATTTTGCGGACAGGTTGGAAACGCTGTCGCTCCAACCGTATTCGTCCGAGAGCAGGTCAACAACTTCCTGCATGGTCATCCCAGCACGGATGATCTGTGCCTTTATTTCGTTGCGTACATTCATATTGAAAAATCCTCCATATTTTTGATTTGTGGTTTGGTGCAAAGGCTACTCTCCAAAGCGGAGCAGATGCACCGAACAGTAAAAAATCTGCTTTCTCCTAAATCGTTTTAATTTTATGGGTGCGATACTCTGTCCATATAGGCATATATCCCACTTTACTGTTCCATGCGGTTTGGTCTGGAACAGTGAAAACACCTACTGTTCCGTGAACCGGGTGCATGGTTTGGAGAAGCACGATTTGGTGAAATGGTTTCGTTCTGCGGTCAAGAACTTTGCTGTTTTCATTACCATTGATTTTCAATGCCCGAAAACAGCTCAATTCTGACCGCTGATTGTTCCTATAAAAAAGAAAAACGGGCAAAACACTGCGTACATACATACAGAAAATGAAAGACAGGAATCAGTCCTGCCATTCCTCCGGTACGTACGTACATGGCGAAACGTCGTAAAACCCGTTTATATTAGGTCGTGCCACAGCTTCCACGCCCATAAACCCCCATACCCGCCGTCCGGCAGAATTAGTGATGTTGTTGCAATGCTCCAAATTAAATTTCTTCGCATTGGCAACCATGGCATCGCTGAAGCTGCGGGCTTTCAGAGGGGCAAGGGAGTTTTCCTCGCACCACAGGCGATAGATAGCGTAGAAGTCCTTGGAACTGATGGAAGCATCCGCTTTGCGCCGGATATACCCCTCGGAATCCATGAAGTCAAAAATGTTGTTATTGTCACGCTTGACCGCTTCCCGGTTTGCACGGATGCGGTCACTCTCCGTAAACTTAAAGTTGTTGGCAGCGAGCCGCTGTAAGCCTTCAAACGCCCAAAGGAAAATCCCCTCGGCTTCGGCTTTCATTTTCTCTGCAAGGTCGGGATCATCGGCTCTGCCTACGGGTTTTTCCTTGGTAGTCAACACAAGCTGTCTGCGGTAAAACCCATCGCTGCGGTCATACAGGGCTTGCAGATCGCCGTTGCTGAATGCCAGTAATCGGCAGAACATCCAGCCCTGATAACTCTGTTTGTTCTTTCGCTCCAAATCCATTCTGCCTTGCGCTGTCACAATGGATTTTACATAGTTGGTCTGACGCAGAGCTTCCATGCACATATCATCATCCACACACAGCAGGATGTGTTCCAGATCAGCACGGGCGAAGCGGTCTTTAGAAATCTTACCGATACTGCCGTCTTTCATATTCGTACCGAATATAGCAGAAAGCACCGAACCGATTTGAGATTTGCCCTCGCCGCCGTTGCCCTTAATCACCATCATGCGCTGTCCCTTGTTGGAGGGAATCAGGCAATAGCCGATAAATTCCTGCAAGGTGGGGATGTCCTCCGGGTACAGCAGACCGTCCAGAAAGTTCAGCCACAGGGCAGGCGCAGAAGCATCTGGATTGTAGGAAACAGGCAAGCGGCTCTGTACGATTTCCTGTTTCCCCTCGATAAATCTTCCATCCAGCATAAGTGTTCCGTTGGCAACATGGAGGCGGTCAGGCTGGGGAGGAAGATCCTCAACCATTGCTTCCAGTTTCAGCAATTCCATGATGTTTTTGATCTTCTGCGGTACGCTGCTGATGGTGTAGCTTTTCAGCTTTTCGTAGACCTCTCCCCGCAGGACAATATCATCCGTTACCCGTCCATTGGGCGTAAAGAAAGCTCTGTTTGCAAAGATGATTCTGCGCTCTTGCAGAAATTCTTCACAAAACAGAGCTTCGTTGATGTTCTGCCCCTCAAACCAGACAGGCAAGTTCATATCAGGCATTTTCCGTTTCTTCGCCATGGTGCGCCACCTCCTTTTTCTTTCGTGCGGTGTACTCTTGCAGAAAAGCAATTTTGCCATCTTGCATCAGCTTGTCCACCAATGCCACCCGTTCTTCCAGATCACCCACGGTAAGCACATCTGCCATATATTCGATATGGCAGTGCATCTGGCAGGCTTCCACAAAACGGTCATCATAAGGCTCGTCCGGTGTTTTGGGTGCATACAGCACTTTCCAATTCTCCAACAGATGCAGATAATCCGTCAGCACACGGAAGCAAAGCATTTCATCCTCCCGGAACTGTCGGATATGGGGGCGCTTTGGCTTGACCATAGCTGCGGCAGTGGGTGGTTTCGGGTCAAGCCCGAAGTCCGCAGCCAACTTTTGTGCCGCTTGCAAACTCGTCAGATTGAACAGCCTTGCCACAAGGTCAATTACATCCCCCTTGGCTCCGCAGCCGAAGCAGAAGAAATAATCTTCATTCAGCTTCAGGCTCGGATGCCTGTCATTGTGGAACGGGCAGCAAGCCATGCCGTTGCGGTTGACTTTCAGCCCGTAGTGTTCGGCGGCTTGCTTTACGCTGATTGCCGCCTTGATGTTTTCATAGATTGTCATAGAAAAACCTCCGTTCATAATAGTCTGGAAAGCACGAAGCACCCGCCGTGATTGGCAGGTGCTTCGCCCTTTCTACTATGGTTATGACGGATTTGGAAAAAAGCAGGCTAAAAGCAGGACAACCCCGTTTCAAAAAACAGGACAACTTATCTGATGATGTAGATTCCTTCACATTTGCATGGTATAATTAGAAAAGTGAAAAAACAGGACAGGAGGGCAAGCATGAATCAAGAACTTATGACATTGGATTTTTGGCAGGATACGGTCATATATGAGGGAAAAACATTTCCTATCGGTACTCTTGCCTGTGATGCGCTGAATGTTCCTGCGGATACCATTTCTAAAATGAACGAGCAATGCGAGAAAATCAATCTTATGCTTGGGGCGATGAATGCGAAACAGGATGCTTCGGCACTCTTTCCTATGGTAAGGGAAGCTGCTCTGGCAATGCTGGATATTCTCAGTAAAACGCCGCCATTCTCCTATATGGATGTTCCAAAACACAGAGAACGGATAGAAAGGGTCTTTACTACGGATTGTGCGTTGAGCCATTTAGAGTGTGTCCAAAAAGCGAACAGCGGCACAATGCAGCTTGAAGACCTCGTAAAATATGAAGATGCAGTACTACTTGAACGTTATACTGCGGTTTTCGGGCATCTGGCATTCTCTCTCGGAGAATACCAAAAGGCAATGCTTGATTTTGCGGAAAAGTCGGATAGCAATGAAGCAGACCGCACCGCAGAGGGCTTTGCAAAGATGTTCGGCAGCTATTTCCCGCCGGAGTTCTCCATCACGGAGGGCAATGCCTGGATGTCTGTGTCCAATCAGTCTGTTCAGTATGTATCCACCATCCGTCCCGGTGAGGATGTGGCAAAACTGGTCAAGCGGATGCACTATGTTTCCTTTGTGGGGATGTTCCGGTCTGATCTCTTTGAGGGCTTATGTGTCGGTCATGCACCGAAGAAATGCAAAATCTGTGGCAAATGGTTTTTGACCACCAATGCAAGGCACACAAAATACTGCGGCGGTTATGCACCGGAGGACAAGCTGCACCGCACCTGTCGGCAAATCGGCAATCTGAAAGGCAGAGAACAGCGAGAGCTTGCAGACGATCATCCGGTTATCCAGATATACGAAAAGCGGCTGAATACCATAAACCGCTATATCAAGCGTGGCAAACTGGACGATGACGTAGCGGAGGTTATGAAGAAACTGGCGAAAGATAAGATGCTCCGGGCAAAAAGCAATGTCGCTTATGCCAAAGGAGCTTATGAGAAAGAAATGGAACAGGCTGCTTTGAAAAAAGAAGCCCTAAAGAGAATTTGAATTTGGAGGTATATCCATGGAAGGAATAAATGCAAACGATAAAATTTATAAAATGTCCTTTTCAAAGGTTTATCCACTTCTTGTTACAAAGTGTGAGAAAAAGGGACGAACAAGAGAGGAAGTAGATCAAGTTACTTGCTGGTTAACAGGGTATAGTAAAGATCAAGTGAATGATTTTCTGATACATGATGTTGCATATGGAGACTTCTTTTTGAATGCTCCCCAGCTTAATCCTAATCGAAAACTGATTACAGGGAAAATCTGCGGAGTTTGTGTAGAAGAAATCGAAGAACCGCTAATGCAGGAAATACGCTATCTGGACAAGCTGATTGACGAGTTAGCAAAAGGAAAACCGATGGAGAAAATATTGAGAAAGTAATAATTGATATTGAGGAGGTTTTAGTATGTGGACTTGTCCAAAATGCGGAAGGGAGTTTAAAAGGACAAATCAAAGTCACTATTGCGGCAAGGCTCCTGAAAGTGTAGATGAATATATTGAATTACAGATTCCAGAAGCGAGAGCGTATGTTGTGGAATTAAGAAATCTAATTCTTCGTTGTGTTCCAGCAGTTAAGGAACAGATTGCTTGGAGTATGCCAGTATATAAGAAAGACAAGTTCTCAATATCTTTTGCTGCCTGTAATAAACATATTAGCCTTTACGTAGATACAAATGTTTTAGAAATATTCAAGTCACAACTAAGTGCTTTTACAATAAGGAAAAATGCAGTCTATCTGCCCTATGAGAAAGAATTACCGATTAAAATAATTAAAAAAATTATAAAACAAAGCCTTGAAGAAATAACGTGAATTTCAGTTTTCTGGAGATTGATAAACGTTATTAAAGTGAAGGGAGGTGCGCTATGCTGAATGATTTTACATGGAATATGACCGGATACATACCGAAGCACCAAGTCAATCCGCACGGTGATGGTCTCATTCCCTATGTGGCAGAGCGCATCTTCCAACTGGAGCCGGAACCGCCAACGGTTAGCAATCCAAATGAACATATTCTGTCTGCATTGCAGGAAAAGAATTTGCTATATTTTTCGTTCTTCCTGCACCACTACGAACCACAGCTCAACAAGCGCATCAAAGGCTTTCTCGGTGTGGATGGCGGCGATCTGTACGACACAGATCGATTTATAGATATAAAGCTATCCTGTCGGGAGCAAATGCTCCAAAAGCTGATGGATTATGATCCTGCCAAGGGTGCGGAGTATGCTACATACATTTTCCCGTTCATACGGGATGCGATGCTCCGTTTCCGTATGGGCGAAGAAAAATGGTCGGTATCCTCTCTGACCAATTACAAAATGGTGCGGTCAATGGCTTGGCTCTACCATAACACCAAGGATGCGGTCAGTGAGTTTTCAAAGAAATACAACTGCGACCTTGCCCTTGCGGAAGAATATTTGAAAGTTGTCCGTGGCATCCGCAATCAGCAGCCATTCTATGTGACGGACGAGGACGGAGAAGAAACAGGCGAAGATGTTGCCCTTGATGATACTTGGAACTATGCCGATATTCTCTGGAATGGCATACAGGCAGAAAAGGTGCAGCGGGCATTTGAGAAGCTAAACTACCGGGAACAGACCTTGCTTGAAAAGCGGCTGGCGATCTGCATGACCTGCGGGCGTGTCGGCTCATGGAAAGGCCGCCCCACCTTTGAGGAACTGGCTGTGATGTTTGAGGGCAGCACAGCCAGCGGTGCAGAGCGAGCCTACCGTAGAGCAGTGGACAAGCTGACGGAGTTTTTGGTTGCCGAGGGTGCTATCCATGCTGTCCGGCTGAAACAGAAATCCAAAACTAAACGCAAAAAGAAAATCGCCACCGCAATCTATGAATATCAAGCAGACTGCGACGGCGAATGGGGCGAGATTTCATTGGATTTTGAGAATGGTACAGCGGAGATCATCCGGCTTGCCGATTGGGATACGATGAAAACAAACCGCTTTGCGAACAAGGCAATAGTCTATCTTCTGAACTGTGAGAATGAGAAGCTGCCAAAGGAAACGATTGTGGCAGCTGAACTATAGAAAGAAAAACCGCTGTATTTTCCACCCTACACGGGAAGAATAATTACAGCGGTTTTTATTCGAGGGATTTCAGACTATGTAGAATCAATATGTGATTATCTGTTACGCCTTGGCGATCAGTATGGGAAAGATCTTTTTATTTTCCGTATTGTCACCTCTTATTAGCAGAAAAATCTGCCGCTTCCGCTATCCACCGCATCAGTTCTACATCGATTTCATCCACATTTCCCACCATCACATGGTGCGTCCAGCGATTTGGATAGGGCTCCGTCGCTACGTCGATTCTTGGAGAATCTATCCGATAACCCAGTCCGAACGTAATTGTCATCCAGATTTCTGGCCGATTCTTTGCCTTGCGGCAGGGATTAAAGGACACAAAAGCGAATCCTCGTTTGTTAGCAAAGGTAATCTGGGTTTTTGCGACCTTAATTTTTACTTCCGGAATCTGTGTCAGAATCTGATCTTCCAGTCGTTCGTAAAGGGGAAGAGCATCCATATGCTCCCCAAAGAAGAAAAGAATATCACTGTTCATGGTTATTCTACCGTTTCTTTCTTGGGACGGAAGAAATCTACCGCAAATGTCAGGAAGTCTGTCATCAGCGGGATGTAGGTTGCAAGAAAGACACCGAAAGCCCCGGCTGCGACAGTCTTTTTGTGCTTGACCGGAACCAATACTCCCAACAGGATACCAATGGAGCAAAGGCAGAATTTAAGACCCGTAAGCATTTTCCAATCTCTCGATTGAATGTAGTGGTCTGCACATCTAAACAGTTGTTTCATCGTAAAAACCTCCTGTGTTTCTGAGATTATGACAGATATGAGAAGCTACAATACTATCTACAACATATTACATTTCTTTGCCTGCCCACCGATTCTTTGCAAGGAAAATTGATAGGAAAGTAATCACCCCTGAAATCAGCAGGAACATAAGGGAGATACCATCTTTAGCCACTGCATATACATCAAAGTATTTTAGAGGTGTTAAATAAAACAGAGCCGGAATACACAAATATTCTGCCACAAAATAAATACAGTAAAATACTATTAAAGCGCCAAAGCCAAAAAGCATAGCCTGTTTGTAGGATTTGCAGAGACTGGATACCCAAAAACCAATCGAGTATAATATGATTTCCGTCAGAAAAAGCCCAACAGTTGTCAACAGAGCCGCATTCTTTTGATCCAGTCCACCCAGAGGAGCGATTGCAGTATAGTAATTACATACACCGCTGACAGCTGCAAGAATAAATAAATTACATACGTTGGCGGCAGCTTTTCCTATAACAATCTGATTTCTGCCTAAAGGTTTTGTGAATAGGTATTCTGCTGTTCCTTGCGTTTTTTCTTTTGCAATGCTTGAAATGCCCAGATAAATCGCATAGGAATAAGCGAGGATTGCCACCCAAAAATAAATACAGCCATACCAACCCAATGCAGTGTTAAGATCTTCACTAACACCAAACATCACCATCAAAATTCTTGGAAAGTCGTTTAGCATTTCTACCAGAATCGGTAAGCTGTCTTTTAAGGAAAGATACTCTATGTACGCAAAGACACAAAGAAGAATGATTATTCCAAGCCATATCAACAGTATTTTCCTTGTAAGTTTCAGTTCCTTTTTTATCAATGATATCATGTTGTTCCCCCCCTATACTGCTAATTTAATGTCTTTCTTCATCAGAATCTTACGAGACAGGAAGAAAAATACAGTGAGTAGAAGCACATACCACAGAAAATAATCCCATTCATAAAAAGAGTTCTCATGAATGTGAGCTGGATGAAAAAACGAAAATGGAGAGAGGTAACTTATTATTCTGCTTCCAATCGTTCTTGAAAAAGCTGTAATACAGTATCCCATAAACACAGCCAAAGATGCTGTCAGCAAAGGAGAACGATTGTTAGGATGCCAGCATCCTAACAATACTCCCATCCCTCCAAAAATCAAAGTAACAAGTGGGAAGGAGCCAGCCAACAGAATAAATTCTAACATAGAGAAGCCAGATTCATACACAATCATTGCTATAAAAGACGCAAGGATATATGCAGCACTCGTAATGCATGTGCCGACAAGTAGACAAAGCACCTTTCCTTTATAAATTTGAATACGCCCGCAGGGTTTTGTGAACAGGTATTCTGCTGTGTTTTCGGTACATTCTTTTGTAAACAGGGATAAGGCAAAGTGCATCCCGAAAATTCCGCCTGCCAAAGCAAAAAACGCATTAAGAAATCCATACATTCCCAGAGGTTCCAAGAGCAGTGCGAGAGAGATGCCGACAGTTTCAAAGAATCCACCCTCTGCAAAGTTTTTAGGCAGAAGCTCTGGCGTTTCAATCATGCTGTAATAGACAGGTATCATAGAGAAAATACAAACGGCAAGGGAAAGACCCCAAATCAGAATATATTTTCGACTACGTTTCCACTCATAATGAAATACAGTCATAGTGTCACCTCTCATTCGTAATAATGAAGAAAGATCTCTTCTAAAGACGGTTCTTCAATCAGAATATCAACCAAAGGTAGTTTATGTAGTTTTTCCATGATGGTCATAACATTGCCATTAAACATAAAAGAAATGGAATTTTGATTCTGTTCCAGGTTGGCAATTCCTGGGATGTCGAAGAACTGCGCAGGGACAGGCTCCTCGGTGGAAAGCGAAATCTTTTTATACCCGTTTTCACGCAATTCCTTCATGGACTGTATAGCAATGAGACGACCTTCTCTCAGAATACATACACGATCACATAGCTTCTGCACTTCGCTCAACACATGAGAGGAAAACAGAATGGTTGTTCCACGGCTGTTTTCTTCTCGAAGAATTTCATAGAATGTCTGTTGGACGAGTGGATCAAGGCCGCTGGTAGGCTCATCCAGAATCAGAAGTTTTGGAGAAGGTAGTAAAGCGGACACGATGCCAACTTTCTTTTTGTTGCCTAAAGACAAATCTCCGATTTTTCTGGACAAATCCAGATTCAGTCTCTCAGCCAGTTCTTCTATTCTGTCATGGCAGTTAACACCATACAGATCTGCAGTATATTGTAACTGCTCTTTCACTTTCAAATTATTATAATAGCAATTCTCGCTGGGAAGATATCCCACGTTCTTTGCGATTTCTGCAGCATGCTGCGTACAATCAAGGCCGAAAATCGTAGCATTGCCGCTTGTGGGTTTGAGCAAGCCCATCAAAGTGCGAATTGTTGTTGTTTTACCAGCACCATTAGGACCGATAAAACCAAAGATTTCGCCCGGCAGAACGGAATATGTGAGATTTTCAATACCTCTGTGCTTTCCATAACTTTTTGTCAGTCCATCTAACATTATCACCGCTTGTTTCATAATAAATATTCCTCCTTGTAGAAATGATATTTTAACATTTTCAGAATATTCTCCATTTCGCACACGATTCTATCAAAATCTGACACACCTTCAATCTCGTCTACAATACCGTATCCAATATGCATCAATGTGCGGAACAGTAGTGGCGCATCTTCGGGATGCTTGAATTTGACCAGATCGGCATCACGGAGCATCAGATCATGCGAGTGTTTTTCACCTTCTTGCATTAAGTCCTTAATGTGCTCCGAAATTTCAATGGATGGCTCTTTTGCAACACTTATAATAAAAGCGGCGATATAGGGATTCTTTTTCAAATTATCTATCTTCATGATTATGGCTTGCTGTACACGATCAAAGAAATCTGCGTTTGCATATAACGCCTGTTCCTGATAAGCTGCTTTCATTTGTGTGCTGCTGTGTTCAACCAGATATTCATAGAGGTTTTGCTTTGTACCAAAATATTGAAAAAGGGATGCCTTAGAGATGCCCGCCATTTTTGCAATGTCGTTAATCGATGCTTTTTCGTATCCATGCTGAGAGAAGCAAGATAGTGCTGCATTTCTAATTAAGGTTTGCTTTTCGTCAGAAAGTGCTAAAAATTTTTCCATAATAACCTCCAACAAATAACCGATTCGGTTATTTTGCTATACTATATCACGAATAACCGATTCGGTCAATACAAATGTGCGTTTTTGTTCATAAAAATCGCCCGTGAGATATCTCCCACGGGCGGCAAAATAATCAGCTTTCTAAAGGCTTATATTCAGTTACAGTTTTCAAATAGGTTTCAGGATTGCCGTTCAAAATCAAGTCTGCATATCCAATCGGGTCAGTGTAAATCAGATAGTCAAGCTCTGACCGCTGATACATATTGTCAGCAACTTCATTCTCCACGGCGATGGTATCAATGGCAATCATGCTGCCATCAAAGAATTTCAGCTCCACACAAGCGGTATCCATGTTAAACTCACAAGAAATCAATCTATCCATAAGAAACCTCCATTTTACGGGATGTTAGATTATCCCAAAATATTTGAATGCTTCTCGGATTGCTTTCTCTTTTTCTGGCGGACACAGGGGCTGTCTGGAATCTTCGGATTTTGGCAGATTGTAGTTCTTGCCAACCTCAATCCCACATTTCCGCTTAATCTGTGAGATATACAGGTTAGACACCTTTAATCCGCTATGTTCCAGTACATAGTCCTTGATCTGCGTGTAGGTTGCCCCATCCTGAAATTCGGACATATCCATATCTTCCAAAGAGAACTCAACCCGAATCTTTTTCGAGTCGACCTCGCCCTTGGAAAGCAAGACAACCGTCTCCACGGGCGCAGTCTCCGGACTTCTGTATTATCCCGTTGTCCTGGCTCTGGGCGCGTCCTGGATAGACCCCATTTACCCCCTGCTGGTACACCTGCCCCTTTTCCTGTTGCTGGTATTTTATTACAAATACAGGTGGCTGCCTGCGCTGGTCTCGATCCTGACTGCCTATCTCTGCTGTCAGTTCAGCAACTGGGCCGGTATTCTGGCCTTTTCCATCTGCGAACTGGACTGGGTCTATTACCTGACCCGGATTCTCACCACCTGCACGGTCTTTTCCCTTCTGAGCCGCCATCTCTGTCAGACCACTGCCCTTCTGCTTTCCAAATCTGACCGGGATCTGTATATTCTCGGCGCCATGCCTCTGGTTTATTATCTCTTTGACTACGTCACCACGAAATTCTCCACTCTGCTGTATTCAGGCAGCAAGGTAGTCGTGGAATTTCTGGCCTTTTCCATGTGTCTGTCCTATGTAATCTTTCTTCTGGTATATTTCCAGGAATATGAACTGTAAAACCGGGCGGAGCAATACGGTCAGCTTACTGCCATGCAGTTGTCCTCTCTGCGTTCTGAAATTGAACAGGCCCGCATCAGCGAACGCCGCCTGCGGATCCTGCGCCATGACACGCGCCATCACCTCTCCGCCATCGAAAGCCTGATCCGGCAGCAGCATCCGGAAAAAGCCCTGGACTATATCCGGGAAATCAATCAGCATTACGATGACACCGTCCTTCACAGCTTCTGCAGTAACGAACTTCTCAATTCTGTGCTTTCCATTTACAGCGCCCGTTTCGCAGAACAGGATATCACCTTTGACGCGGAGATTGAAGCTCCGGAAAAGCTGCCCTGTTCGGAAATGACCTTCTGCGCCATTCTTTCCAACATTCTGGAAAATGCCATGCATGCCGTTCAGAAGCAATCCGGCCAAGACCGCCGTGTTTACCTGTCTATCTTTGAACGCTCCGGGCATCTGCTGATGTTGGAAAAAAATCCCACCGATACGCCTCCCGTCTTTTCCGACGGTATTCCGGTCACTGCACGGGAAGGGCATGGGGTTGGCGTGCAGAGCGTCATTTACTATGTAGAACAGGAACACGGCCAATACCAGTTTTACCTGGACGGCCGTGATTTCACTGTTCGTATTCTTTTATAGTACGCTTCCAGATATACAGCAGGATTCCATGGAAGGCTGTCATCGTAATAGAAGAAATCTGCAGACCTCTTACTACTAGCATATGTTCGATTTTTTCACTGTATCCTGTGTCAAATACCGCCTCCATCAAATCCGGTATCTTCGGTTTATCACTTGTGTTGCTCATTTTATCTTTGTCCTTTCTCTTTGATACATCTTTCCGTATTATCACATATTTTCTGAAATACCCGCTTACACAGGGCTGTTTCTTCTTTCGTAAGTCCCCGGAGCATATCATCCGCTCTATGTCAACCACAAAATAAATTTTTCACCTGAAATAAAACTTTTTAACGGTATAGAGCGTCCAATAAATTGGAAACATAAATAACGAACAGGAGGTTTTCTTATGAAAAAGAAATTAACTATGATGATACTTTTCACTGCCATTACCGCATCCCTGATCGCAGGCTGCGGAACCAAGGGATCCGGCAACGGTAATTCCGCTTCCCAGACCACCGGAAAGGAAGACGCGGAGAACGCTTCTGAATTTACCGGAACCCTGGACGAGGTAAAGGATTTCATGTTTGTCGTAACCGACGCTTCCGGCAGCTCCTACGCATTTACCTTCGAAAACGAAAAGCCGGAGGGCTTAGACAAGGTAAAGGTTGGAGATAAGGTCACCGTAACCTATACCGGAACCATCTCCGAGGTAGATCCCTTTATGGGCGAGGTGCTTTCCGTTACTGCAGCGGAATAAACGAAGAACATGGAAAAAGACCGTTTTAAGGACTGTTTGGTTCTTAAAACGGTCTTTTACATTTCTATGTGTCTTCTCTTGTAAAAACTAAAAAAGGTATAAAATTCTGCGGAAATATGTTATGCTGAACAGAGATTAAAAAGGGATTTATGTAAAGGAAGGGATTTATGTTAGAACAGTTTCGCAGGAAATATATCGGAGACAGAAATTTTTATAAAAACTACATCGCACTGGCGTTGCCGATGATCCTACAAAACGCAGTTACAAACCTGGTTAGTTTTCTTGACAATATTATGGTTGGACAGCTTGGTACAGAGCAGATGTCCGGAGTAGCCATTGTCAATCAGCTGATCTTTGTATATAATCTGGCCATATTTGGGGCTGTATCGGCAGCCAGCATTTTCGGCGCCCAGTATTTCGGAAAAGGAAATCACAAAGGACATATGTATTCTTTCCGTTTTAAGCTGTATGCGGCTTTGACGGTTACAGCACTTACCATTTTATTGTTTGTAACGAAGGGGGGAAACCTGATTTCTCTTTATCTCACAGATACTTCCGGAAGCGGCGCGACAGGTGTTGCATTGCAGTATGGATTAGAGTATCTGATCATTATGATAGCAGGCCTGATTCCCTTTGCTGTAAATCAGGCTTACGCGACCAATATCAAGGAGACCGGTCAGACCCTACTTCCTATGATCGCAAGCTTTGTAGCTGTCGGAAGTAATGCCATCCTGGACTATCTCCTGATTTTCGGTATCGGACCATTCCCGGTGCTTGGCGTACAGGGTGCAGCTCTGGCAACGGTTATTGCCCGTTACATAGAAGCCCTTATGATTATCATCTGGGCGCACAGACACAGAGAGAAAAACCAGTATCTCAAAGGAGCGTATACCGGCTTTGGTATTCCCGCAGACGAATTAAAGGCTATCATCATCAAAGGATTACCGCTTATGATGAATGAAGTTGTGTGGGCTGCAGGAATGACAGCCGTAATACAGTGCTACTCGCTCCGCGGCCTGGAAGTAGTTGCCGGACTTAACATTGCTACAACCATCACCAATCTGTTTAACATCATTTATCTCCAGCTTGGCGCCTGCATCAGCATTGTGGTTGGACAGTATCTGGGTGCCGGTAAACTGGAAGAAGCAAAGGATGCGGATAATAAAATGATTGTATTCAGTGTTTTTTGCTGTGTGATTGTAGCTGTATGTATGCTTTTTATCGGCAGATTTTTCCCACAGATCTACAATACCTCTGAGCAAATCCGCGCACTGGCAACCAAATTTATCGCAGTATCCGCAATCATCATGCCTTTCTGCTCCTTTAGCCATGCGTCCTATTTTACACTGCGCTCCGGCGGAAAAACAATGATTACCTTCCTGTTTGATTCTGTTTTCACCTGGATTATCATTGTTCCAATTGCCTTTTTACTGGCGCACTTTACAGGACTTGGTATCGTAAGTGTGTACTTCCTTGTTCAGGCAACCGAATTGATCAAAGTTGTCATCGGTTATTTTATGGTACGCAGTAATGTATGGCTGGTTCAGATGGTATAAAAAAGTGATTTTGTGAACAGGGTGGAAAAAGGGCGGCTTGCCGCCGCCCTCTACGTTAATATTCTGTACTCAACAAAAAATCTGCAATGTGCATACTCTTAATTCCCTGGTAATTGCCTCCGGCAAATTCATCGGTTCTCAAAACATACTTCGGATAGTTATCCCGAATTTCCAGCAGTCGTTCATATTCACGCTTTTCTGTTTTTTCGGATTTAATCTCCTGTGTGACCTGCACATATAACCGATCATTCTGCTTCTGCGCCACAAAATCGACTTCACCATCCGGCGTTTTCAAAATCTCCTTTCCGCGCAGGTCGTAACGGGAACAACGATGAAGAAGATATGCTTTTTCCAGCTTTTCCAGATAACTGTACACTGTCTCATTGTCGATTGAACGATGCTCTGATTTCAGATAATCAGAAATTAATTTTGCTGAGAATGAATTTCCCACATTCGCAAATGTGTATCGAACCACCCGTTCCATCTGGTCGATCTTACGAATCTGGTTTCTCTTTACGATATCTGAGAAAATTGTAGAATTATAGATATCCCGGACAATCGTATAAACCTCATCTTGTGAATACTCTCGCAGATGTGTTGCAGGAAAGCCGCCCAAGCGGATATAGTCTGCCAGCTCAGCATGGATATCCTTTATCTGTGTATACTGCTTTTTGAATTCCAGATATTCCCAAAAAGAAAGTGTATAGATACGGAAAGAAACATATCGTCCGGTCAGGTAAGTCGCTATTTCCTGAACTTCATCCAGGAAAAAATACGTTCTCCCATTCGGACTGAGCTTTTCCTTGACAGCTTTGAACATATCCTTCGCTGTCATATCCTCATACTCCATGGAATCAAAACGCATGCTCACAATCTGTTCAGACGGAATATTCTGTTCCTTTTCAATTCTTTACTCCGTTGTGTAATGGAAATATCAAAATGTGAACTGTTGGATCTTGAATCAGAACAAAGGTGTTATTCTTGTTAAAACACCTCGAACACTTCAAAAAAATGCAAACAATAGATTCAAATATACTAATCCGTTTATAGCACTTTATATTTTTCATTATAAAAGCATAGGGAGTCTGTAACAGACTCCCTATACTAAAAATAACTTAAATTCAAGTTTTTTCCGGGAACCGGAAAACGCGATGTTCGACATAATAAAGCTTACCGCTCTTCCTCATGAAATCTTTTGGGATCTCAAAAGTTCCTAAAAAACATGTTGGCTCAATTAACGTGCCTCGCTGATTGCTGCCTGTGCAGTATAGCATCAAGGGATGACTTTTCACCACACTTAGCAACGTTTGAGATTATACCATTTTGATTTTCGTTTTTCAATAGGTTCGGGAAAAATTGTTGTAATTCAGTCAAACCGATTACATCCCCGATATGTAGAGGAGGTTCATCCTCCTCGTCATCATTGAAGCTGATGACCGCATTACTTTTTCTACCCTCTGTTACCATATCTATTGTGGTAGTATCTTTCCCATCCAAGTTCATATACCAACGGAAATGATTTCTGCCATTAGGCACGATTTTAGAAACAAACTTACGAATGATGTGTCGGTCAATTTGCGGATTGGAAAAATCTATCATAGCATTAAGCGAAGATTGTATTTCATCCCAACATATATCAGGATTTTGTATTGCATCTTCAGTTGCAAGCATACGCTCATATTCTTCCGTGAGTTCTAAAAGAGCTTTTTCAACTTTCTCTTTTTGCTCCTTATATTCCTCTTTGCTAATTTCACCGTCTGTTCTCATTTCAAGCAGCGTGTTCTTCTTATTCTTATAACGCTCTATTTGAGCTACAATTCCGGTTAGATTGACCTTCTTAGGTTTCTCTACCTGATAACACTCTTTGATTAGTTCGCAGACTGTATCAACGGTTTCTTTTCGCTCTTGCTCCGTTCCCAAGGGTATCAATTCAACCACCAAGAACACCGCAACGACTTTCTCAAATATAACAAATAAGACCGTCTACTCATTTGAGCAGGCGGTCTTATATTTTAAGGTGCATTTCTTCTTGTTCCACACTTAGGACATACCGGATAGAGCTTTAATTCATTGTAATTGGAGAAAATCTCAAGTCAGACTGTTTAATGTGGACTAAGTTTCTTAGATCACTTTAAAAATCAATCATATCATAGACATCCGTTTTTAAATATGGATTTTTTATGATAAATTTTTGTTTGTTAACAGATAAAAGTAATGCCGTTTTAGTGGCCCCTCCTACAAGCGGTCCACTCAAATCTTCGCTAGAGTATGAAAAATTTTTTATATCTAACTCGGTTATATCGCTATTGTCACCAAAATTACCTATTATTCTATTAGATTCTATACTTATTTTGTGATTAAAACATTCAATCACTGAAGCAATATGAGAAAATGGTCTATTATGTGAATCTATCGAATCACCAATTTGACAACCTCCAGAACCATAATATTCAAATTTTCCTAATGCAATTAATAGCGCCGGGCACAAATACATAGAACCATGAATACACTTTCCTAAAAAGAAAGGAATGTTGGCATTACATATGGTACTTGCGTCAATAAACAAACGTTTGTTATATATTTTTGCAGTACCACCTAGTTCATTTATTATTGCGATAAAAACATATGTATCACTTACTATAGGTGGATTAACAATAACAGTCTTCATTTTGAGTGCAATAGTTAATGCTATTATTTGAACCATTGAATGTTTGTATCCATCCAAACTTAAGGAGGCATTAACTGGACTATTTTTGCTCACACTTATATTAATATTTTTATTTTCTCCTTTAAACAAAAAATCGGATAAACATTTATATTCCATAATAGATTCCTTGTAACTCTAATTGTTGATAGACAAAAAAACAGATCGCCTATGCATCACAAACAAAATACGGTTAATTTAGTGTTTTGTTTTGTAATTAATTTTGTCTCTGTCCGAGATAAGTGTTGGTATGCATAACTGACCTGTTTATTCATTTTCTATGAATGCCCTGGGTAAACGAAAAGGAACAAGGTATATTTCATCCTTGTTCCTATCGGTCAGTATGTGCTATTCAGTTCAACAAATTGGAATTTGTTGCTCCGTCAAACTGAAAGTTTCAAGCGTTATAGACTTCCCACAAATATCTCTGCATCAATCGTCAAAGTTTTTAGCTTTTTGAAATCAATCTCAGTTTTATCTACATGGAAGAGCAGTGGGGTCATGTCTGCAAAAATTTTAATATCCTCTAACGGCATTTCATATGATTCTGAAACTCTTTTTTGGTAAATAACAGAATACTGCTTCTTGAATAAGTTAATCACATTCTCATTGGAATACTCTTGATTTTTCAAATGTTCTTTTGCAATGTTTCTGAACTCCATCAGATGTTTATTCCCAGGAATAACCTTTACAATATAGCCGCTATCCGTCAGAACTCTATTGAACTCCAAATAATTAGCTGGTGTAAATATGTCCAGTATACAGTCTACTGAGTGGTCTCTAATTGGCATATTTTCCAAATCACCCACAAACCACTTTATAGACTTACTACCGTCTCTTTTTGAAGCAAGGGAAATGGCATCTTTTGAAATATCAAAAGCAACTATATCTGCTTGAAATAGTTCTTTGATTTTTCTAGAATAATATCCTTCACCACATCCGACATCAAGAATAGTTGTTATGTTTTCAAGCTTGCTCAATATATGTGTTATCTCCGTAAGAATATGTGAATAGTATCCCTTTTCTAAAATATCCATTCTGCTTTCAAAAGAAGTTCTGCTATAATGCTTAGATTGCTTTTGATTTAATGCAAAATTCACATATCCTAATTTAGAAATATCGAAACAATGCTTATTACTACACAGCAAACTATTGCCTACCATCTTTAACTTTCGTTTACATATTGGACAACGAAAAAGCTTTTCGCTGTCATTAAATCTAATAATTTTATTCATGACATCCTCCATTATTACATTCTTGCCCGAAAGCGAGTTATGTAATACGGATGTACCGCAACACAACTCGCGGTATTATCTTAATCTCATATATGCTGTCATCTTATCACCTCCTCAAATTCAAGTTTGTATAACTATTTTATTGCATTATAGCATACTTTGGTCTGCTTTTCCCACTCCAGAGAAAATTTCTTTGTCGATAATTATCCTACCTATAGGAATATTTTTATTCACCAATACTTATCTCGGACAGAGATTTAATTTTAGAAAATGTATTTTTGTGCTTGCTTTTAGGATTCTCTTTCTTGCTTTTTGAACGATTGTGAAAACCTAAATCCTTCCCCATTGAATTGTGTTGCTTATTCTTCTCGTTTGTGTTACTAACCAACTGACCGCAGGCAGCTTTGATGTTATTACCTCGTGATTCTCTCATTTTTACTTCTAAACCAGCCGCTTCAAGTCGCAATTTAAATGCAACTAATTGTTGTTTGTTTGGCCTGTTAATATTGCAATTTGCGGTATCATTATATTGCAAAAGATTTATCAAAACATTTTTCTCACGAAACCATCTTCCTAATTGACGTACATCAGTTGCTTTATCATTTAGACCAGGAATCAATAAATAAGCAATTGTTACTTTTCTGTTATGTCTTTCCGAATATGATAAAACAGATTCAACAATCTTATTTATGTCATAACCTTTCATGTGAGGTATAATTATATCTCTTGTTCTTTGATTTGTTGCATGAAGAGAGAGGGTGAGTTGTATCTTCAGATGTTCTTCTCTTATTTTTTTTAATTGTTCTAAAGGACCTACTGTCGAAATATTAATTCCATCTGTGGGGAAATTAAGCCCATTTCTATCTCTTAGTATATGAATTGACTTAATTACATTATCATAATTAAAAAATGGTTCACCCATTCCCATATATACAATTCTGTTGACTTTTTCCTTCAGTAATGTTACTTGTTGCACAATTTCGGAAGGAGTTAAATTTCTTATAAATCCATTACTTCCAGATGCACAAAAAATACAACCGACAGGACATCCTACCATTGTACTAACACATACAGTTACACCTGTTTTTCTCTTTATGCAAACAGTTTCAACGCAGTAACCATCCTTTAATTTGAAAGAGTATTTTCTTGTGTCACCGCCATTATAAATATCATTAATGCTCATTGTTTGATATTTCTTTTGGGGCTTTTCCTTATAAAGGGCATGCATAAGCGATCGAGCTTTTTTTTCTCCAACGCAATCACAAATTTCTTTATATGTATAACCGTATGGGTCCGAATTTATCATTTCTTCAGTGATAATTATTGTGTTTTTATTTTTCATATCATCAATACCTTTCGAGAAATATAATTACAAAATACGATAAACTACCATTATTATAATAACATTTCTAAAACAAAAAATCAATAATCTACATATCTATTTTACTTAAAATACTAAAAATACTCTAAAAATATATGTATCGAATTTTTATGTAAAATATTTGTCAGAAAGAAATTTAATAATGCTGTCTAAAACTTGTGTAGAAAGATAACTGAATTATTATTTTCTGTTTAAATCACATACTCTAAATTGTTGATTTTTTTAGGTGGTATCGAAAAAAACGACACCATCTTTTCTTTTTCGGGAAGGTTATTGACAAATAAACAAATGTTCTTTATAATAGTAAATTGGTAAATAATGTATTTGCCTTACAACTGAATACAAACTGAAACACATATTTTTTACTTATTGGCTGCATGCCAACACATATTATCTGACCGAAAAAGTATAGTCCGATACTCGGTTAGTAACATACGGGCAATCAGAGCTTAAAGTTTAAGCCGTTACATAGTTTCAGTGCAAACTGTGCGAGAGGATGAAATGTCCTCCCGCTATTTGTGCTGTCTATGTGACGGCTTTTTTTGTTGTGCAATTTAAACGAAAATAAAAAAGTTTCAAAAAAAGTCGTTTTTTCAGGCTTTCAAAATGCCTACCAAGTGAAGGGCGTTTTTGTGCAACGCTACAAACTTTCAACTTTTTGAAAAAAGTTTTGAAAAAACGTACAAAAATCGGTGTTTTAAAAGTCACCCCTTGAGGGATATTTTCTCTCGTGCATCTTGACAACTGAATGACCGTCCGAAAGTGATACGACTTTGCGATGATATGAGCGAGGCAACACCGCGGTGAGATTCCGGGGCAGGAACTATTTCGGGTGAAACGGCAAAAAAGAGGCTTTTGATATGTAGTTAATGAAATTACCATACCAACAAAATAAAACTCATTACAGACGAAATAATCATCAAAAATCAACCCAAAAAACTACAGTAAAAAAGGAGTGTGATAGTTATTCCTAGAATGACAAAAAGTAAAAAATCAGAATGGAGCCTGTTTCTGAATGAACGAAACAGAATCTGTTATAACGAGCTTTGCAGAAGATGCGTTAACAACTGCAAACAGAGTTTCAGGGCTGTGGTTATATCCTGCAACTATGTATCAAAAAGGAGCGTGAAAGATAGTGGATAATGAATCCTTCTTCAAAATGCCGAAGGTGTTGTTTACGGATGAATACAAGGATTTATCTGCAGAGGCAAAGTTGTTGTACGGCTTGATGCTCGACAGGATGCAGTTATCTGCAATAAACGGTTGGTGTGATAAAAACGGAGAGGTCTTTATCTTTTATACCATTGCCGAAACAAGTGAAATGCTCGGTTGCGGACATGACAAAGCAACACGATTACAGCGTGAGCTTGAAAAACACAATCTGCTCCGTCGTAAATATCAGGGTAAAGGCAAACCTGCAAAGCTGTATGTTTTAACTGTGCCAAAAATAAGCGCTGAGTCTCCTTAAAACTCGCAAGTAATAATACTGAGCAGAGTAAGACTGAAAGTTATATACCAACCGAGAAAAGAGAATATATCTTTAATTTAGTTAGTAGTAACTTTAAGCATATATGGCGTATAGGCTGAATGCGAAAAACTGATAAGACAAACGCATTTCTTCTTCGGCTCGTTAAATATTTATAAAAATCAGGAACATTTTTGTGATGCTCATTCCCATTGCTATTAGGGGCGATTTTGATAAAAAGAAACTGCCCTCACAAGGAGAGCAGGTCAAATATTCAGTTTAATTAATTGGGTTTTCTCGATTATTCTGTAAATTTATGTGTTCCCCACCAATCAGGGATTAAATCTTTTAATTTAACCGTTTTCTGATTGTCAAGGTCGAGCAGAATTTCAATTTCTCCACTATCTTTATCTAATTGCATCATATATTCCCGGCATGCACCGCATGGAGAACCAACTCTGCCATCGGGCATCACTGCAACTACCTTATCTATCTGACTTTCACCATTGGTAATCATATTAGCAATAGCATTTCTTTCTGCGCACATTCCGAGTGTCGAGGCAGTATCAATACAGACTCCAACATAAATATTTCCTTGTTTTGTAAGAATGGCTGCTACTACACCACCTGCATCTATAAATGGAGAAATCGTTCGGCTGTTTTGAACTTTAACCGCTGCATTATATAATTTGTTCCACATAATACCTACCTCGTCAAACTCTTATTTAATAAAACAATTATACCACAACCTCACCAAACAAATCAACCTGAATACATATCCTCGTACTTTAAGTTTCAGTACGAGGATTTTTTTTTGCAAAATTTTTAAGTAAAGGAAGTGAAAAAATGCTTTAGTAAACCAACCGAAAAAACAGCAAAAAAAGCGTGGCATAAGTCTTAGCAAGCACTGGATTTGTGCATACAAATCCCACTTGTTAGGGACTGCCCCTAAAACCCGAAAGACAGGAGGTGAAAAAAATGAAGCTGACAAAAACAATATTTTTATATCTTAATGAGAAAGAATTTTCAATGCTCACAAAGGATGCCGAAAGAGCAAATATGAGCATGTCACGGTATATCAGACATCAGATTGATAATGCAAAAATGAAGCCCACATTGGATATGGACTATGAGAAATATATCAATCTGCTTGAGCCCATATGTGACAAGCTGAGCATTGTCTCAAAAAGAGTGTGGCAAATAAAAATGCTTGATACAGTAATGCTTCGTGAGGTTCTTAAAAGCACAAATGAAATTATGCCCGAAATCATAAAAGCAAAGGAGGTGGCACAGTGCGTACAAGAGCGAGAAGAATCGCAGTTAGAGTAAGTGAAGAGCAGTATAACAAAATCAGCCGTTTGACAGAGCGTAGCTTTTTTACAAAGGAGCAGGTGCTGAGAGATATTATTCTCGGCTATCCGATTCAGGAAGACAGAAAGCCTGAATGTATGGAGTTTATTCTGAAGCTCCGTGGAATTGCAAGCACCTTAAACAATATTTTCAGAAACTACGGCTTATCAGATTTACCAATCGGCAAGGAGATGAAGCAGACAGCTGATGCGGTTGAGTGTACAGAGAATCTAATTGAAGATTGTATTTTTATCACAAGAATGAAAAGGAGAATTAAATGAATAAAGAAGAAAATTTTATTAATACCCTGTTTGAGAAAACAGAAGAATCAGAGGCAATAAAGCCTCAGACAACAGAAATCATAAAGATGCCTATGAGCAGTATTGTTCCCAATTTTAAGAATCCGTATAAATGCCGTGAGGAAGATATGAAGCCGTTGGAAGACAGTATCCGTGAGAACGGTATTATTCAGCCGCTTATGGTACGAAAGGACGATAAGGCGGATGTGTACGAAATCATATCGGGTCACAGAAGATACCTTGCAGCAACAAGGCTTAAGCTGACAGAGGTGCCGGTGGTAGTTTTAGATATCACAAAGGAAGAAGCAGACATTATCCTTGTTGACAGTAATCTGTACCGTGAGCATATTCTGCCCTCGGAAAAAGCCTTTGCATACAAGATGAAAATGGATGCTATTAAAAGGCAAGGTAAACGCACAGATTTAACTTCGGACCAAGTTGGACCGAAGTTGTCTGCAGATGAAATTTCTGATACAGACAGTGCTTCTCAGGTAAAAAGATATATCCGCCTTACCAACCTGATTCCAAGGCTTCTTGCTTTGGTAGATAGCGGTAAAATCGCACTTGGTCCTGCTGTTGAGCTTTCATATCTCAACCAAGGGCATCAGAACTTTTTAGCGGAGGCTATTGAGAAAGAGCTTGCTACACCGTCCCTTGCTCAGGCACAGAAATTGAAGAAGCTGGCACAAGAAGGAAAGCTTGATGTCGGTACAATTCTTAGTATGGTTAAACAGCCAAAACCTAATCAGGTTGTTACGGTTAAAATCCCCGAGGATAAAATCAGCAAATATATGAAATCTAATGCTACCGTAAAGGAAAAGGAAGATTTTCTTGCAAAGGCTGTTGAGTATTACGGAAAGCATCTTCAGAGACAGAAAGACAGAGGTGCGAGATAATGAAAAAGCTTAAAGATTTTTACGGTCTCGGTTGTGACAGTGAATATGTTATTGACGGTGTCTGTTACAAGGTTTCATCCAAGTTTGCACCCGTTAATATCTGTAAGCTAGAGAACACCATAAGCGACAAAGCACAAAAATATGTAGGCAGTGATTTTGCACATTTGACAAGTGCCGATGATAGAAATACAATGAATGCAGAATATATATGTTTGACTGCCGGGAAGGAGGATTAATGCAGTCTGAAGCAAACATCGGAATTACTGCTATCTACTGTCGATTGTCAAGAGATGACGGTACGGAGACAGAGAGTAATTCAATCGGCAACCAAAAGAAAATGCTGACACAAAAGGCAAAGGAATTAGGTCTAACAAATACCAAGTATTATGTTGATGACGGCTATACAGGTACGAACTTCAACAGACCTGCTTTTCAGGAGCTTCTTGATGATATTGAAATGGGATATATCTCCGTTGTTATTGTAAAAGACCTTTCCCGATTAGGACGAGATTATGTTTCGGTCGGTCATTATACGGATAACTATTTCCCTGAGCATAACATAAGATTTATTGCTGTTAATGATATGGTTGACAGTGATGAGGGTGAAAATGAAATCGCACCCTTCAAAAATGTTATGAATGAAATGTATGCGAGAGATATTTCAAGAAAAGTACGCTCTGCACACAGAATCAGAGGTAATATGGGAGAACCGCTTTCACAGCCACCCTACGGGTATATGAAGAGTCCTGAAAACAAGAAGAAATGGATAATTGATACCGAAGCTGCTGAGGTTGTGAGAGACATTTACAGAATGTGCCTTGACGGTATGGGTAACGAAGCTATCGCAAGAGAACTACAAAACAGACAAGTGCTTATTCCTATGGCATATTGGCAAAGTAAAGGTCTCAATCGTGGCGGTAAGAAAACACAACCAAACCCGTACAAATGGTGTAAAACTACTATTCAAAAGATATTAGCACAGCAAGAGTATTGCGGTGATGTTATCAACTTCAAGACCTATTCCAAAAACTTCAAGAACAAAACCCGTATTGATAACCCTGTAGAGAATTGGAAAATCTTCAAGGATGTTCACGAGCCAATTATTGACCGAGACACTTGGGAAATGGTACAGAAGCATACAGCAAGGACAAAACGCAGAGCACCTAAAAAAGAGAATGCAAGAAAGCATATCTTCAGCGGCCTTATCCGTTGTGCAGATTGCGGCAGTAATATGAGTTATCATACCAATACCGTCAACAAGGATATTCATTATTTCAGTTGCAGTAATTATGTAAAGGATACACGTGGTACCTGCCAGACTCGACACTATATCCGTGCAGATGCTCTTGAACAGATAGTAATCTATGAGCTGAAACGTCTTGCAATAATGCTTCAGATGGATGAGCCGTTACTTGTTGAAATCCTAGAAAAGAAATCGAACAAAGATTTTTATGACGAGAAGAAATTTCTTGAGGGTGAACTGCAAAAAGCAATAGTCCGTCAACAGACAGTTGCCAAGTTCAAAGCGGTCAAAGATACGTTGGATTTTAGAAGCATCTTCGGCTCTTGCGATAATATCGACCGGAGCGTTCTCGTCTTTGCTAAACTTGTCCCTCAACACACAGTAAAGTACGCCGTACTTTTTAGCCTGCTCGGTAAACTTCTTCAGATCTTTCTGCGGTACAGAAAAGACTTTGAGTTCCTTACCGGACTTGAGCATATTTGTCAGTCGTGCTTTGCCTTTGGTTTTCTTCAGGCTGCTTAACGGGTTGTGTTTCTGTGGGTTTCTTTTCAGGTTCGTCCTTTTCAGTCTGTGACTGAGCAGGCTTGGTTTCGCTTGTTTCCGGTGTTTTCTCAGGTTTTTCCGTTGGTTTACTCACCGAAGAAGAAGTAGGTTTTTTATCCTCTTTTTCTTGGCTTTCGGTAGGCTCTGTAACAACTTCATTTTTAGTCGATGAAGCGGTGCTTTCCGTTGTGGAAATGCTCGGTTCATCAGTTAAGTTCTCGTCTTGTTTTAGCTCCGAAAATTCACCAACCGAAGAAGAACTGATTTCGGTGTCCTTCGGTAGTTCGTTTGTATGCGAACATCCCACAAGCAACACCATTAACAGAACAAGCAGAATGGGTAAAATGTGCTTTCTCATAAACTCACGCTCCTTTACTTTTCTACCCACATTGTACGGAGATTTTCTTGCTCCGACAAAGGTGCGAATTTATGAGAGCAAACTTAAATCATAGCAACCACCTCCTTCAAGTGTAAATTGTGCCATTTCTTTATGAGAAAGACATATACTTTTGAGATAGTTTATTCAGGAAGATAGTATATATCTTTTTCGGTAAGTTAGCTTGTAATTAGGGGTTAGAGTGTGAGAAAGGGGAACAGGAAATTTGTACTCCTACTACCTTGTGTCACGCTCTGCACGTTTTCGCAAAAAGTTGTTGTAATGCTCCAATGCCTTACAAACAAAATCCTCCGTCTGATTTAGTGGAACACTCTTTGGAATGAGTTGTCGCACACGATCACCACGAAGGACTATCTTTTCACGCTGATTCGGTTTTTGTTCGGACATAATGGCTTGGATTGCTTCAGGTGTGAGTTTTCCTTCCTCGAACATCTTTCGCATACGGATTGTTTGGTCGTGGGAAGGGGTACAGTCGTTCAAGTCGATTTCATCAACGAGGTCACGCTGACAATCTTCATCAAGATACGAAATTTCTACGGCAGGTCGCATTTTCATTTTTCCCTCATCTACAAACTCAAGCAGTTCGGGGACAAGATAAGTCAGTCGAATGAAACGGCGAATTTGCTCACGACTTTCACCAACTTCACTTGCTAAAACTTCGTTTGAGCGTTGTCGGTCAAAATCTGACACCACCGGTGTCGCATTTTCTTTTTTCGGTCTGCCTGCCTTTCTGTTCATAGCTTCCAATCATCAGAAATAAAGTCCTGAATGTTTGGATATTTAGTTTTCAAGGAACGTGAAGAAGTGTTCCTAAACGGAGTCAGGAATTAACCCCTTCACTAATTCCCACTGAGAGAGGTCAAATGCACACCCTAATTCTGAAAAAAATTAAAAAAATTTTTGAAAACAAAAAAAGCCGCCTATTCCAAATTAGGAATAAGCGGCTATATGTACCGATTTACTTTATACAATTTTAACCTTAAATAACTTAGTACGTGCTTTCATCAACTTGCAAATAACTTCATCAATACCATCTGTGAACTTTCCCTGATGTGTCAGTTCATTCTTCTTAATCAAAAGGGAAGACAGGATTTCACTGCGTTCCTGATCAGTCAAATTGATATAATACTTTTGCTTTTTCAAACTGAACACCTCGCTTTCATACTTATTATATAATAGGTATGAAAAAGGGGCAAAGGTGCAAAATGGGCATAAAAAAAGCAGGCATACTACTTTTTACAGTAATATGCCTGCTAATTGTTTTAGATAAAGACTTCAACAGTTAAATCTTCCCACTGTTTTGCACGAAGATATTGGTCTGTTGATTTTCTGTACGCTTCTGCTTGGTCGAAATTAACCTTAAAACTGAAGTACAGATTAGTCCTCCCCATATTTGATAGCAGCCTGTGCTGCTGCCAGTCTTGCAATCGGTACACGGAACGGGGAGCAGGATACATAGTCCAGGCCAATCTTATGGCAGAACTCTACGGAAGACGGATCTCCGCCATGCTCGCCGCAGATACCTACATGCAGGTTCGGATTTACCGGCTTGCCAAGCTTGATAGCCAGCTCCATGAGCTTGCCTACGCCTGTCTGATCCAGCTTCGCGAACGGGTCGTTCTCCAGGATCTTCTTGTCGTAGTACGCGTTCAGGAACTTGCCTGCGTCGTCACGGGAGAAACCGTAGGTCATCTGGGTCAGGTCGTTGGTACCGAAGCAGAAGAAGTCCGCATCCTTTGCGATAGCGTCTGCGGTCAGGGCTGCTCTCGGGATCTCGATCATGGTACCAACCTCATACTTCAGGTCGATGCCTGCTGCCGCGATCTCAGCGTCTGCAGTCTCTACTACAACCTTCTTTACAAACTTCAGCTCTTTCTCCTCACATACCAGCGGGATCATGATTTCCGGTTTTACATTCCAGTCAGCGTGTGCCTTCTTTACATTGATAGCCGCGCGGATGACAGCTCTGGTCTGCATCTTCGCGATCTCCGGATAGGTAACAGCCAGACGGCAGCCTCTGTGGCCCATCATCGGGTTGAACTCATGCAGGGACGCAATGATGTTCTTGATGGTCTCTACAGACTTGCCCTGTGCCTCTGCCAGCTTCTCGATGTCAGCTTCCTCAGTCGGAACAAACTCATGAAGAGGCGGATCCAGGAAACGGATTGTAACCGGGCATCCCTCCAGAGCCTCGTACAGCTTCTCGAAGTCTCCCTGCTGATAGGGCAGGATCTTCTCCAGTGCTGCTTCTCTCTCTTCTGCGGTATCGGAGCAGATCATCTCACGGAATGCAGCGATTCTGTCTTCCTCGAAGAACATATGCTCGGTACGGCACAGACCGATACCCTCAGCACCCAGCTCGCGTGCTTTCTTCGCATCCGCCGGTGTATCCGCATTAGTACGAACCTTCAGGGTTCTGAACTTGTCAGCCCATGCCATAACGCGGCCGAACTCGCCTGCGATCTTTGCGTCCGCGGTCGGGATCTGTCCATCGTAGATATTGCCTGTAGTACCGTCGATGGAAATCCAGTCTCCCTCATGGTACTCCTTGCCAGCCAGTGTAAATTTCTTATTTGCCTCATCCATAGCGATATCGCCACAGCCAGATACACAGCAGGTTCCCATTCCACGGGCAACAACTGCCGCATGGGAGGTCATACCGCCACGAACAGTCAGGATACCCTGTGCAACCTTCATTCCTGTGATATCCTCCGGAGAGGTCTCCAGACGAACCAGAACAACCTTTTCGCCTCTCTCATCCCATTTCTCAGCATCCTCTGCGGTAAATACGATGCGTCCGCATGCTGCTCCCGGAGAAGCTCCCAGACCCTTGCCGGCCGGTGTAGCTGCCTTCAGCGCTGCAGCGTCGAACTGCGGATGAAGCAGGGTATCCAGGTTACGCGGGTCGATCATAGCTACAGCCTCTTCCTCTGTACGCATGCCCTCGTCTACCAGGTCGCAGGCAATCTTCAGAGCTGCCTGTGCGGTTCTCTTACCGTTACGTGTCTGCAGCATGTACAGCTTGCCATGCTCTACGGTAAACTCCATATCCTGCATATCTCTGTAATGATCCTCCAGGATCTTGCAAACCTTATTGAACTCCTCAAATGCCTCCGGGAACTTCTCGCCCATCTCGGAGATGTGCATCGGAGTACGGACGCCTGCTACTACGTCCTCGCCCTGTGCATTGGTCAGGAACTCACCGAACAGTCCCTTCTCACCGGTAGCCGGGTCACGTGTGAAGGCTACGCCGGTACCGCAATCGTCGCCCATGTTACCGAATGCCATGGACTGTACGTTAACGGCTGTTCCCCAGGAATAGGGGATATCGTTGTCACGACGGTATACGTTCGCACGGGGGTTGTCCCAGGAACGGAATACAGCCTTGATTGCTCCCATCAGCTGTTCCTTCGGATCATCCGGGAAGTCTGCGCCGATCTTCTCTTTATATTCTGCCTTGAACTGATTTGCCAGCTCCTTCAGGTCTTCTGCTGTCAGCTCTACGTCCTGCTTAACGCCCTTCTTCTCTTTCATGGCGTCAATCAGCTCTTCGAAGTACTTCTTTCCTACTTCCATTACAACGTCAGAGTACATCTGAATAAATCTCCGATAGCAGTCCCATGCCCAACGGGGATTGCCGGATTTCTCTGCGATTGCGTTTACTACGGTCTCATTCAGGCCCAGGTTCAGGATGGTGTCCATCATACCCGGCATGGATGCGCGAGCACCGGAACGAACAGATACCAGCAGCGGATTCTCAGCATCGCCGAATTTCTTTCCGGTGATCTCTTCCATCTTGCCGATGTACTCGTTGATCTGTCCCATAATCTCATCGTTGATTTCCTGTCCGTCCTCGTAGTACTGAGTGCAGGCCTCTGTTGTGATAGTAAAGCCCTGCGGTACCGGAAGTCCCAGACCTGTCATCTCTGCCAGATTCGCTCCCTTTCCACCCAGAAGATTACGCATCTGCGCATTACCTTCTTTGAATAAATAAACCCATTTTGCCATTGCCCTGTTTTCCTCCTATTATTCGTTTCTTTCCGCGCTGCTTATGCCGTTCTCTCCCTATGCATAAAAACAGCGCGGGATCTTGTGGTCAACGACCAAACCCTGCGCACATTTATAGTGTAACACACTTGTAATATTTGTCAAGCTTATTTCGTGGATTTATCATAAATTTTACCCGGATCGCGAATCTGTTTTTGTTTATTTTTTAACTATCTCACAGAAATCAACATATTTGAATTCGGCGGATTGTTCTTATCAGAAAAGGGAACACTCCCTCTATGGCTGAAAATAATGCGTATCAGACATAGAGGGAGTGTTCCCTTTTCGTCTATTATATGAAATTAGAATGTGAATTTATCCGCAAAGTACGCATCCAACTCGTCGATCTTCACACGTACCTGCTCCATGGTATCACGGTCACGAATGGTCACTGCGCCGTCCGTCTCAGACTCAAAGTCATAGGTTACGCAGAACGGAGTTCCGATCTCGTCCTGACGGCGGTAACGCTTACCGATATTACCTCTGTCGTCAAACTCACAGTTGTACTTCTTGCTAAGCTGCGCGAAAATCTTCTCCGCGCCCTCGTTCAGCTTCTTGGACAGGGGCAGCACGCCGATCTTCACCGGAGCCAGCGCCGGATGGAAATGAAGCACGGTACGCACGTCGCCGCCCTCCAGCTCCTCCTCGTCGTAAGCGGCGCACAGGAACGCCAGAACCACACGGTCTGCGCCCAGAGACGGCTCGATAACGTAGGGGATATACTTTTCCTTGGACTCGTCGTCAAAGTAAGACATATCCTGTCCGGATACATTCTGATGCTGGGTCAGGTCGTAGTCGGTACGGTCTGCGATACCCCACAGCTCGCCCCAGCCGAAGGGGAACAGGAACTCCAGGTCTGTGGTAGCCTTACTGTAGAAGCACAGCTCCTCCGGAGAATGGTCACGGGCACGCATCTCATCTTCCTTCATGCCCAGATCCTTCAGCCAGTCGATGCAGTACTGCTTCCAGTACGCGAACCACTCCAGGTCTGTTCCCGGCTTGCAGAAAAACTCCAGCTCCATCTGCTCGAACTCCCTGGTACGGAAGGTGAAGTTACCCGGTGTAATCTCGTTACGGAAGGACTTTCCGATCTGACCGATTCCGAAGGGAATCTTCTTTCTGGAGGTTCTCTGTACGTTCTTGAAGTTTACGAAGATACCCTGTGCAGTCTCCGGACGGAGATATACGGTATTCTTCGCGTCCTCGGTTACGCCCTGGAAGGTCTTGAACATCAGGTTGAACTGACGGATATCGGTGAAATCATGCTTTCCGCAGGAGGGGCAGCAGATATTGTGCTCGTCCACATAAGCCTTCATCTCCTCCGGGGACCATGCGTCTACAGAGCCCTCGATCTCGATGCCGTTCTCAGCCATGTAGTCCTCAATAAGCTTATCAGCGCGGAAACGCTCCTTACAGCTCTTGCAGTCCATCAGCGGGTCAGAGAAGCCGCCCAGATGTCCGGACGCTACCCAGGTCTGGGGATTCATCAGAATCGCGCAGTCCACACCTACATTGTAGGGATTCTCCTGTACAAACTTCTGCCACCAGGCACGTTTTACGTTGTTCTTAAGCTCTACGCCCAGATTGCCGTAATCCCAGGTGTTGGCCAGACCGCCATAAATCTCGGAACCCGGATATACAAAGCCTCTTGCCTTTGCCAGAGCTACAATTTTGTCCATTGTCTTTTCCATTTGCTTTTCTCCTCTTTGCTTATTTATAAATGATAAATGACAGCCCGCCGTCTGTGACCGCCGCCTGCTTTTTACCTGTTACACTTACATTGCCGCCTGCGGATACCGCCAGGATCTTGCCCGGCACCTCTACCTGCATGGCCTCGTCGGTCTCCAGAACCAGCACCTTTGCCTCGTCGGCGTCCTTAAGGGAAGCCCGATCAGTCTTCGCGCCGTCTGCGTCCAACAATTCTCCGGACAGCTCATAGCCCTCGGCCTCCGCTTCCGGAAGGGTTCCGGTGAACAGCGTATTTTCTGTATAGTCCTCGTAATACTCGCTTCCGTCAAAGACCAGCTGCAGGGTCGCAGTCCCGTCCTTTACTTCAAATTTCTTCATGGTGATGTGATCCGCCGCAAAGTTCTTATTATACTCTGCAAGCTCCGATTCAATCTCCTTCTGAAGCTCTTCGGAATCGTAAAAATCCTTGTCAAAGCTCTCCACAACCGTGTCGGTTATCTTCCCCTTTTTATCAATGGCCAGGGTACTCTCCTTCGGGACAGACCCACAGCCGGCCAGAGCAGATATCATACACGCCAGGAGCACAAAACAGACTGATTTTCTCATAATACTCCTCCCACTTTTTTCTGAGACGCCTGCACAGCCGCAGGTTCTCACGGAATCCCATATAGTATAGCGTCTTTTAGCCGATTTTTCAACCAGAAAATCACTTTACGCAGGCCTCCAGAATCTCCAGGGACTTAAAATGGCCTTCCATATACTTCACCCGGTACCGGTGCAGCACATGCTTAAGCTCCCCCAGCACCTGCTCCGACACCGTGAAGGTGTAGAGCTTCTCAATGGAGGAGGCCGCGATATACTGCAGGGTATACCGGGTGGATTCACAGACGTCAAGCTCCTCAAAGTCCGGCGGACACTCGCCGTTTACCACCAGGACCTTCAGCTCATATATGTAGCGGATCAGTTCATCCGGGATTGTCGGTTTACATAACGCCCGCAAGGACTGATACAGAAGCTTCAGCATCAGCAGCTCGTCATTGGCCTCTCTTGTATAGTATTCCGCCAGCTCGCAGAAATAGAACCCATAGCAGGCTCCCTCAAAATCGCCGCTGAGCTCGTAGAAATAATTGCTGACCCGGGCCTGCATGAGATTGTAGGAGGTCCGCCCCTCGTAGAGCTCAAATTCGCCGAACACGAAGGAATTGCAGACAGCCAGAAGGGGGCTGTTCTGCCTTCTGGCTCCGCGGGCAAAAGCGGTGATTTTTCCACGCTCCCGGGTCAGAAGAATGACGCGTCTGTCATAATCCCCCTGGGGATAGGCCGCCAGCACCAGGCCTGTCACTGTGATCTTCTGTCCCATGTTCCGCTTCCGCCCTCCGGCTTTCTCCTTTCTCCCGCCGGGCGTTTTCCGCCCGCTCCCGGGTAATCCCCTTGTAGCTCAGATAATCCTCCACCGCTCCAGTCAGCTCAAACCTTTCCCATGTCATGTGCTCCGCTCCTGTTCTTATGTCTGTACACGTCTTCTTTTCTTAGCGTATCCAGATTCCGGACAGGTATGCCCGCAAATAAATGGTAATGGAGCTTCTTTTACATTTCCAGATCCTTCTTATCGTAGCCGAAGTTTTTAATCAGAAAATCGCTGTCCCGCCAGTCCTTTTTCACCTTGACCCAGAGCTGCAGATTCACCTTCATCTCCAGCATTTCCTCGATCTCATAGCGGGCCGCGCTGCCGATCTTTTTAAGCATACTGCCCTGCTTGCCGATGATGATACCCTTGTGGGAATCCCGCTCGCAGATGATAGTGGCGTCGATATCCATAACCTTTCCGCCCGGCCGCTCCTTCATCTTGTCGATGGAGACCGCGATTCCGTGGGGAATTTCTTCGTTCAGACAGCGCAGGGCCTTCTCCCGGATCAGCTCCGCCACAATCTGACGCATGGGCTGGTCCGTCACCGTATCCTCGTCGTAAAACATGGGGCCGTAGGGCAGATATTTGAAAATCTGCTCGATCAGCGTCTCTGTATTATCGCCGCTTATGGCCGATACAGGTACAATTTCATCAAAATCATGAAGCTTCCGGTAGGTATCGATCACGGCCAGCAGCTCCTCCCGCTTCACCGTGTCGGTTTTATTGATAACCAGAATCACCGGCGTCTTTACCCGCTTTAACTGCTCCGCGATATGCTGCTCTCCTGCCCCCACGTAGGTGGTGGGCTCTACCAGCCACAGAATCACGTCCACCTCTTTTAAGGTACGCTCGGCTGCATTGACCATGTATTCGCCCAGCTTATTCTTGGCCTTATGGATACCCGGCGTATCCAGAAATACGATCTGTCCCTCGTCACAGGTATAGACCGTCTGAATCCGGTTTCTGGTGGTCTGGGGCTTATTGGAGGTGATGGCGATCTTCTGTCCGATCAGCCGGTTCATCAGGGTTGATTTTCCCACGTTGGGTCTGCCAATCAGCGTGGCAAACCCGGATTTGCACTTGTTGTTTTCCATGTATTTCTCCTCTAGTGGAACAGACTCTCGGTCACGTCAAACAGTGCCTTCTGTTCTTCCAGCTTTTCCTCATTTCCGATGACACAGATATGGTTCTGGGACAGCATAGCCTTGAGATACGGCGCCAGCGCCCGGATCTCCGCGATCCCGCAGCCAAGCACCTGATCCCGCTCCTTTTGCACCTGCTCCTCTGTCACACCGGTCAGAAAGGCGCTTAAGGAGCGCATTCCCTTTGCCCGGGCGTTCAGCGGCGTATCCATGGAGCTGATGGTTCCGATGATGTACTTGGTCATATCCCGCTCCGATACGTCGAAGTTCTCGGTGTAGTCCACGCTTTCCTCATAGATCTGATTGGTCTTCTCCAGGTTCGGATCCCGGTAGGATACCAGGTAGCCGCAGCCGGTGCGGGTGTAGTTGTTCATACAGCCGTAGGCGCCGCCCTTGACGCGGATATTGTTCCACAGGTAATCATAGCTCATAATGATCCGCAGTACCTTCAGGGCTCCCGTGTAAGGAAGTCCCGCTGCCCGGAAGCTGCCGGCCCGGGCCACATACTGAATCTGGGCGGAGGTCTTCAGTCCCTCGTTCTTATGCTCCGGAACCAGCGCCCATGCCTTGTGCTCCGCGCCCGTATCCGGATACAGGGAGGCTGAAAGCTTTTTCACCTCGTCCTCCAGTCCCTTCAGGCTCTCTGCCTCTCCGGTATAGCTTACCAGGAGATTCTCCGGGCAGAACAGAATCCGTCCAAGCTTCGCCAGATTCTCTGCCGCCGTCTCCCACCGGTCCTCAAACTGTCCGTCCAGCTCTTCGATGAAGCGATAGAAGTCCACGCCTCCGGTCATGTCGGAAAATGCGGCGCTGGATAAGAAGTAGGACATGGCACGCAGGGCCGCCATGGAGTGTCCCGAAGTCTGGAAGGCCATCTGCTGACGGGATCTGGTCTCCGACACGATTTCCCGAAGACGCTTCTTATCCTGAAGCTTCGAGGTCAGCAGCATTTCCTGTATCATGGAAAAGGCCACCGGAAGCTCCCCGTAGAGTGCCTTACTCTTTACCTCAAATACTGCCTGGTAATCCTTGGGATTCTTTACGCTGTCATAGCTTCCCACGCTGCAGCTGATACCGCCTGTATGCAGGTTCAGCTCGTTGGAAAACTCCCCGTAGGTATAATGCTCCGTATCCAGCTGGCCTAAGGCCGCCTTCAGAAGTCCCAGATAGGGAATCAGCTCCACGGGAATGCCGCCTGCCCGGAATACCAGATCCACGTAGCCGATGCCATTGGTAACCAGGTCATGGTACAGAACCTCCGTATCTCCGGCTTTTCGAAGCTCGTTCTGGAAGGGCTGGGCCTTTTTCTCAATGTCCTCCCGGGCAAGAAGCGGGATCTTCGCCAGATCCTCCTGGGGGGAGGGCTCGCTCTGGTACTCCTTCAGATGTCTGGTAAACGCCACGATCCGCTGCTTTTCTTCCGCGCTCAGGCTGTCCCGGTAGGCTGCCAGCTTTTTCGCCAGCTTCTCGTCCTGCTCGGCGGTCAGACCCTTCTTCGGCCGGATCAGCACCAGGGAGCCGTGGGGATTCTCCAGCAGATATTTCCGGATCAGTCCCTCAAAATAGCCTTTGCCCACCTGTTCCTTCAGGAACGCGAAATTATCCAGGGCTTCCAGATGCAGGAAGGCGCTATCGTCCTGATAGAGCCAGCTGTCGAAGGCCTGCAGGCCGTACATCAGTCCCGCGGGATAATTTCCAAAATCTGCCTCCCGGTAGCGGAACTCGAAATAGTTGATACCGGCACGCAGGGCTTTTTCGTCCAGTCCTTCCTCTGCCAGCTTCCTTAAGGTGCCTTCAATCACCTCTACAAACGCGTCCTTCTGGGCTTCGTTGGCGTTTTTCGCTATAATCGAGAAAATCGGCTGCTTCACGCCGTTGTCGTAGGAGCTCATGATATCCTGTCCGATCCCGGCGTCTAAAAGCGCCTGCTTTAAGGGCGCTCCGGCGGCTGTCAGCAGCATATACTCCAGCACCTGCATCGCCAGGTAAAGCTTTGCGTCCAGGGTGTCTCCCACGGACTTGTTGTATGACAGATAGGTATGATCTTCCTCGCTCTCCTCGGCGGAAATAGAGTACTCCTTCACGACCTCCCGCATGTTCGCAAAGGGCGCCTGGGTGCGGACCTCGGAGTCAATCTCCAGATAGTCGTAATGGCTCAGGTACTTCTCGTCCAACCACTGAAGCTTCTCTGCCATATCGCAGTTTCCGTACAGGAAAATATAGCTGTTGGAGGGGTGGTAATAGCGGCTGTGGAAATCCAGGAACTGCTCCCTGGTCAGATCCGGAATAAATTCCGGGTCTCCGCCGGACTCATTGGCATAGGTGGTATCCGGGTAAAGAGAATTCAGAATCTCCCGCTCCAGCACGCCCTCCGGGGAGGAAAAGGCGCCCTTCATCTCATTGTACACCACGCCGTTCAGGGTCAGCTCGCCATCCTCCTGCTCCATCTCATAGTGCCAGCCCTCCTGGCAGAAGATCTCTTCCCTGTCGTAGATGTTCGGATAGAATACCGCGTCCATGTATACATGAATCAGGTTCTGAAAATCCGTATCGTTGCAGCTTGCGATAGGATACACGGTCTTGTCCGGGTAGGTCATGGCGTTCAGGAAGGTATTTAAGGAACCCTTTGCCAGCTCCACGAAGGGATCCTTCACCGGGAATTCCCTGGATCCGCACAGCACCGAATGCTCCAGAATATGGGCTACGCCCGTATCGTCCGGCGCCGGGGTGCGAAAGCCGATATAGAATACCTTATTCTCGTCATCGTTGGATAAGAGGCAGACCTTCGCCCCTGTTTTCTTATGCTTCAGGTAATAGCCCACGGAATGAAGCTCTTCGATCTCACGCTTCTCCACAAGCTCATAGCTCTGTAATTCTTCTATGGTCATGTTTGTTCTCCTGTCTTTCTATTTGCCCCGCCGAAAGGCAGGCATTTGTTATTTAGTATATCACCTTTACACCTAATTTAAAAGTAGGGTTTGGGATAAAAAAACGCGGCACAGCCAAAACTGGCTATGCCGCGAAGCTTCTTTCTGAATTACAGGTTGGTCTCGAAGAAGGTCTTGATTGCGTCGAACGCTGCATCCTCATCCTCACCGTCTACGGTAACGGTAACCTCTACGCCCTGCTTAACGCCCATGGACATCACTGCCATGATTCTCTTAGCGTCTGCCTTCTTAGCGCCGCTGTCCAGAGTGATGGCACTCTTGAACTTTGCTGCTTCCTTTACCAGAAGTCCTGCCGGTCTTGCGTGAAGTCCCAGCTCATCCTGTACTACATACTTAAACTCTTTCATGATAGATTCTCCTTTTTTTTAAATTTATAGCTGTAAGCCGGACTGCCTCCGGCCGACTATCGTTCTCAGATTCCGCCTGCTTACTCTGTCTCGCGGATCTTCTTACGCAGCTCCAGGGTAAATACCGGAGATACGGACAGCTCGTCGATACCCATCTGGATAAAGCGGCGTGTCAGCTCCATATCTGCTCCCAGCTCTCCGCAGATACCGCACCATGCGCCGTGCGCGTGTGCGCACTCGATGGTTCTCTGAATCATGCGAAGCACTGCCTCATGATGGGGATCGTAGATATCGTCCAGAGACTGGTTCTGACGGTCAATTGCCAGGGTATACTGGGTCAGGTCGTTGGTTCCGATGCTGAAGAAGTCTACTTCCGGAGCCAGCATATCCGCAATCATAACGGCTGCCGGCGTCTCCACCATGATACCAAGCTCCACATCGCCGAAGGGAATATCTGCCTGACGCAGCTCTTCCTTTACTTCCTCTACAATCTCTTTGATTCTCTTTACCTCTGCTACAGAGATAATCATCGGGAACATGATGGAAGCGGTGCCGTATGCGCTTGCCCGGTAGATAGCGCGCAGCTGGGTCTTAAATACTTCTGTTCTGTGGAGACAGATACGGATGGCACGGAAGCCCATCGCCGGATTCTCTTCCTTCGGAATCTGGAAGTAATCCGCCTGCTTATCTGCTCCGATATCCAGTGTACGGATGATAACCTTCTTGCCGTTCATCTTGGAGATCACGTTCTTATATACCTGGAACTGCTCCTCCTCTGTCGGATAGGTATCGCGGCCCAGATACAAGAACTCGCTGCGGAACAGGCCGATACCCTCGGAGTCGTTCTCCAGTACAGAATCCACGTCCTCCTCGCTTCCGATATTGGAATACAGATGGATGTGCTTGCCGCTCTTGGTTACGGTCGGCAGGCCCTTCAGGCTCTGAAGCAGAAGCTTACGCTCCTCCTCACGCTTTTTCTTCTCTGCCATGACAGCTGCTGTCACTTCGTCCGGCTCGATGTAAATCTTGCCCGTGAAGCCGTCTACGATACCGTCCTTACCGGTCAGCTCCGGATCCAGATCGATATCTGCGGTAACGATACAGGGGATATTCATCATACGTGCCAGGATAGCGGTATGGGAGTTTGCGGATCCCTTCTGGGTAACCAGCGCCAGGATCTTGTCCTTCTCGAACTGTACGGTCTCACTGGGCGCCAGATCCTCTGCCATAATGATAACCGGCTCCGGCATAGCCTCTGCGCTTACCTGGGTACCGCTTAAGATAGCGATCAGACGGCTGGAGATATCGTTAACGTCTGCCGCGCGTCCGCGCATATAGTCGTCGTCCATGCTCAGGAACAGTGCCGCGCACTGCTCGCCTGTTACGAATACAGCGTACTCTGCATTAACCTTATCATTTTCAATCATACCTGTGATGCCTTCTACGAAATCCAGATCCTCCAGAAGCATCTGATGAGCCTCGAAAATCTCAGCCTCTGCCTCTCCTACGTCCTTCATCGTCTTCTCTTTCAGCATCTCAAGCTGCTCTTTTGCTTTTTCCTTGGCAGCCATGTAGCGGGCTACTTCCGCAGCCGGATCCTCAATGGTGATCTTCTCCACAACCTGTTTTGCTTTCTTATACACAAAAAGTTTTCCAATTGCTACGCCGGAAAATACACTTTTACCCTGACGAGTCTCCATGAAATAATTCCTCCCTGATTCTTCAATTTTCATACAGCACATTCCTATGGCACAAAAAGAAGCCAAATTCCACGTGAGATATCGGGTGTCTAATCTGCCCTTTATTTCACGAGAACCCGGTCTTCTTTTCCACCTGTTACCTGTATGCAATCTGTGCACTTTCTAACAACAAATATAACAGCTTGTGAATAAAAAGTCAATGCTGTTTATGAGCGTTTGGTCCCCTAATTGTTCAAAATTCCTGCCTGAAGCAATCTTGCTCGCACTGCGCTTCCCAGCAGCACCGCAATCACCATTTTCACCAGATCACCCGGAATGAACGGGATAACGCCGGCCCAAAGAGCCGCCTGGAACTCCATTCCTGCGGAATATGCCAGCCATGCGGTTCCAATCAGATACAGAACAATGGTGCCCAGAATCATTCCTACCGCCGCAAATGCGATATTTTTCCATTTATTTTCTACAAATAGGCCCACAAAAGCTCCGGCAATCAGTGCCAGGAAAATGTATCCAACCAGATAGCCTCCGGTAGGTCCGAACAGCTTCTCCGCTCCTCCGATATAACCTGCGAATACAGGAAGACCTACCAGACCCAGCAGCAGATAAATCAGCGTGCTTAAGGTACCAAGCTTTGCGCCCAGTACGGTTACAGCCAGATATACGGCCATGCTTCCCAGGGAAATGGGTACCGGGCTTACCGGGACAGCCAGGGAAATCGGACTCAGCACACAGATAACCGCCGCCATTACTGCTGTCAGGGTCAGTTGATAGGTTGTAAGTTTTTTTGTCGCTTTTTGGGATTCAGTATACATCTTTGGTCTCCTTTTCTGATTTCATCTTTTGCAGTATACCGAATCCCTTTTTAATTGTCAACCATTTTTCTTTATTTAGTTAACATTCCAATCTGGACAGAAATTCCGGATCCTCTGCTTCCTTTTTCTCAGCCAGCTCCTCCAGGGTCTGCATCTCCTGTTCCAGTTCTGCGATCCATCGTTTTTTGATCTGCTCATACTCCGGATCCTTAAGCAACCCTTTCTTTTTTTTGATTCGTCTCCGCATAATACCTCCTTTCGTCTTCTTTCGATGACCTTCCGGTTTTTTCCATTATAGCACAGTCGCTTCTTCTTTTCTATGTTTTTCATCGGTTTATCAGACTATCCCTTATTATATTTCCCGTTTACTAGTACGTATACCGGCTCCTTTTTCGTACACATATGGCATAATTTTTTTCATTATTTTCATTTTTTTGTTTCTGTGGTACACTTAACTGGGACGAAAGTCCGTATTTCGGAGGTTTTTATGAATAGACACGCATTTTTGATCATGGCGCATAACCATTTTGATTTTTTAAAGATTCTTTTAAAACGGCTGGACGATCCCCGCAACGATATCTACCTGCATATTGATCAGAAAGCGACTGATTTTTCCCAGGAGGAATTTTCAATCCTTCTGACTTCTTCCCGTCTCTTTTTTACAGATCGGATGGACGTCCACTGGGGCGGCTATAGTCAGACTGCCTGTGAGCTTATGCTTTTAAAGACGGCTGCGCCGGAGCATTATACTTATTATCACCTGCTCTCCGGCTCGGATCTGCCTCTGAAATCACCGGAGCAGATTCACACTTTCTTCGAAACCTATGCTGGAAAGGAATTTCTTGCCTTTGATCAGGATCTTCCCGTTCCTGCCTCTGTACTGGAGCGGGTTTCCCTCTGGCATTTTTTCCGTGAAAGCAGCTCGCCCCTGGCAGAACCTGCCGATCATATCCTCACACTGCTTCAGCGTTTTTTCCGGATCAACCGACTGAAGCGTTGTGATTTTCACATTCGAAAGGGTCCCAACTGGTTCAGTATCTCAGACAATTTTGCCCACTACGTGTTAGAACACGAGGACTGGATCCGGAAGCATTTCTCCCATTCTGTCTGCGCCGACGAACTGTTCCTGCAGACCCTGGCCGTCAATTCTCCCTTCCGCCCCTATATCTTTGACGAAGCGGGAACACACGGTTCCCTGGCCAATCTGCGCTATGTGGACTGGGAGCGTGGAACGGAAAACAGTCCCTATACCTTTCAGGAGGCGGATAAGGAGCTGTTGCTCGGACTGCCACATCTATTCGCACGGAAGTTTGACCGGGATATTTTCGCAGAATAAAAAATCCTTCGATTTGGAAATTATCACCAAATCGAAGGATTTTTTATTCTGCTATAAATCAGCTTACTTGTAATTTACAATCTTTCCGAAGTCCGGCTTCAGAGCTGCGCCGCCTACCAGGCCGCCGTCGATGTCTGCCTGTGCGAACAGCTCCGGTGCGGTAGCTGCGTTTACAGATCCGCCGTACTGGATACGGATAGCTGCTGCAGTTGCCTCATCGTAGATCTCTGCGATGCACGCACGGATGCCTGCGCAAACTTCCTGAGCCTGCTCCGTTGTAGCTGTCTTGCCGGTTCCGATAGCCCAGATCGGCTCGTAAGCGATTACCGCTTCCTTAGCCTGATCTGCGGTTACGCCCTGGAAACCAACCTTAACCTGCTGACGGATAAAGTCCATGGTTACGCCCTGCTCTCTCTGAGTCAGAGTCTCGCCGCAGCACATGATCGGTGTAAGACCATGCTCAAATGCCTTCAGCATCTTCTTATTTACAGTCTCGCTGGTCTCTGCGAAGTACTCGCGTCTCTCGGAATGTCCAAGGATGACGTACTTTACACCTGCGTCTGTCAGCATGTTCGGGGAAATCTCGCCTGTGTAAGCGCCCTTCTCCTCGAAGTACATGTTCTCAGCGCCAACCTGGATGTTGGAGCCCTTGGTAGCCTCTACTACCGGGATGATGTCGATAGCCGGTACGCAGAATACTACGTCTACGTCATCGTTTGCTACCAGCGGCTTTAAGGTGTTTACCAGTTCTACTGCCTCGCTGGGAGTCATGTTCATTTTCCAGTTACCAGCGATAATTTTCTTTCTTGCCATTGTTTTGTTCTCCTCTATCTTTTATATAAATAATAAAATCTTACAGGTCATTTGCTGCTGCTACGCCCGGAAGCTCTTTGCCTTCCAGGAACTCCAGGGAAGCGCCGCCGCCTGTGGAGATATGAGTCATCTTGTCACCGAAGCCCAGTGTGTTAACTGCTGCTGCGGAGTCGCCGCCGCCGATGATGGTGGTTGCGTCTGTCTCAGCCAGGGACTTCGCTACTGCGATGGTACCCTTTGCAAGGATCGGGTTCTCAAATACGCCCATCGGTCCGTTCCATACAACGGTCTTTGCGGACTTCACAGCCTCTGCGTACAGCTCTGCTGTCTTGGTTCCGATATCCAGACCCATCATGTCAGCCGGAATCTCGTTGGAGGGAACTACAGATACCTCGATCTCAGCGTCGATGGGGTTCGGGAACTCTTTCGCGATGGTGGTGTCAACCGGAAGAAGCAGCTTCTTGCCAAGCTTCTCAGCCTTCTCCATCATCTCCTTGCAGTAATCGATCTTCTCGTCGTCTACCAGAGAGGTTCCTACCTCGTAGCCCTTTGCCTTCAGGAAGGTGTAAGCCATTCCGCCGCCGATGATCAGAGTGTCGCACTTCTCAAGCAGGTTTGCAATAACATTCAGCTTGTCTGCAACCTTTGCGCCGCCCAGGATTGCTACGAAGGGACGCTCCGGATTGTTGACAGCGTTGCCAAGGAAGTTGATCTCCTTCTGCATCAGGTATCCTACTACAGAGGTCTTCACATACTGTGTTACGCCTACGTTGGAGCAGTGCGCGCGGTGTGCGGTTCCGAACGCGTCATTTACAAATACATCTGCCAGGGAAGCCAGCTCTTTGGAGAATGCCTCTCCATTCTTGGTCTCCTCTGCGCGATAACGGGTGTTCTCCAGAAGAACTACGTCGCCGTCCTGCATAGCCGCTACAGCTGCCTTTGCGTTCGGTCCTACAACCTCCGGATCAGCCGCGAACTTTACTTCCTGTCCCAGAAGCTCAGACAGTCTCTTTGCTACCGGTGCCAGAGACAGCTCCGGCTTCGGCTCTCCCTTCGGCTTGCCCAGATGGGAGCAGAGGATTACCTTTCCGCCGTCAGCGATCAGCTTCTTGATAGTCGGAAGTGCTGCTACCAGACGGTTCTCGTCTGTGATCTTGCCATCCTTCAACGGTACGTTGAAGTCGCATCTTACCAGGACGCGCTGTCCTTTTACATTGATGTCATCTACAGATTTCTTATTTAACATCTCAATCTCTCCTTATCGTTTTAATAAAAGAGGCCCGGTCCATAAAGACCGGACCTCTTAATAGGTCTTAATTCAATGGCCGCTCTCGCCACGCACCTCGATTTCGCTTCGCTTCATCTCGGTCGCCGGGCTGCGCCCTATGAAACCCGTAAAGCCCAGCCGCTTACGTGCAAGCACGATGCGTCTGCCCTTTCCGGCTTTCGCATGGCTTATGCTAATTCCGCAAAGTACTTGATTGTACGAACCATCTGAGATACGTAGGAGTTCTCGTTGTCATACCAAGAAACAACCTGTACCTGAGATGTGCCGTTGCCAAGGTTTACAACCATGGTCTGTGTAGCGTCGAACAGAGAACCAAATCTCATTCCAACGATATCAGAAGATACGATCTCGTCTGTGTTGTATCCGAAGGACTCTGTAGCCTGAGCCTTCATAGCTGCGTTGATACCATCAACAGTAGCCTCGCCCTTAACAACTGCGTTCAGGATAGTAGTAGAACCAGTCGGGGTCGGTACACGCTGTGCAGCGCCGATAAGCTTGCCGTTCAGCTCCGGAATAACAAGGCCGATTGCCTTAGCTGCTCCTGTGCTGTTCGGAACGATGTTGATTGCGCCTGCACGGCTTCTTCTCAGGTCACCCTTTCTCTGCGGTCCGTCAAGGATCATCTGGTCGCCTGTGTAAGCGTGGATGGTGCACATGATACCAGACTCAATCGGCATATAGTCGTTCAGAGCCTTAGCCATCGGTGCAAGGCAGTTTGTTGTACAGGAAGCTGCGGAAATTACAGTATCCTCTTTTGTCAGTGTCTCATGGTTTACATTGTAAACGATGGTCGGAAGGTCATTTCCAGCCGGAGCGGAGATAACTACCTTCTTAGCGCCTGCTGTGATATGAGCAGAAGCCTTCTCCTTGGAGGTGTAGAATCCTGTACACTCCAGAACTACGTCTACGCCGATCTCTCCCCACGGAAGCTCTGCTGCGTTAGCCTTTGCGTAGATTTTGATCTCCTTGCCATCAACGATGATGGAGTCTTCTGTTGCAGATACGGTATCTGCCAGAGCATACTTACCCTGAGAAGAATCATATTTTAACAGGTGAGCAAGCATCTTCGGGCTTGTCAGGTCGTTGATTGCTACAACCTCATATCCCTCTGCGCCAAACATCTGTCTGAATGCAAGTCTACCGATACGTCCGAAACCGTTAATCGCTACTTTTACTGCCATTTTAAATTTCCTCCTAAATATGAATTTAGATTTTCGTGGTTCTTATCCTGTTGCTGGAACAGGCCCAACCTGTCATTATTGTACCGAATCTGATACAAAAAAGCAAGTCCCAATTCCTGTTTTTCCCGGTGATTGTATAATTTTTGTCAGAACAGCGAATTTCACGCCGATCTTTTTCCTGTCATTGTATATTTTTTCACATTCATTTCCAGTATAATTAGATTTTATAGAATCTGTTTGCGAGGTACTGACTATGACTGCTGATTATCACTTACATTCCTATTTTTCCGGGGACAGCAAGACCCCCACGGAAGCCATGGTAAAGGAGGGCGTTGCCCGGGGTCTTTCCCTCTTGTGCCTGACGGAGCACCTGGATCTGGATTACCCCTATTCCGATACAAAATTTGACCTGGATACAGAAGCCTATTTTCGGGAGATGAAGCGCCTCCGGGAGGACTACCGGGAGCGTATTGAACTCCTCACCGGCGCGGAGCTGGGACTCCAGCCTCATCTGGGGGACGCATACCGGTCCTGGCTTTCGGACAAGTCCTTTGATTTTCTCATCGGCTCCACCCATCTGGTGGACCGGCTGGATCCCTATTATCCGGATTTCTGGGCCTCCTTCGATGCTTCTTCCGGCGTAGCCCGGTATCTGGATGTGACCCTTCAGAACATTCAAGCCTTCGATGATTTTGACGTATACGGTCACATCGACTATATCGTCCGCTATATTCCTCAGGGAGAACGCGTCTTTTCTTACAAGCGGCATGCGGAACAGGTGGACGCCATTCTCCGGCTTCTGATTGAGAAGGGCAAGGGCATCGAAATCAATACCGGCGGCTATAAGGCCGGACTCTCCGAACCGAATCCCTGCCATGACGTGCTGCGCCGCTACCAGGAGCTTGGCGGGGAAATCATCACCATGGGCTCCGACGCCCACACCACCGAGTATGTGGCTTACCGGTTTGCGGACGCCAGAGAGGTGCTCAGGGAATGCGGCTTCCGGTATTTTACGGTGTTCCGGGAGCGGAAGGCAGAGTTTGTTCCCTTATAAATATGTTCTGTTATACAAAAAGGCTGCTGCAAAATAGATGGTTTCTCTATTTTGCAACGGCCTCTTCTTCTCATTCTTTCCAGAGCATTTTCATCCACTAATCCTCTGGCAGCTCGTGCTCTGTAAGTTTGCTTTTCCACTTTCGATATCCTCAATTACGCGATCCAGATATCGCATATTTACCTCTGACTAAAAGGGCTCCGGCGTCCGCACGATGGTTCCGCCGCCCAGCACGTAATCCCCGTCGTAGAACACGACCGCCTGGCTCGGCGTCACGGCCCGGACCGGCTCCCGGAAGTCCACGCGGATCAGATCCGCTCCCTCCCGGCGGATAACGCAGGGAGAACCCTTATGGTTGTAACGAATCTTGGCCAGTACCTCTTTTCCTTCGGGGAAATCCGGCTCGGACATATAATTCAGGCGGTTCGCGTAAAGAGTCGTGGTAAATACGTCCTCCTGCTCGCCGATGACTACCTCGTTGGTCTCCGGGCGTATCTCCGTTACCACCACCCGGCGGCCCATGGCAAGGCCCAGACCTTTCCTCTGGCCGATGGTATAGTGGATGATGCCCTTGTGGCGGCCCAGAACGGTGCCGTCGGCGGTTACGAAATTGCCCTCCTTCGAGGGTTCTCCGGTGGTCCGCTCTATAAAGCCCGCGTAATCCTGATCCGGCACAAAACAGATCTCCTGGCTGTCCGGCTTATGGGCTACCCGGAAGCCCAGCTTCTCCGCCATTTCCCGAATCTCCTCCTTGGAATAAGCTCCCACTGGCATCAGTGTCCGGGAAAGCTGCTCCTGGGTCAGGTTATAGAGGGCGTAGGTCTGATCCTTCGCCGCCGTTACGGAATTGCGGATGGCGTAGCGGCCGTTCGGCAGCTGCTCCACCCTGGCGTAATGGCCGGTGGCAATATAGTCCGCGCCGATGTCCAGGCTGCGCTTTAAAAGCGCCTCCCATTTCACATAACGGTTGCAGGCGATACAGGGATTGGGCGTCCGGCCTGCCAGATACTCCGCCACAAAGTAATCCATGACAGCTTCCTTGAAATCTGTCTTAAAATTCATCACATAATAGGGAATATCCAGCTGAGCCGCCACTCTCCGGGCGTCGTCCACCGCGGACAGACCGCAGCAGCCGCCGTTTTCCTCCTGGACGAACTCGTCCTCGTCCTGCCAGATCTGCATGGTGGCTCCGATGACCTCGTAGCCCTGTTCCTTTAGAAGATAAGCTGCCACGGAGGAATCCACGCCGCCGGACATTCCTACTACTACCTTTTTCTTTGCCATAGCTTACGATTCCTTTTAGTAGTCCTCGCCCTCTTCTTCCTCGCCCTCATGGATATCAGACTTCGGCTTCTTCAGGCCTTCAATCTTGATACCGTGCTTCTCTGCGTAATCCCAGAGTGCCGCGTGAATGGCCTCCTCGGCAAGCAAAGAACAGTGGACCTTCACAGGGGGAAGTCCGTCCAGAGCTTCCATAACAGCCTTATTGGTTACTTCCAGAGCCTGCTGGATGGTCTTGCCCTTTACCAGCTCGGTTGCCATGCTGCTGGTAGCCACTGCGGCGCCGCAGCCGAAGGTCTTGAACTTACAATCCCGAATCACACCGTTGTCGTCGATGTCCAGGTACATCCGCATGATGTCGCCGCACTTTGCATTGCCGACGGTGCCTACGCCGCTGGCGTTCTCTATCTCTCCTACGTTACGGGGATGCTGAAAATGGTCCATTACTTTTTCGCTGTACATACTTTGTTTCTCCTCTATTATTTATTTTTCTTAACGAAGTCCTCATAAAGCGGTGACATGCTTCTCAGTCTGTCGATGATCCGCTTTAAGTTCTCTACTACGAAGTCCAGATCCTCTTTTGTAATCTCCTCGTTCAGGGTCAGACGCAGGGAACCGTGCGCGATCTCATGGGGCAGGCCGATGGCCATCAGTACATGGGACGGATCCAGGGAGCCTGAGGTACAGGCAGATCCGGAGGAACCGCAGATACCTTCCATGTCAAGCATGATAAGCAGGGACTCGCCCTCGATGAACTGGAAGCTGAAGTTGGCGTTGTTCGGAAGACGGGTGGTTCTGTGACCGTTCAGTCTGGTGTAGGGAATCTCCTTCAGAACCCGGTCAATCAGGTAATCACGCAGCTCGATCTCCTTGTCGGTACGCTCCTTCATGGTCGCTACCGCCCGCTCGGTGGCCTTGCCCAGTCCTACGATACCCGGTACGTTCTCGGTGCCGGCCCGGCGCTTCCGCTCCTGGGCTCCGCCATGGATAAAGGAACGAATCTTCACGCCTTTCCGGATATACAGGAAGCCGATACCCTTGGGTCCGTTCAGCTTGTGGCCGCTGGCGCTCAGCATATCGATATGGTACTCATCTACGTTAATCGGAACCTGACCGAAGGCCTGTACCGCGTCCGTATGGAACAGAATGCCATGCTCATGGGCAATCTCGCCAATCTCCTTAATCGGCTGGATCGTTCCGATCTCATTGTTGGCAAACATCACGGAAATCAGAATGGTCTCTGGACGGATAGCTTTCTTCAGCTCCTCGATCTTTACCACGCCGTTTTCATCTACCGGAAGGTAGGTAACCTCGTAGCCCTGCTTCTCCAGCCACTGGCAGGTATGCAGGATCGCGTGATGCTCGATCTTCGTGGTAATGATGTGGTTTCCCTTGCTTTTATACGCTTCCGCTGTGGCCTTCAGCGCCCAGTTATCGGACTCGCTGCCGCCTGCGGTAAAATAGATTTCCTCGGTCTGGGCTCCCAGGGCGCCTGCAATCTTCTCTCTCGCCTCTGTGATAGCTTTCTTGCTCTCTCCGCCCAGGCTGTATACGGTAGAGGGATTGCCGTAATGCTCTGTAAAATAGGGCAGCATAGCCTCTACAACCTCCGGCGCCGTCTTCGTGGTCGCCGCGTTATCCAGATAAATTAATTTCTTCATGATGATATCTCCTTCTTCGTTTAGATACAGCAGGAGGTATTCTCCTGCGTCCCGGCTTCATCCTTCATGCTTTTGCTCTCTCTGACAATCTGGTCCAGCTTCATCTCGTCTACCGTCCGGTTAATGCTGTCGTTAATCTTCTGCCAGACATATTTCGTCACGCAGAACTCCGATCCGTCACAGGAGCTTTCCTCTTCCAGTCCCGGGCAGTTTACAGCATCCAGGCTTCCCTCCAGCGCCCGCAGGATGTCTCCCACGGAAATCTCAGACGCCGCTTTGGCCAGCTTGTAGCCGCCGCCCGCGCCCCTTACGCTCGTCACCAGTCCGGCCTTGCGAAGCTTCGCAATCAGCTGCTCCAGATAGCTTTCCGATATATTCTGTCTGGCGGAAATACTGGCGATGGAAACCGTCTCATTTTCACTGTACAGGGCTAAATCAATCAACGCGCGAAGTCCATATCTTCCTTTTGTAGACAATTTCATGTTGTCACCTCGCATTAAATTCCGAGTGTTTTTGTCGGATTTCTTAATGATAATAACACTCGTCTGTAGTTCTGTCAAGAATATTTTCACCATATATTTATTATAATTGACGCCCGGGAGGCCACCGTGAAAAAAACGCTCCACCCCCTGGTAACCGGCACCCTGCTTCTGACCGGGGCAGGCCTGATTACCCGCCTTGCAGGCTTCTTCTATAAAATATTCTTAAGCCGCGCCATCGGTGCCGAGGGCATCGGTATCTATCAGATGATTTTTCCCATTTCCGGAGTCTGTTATGCGCTGACCACCTCCGGGGCAGAGATTGCCATCTCCCGCTTCGTCTCCCGGGAAAATGGGGCCGGACGGCGGCGAAGCGCCGGACAGGTGCTGATTCTGGGGCTTGGTCTGGCGCTGGGGCTTTCTGTCCCCACCGCCCTGCTTCTCTATACCCAGGCGCCCGTTCTGGCTCTCCGGCTTCTCCGGGAGGCACGCACCGTAAGGCTTCTGCAAATCATGGCTCTGAGCCTTCCCTTCGGCGCCTGCCATTCCTGCATCAGCGCCTATTATTACGGCTGCAAGCGGCCTGGCATCCCTGCGGCAGCCCAGCTTCTGGAGCAATTCTCCCGTGTAGGGGCCGTACTTCTTATCTGGCGCGTGGCCTGCGCCCAGGGACGTTCTCTTACGCCTCTGACCGCCGTGGCAGGCCTGACTCTTGGCGAGGTAGCCTCCATGCTGTTCTGCGTCTTTTCGGTCTCCGGGGAATATGGAAAACGGCCCGCGGCGGTTCCCGGCTCTCCTTCCCTGTTTTCCCTGGGCAGGCAGATGTTTTTCCTGGCCCTGCCGGTCACCGGCAACCGGCTCTGTATGAACCTGCTGGCCAGCGCCGAATCTATCCTGCTGCCCCTCTGTCTTCAGCAGTACGGCCTGTCCGCCGGTCAGGCCCTCAGCGTCTATGGAACTCTTTCCGGCATGGCCCTGTCCTTTATTCTCTTTCCCAGCGTGCTGACCGGTGCTCTCTCTGTCATGCTGCTGCCCTCTGTATCGGAGGCCCAGGCTGCCGGTGAGGACGCCCTGCTTCGCCGTACGATCCGAAAAACCATCTCCTTCTGCCTGCCCTTAGGGATCTTTTTTACGGTTTTCTTCCTGCTCACGGGCCGCTTTCTCGGCAGCTTTTTCTTCCGAAGCGATCTGGCCGGAGGCTTTATCCTCACACTGGCCTGGATTTGTCCCTTTCTTTACCTAAACCACACCCTCCACAGCATTCTGAACGGCCTGGGCCGCACCGGAACCGGATTTTTCAACAACCTGACCGGAATCCTGATCCGGATTTTCTTTGTTCTGGCCTTTGTGCCCAAGGTGGGCATCGAGGGTTATCTGTGGGGACTGCTGGCCAGTCAACTGGCCGTATGCGGAATGAATCTTACCGCCCTCCGGGAATACCTACAAAATCCATATAAAAATCTGCGTGACTTTTAGCAAATCTTGTATTATGATAAAAACAGTTCGTCAGGCAGCAGAGTGTAAAGACAGACATGGGCAAATTCCTTTGACCATGGCTGTGTTTGCACTCTGATATGGGCCAAGCGCCCAGACAGCCTCAGAACCGCTCACTTTCGTGAGAGGTTCTGAGGCTTGCCTGCCGAAGGTTCACCTATTACCAGCACAAACGAGGAGTTATGGAAAAATGTCATTCAATTTTAAGCAGAAGCTGCCTACCCCCCAGGAAATCCGCGAGCAATACCCGGTTCCTGCTCATGTAGCGCAGATAAAACAGGAAAAGGACGCGGAAATCCGCAAAATATTCACCGGCGAATCCGATAAATTTATCGCCATCATCGGTCCCTGCTCCGCAGATAATGAGGAGTCCGTCTGCGATTACGTGCGCCGTCTGGTCCGGGTTCAGGAAAAGATCAAGGACAAGGTTCTGATCATTCCCCGGATCTACACCAACAAACCCCGTACCACCGGCGACGGCTACAAGGGCATTATGCATCAGCCGGATCCGGAGAAAAAGCCGGACCCCCTGGCAGGTATTATCGCCCTGCGCCATATGCATATCCGCGCCATCGAGGAAACCGGCATGACCGCTGCCGATGAAATGCTGTACCCGGAGAATCTTCCCTATGTAGAGGACTTTCTTTCCTATATCGCCATCGGCGCCCGTTCGGTAGAGAACCAGCAGCACCGTCTGGTATCCAGCGGTATCAATATCCCTGTGGGTATGAAAAACCCCACCAGCGGCGATTTCTCCGTTATGCTGAATTCCGTCCACGCGGCCCAGAACGGCCATTCCTTTATCTATCACGGCTGGGACGTCCAGACAGACGGAAATGACCTGGCCCACGTGGTTCTGCGGGGCGCTGTCAATGAGCGCGGCGTATCCCTGCCCAACTACCATTACGAGAACCTGCGGAATCTATGCAACCTCTACGCCCAGAGAGAGCTGAAGAATCCGGCCTGCATCGTGGATGCCAACCACAACAACTCCAACAAGCAGTTCAAGGAGCAGATCCGTATCGTTAAAGAGGTACTGCACAGCCGTACCTGCGCCGACGATATCCGAAAGCTGGTAAAGGGCGTTATGATCGAGAGCTATATCGAGGAGGGCAACCAGGGTATCCACGATCACATCTACGGCAAGTCCATCACCGACGCCTGCCTGGGCTGGGAGGATTCAGAAAAGCTATTGTATGAGATCGCAGAGCGGTGCTGATTCAGCATGAATTTTTCTAGGAATCACGGCTTTCGTACTTTAATGTAACACGGTATTTCCTATAGAGCAAAAAAGAGATTCCCGGGAACCTTCTCGGAAATCTCTTTTTTTATCTGCTATTTTTATCTATTATCTTCTCCGCGTTCATCCTGCCCGGCTTATCCTCTCGGATGGGCCTTCGCGTAAATCTCCCGGGCCCGGGCCGCGTACATCATGGTCGTGGAGATATCCGAATGTCCCATCATCTCCTGTACCACATGCAGATCCGCGCCGTTCTCCACCAGATGTGCCGCAAAGGAATGGCGAAGGGTATGGGGCGTAATCTCCATCTCGATACCCGCCTGCTTCACATACTGCTTCAAGAGCTTCCAGAAGCCCTGCCGGCTCATGCTCTCGCCGGAACAGTTGGGAAACAGCATCTCACACTTCTTATCGCCCAACAGCTGGCCCCGCGCTTCCTTCAGATAGCGCTCCAGCGCCTTTTTGGCCTTGGATCCAAAGGGAATCATCCGCTCCTTGTTCCGATCCCGGCATACGATATAATCCAGCTTCCAGTTCACATCGCTCAGCTTCAGGGAAATCAGCTCGGTCACCCGGATTCCCGTGGCATAAAGCACCTCCAGCATGGCCGAATCCCGCAGTCCCTTGGCTGTCCGGTCTCCCGGCTGCTCCAGCAGACGCTCCATCTCTTCCACAGACATAATCTCCGGAAGCTTCTTTTCCACCTTCGGGGCCTTCAGCTTCTCCGCCGGATCAGAACTGATACTTCCTTCCTTCCACAGATACAGATAAAAGCCCTTCATGGACGCGATATTCCGGGATACCGTCGCCGCAGACATTCCATTTTTTTCCAAATCCAAAATATAGGAATTCAAAGCGGTCTCCGTAACCTCTCCGGCGTCCTCCACCTTCTGCTTCTGCAGAAAGTGCATCATTTTTATCAAATCTCTCTGATAAGAAAGCTCTGTATTCCTGGACGTCTTCTTCACATTATGTAAATAAGACATGAATCCTTTAATCTCTTGTTCCATCTATCTATATGCCCCTCAGCCTCTGCTCATACCCTGTCGCGCCCACCCTTCCGATGGGCTTGTAAACTACATTATAGTAAGAAATTCCCGGAAAAGCAATGATCTTTTTTTCGAAAAATGCTGTAAAATCAAGGGCTTTTCTGGTTTATCCACAACATCTGGTTTTTCCCTTTTCCCGTTCCACCAAATCTTGTAAAGATTCTGTAAAATATTTTTAAATATTTTTCAGGACCGTTTTCAAAAACAGGGGATTTACATAACTTTCCGCCCATGCGCCGAGAAAAAACAGCAGAATTCCTGCCGCCAAAATGGATATATAAGACCAAAGGCCTGCCCTGCCGCCGCTGTGCCGGGGACTTTTCCACTCCCGGTTTTCCCACATCTCACAGACCTTCCGAAGAAACCAGACAGCCGCCGGCACATAGATCAGGGCCTGAGGAAGAGACGCGGCCAGACAGACCAGGATTCCTGCAAATCCCAGCTTCATGGCTGCCGCCGTCCAGGTAACGCCCAGGGCCAGCCCCGTCCAGGCCAGGGCCAGAAGCGCAGCCATTCTTCCAAATATAGTAAAGCCTGTCAGCCACAGAAATGTTACCGCGCCCAGCCGGGACTTTAAGACGGCAAAAAGCAGTTCTCCGGAAGCGAACTCCACCTGCTGATATTTCGAAAAAAAATAGCGGCTGAGCAGGGTTGTCTCATGAACCACCGCCCGACCAAACACGACCATATACAACACGCCTGCGGCAAAGCCGGACAAAAAGATAGTCAGAAATCTTTTCCGGATATCCGAACGCTGTCTCCACATACCAAAAGCCTCCCATACACTCTAAGTATATGAGAGGCTTTCCGAGCATATGAAGGCCATTGCCCGGCGCTTCGAATAACCTTTACTTCATTCCCTCGCACTTGTCATAGCAGGCCTCGCAGGCCTTCAGAACCGCTCCGCGGAAGCCGGCATGCTCCAGGGCTGCCACGCCTGCTATGGTGGTTCCTCCCGGGGAGCAGACCTTATCCTTTAAAGCTCCCGGATGCTCGCCGGTCTCCAGCACCATCTTCGCCGCTCCGGCTACTGCCTGGGCCGCAAAGGTGTAGGCCTGGGCTCTGGGAAGACCAAACTGCACCGCGCCGTCTGCCAGCGCCTCAATAAACTGATAGACATACGCGGGAGAGCTTCCGCTGGCGCAGACCACCGCGCTCATCAGACGCTCCTCTACGTCCGCATACTGGCCGACTGCTCCAAAGATCCGGTGTACCATATCGATCTCTTCCGCACTGAACTCCTCCGCCTCGAAGGACAGACCTGTCATTCCCTCTCCGATCAGGGCCGGGGTGTTGGGCATGGCCCGTACAATCCGCCGATCCGAGCCAAGGGTTTCCTTCAGGCTCTGAATGGTGATACCCGGCGCCAGGGAGATTACTACATGATCCGGCGTCACCGCATAACGGATCTGCTTCAGCACCTGGGCGTAATACTGGGGCTTCACAGCCAGCACCACGTATTTACAGTTGTTGGCGCACTCCGCGTTGGACTCTGCGTATACCACCTGGGTTTCCGCATGCACCCGCAGCTTTGTCTCCGTGGTCTTTGCGGTAAAAATCAGCTTTTCCGCCGGAAACTCTTTCAGGACGCCTTTCAAAAGGGCGTAGCCCATATTACCCATTCCGATAAATCCTATCTCTGCCATCTGTATCTGCCTCCTTTTTCATCAACTTCTGTTCAAAATCTAACCGGAATCCGAGTGGAATCCATTTACAGCCCACTTGGAATCCGATCGAAAAAGGATGCCGCTTCGCGACATCCTTCGTCTTTTATTTCGCGTAATCTGTTACTCTGCTTTCGCGGATAACATTTACTTTGATCTGACCCGGATATTCCAACTCAGCTTCTATCTGCTTGGAAATATCTCTTGCCAGCAATACCATGCTGGCGTCATCTACCTGATCCGGAACTACCATTACACGAATCTCTCTACCTGCCTGAATAGCAAAAGACTTGTCTACGCCCTTAAATCCATTGGCGATATCCTCTAACTGTTTTAACCGGTTGGTGTACGTCTCCAGCGTCTCTCTGCGGGCACCCGGACGGGCTGCGGAAATCGTATCTGCCGCCTGTACCAGACATGCAATCAGAGACGTCGGTTCTGTATCCCCATGATGTGATTCAACCGCATTGATCACAATCGGTGACTCCTTGTACTTTCTGCACAGGTCGGCACCAATCTGAATATGAGATCCCTCTACCTCATGGTCAATGGATTTACCGATGTCATGAAGCAGTCCGGCACGCTTTGCCATCCGGACGTCCACGCCAACCTCTCCTGCCAGAAGGCCTGACAGATGAGCTACCTCGATAGAATGCTTCAGGGCATTCTGACCATAGCTGGTACGGAACTTCATTCTTCCAAGAAGCTTGACAAGCTCAGGGTGAATTCCATGGACACCCACTTCAAGAAGGGCTGCTTCGCCTTCCTCTCGAATCATGGTCTCTACCTCGCGCTGCGCCTTCTCTACCATCTCCTCGATACGGGCCGGGTGAATCCGTCCGTCTACGATGAGCTTCTCCAACGCAATTCTTGCCACTTCCCGGCGAATGGGATCAAAGCCTGACAGAATAACTGCCTCGGGAGTATCGTCGATAATCAGATCCACACCTGTCAGTGTCTCCAGAGTGCGGATATTCCGTCCCTCACGACCGATGATTCTTCCCTTCATCTCGTCGTTGGGAAGCTGTACTACGGAAATTGTCGTTTCTGCCACATGATCGGCAGCACACTTCTGAATCGCCGTTACCACATATTCCTTCGCCTTTTTGTCTGCTTCTTCTTTTGCTCTGCTCTCCAATTCCTTGACGAGCACAGCGGTCTCATGTTTTACTTCGTCTTCAACAGTCTTTAATAAATAATCTTTTGCTTGTTCGGAGGTAAGGCCAGAGATTCTTTCCAGTTCCTGTACTCTTTTTTCCTGAAGCTTGTTCAGCTCTGCACTCTGCTTTGCCAGCTTCTCTTCTTTGGCCGCATAGCTCTGCTCACGGCGTTCCAGGGCATCAGACTTCTTGTCAAGAGCTTCCTCTTTGGCAAGCACTCTGCGCTCATAACGCTGCAGCTCCGCTCTGCGTTCCTTTGTTTCTTTTTCCAGCTCGTTCTTTGTCTTCAGTGATTCTTCCTTCGCCTCCAGCAAAGCCTCTCGCTTGGATCGTTCCGCGACCTTCAGTGCATCGTCGATAATTTCTCTTGCTTTCTCTTCCGCATTGCCGACCTTTTTCTCGATCGTATTTTTGCGTACGTTAGCTGTCACAAGAGCCGTAACCGGAATACACACAATCGCAACGATTATCGGAACATAAAACGGCACAGGAGCACCTCCTTATTTAATTTTCATTGTACAAATATAACCCGTTTGACACGCTTATTTTTATAAGTTTTGCCGATTAGGAATAACATACAACTATTAAATTTTATACTTATTTTTACTTAATGTCAAGTAATAGTTAGACGTCTTCTGTCTCTTAATTCTTAATCCGATGGATTCTCCCGCAGCTCTGCCAGGATATCGGAACTGCGAAAGCCCCGCCGCAGCAGAAATTGATAAAACCGTCTCTTTTCCTCCGGAGCCGCATTGACCGGATCCATGTGCTTCTTCTCCATCCAACGGCGGATCTGCACCCGCTCATCCTGGGGCTCCGCTTCTTCCCGGGCTTCCTCCAGCACGGCTTTGGAGATTCCTTTTTTATACAGCAGCTCCTGCTCTATCTGACGGCTGCTCTTCACCCTGCCTCTGCTGTTCAGATAGTTGACTGCGTAGCGGTGATCGTCAATATAATGATAGCTTTTCACATATTCCACCGCCGCGTCCACGACCTCCGGCAGATAGTTTTCAGAAAGCTTGTCGCGTAACTCCTGCTCTGTACGATCAGAGCGCTCCAGGATATGGAGCGCTCTGCGTTTTGCCCGATTCAAATCATTACTCAGCTGTGTTTTTCTTTCCTGCTGCATCGTTCTTTTCCTTCTTGGCCTTTTCTTCCTTCTCTTCCTCGGTCATAGCTCCGTCCAGCCCGAAGCCCTCCCGGACCTTCTCCTCCACCTCGCGGCAGATCTCCGGATTCTGCTTCAGGAACTGCTTGGCGTTCTCACGGCCCTGTCCAATCTTGTCGCCCTCGTAGGCATACCAGGCTCCGCTCTTGTTGATGACGCCGGTATTGGCCGCCAGATCCAAAATATCGCCCTCCCGAGAGATACCCTCGCCGAACATGATATCAAATTCCGCTTCCTTAAAAGGCGGGGCGATCTTATTCTTCACCACGCGGATCCGAGTACGGTTGCCCACCATCTCGCCGCCCTGCTTCAGGGTCTCGATACGGCGCACGTCCATACGGATAGAGGAATAGAACTTCAGCGCCCGGCCGCCGGTGGTAACCTCCGGGCTGCCGAACATAACGCCCACCTTCTCACGCAGCTGGTTGATAAAAATCACGGTACAGTTGGACTTGCTGATAACAGCCGTCAGCTTTCTTAAAGCCTGGGACATCAGCCGCGCCTGCAGGCCCACATGGGAATCTCCCATATCGCCCTCGATCTCCGCCTTGGGAACCAGGGCCGCTACCGAGTCCACGATGATAATATCCACTGCGCCGGAACGCACCATAGTCTCCGCGATCTCCAGCGCCTGCTCGCCGTTATCCGGCTGGGAGATATAGAGGTTGTCGATATCTACGCCGATATTCTTCGCATATACCGGATCCAGGGCGTGCTCCGCGTCGATGAAGCCCGCAATGCCTCCCCGCTTCTGCACCTCCGCTACCATATGCAAAGCCACGGTGGTCTTACCACTGGACTCCGGGCCATAGACCTCGATGATTCGTCCCTTGGGGATACCGCCCAGTCCCAGCGCCAGATCCAGGCTCAGGCAGCCGGTGGGAATCGTCTCAATCTGCATGTTCGCGCCCTTGTCTCCCAGCTTCATGACGGAGCCCTTTCCAAACTGCTTCTCAATCTGGGCCAGGGCCGCTTCCAATGCTTTCTGTTTTTCTTCGTTTGCCATAGCTTCTGCCACTCCTTTATTCCGTACCTGATTTATTCTTTTATTTCGAACGTCTGTTTTCGAATATTTGTTCGTTTTTCAGGTACTATCTTATTATATTTTTCATCTTCTGTCAAGTAAAATCATCTGTGTCTGGGGAAATCGGAAAGAAGGTTTCCGGACAGCGGAACCCGCTGTCTGAAGCATAGCACAATTTTCCTCCTGCCGTCAATGCTTTTCCTCTTGTATCTGGAATATTTTTCCATATCCTGTTTTTCCGGTATCCTTTTATTTCTGAAAATGCTGATAATCCTGCACACTTTTCCAGCGTCCTCCCCAGGTAAAACCGTGGGCGTCAAAAAGCTGCAGGCACAGATCTCCCTCTCCGCCTATCTTATAGGGAAAATCCGCGCTTCGATCCGCATAAATGTCGCTTCCCTCCGGGGAACTGTGCTTCACACCATTCGGATAAGTCACATAAGGATTGTAAAAGGGATTGATATCAACGGCCATGCCGAGGGCGTGCCTGGACAGCTTTGTGCTGCCTGCTACCACCCGGTAATTGAAGCAGGAGGTGTTGTTGTCCGCCACAGCCAGATCGTCGTCGCCGCCGTACTCGTCAATCAGCTGTATTTTTTCGATGGGATAGTCATTTTCATAAAGCGTCCGGAAAATCTCCAGAATTTCATCTGCTATCTGCGCGTTCGTAATCATTTCCCCCACATGGGTCTCCCCGTCGAAGCCGCAGTAAAGCAGGCGCAGATAACGCAGATCCTCACGGCCGATATTATCGTTTTCCACATAGGAAATACCGTTGATCCGCTCGAATACTTCATCGGGAATGGGTTCGGCTGTAAACAGTCCGTCGATCTCCACCTCTTTATCTTCATCGTTCGCTTCATCTCCGGACGCTGCCGCCTCCTGCAAAGCATTATTCTCCTCTACGTCCGAATTATCTGTTTCAGCGCTCATTTCATCAAACGTATTTTCCATCTTCCACTCTGCATCGGGCGCTTTCTGTCCCGCGCATCCGCCGCATAACAGGCAAATGGCCATTCCTGCGGCAGAAATGACCATTTTTACACCTTTTTTATTCGATTTCATAATCCTTATTTTGCTTTGATAAAGCCCTTTGCCTTCAGAAGCTCCGCGCAGAGTACGGCTCCGCCTGCAGCGCCCCGGACGGTGTTGTGGGACAGGCCGACAAACTTCCAGTCATAGACTGTATCCTCACGGAGTCTTCCGATGGATACGCCCATGCCTCTCTCATAATCCACGTCCAGCATTACCTGGGGACGGTTATCCTCGGTCATATACTGGATAAACTGCTTCGGCGCGCTGGGAAGCGCAAGCTCCTGGGGTACTCCGCGGAAGCTCTCCAGCTTCTCGATGAGCTGCTCCTTGGTCGGTTTCTTGCGGAATTTTACAAATACAGCCGCGGTGTGGCCGTTCAATACCGGGACACGGATACACTGGCAGGTGATAACCGGCTCCTTGGCCAGCTTAATCTCACCGTCCTCACAGGTTCCCAGAACACGTAAAGGCTCCTTCTCGCTCTTCTCCTCCTCGCCGCCGATGTAGGGAATGATATTTCCCACCATCTCCGGCCAGTCCTTGAAGGTCTTGCCTGCTCCGGAAATCGCCTGGTAGGTGGTAGCCACTACCTCGTAGGGCTCGAACTCCTCCCATGCCTTCAGAGCCGGGGTATAGGACTGAATGGAGCAGTTGGGTTTTACGGCGATGAAGCCTCTCTTGGTGCCGAGGCGCTCCTTCTGCTTCTCGATGATCGCTGTGTGGTCCGGATTGATCTCCGGAATGATCATGGGCACGTCCGGCGTCCAGCGGTGCGCGCTGTTGTTGGACACTACCGGCGTCTCAGTCTTCGCATAAGCTTCCTCGATGGCACGGATCTCGTCCTTAGTCATATCTACGGCGCTGAATACGAAATCCACGCCCGCAGCTACCTTCTCTACCTCATTGACATTCATAACTACGATGTCCTTCACTGCCTCCGGCATCGGCGTGTCCATCTTCCAGCGGCCGCCTACCGCGTCCTCGTATCTCTTTCCCGCGCTTCTTGCGCTGGCTGCGATGGTTACCACCTCGAACCAGGGGTGGTTCTCCAGTAAAGAAATGAATCTCTGTCCTACCATTCCGGTACCGCCCAGGATACCTACCTTAAGCTTCTCACTCATTTTTCATATTCTCCTCTATGTCTTTATCATACGGACATTTGTCTGTAATTCAAAATACTACCGCAATTTGGCAAAAAATGCAAGTACTTTTTTCTTATTATAATGTCTATAACAAATCCACTGCCTTGGCAGCCGCCTCCTGGAGCATCTGGCAGAATCCCTCGGGGTCGGTCATGTTCTTGCCCTTGCCCTCTTCTATGATGTCCACCAGCTCCCGGATATTCTTTTCCTCACAGGTGCTGCCCAGCATCCGCGCCAGCCGTCCCGCGGATTCAATCAGGCGTAAGGGGCCGTACATATGGGGCTCCCCGGGCAGTCCGGCCGCGCTGGTAATCATATAGATCAGCAGATCCCGCAGTTCTTTCTTATTAAGCTGCAGGGGCTCTGTCTGCACACTCTGCGTCTTTGCAGGCTTGTCCTGCGCTTTTACAGGTTCGTCCTGTGCTTTTGCAGATTTCTCCTCCGCCGCCGGTTCCGCCCAGGCGTTCCAGAACAACACCTGATCCATGGCTTTTCGTTTCGGCTCCCGCGGCTCTGCTGCAGGCCAACCTACGGAAATCAGGATTTCCAGCCGCATGGTATCCGGCAGATTCAGAAGCTTATGTACGGCCTTGTCATTATAGCTTTTGATGGCGCAGGTTCCAAGACCCAGATCCGCAGCCTCTAGCATCAGATTCTCCGCCGCCATAGCCGCGTCCATCATCAGGCCGTAGACCAGGCTGTTCTTACTGCCCCGCCGTTCCACCTCGGCCAGGTCGCTGGCAATAGCGACGATGACCGGCGGCTTGCCGGAGAGACCCGGACTGAAGGAATCGATTGCCCGCACCAGCTCCGGTTCATCTGCCACAAAGAACCGCCAGGCCTGCATGTTGCTGGCGCTGGGAGCCAGGGCCGCCGCCCGGATAAGCTGCTCCAGAAGCTCTCTGGAAACCGGCTTTTCGGAAAATTTGCGAATGCTCCGCCGTTTTTCAATTACCTCATGTAACTCCATATGTATCTTCCCCCATACATCGTATTGATATCTTTTATCTTACTCTATGAAAGGATTCCTGTAAACAGAAACAGGATCGGAATCGTTACCATGCAGCAGAGGGTGGTTACAAATACCGCCGTGGACGCGTATTCCTCGTCCAGCCCATACTGATTGGCAATCATGCAGCTGGTGGTCATGGAGGGTGCGCCCGCAATCAGCATCAGCACGATCCGCTCCGTCTCCGGCAGAAACGGTCCGGTCAGCGCATACAGCAGAAGCGGCACGGCCAGAAGCTTGGTCAGCACCAGCAGCCACAGGGTCTTCAGGCAGTGCAGACTGCCTTTATCCAGGAAACAGATAGTACAGCCCACATAGATAAGTCCCAGACTGTAGCTGATATTTCCCACATTGCCGCAGACCTCCAGAACCGGCCCGGGCAATGTGACCGCCAAAGAATTCAGAGTCAGGGTCAGCACGATGGAAACCAGAATCGGGTTCAGCAGCCGTTTCCCCAGAATCCGGTACCAGGGCTCCCGTCCTTTCCCGATTCCCCGGGTAAAGAGATACAGCCCTAAGGTCCAGACCATCATCGTATCCACGGCAGAGCAGATGGGGATATACTGCTGGCCGTTCTCCGGCGTATACAGGGCCATCAGAATCGGGATCACCACGAAGCCGTAATTGCCGCCCACCATGCAGCCTGCATGCACGTTGGAGGCGGGGGATTTCAGTCCCGCCAGACGCACGCACAGAAGGCCCGTCGCACCCAGCAGCAGATAGCCCGCCATCTGCCAGAGAACGATAGCGTGGAAATCCGCCAGATCCGCCCAGGTGGTTCCCCGCTGGCACAAAAGGGAGACCGTCAGGCAGGGCAGCACCACCTTAATCAGGAAGGCTGACAGGGACGGCAGACTGTTTTTGGGGAAAATTCCCAGTTTTGAGATCGCAAAGCCCAGCGCAATCAGAATGAAAAAGCTGATAAGCTTCGGTCCAATAATGATAAAATACTCCATCGTTTTTGTCCTCAAAAAGGGAAACCCTGTCCGATCGCGGACAGAATTCCCCTTTTTCCTGTAAATTCAGGCTTTTACATTTTCAGATATCAGATATCGGTCAGTCCTTCTTTCCAACCAGTCCCAGAGTCGCGGTGAAGAAGCTGTAGATCGCAGCTCCTGCCAGCGCGCCGGCACCCAGGATATTGAGGGTCTGCTCGTTCTCCTTGTTCGCGCGGACAGCAATCAGACGGATAATCAGACCGGCCGCGATAGTCAGACCGTTGATGATGTTGCCTACCAAAAGTCCGGTCGCAAACAGGATACCCAGCTGGCGTTTTCCGCCGACAAGCTGAATGATAGCGCCCAGGATCGCCCAGATAAGAAGCCATTTTGTGATTTCCGCGCTTGCTCCCGCGTCGATGGTAGCCACGAAGGTATTGGACACTGCTACGAAGAGTCCCTGTCCGAAGTACTTATTTGCAAAGAAGGCAACCATCACAAAGGCAACTGCGAAGCCCATCAGCTCTGCCAGGAACTGCTGCTTGCGTCCTTCCTTCTCCAGCTCCGGATTTGCTCCGTTTCCTCTTAAGATATAACCGCACTTCAGGTCGTACGCCATATCGGAGAAGCAGGGGCCGGTCGCTGCGGTAAAGCCTACCAGCAGGCCCAGAGCCAGCTTCGGGAAGCCGAGAAGCATACCGACAATCAGGAAGATCAGGGCTGTCGCAAATCCCGGGAACCAGCCAGAATACATCGCGGAGATACCTACGATCAGCTCGGAGGCCTCTGCCGCGAAGGCTGCGAAGATCAGCCAGAGAATGAACTGCGGCAGGCTCATCTTGGTGATGATTCCGCCTACGACTGCCAGGAAGAGACCGATCACCAGGTATGCGCCGAAGCCCACGCCCAGGGTCTTCTTCATATGTTCTTTGGATACCACGTTGGTGCTGTCCATTACCTTGGTGCCCTTGCTCTTCTTAAACAAGGAGATGCCGCACTGTACCAGGGAAATGATACCTGCGCCGATCATAACGCCGTGCGCCATGTACTGCAGGGAAAGGTGGTCTGTGTATACAAAGCCCTCTCCGAACAAATTGGTTACGAAGGTAAAGGCGTGTCCGAATACCGAGAAGGAGAAGCCGTTCACCTTCAGGACACCGATCACCAGGGAACCTACAGCCAGCGCCGCCATGGCTCCGAAATCGCCAAACCAGGAAACTCCCAGAAGATCCATGGGAAGTCCTGCAATCTTACCTACCCAGCCAAGGCCGATACCTACCAGAAGCAGAACCGCCTTCTTACCTTTTTCGATGACTGCCATGATGGAATCCGCTGCAGCGACTCCGGGCGGCCATGCGCCCTCTGCCGGGAACATCTCCGATCCGAAGCAGTTGTAAAGAATGGTAGCGTCCACACAGGTCGCCAGCATTACGCCAATCAGCATCGGGAACATCAGCTCCGGATAACCCATGATTACCGGGATACCGATGGGAAGAATCATACAGTTCGCTGCGGAAAAGGTCGCTGCGGAGATAGAGGTCTGTAAGAGATTCTGTCTGTGGATGCTGCGGTATTTTCTCAGAAACGCCACCGGGATACGGGAAAGAAGGATGGCGAACAATGCTCCGATGATAGAAGTATTCGGAGTAACACCGGTGCGGACGATCAGCTCCAGTCCGATAATACAGCCGACGACGGCCAGCGGAAGTCCCAGAATCAGTACCTGGGGATCCCATGCTTTCGGATGCTCAGCTGCGGAAATCGACTGCTGTTTTTTCAGTTCAGGATTTTCACTTATCATAGTATCAGCTTCCTTTCTAAAAAAGCTATGATACAGGCATCCCCGTTGTCCTATGCCCGTTCATAGCTCGTGATGGCTTTTATCATACCCTAACTTCATCGCTCTGTCAAGGCAAAGTGTAAACATCCTCTAAAATTTCTTAATATTTCATAAACTTTTCGGAAATTTCTGGTGGTTTCTGGCTTCTTCTGGATCTTTTATTTCTTTTCATACTTTGTCTAAAAAACAACATTATAATGGTTGCTTTTCTGTGCAAAATACGTTATGATTCTTGTAGAATTTATTACAGGAGGTAACTTTAAATCATGCTTATCAAACAGGTTATGGAGGTTTTCGATGTTCTCGACAGCAGTACAGTAAACGGCGCAGCCGTTAAGGATTATCTGCTTTCCGTGAACCCCGAGGCAAACGTGGAGGTTTACCCGCTGGAGGGACCCAAGGGCAGCACCGATATGGTAAAGGTTCGCATCCCCGGTACCAACGGTAAGGCAAAGGGTGGATCCGCTCCGACTATCGGTCTTCTGGGACGTCTGGGCGGTATCGGCGCGCGTCCGGAGATGATTGGCTTCGTATCCGACGGAGACGGCGCACTCTGCGCACTGGCTGTTGCAGCCAAGCTTCTGGACATGCAGACCAAGGGCGATTATCTGGAGGGCGACGTATTCGTATCTACCCAGATTTGTCCCCATGCTCCGACTGCTCCCCACAAGCCGGTTCCCTTCATGGGTTCCCCGGTTGAGATGGCTCAGGTCAACAGAGAGGAAGTCAGCCCAGAGCTGGACGCTATCCTGACGGTAGACACTACCAAGGGCAACCGCGTCATCAACACCAGAGGTTTTGCTATCTCCAGTACTGTAAAAGAAGGCTGGGTTCTTCGCGTATCCGAGGATCTGCTGGAGATCATGCAGCGTACCACAGGACAGCTTCCGTATGTATTCCCGCTGAGCATGCAGGATATCACACCTTACGGAAACGATGTATATCATCTGAACAGTATTCTGCAGCCCTGCACCGCTACCAAGGCTCCGGTTGTAGGCGTGGCTATTACCACCGAGACCATGGTTCCCGGCTGTGCTACAGGCTCCACTCACTTTGCTGACGTGGAAGAGACCGCCCGCTACATGATGGAGGTTGCAAAATCCTTCGGCCGCGGCGAAGTAAGCTTCTACGACGAGGAGGAGTACGAGCATCTGGTGAAGCTGTACGGCAAGATGGATCATCTTCAGACTCTCGGAAACAAATAATTTTTTTTCTGCACGCAAGGAGGCGGCCGTATACTTTGCGGCCGTCTTTTTATAATCACGAAAGGAAGATTGAGATTATGAAAATCGGAGCACTTACCATCGGACAGACGCCCAGAGTGGACGTAACCTGTGATATTATGGATATCTTCAACGGCAAGATTGAACTGATTCAGCGAGGCGGACTGGATGGTCTGACCCGGGAGGAAATCGAAAAATTTAAGCCCGAGGGCGACGACTATGTACTGGTTTCCCGTCTTTCCGACGGATCCTCCGTCACCTTCGCGGAGAAATACATTCTCGGCAATCTGCAGAAGGGAATCGACGAGCTGGAGGCCGCAGGCGTAAAGCTGATTATGGTCTTCTGTACCGGAGCCTTCCCCGCAAGCCTGACTGCGCACGTTCCCATGGTATTCCCCTGCGACCTTCTCCACAAGATCGTGCCGCTTCTGACCCGTACCTCCCATATCGCCGCTGTCACCCCGTCTCCGCTGCAGCTGGAGCAGAACAGCCAGAAATGGAGCGGCTTTGTGAAGCAGTGTACCAGCGTAGCGGCTTCTCCCTACGGCGACTGGCCGGATCTGGAAAGAGCAGCCGATGAAGTCAGCAAGATGGACGATGTGGATCTGATCGTTCTGGACTGTATCGGTTACACCCAGGAAATGAAGCAGATGTTCGCGAAAAAGACCGGAAAGACCGTGGTTCTGCCGCGTACGATTCTGGCGCGTGTTATCTCTGAGGTAACAGATATCTAAGATTTATCATTGATATAAGGAGTTTACAGAAAATGGAATTAAAAGAAATAGCAAAAAATGTCATGATCTCCTGTCTGGCTGTAAAGCCCACAGAGGATGTTCTTATTGTTACGGACGACAGCCGTTTCACCATCGGAAACGCGCTCTATGAAGGCGCTAAGGAGCTGGGCTGCGAGGCTCTCCTGATGGTAATGCAGGAGCGCGAGCTCTCCGGTGAGGAGCCGCCCCGCACCGTAGCGGAGGCTATGAAGGCTGCCGACGTGGTCATCTGCCCCACCGCCAAGTCCCTGACCCACACCAACGCCAAGATTGAGGCACAGAAAACCGGTACCCGCGTGGCTACCATGCCCGGTATCACCGAGGAAATGTTCAGCGCAGGCGCTATGACCGCCAACTACGACGAGGTTCTGAAGCTGACCGGCAAGGTTACGGAGCTGCTGACCAAATCCAAAAAGGCTGTGATCGAGAAGGACGGCTGCACCCTGACCCTGGATCTCAACGGCCGCGACGGCGTTCCCAGCCCCGGCGTATACCGGGAAGCAGGACAGTGCGGAAACCTGCCCTCCGGCGAGGCTTATATCGCTCCTCTGGAGAACGGTGTAAACGGCGAGACCATCGTGGACGGCTCCATGGTAGGAATCGGCAAGCTGGACGCTCCGCTGAAATTCGTCATCAAGGACGGAAAGATCCAGTCCATCACCGGCGAGAAGAGCGAGATGCTGGACGTCCTTCTGGCCAATGAGAACAACAGCACCGTAGCGGAGCTGGGTATCGGCACCAATGAGGCCGCTATCCTGAACGGCATTATCCTGGAGGACGAGAAGGTATACGGCACGGTTCATGTAGCCTTCGGTACCAACACCTCTTTCGGCGGCGTCAACAAGGCCGACTGCCATATGGACGGTATCATTCTGAAGCCGACCCTGTATCTGGACGATACACTGGTCATTAAAGACGGAGAATTCCAGATCTAAAAAATTCTGAGAAAAACAATGAGGTGATTCGTATGGAAAAGAAACCATTTCAGGTCGGTCTGATCCGTGTGCTGACCTCTGACGATCCGCATTTCGTAAATATGCACGGTCAGATTATCATGGATCATTTTCCGGGTATCCAGGTAGAAAGCCGCTGTATCCCGGATCAGTGGGAGGGCATCCACAGCCATGAGCTGGAGCTGATTGCCATTCCGAAAATCGTAGAGCTGGCAAAAGCCTTCCGGGATAAGGATATGATTATCGTAAGCTGCGCCGATGATCCGGGCGTGGCAGAGATCCGCGAGGCTCTTCCGCATATGTCCGTAACCGGCGGCGGTGAAACTGCCGTTGCCCTGGCAGGCAAATACGGTGAGAAAATCGGCGTCCTGGGCATTACCGACTACGCGCCGAAAGCCTACCTCAAGCTGCCCAAAGACCGTCTGGTCGCTGTGGAGAAGCCGGAGGGCGTAAACAGTACGCTGGATCTGATGACCGACGAAGGCCGGAAGAACTGCGTAGCCTGCGCACGTAAAATCAAGGATATGGGCGCGGACGTTATCGCCCTGGGCTGCACCGGTCTCACCACCATCGGCATCGCAAAGCTGCTGGAGCAGGAAGTGGGACTTCCGGTCATCGACCCGGTACTGGCGGAAGGTACCTTTGCCTTCTTCGAATCTATCCGCAGATAGCTACGGATTTTACAAAACCTGACATACTTTGAGACAAGAAAGGAAAAACCTATGATCTATCTGACCAAAGAACTTTGTGAACAGGCCCTGCTGGGCGGTCTCCTTCTGGGAGGCGGCGGAGGCGGTACCCTTACAGCCGGAAGGGAAGCTCTGGAAGAGACCTTCAAGCACACAGACAAGCTTACCATGCTGGACATCAGCGAGCTGAATCCGGAGGACGTGGTTGTGAATGTGTCCACCCTAGGCGCGCCCTCTGCCATGGGCGTTCATCTGAGCGCCGAGCACTGGATGACTGCCCTGAAGAATTTTGAGCTGAACTACGGCAAAAAAATCGCAGGCTTTACCTCCTGCGAAAACGGAGCCATCTCCACAGCCAACGGCTGGGTTATCTCCGCTCTCACCGGCATTCCTCTGGTGGACGCGCCCAGCAACGGACGGGCCCACCCCACCGGAACCATGGGAAGTATCGGACTGAACCTGCTGCCGGATTATCAGACTACCCAGTCTGCCTGCGGCGGAACCGGAGCCCGCTATCTGGAAACCGTCGCAAAGGGAGCCTTAAATTCCACCTCCCATGTAATCCGCCAGAGCGCTGTAGCCGACGGCGGTATGGTAGGTGTTCTCCGAAATCCAGTTACTGTGGAATATCTAAAGAAGAACGCCGCGGTAGGCGCTATTTCCCAGGCTCTGGATATCGGAAAGGCTTTCAGCCAGTGTAAAAACGGCGCTGAGTTTGTAGCCTTCCTGGAGGAGCACTACGACGCGAAGGTTCTGGCTAGAGGCAAGATCACAAACTACGAGCTGAAGATGGACGGCGGCTACGATATCGGACATCTGGATGTAACCAGCGAAGAGGGCAGCGTAAGCTTCACCTTCTGGAATGAGTACATGCTGGCAGAGCAGGACGGACAGCGCGCCGCTACCTTCCCGGATCTCATCTGTACCCTGGACGCTGCTACCGGAGAGGCCATCTCCACAGCCGAGGCAAAGGACGGCATGGATGCCTACGCCATCGTAATTCCCAAGGAGAAGCTGATTCTGGGCGCAGGTATGCACCAGAGAGAGCTGTTCCAGGAAGTGGAGGATCTCCTTCACAAGGACATGGTCGCATGCAATGACGGCTTGTTTGTATAGTAAATAATTTCCATTTTTCAAATCAATACGGGCAGATTTCCAAAATTCAGATAGAATATGGAAATCTGCCTGTATTATTTTTTCAACAACTTTTTTATTCGTTCAGCATAACCGCTTTCACCGCATGCGCTTTATCCGTCAGGAATTCCATGATACCCTCCGGCGCTTTTTCCAGCGGGAAGGTATGGGTAATGAGCGGTTTTACGTCTACGATTCCCGCCTTCACCAGATCCAGGCAATGGGGGAAGTAGAGAGCCGGAATCGCGTTGGATCCCCGGATCTGCAGTTTGTTCAGATGAACAATGTTGGAATCAAAGGTCACCATAGCGCCGGGGCCGTAGCTGATACCCAGGAACGCCACAATGCCACCCACGTTTGCCACCTTTACCGCTTCGGCTATGGTGACGGGCGGCGTGGTAACCAGCACTCGTTCTACACCTCCCCGGGGAAACGGATAATCCGTCAGCTCCATCTCATCGGTGAGAATCACATCGGTGGCCCCGAATTGTTTTGCCAGCTCTATCTTCTTCTGGTTTGCCTTATGCTCTGCCACATAGATATTTCTTGCGCCGGAGGCTTTCGCCATCTGCAGGGCCATCAGGCCGATGGCTCCGCAGCCCATCAGCAATACGTCCTGTCCCAGATGGATATCCGCAGTCAGAATCAGGTCTGCCGCCACACCCATGGGCTCCAGGAAGCAGGCTTCCCGATCCTCCAGATCCGTAAAGGGCACGCAGAGAATCGCCGGGACAATGGTCTTCTCCGCAAAGCCCATTCCCGTATGCTCCATGGTCATATAGTTGGGGCCCTCGGTATCCAGATCGGGACGACCGTTCCGCGCGTAATCCGAAATGGGATCAAAGATAGAAGTCTCTACTACCACCCGGTCTCCCACCTTTACATTCTTTACACCATGTCCGACCTTTTCTACCACGCCGGCAAATTCATGTCCGAAGGGCTGCCATTCTTCTCCGGCATAGCCCGCCAGAATCTTGTCGTGTCCGCAGAATCCGCAGGCCTTTACTCCCACAAGTACTTCTCCGGCCTCCGGCTCCCGCACCTCCACCTCGCGGATTTCAAATTGATTTTTTGCTTTCAGATACGCAGCTTTCATGTTTCCCTCTCCTTTATGTCTTTTCTATTTTGCCTATAAATTTCTTTCTTTTCGTTTCTTTTTTATCACTTTTGTACAATCATAACATGAATTCCTTTGTTCTGCAATTTTCTTTTTGTAAATAAGGATCAAAAAAAGGAACCATGCTATGCATGATTCCTTTTCGCAAGAGCGATAGACGGGGCTCGAACCCGCGGTCTCGACCTTGGCAAGGTCGCGCGTTACCAACTACGCCACTATCGCATTTGTGTTTGCTTCTTACTGAAGCAGCAACAAAATATATTATACGGGATACTTTTCTATTTGTCAAGCCTATTTTTGATCTTTTTTACAGTTCTTCCTTTGCCGCGGCCTTCTGCTGCGCGCGGCGCTCCCGCATGGAGAACACACAGCCGCAGTAATCCTGCCGGTAGAGGCCGTATTCCCTGGACAGCTCTGTGGAGCGCTTGTAACCGTTCCGTTTTTTGAAATCGCTGTAGAGATAGTCCACGCCATAGTCCTTCGCCAGCTGACCGCCGATCTCATTGAGCTTCTCCGCGTTCTTTAAGGGGCTGATGGACAGGGTCGTGGTAAAGTAATCGTATTTTCCGGCGCGGGCCATCTCCGCAGTTTCCGTAAGACGCAGACGGTAGCACTTAAAGCAGCGCTCCCCTCCCTCGGGAACCTGATCCAGTCCCCGGGCCATCTCATAGAAGCGCTCCGGCTCGTAAGGCCCGTCCAGGAAGGAGATGGGATGCTCTGCGGGAAGCTGGGCAATCAGGCGCTTCTGCTCCTCCACACGCTTTCCGAATTCCTCCGGCGGATAGATGTTCGGATTGTAATAAAAGACGGTGATTTCAAAATACCGGGACAGGTATTCCAGCACGTAGCTGCTGCAGGGCGCGCAGCAGCTGTGGAGCAGAAGACGGGGCACCCGGCCCTGACGCTGCAATACTTCGATTACTTTATCCAGTTCTTTTTGATAATTTATTTTATTCATCGTTCCTGCTTCCTTTTACTTCTCGCCCAGATACTCCTCCAGGCAGATTCCCTGCTCCATGATTTCTCTGGCAGCCTCTTTCCCCACATAGCGGTAATGCCAGGGTTCGAAGATAATCCCCGTTTCCCCGGTCTTATCTGTGGGATAGCGCAGGATAAAGCCGTAGCGCCAGCAGTTTTCCTCGAGCCATTTAGCCTCCGGCGTCTCTGCCTGCTTATCGTCCAGAAGCTGATAATCCTTTGCCACAATATCTGCCGCCAGTCCCAGGTTATGCTCGCTGGTTCCGGGGTAGGCCACGACGGTTCCCGCCTGACGATAGGCTTCCTCATAGTTTAAGCCCTCGGCCTGCAAGCGGCTCACCTTATTGTTATAAAGGTCCGTCTGCTTCTCCATGGTCCGATAGGCCGAGCAGATCCAGAAGTCCAGTCCCTGCTTCCTTCCGTCTGCCAGCATCTGCTGCAGCTCTCCCACCGCCCGGCTGTCAAAATAGTAATTATTCTCGATTTCCGACACCCGGGGACGATAGCCCTCCGCCATGGGGTGCGTAGCGTTGACCAGGGTCAGCTTCCAGTCCCCGGCGCTTTCTTCCCCGTCCGGGTTATCAATTGTCCCACTGTCATGCTCAGCCGCCTGCGTCCTGTCATTTTCGGATTCTTCTGCCGCCGGTTCCGCCCCGGCTCTCGCCAGCAGGCCCGTCTCTTTCGCAAACACAAGCTTCCCGCAAAGCAGTCCCAGCACAAAGGCCATCAGCCAGATGGCTGCAAGAATCCGATAAAACTGCCTCTGCCGGCGGCGACGGCGGGATTCGGAACGCCCCGGTCTCTCATATACATGCTCACGCTGCATGTTCCTCACCTCTTGAAGCTCAGTATAGGTGAGGAATGTATCCGGCTTGTATCATTTTAAAATTCTTTCAGCATTTCTCCAGCAGCACCTCTATGACGCCGCCGCAGACCATGCCCTCTTCCTCCGCGTCGCAGGCTGTCATGCTCACAGAAATCAGCTCCTGCCGCTTTTCCTTATCCTGCATAAGCCAGCGGGCTTTTTCCTTCACGCCCGCTTCCACACAGCCGCCGCCGATGGTTCCGGATACGGTGCCGTCCTCCAGCACCAGCATTTTGGTACCGACACTTCTTGGCGCCGAGCCCCTGCGGGCTACAATGGTACACAGCACCTTTGCCCGTGTGTCCGTCCCGTCTCCGAGAAGCTCCAGCTGCTCCTCCGAGAAGCTGCTGTTCTTCTTATCTCCGTTTTTGACGGAAATGATTTCTCCCAGTATCGAGACCGCGATTTCCTCCGGCGTCTCCGCGTGAATGCTCAGTCCAATGGGGGCGTAAAGCTCCTCCACCTGTCCTGCCGGAAAGCCCCGCTCCAGCAGCTTCTTTTTCACAAGCGCCGACCGGCCCCTGCTGCCCATCATACCCAGATAGGCATAGTTCTTCCCCAGAATCTTTTCCAGGCAAATGAGATCGTAGCGGTGTCCCCGGGTCATGACGACAAAATAAGTATCCTCGTCGCTGTCCACTGCGTCCAGCCCCTGTTCGAAGCTGTCGCAGATCACCCGCTTCGCTCCGGCCCGTCTGGCTCCGTCCGCAAAGTACGGGCGGTCCTCCAGAACCGTCACGTCAAAGCCCAGCAGGAGAGCCATACGAAGCAGCGCCACGCCCACATGGCCCGCGCCGCAGATCACCAGCTTCTTCGCTTCTCCCAGACAGTCGCAGAATACCGTCTCCCCTGCCAGCTCCTGCTGTCCTTCGGCCCGGATTGCCCCAGCCTCCTCCCGGTGTTTTGTGAAAAAGCCCTGTCCGGTTTTCTCCCAGAGAAGCCCGTCTCCGGCAAAAAAGGCTTTTTCCCCAGCATGGGGTCCCTTTAAGACGGTCAGAATCCGTTTCTCCTTTTTATCCTGATATTCCTGTAAGATAGTATATAAATGACGCAAGTTTTCCACAATCCTTCTTTCTTTACGCGCGGATATCCACATCTGCGAGTTCCTTTTCCCCACATTCCACCAGGCGCACCCTTTCCGGATACCGCTTTATCACCTGACGGCCTCCGGTATCGCCGGTCAGCTCCAGAAGCTCCGGGAAATAGCTTTTGTCCCAGAGAACCGGATTGCCCCGCCGCTCCCCGTGTCCGGCGCAGACGATAGCCCCGGGATAAGAAAAGCCCTCCTCCAGAATTCTTTCCATAGTCGCCGGTTCCAGATAGGGCTGGTCGCAGACCATACACAATACGCCCCGCAGATCCGGATTCTGCCGAAGACATTCCGTAAGCCCAAGCTGCAGGGAATGGCTGATCCCCCGCTCCGGCTCCTGATTTATCACAGCCCTTACGCCGCGCTCTCCGGCTGCCCCGGCTATTTCCGGAAACCGGGTCACGATTACGCGGGTACAGTCTGAAAAAGCGCCCAGCTTATCCAAAGTTACTTCGTACAGGGGGCGCCCGTCCACTTGCTCCTCCAGAAGCTTATTTCCGCCGTACCGGCTGGACAGCCCCGCTGCCAGCGCTACGATACCGTACTGCCGCCCTACCAGCGTCCGGATGGCCTCCGCGCAGCCCCGTCCTATCTTATGGGATTTATCGGAAATGAGGTGAACCAGGCTTTCGTCCTTTCTCGGATCCACGTCCCCGATTTTCATGCCCTTCTTTACCGGCACGCCTGCCTGCAGCATGCCCCGGATCACGCCGTCAATCTGCGCGTACACCGGCTCCCCGCCCGTATAGGCCAGGACGCTGCCCTTCTCTACGATATCGCCGATGGCTGCCACCGGCTCCATCCGACCGTCCCCGGAAGCCTTAATCAGGCGCTCCATGGCGTAGCCGCCCACCATGCCCGGTACACCCGTATTGGGAATGGCGCTGCCCCGGTAAATGGGGCGGCTTAAGGCTTCCCCGCGCATGGTTTCGATGACCGCGTGGCAGTCTGTCCCTGCTGTGAAGCCTGGCCCCAGGGCCAGCACCAGCGGCGCGTCCGTAAGCGTTGTTCCGATATTTTTCTTCGCCATGATGGCGTCGATGACCACCTCCGGCTGCCAGACCTTTCGTACCCGGGCTTCCGGATCCACCAGCACGCTGATGACGCCCTGTTCCGAGAGGGCTATGGCTTCCTCCGCCGATCCGGCCAGCACGCCGGTCACGCCCTCTACTTCCGCCCGTCTTTCGTAGACCGCCCGGGAATAAGCTACCTGGCGGCGTACCGTCAGCGGTACGGCGATTTCTGTCATGATAATCCGGTGTCCCTCCCGGAAAAGCTCCCAGGCCACGCCGGTGGCCAGATCCCCGGCTCCCTTGATTACGATCTTCATCTTTTCTCTCCTGCTCTCGGAAGGTTCCAGGGCGGCATCAGATCCGCCGCCATGAGAATCCTCGTTTCCGGACCCGCAAGCGCTTTCGCGGCTTCCAGAGCCGCTGCCTCCCGCTCCCGGGTATCCGCCTTGTTAAACAGCACTGCGTAGTCCATACCGGGTCTTACGCCCTTTCTTCCTCCTGCCGGGCTAACCGCCAGCTTCGCCAGATCTGCCGCCGTCAGGACGTCCTTCTCTCTTTTTCCGAGAATGGCGCAGACCTCTTCCACACGGCAGCAGACCTCTTTGATAGGCTGCCCCACTCCGTCCAGTCCATACACGCAGAGCACAAGACCAGTCTCCGGCAAAATTACCGGTTCGCCCTCCCTGGGCGCTTTGACCGGCTTCTCTCTGGCTCCGTCTGCCTCCAGAAGAAGCCAGATCCCCTCCGTCAGAAGCTCCCGGTAAAACCATTCCGGCAGCGCTTTACATTTCCAGTCGGAAACAGGCTCTCCCATCCAGAGAGTGCCTGTATTCTTTAACATATCCCGGGCCGCCTGCAGATCCGGACGGTCCAGAAATCCGGTATTCTTTTCACATTGGATATGGGTGGTGGTGCCTGCGGCCGCCAGGATTCCCAGTTTTTTACATTCCATCTGTAAGCGGCGCAGGCAGGTGGTTTTTCCGCCTGCGCCCACGATGGAAACGACGCAGTTTTTTTCCGGCTTCCTGCCGGAAGCAAAGCTGCTTTCGACCAGCCCCAGGGCAGCCAGCAGTGACTCCCGCTCCACCCATTTTCCGTCTATCCATTCTTTTAACATGTCTTATCCGAATCAGTCTGTCCCCAACGCAATCTTCTCACTGGTAATCGGCAGGTTCCGGTGCCATACGCCCGTCGCGTTATAGATGGCATGGGCCAGGGCCGGAGCCGGAGTGTTGATCACGATCTCACCGATGGATTTCACGCCGAAGGGGCCGGTAGGCTCGAAGCTCGGCTTAAATTCCACCCGAAAATGTCCCATATCCTGGCGGGTCGGGATCTTGTACTGCATCAGGGAACTGTTGCGAAGCTTACCCTTTTCCGTGTACTGAATATTCTCGTAGAGGGTCATTCCGATTCCCTGACCTAAGCCTCCCTCCACCTGAACGGTCGCCAGGTTCGGGTTCACAACCGTACCACAGTCTACCACCGCCGCATAGTCCAGAATCTCCACATGGCCCGTCTCCTTATCCAGCTCAATTTCCACCGCGCCTGCCATATAGGGAGGCGGCGATACCGGGGAGCTGTGGCTTTCTGTCACCTGTAACGCGATTTCGTTGCAGACCTGGGCCTTGTAGCCGATCTCCTCGCTGGTAACGGATTTTCCGGTTTTCACATCGGTAGCTTTTCTGCCGTCGAACTCCACGTCCTCCGGGTCGCATTCCAGCATGCCTGCCGCCACCTGGCAGATCCGTTTTTCCAGCTCTGTGGCCGCCTTGACCACGGCCTGACCGGTAATATAGGTGGTACTGGAGGCGTAGGAGCCGGAATCATAGGGGGAGCTGTCTGTGTCCGCGCCGGAGACGAAGATCTCGTCGGTGGTCACATGAAGACATTCCGCCGCCATCTGGGCCAGAATGGTATCACAGCCGGTTCCCATATCCGCCGCCGCGATGGCCAGCTTATAGGTGCCGTCCTCGTTGAGCATGATTGTCGCGGATCCCACGTCCACGTTGGAGATACAGGAGCCCTGCATGGCCATGCCCACGCCTACGGCGCGTACCTTGCCATTTCCCATATCCCGGGCAGGGTATTTTTCCTTCCAGCCAATCATTTCGCAGGCCCGGACCAGACACTCGTCCAGACGGCAGCTCTCTGCCACCTCGCCGAAATAAGCCGGCATAAGCATCTTTTCCCGCACCACATTTTTCAGGCGGAGCTCCACCGGATCCATGTGAAGAACGGTCGCCAGCTCATTTACGATGGATTCCAGGGCAAAGATTCCCTGGGTGGCTCCATACCCCCGGTACGCGCCTGTGGCAAGCTGATTCGTGTAGACTACGTCAAATACATGACGGAAGGCCTCCAGGTTGGCTGTATACAGGGGAATCGCCTTGTGTCCCGTCAGTCCCGCCGTAGTGGGGCCGTGGTCACCGTAAGCGCCTGTATTGGACAGGTTGTAAAGGTCGATGGCCCGGATCGTTCCGTCCCGGTCTGCGCCGATGCTGACCCGGACGTCCATCTCATGACGGGGAGATCCGGCAATCTGGCTTTCTTTTCTGGTGTAAATGATCTTGGACGGCTTCTTTGTCATCCAGGTAACAAAGGCCGGATATATCTCCGTCACCACCGTCTGCTTGGCGCCGAAGCCGCCGCCAATCCGGGGCTTCATGGCCCGCACCTTTGCCCTGGGAATTCCGAGGGCCGTGGATACAATTCGTCTTACATGGAATACGATCTGGGTCGAGCTTACGACCACCAGTCTTCCGTAGGTGTCGATATAGCAATAGGTCCGGAAGGTCTCCATCATGGCCTGGTTGACCGCCGGAACATGGTAGGTGCGGGTAAGCTTTACCTCACAGTCCTCAAGGACCGCCTCCACATCTCCGTCTCCGTCCTCCATATGGGCGCAGAGATTCCGCCTGTTGTCGGCTCCCACCGGGAACCGGGATTCCCAGTTGTCCTCCGGATGCACCAGGATTTCATTGTCGATGGCCTCATGGTAATCCAGCAGCGCCGGAAGCACCTGATATTTCACCCGGATCACCCGCAGGGCCTTATCCACACATTCTTCATTCTCGCCTGCTACAATCGCTACCGGATCGCCCACGAAACGCACATGCTGATCGAGAATCAGATGGTCGTAGGGGCTCCACTCCGGATAGGTCTGTCCCGCTGTGGCAAACCGGTTCTTCGGCACGTCTTTCCAGGTATACACTGCCTCGATACCCGGAATCTTCAGAGCCGCCGCATAGTTTACATCCTCCACGATGGCATTGGCGTGGGGGCTGCGAAGAAGCTTTACCACCAGACATTCCCTCGGGGCGAGGTCATCTACATAGACCGGCTGTCCGGTCACCAGCGCTATGGCGTCCTTCTTGCGTTCCCGTTTTCCTACTTCCCGCATGCGGCACCTCCGTTCTTTTTATACTCGATAAAGGCGTGCATTCCACGCAGCTGTCCCTCATAGCCGGAGCAGCGGCACAGGTTGCCTGCCAGATACTGCTTGATTTCCTCGTCGGTGGGCTCCGGGTTCTCCCGGAACAGGGCGATGGCGTTCATAATCATGCCCGGATTGCAGAAGCCGCACTGCTCCGCGCCCTGATCGGCGATAAAGGAGCCAAATTCCTCTGCTTCCTTCTGCAGTCCCTCCAGGGTCTCCACCCGGCGTCCCTCTGCCCGCGCCGCGAGCATGGCGCAGGAAAACACCGGGATACCGTCCAGAAATACGGTACAGAGTCCGCAGTTGGTAGTCTCACAGCCGCATTTTACACTGTAGCAGCCATGCTTCCGGACAAAATCAAAGAGTGTCATATCCGCGGCAATCTCATCTGTTATCTTTTTCCCGTTTAAGATCATCGTTACGATCATGTCAGCCTCACTCCTTTCCCTGAATCTCTGCAAAAGCACGCCCAAGCAGCACGCCCGCCAGATGACGGCGGAAGATGTCGGAGGCGCGCATATTGCTCTGGAACGGGGTTTCCTCTGCCAGACGCTTTGCCGTCTCCTTGTCCATGCGCTCGATCTCATACAGCTTCGCGATACCCGGTCTTGCGCCGATCACGGCCTTCTTTACGCCGCCGCAGTCGGATACGGCCACGGTCAGCACCGGAAAATCGGTTCGTGTGTTCCGGTGGGACAGATACGCAAAATGACCCGGACATTTCTTTACGATGACCCGCACCAGAATGTCATTGTCACGCTTCATTTTTACAAATTCTGACATTGGCACAATGCCGCCCTTATAGAGCTCCACATAGGAATCCAGAGCCAGAAACGCCGTCATCACATCGGAGAAGCCGAAACGTCCGAAGATACTGCCGCCTACCGTAGCCAGATTCCGGAACTGGGTGCCCACGATATCGCAGACCGCGTCATGCACCAGTCCCTCGCACAGGGCGTTCAGTCCCTCATGCAGCTCGATCTGACGTAAGGTCGCCATACAGCCGATGGAAAATGCTTCCTCTGTCTCCTCGATCTCGTCAAGCCCCAGGCCTGACAGATCGATGGCCTTCTGCACGTTCCGGTTTCCCAGGCGGAGCCATAGCATACCGCCCAGGATCTTGTTGGTGCGCTTCTGGTTCAGCTCCCAGGCCTCCTCCAGACTTTCCACCTTTACCAATTCTCTTATTTTTATCATGCTATTCCTCCTTTGGGAGAACAATATTCAGGATAATCGCTACCAGGGCAGCCGGTACGATACCGGAACCGCCGAAGATGAGCTGTATGCTCTGGGGCAGTCCCGCCAGCACGCCGCTGTTGGCGCCCAGACCATAGCCCAGACCCAGCGCTACAGATACAATCGTCGTGTTGCGGACGGTCATTTTCTCCTTGGTAATCAGACCGATACCGCTGACTACGATGGAGGAAAACATCATAACTGCCGCGCCGCCCAGAACACTCTGGGGCATAATGGAAATCAGTGCGGACAGCTTGGGGAACAGGCCGCAGAGAATCAGGAACACGGCTCCGGTCGCCAGGGCAAACCGGTTTACCACCTTGGTCATGGTGACCAGACCTACGTTCTGGCTGAAGGAGGTGTTCGGAAGCACGCCGAACAGGGAAGCCAGGGAGGATCCCACGCCGTCGCAGACTACGCCGCCGGACAGCTCGGAATCGGTCGCCTCCCGAGCCATACCGCCCTCAATGACGCCGGAGATATCTCCTACGGTCTCCACCGCGGTTACCACGAACATAATCAGCACCGGAACAATGGCTCTGGGATCGAAGACCAGCTTCACCGGCATCAGGGCCGGAACCGCGAACCATTTTGCCTGGGCTACCTTGTCCCAGTTCAGGACCCAGGCCTTGGTATACTCCACGCCCTCCGCGGTTACTCCGGTGGTGGGCAGAACCAGCGCCATGATCGCCGCCACAATATAGCCTACAATAATTCCAATCAGAATCGAAGAAACACTGGTCATTCCCTTCGTGCCATGCTTCAGCGCAATGATGACCACCAGCACCAGGGTTCCCAGGAGCAGGTTTTCCATGGAGCCGTAATCCTTTGCGGAGCTTCCGCCTCCAAAGGATCCCACGCCTACGGAAATCAGGGACAGACCGATGGAAAGCACCACGGTACCGGTCACAACTGCCGGGAAGAAGCGGCGCAGGGGCTTCAGCATAAAGCCCAGAACCGTCTCAAAAAGGCCGCCAATCAGGGATGCTCCCAGAATCGCGCCGTACGCCAGGATACCGCCGCCCATAACGCCTGCCACGCTGTTGAATACGCCGATAAAGCCGGAACTGGTACCCATGATAATCGGCACCTTTCCGCCCACCGGACCGATGGCGTACAGCTGAATCAGGGTTACAATTCCCGCCACCAGCATGGCGTTCTGCAGAAGCGCTACCTGCACCTCCGCAAATTCCGTACCGGAGCCGATTCCACAGGCTCCTGTGATAATCAGAATCGGGGTCAGATTTCCCACGAACATGGCCAGCACGTGCTGGAGTCCCAGGGGAAATGCTTTTCGAAAAGGCATTTTGCCATAAAAATCATAGGCTGCTTTCTTGTTTTCTACTTCATTCATATATGTTTCTCCTCATTTGCGATAGATAAATTCTTACATATTTTTCATAGTTCCAGGGTATACATACCCTCCCACCGGATAGCCGACTCCAGCATCGCCTGCTGCAGCAGCTCCTTCTCTGTGGGCTTCGCCTTCCAGGCCATCCCGCAGCCTGCGGTAATCTCCCGGGGAATGGGAATCAATCTGCCGGGAAGCCCCTCCTTTTCACAATGCCGTTCCATTTTCATGGCCTCGGTGGTGGTTCCAAAGGAGATCACCAGCGCTTCTGTTTTTTTCCGCATTGTCTTACTCCTCCGCCAGCTCCCGGACGGCTGCCGCCGCCTCGTCTGCCTCTGCCTCCGTATTGAAATAAGAAAAGCTGAACCGGACCGCCCCCTGCTCCCGGGTTCCCAGCGCCTCATGCATGAGCGGCGCGCAGTGGGCTCCTCCCCGGACGGCGATCCCGTAATCCTCATAGAGCCAGTCCGCTACTCTTGCGGAATCATAATCCCGGATATTCAGGGACTGGATTCCTGTCCGCCGATCCAGATCCGGATTTCCGTAGAGGGTTACGCCCTCCACCTCCTTCACGCCGTCCACGAACCGCCGAAGAAGCACCTGCTCCCGGGCGCGAATCTGCTCTACGCCGGTCTCCAGAAGCCAACGGGCCGCCGCGCCCAGGCCTGCGATCCCATGGCCGTTCAGGGTGCCCGCCTCCAGCGCCGCCGGCATCTCTGACGGATGTTCCCGGTCGAAGCTGTGAATTCCGCTTCCGCCCACCTTCAGCGGCTGGATCGAAAGACCGGGACGGACGCAGACGCCTCCGGTTCCCTGGGGGCCGTAAAGTCCCTTGTGGCCCGTAAAACACAGGACGTCGATCCCCATACGTTCCATATTCATGAGGACTGCGCCCGCCGTCTGCGCAGCGTCTACGATAAGCAAAAGGCTGTGCTTTTTTGCGAAGGCTCCCACACGTTCCAGATCGGTGATGTTGCCAGTCAGATTGGAGGCGTGGGTGATAATCAGGGCTTTTGTGTTCGGACGGAGCAGGGATTCCAACTCATCGTAAGCCAGGATGCCTGCCTGCAGCTTCTCCCCGGCTTCCGCCTTTACAGGAAGCACCGACAGCTCCACGCCCTGCAGCCGGTACAGGGGCCGCAGCACGGAATTGTGCTCGCAGACGGTGGTAATCACATGATCCCCCGGCCCGAACAGGCCGCCAAGCACCAGGTTCAGGCTCTCGGTGGCATTGGCCGTAAAGACCACCTGCTCCGGAGCCGCCGCGCCCAGAAGCTCTGCCAGGCTTTCTCTGGCCCGGTAGATGGTCCGCCCCGCGTAAAGGGACGCGTCATGGACGCCCCTTCCGGAATTTCCCATGGAAGCCATCGCTTCTAGAAGGGCCTCCTTTACGCACTCGGGCTTTCTAAGGGTGGTCGCCCCGTTATCCAGATAAATCATGGCTTAATGATTTTCGCCGCGCCCGCCATGGTCTCGGCGATGACGTACATATTGGTGACCTCGCCCACCTTTAAGCTGTCTGTCAGCCCGTAATGGTTCAGGCAGGTGCCGCAGGTGAGAATCTGTACGCCCTGGGCCTCCAGGGACTTCAAATCCTCCAGAGACGCGGACCCCTCGCAGGTGAGGGCGGCGCCTCCATTGTAAAAGAGCAGGGTCTTCGGCAGGGTATAAAGCTGTGTCAGCGCATAGATGTACCCCTTCATCAGAAGTCGTCCAAGCTCCGGATCTCCCTCGCCCATGGTGGCGGAGGCTATCACGACCACCGTATTCTCCCTGGCGTCGGGAATACAGGTTTCTGACTCCGCTTTCGTCGGCGCAGTCTGCTTATCTGCTGCGTTTTCGCCAATCTCCATGGTTACCTGATACTGTCTGTCCGAAAGCTTTTTGGAGCTGACCTTGTAGCCCTTCTGATTGGCCATCTTGGTCAGGTTCTGGACTGCAATCTCATTGTCTACCAGCGTCTCCACCACGCCGCTTCCGCCCAGCTCCTTAATGGCATTTTTGGTCTTTACTACGGGAATCGGGCAAGCGTCGCCCAGTGCGTTTACCTGAATCATCGTATCTCTCCTCCTGTCACTAAAATCTCCGGTTCCCCGGGTTCTGTTATCTCTCCCACAAGCTCCGCCGGAAGTCCCGCCGCACGAAGCTCATTTCTCAAATTCTCTGCCTCGTCCGCGCCTACCGCCATCAGCAGTCCGCCGGAGGTCTGCGGATCAAACAGCAGCTCCTCCATGGCAAAAGAAACTTTTTCAAATTTTACATATTTTTCCATATAATTCCGATTCTTCTGACCGGCCGCCGTCAATAGAAATTCATCGGCGTATTCCAGGGCCTCCTCAATCCGGGGCACCTTCTCCGCTTCAATCCGGCAGGACAGCTTTCCGTCCATCATCTCATGGAGATGGCCCAGGAAACCAAAGCCCGTCACATCGGTACAGGCGTGAATGTGGTATCTTCTTCCTATCTCAGAAGCTGTTTTATTCAGGGTGGTCATGGATTCGATGGCTTCCGCCATGGCCTGTTCCGAGGCCTCCCTCACCCGGTTCGCCGTGCAGACGATCCCCACGCCCAGCTTCTTGGTAAAAATCAGTCTGTCTCCGGGCCGTCCGCCGTTATTGGACCAGATGTGATCCGGGTGTACCAGTCCCATGACCGACAGGCCGTACTTGACATCGGCGTCATGGATAGAATGGCCTCCCGCCAGGATACCTCCGGCCTCCAGCACCTTTTCCGATCCGCCCCGCATGATTTCTCCCAGGATATTCAGATCCGCAGACTCGGGAAAGCATACGATATTCAGGGCCGTCTTCACCTGGCCTCCCATGGCATAGATGTCGCTTAAGGCGTTGGCCGCCGCTATTTTTCCAAAGGTATAGGGATCCTCCACCATGGGTGGAAAGAAATCCAGGGTCTGAACTACCGCCGTATCGTCGCTTATCCGGTAAACCGCCGCGTCGTCCCTGCTGTCATAGCCCACCAGAAGATCCGGATTCTCCGGCCCCCTGGGCAGCTTTTCCAGGACATGGCTTAAAACGCCGGCTCCCAGCTTCGCTGTACAGCCGCCGCCCTTACAGAATATGATTTTTTCTTCCATGGTTCAGGCTTCTTCCTGCTCCCGGAATTTTACGGTTCCGGTGGCCGCGTCCATGCTCTCCACGATAGCCAGGGACTCCAGCTGGTAACCCAGGTTCCGGATCATACGGCCGCCTGCCTGGAAGCCCTTCTCCACCGCGATTCCGATTCCTTCAACTGTGCCGCCTGCCTGTGCCACGATGGAAATCAGACCCTGGAGCGCGCAGCCGTTTGCCAGAAAATCATCGATGATCAGAACCCGGTCCTCCGGTCCTAAAAACCGCTTGGATACAATGACCTGGTTCTTGTTCTTATGGGTAAAGGACTCTACCTCTGCCACATACACGTCCCCGTCGATGTTGATGCTCTGGGTCTTCTTGGCGAATACCACCGGTACGTCGAAATAGCTGGCTACCACACAGGCAATTCCGATACCGGAAGCCTCGATGGTTATGATTTTGTTAATGTCCTTGTCCGCGAAGCGCCGCTTAAACTCTTCACCCATCTGCTTGAACAGGTTGATGTCCATCTGGTGATTCAGGAAGCTGTCCACCTTAAGGACATTTCCCTCTTTTACAATGCCGTCTTTTAAGATTCTTTCCTCCAGGAAATTCATGCTTGCTCTCCTTTTTGTCGTTTCTTTCTACTAATGTTATCTTTAAAAATAGCATAGATATCGACATTTTTCAAGGAAGTTTGCGCTATAGGGCAAAATAAATGGCAAGACTCAGGGGACCGAGGCGGAGATAGTAATTGACTTCTCCCTTGTCGCCCTCGCGGTAAACAACCTGAGCCGTCCGGGAACCGTCCGGATTCATATCGCTGATACCCCATTCTTCGCTTACCAGCCTTCTGGCGTCTTCTTCGGTATAGCCCTTCTTTTCGTAAAGGCGCACCTGATTGTCGTAGGCAGTCCTATCTCCATCGGAAAGTATGGCGTCTGCCAGCTCCCAGCTCTGCGTGACACGCTCTGTTGTCAGGCCCAGATAGGAGCCGAATTTCTGAGCCCGCTCTGCCACGTCCGAATCGGTCGTCGCCGTATCCGAATCGGTCGCCGCCATGTCCGAATCGGTCGCCGCCGCGCCGGAACGGATTCCATTCTCATAACCCTCGTTCCACTCCTGAATGCCCAGCTCCAGAAGCTTACCGGTCTCGTCATCCAGGGCGGCTTTCAGGAGCCATCTGTCCTCCTCCGTGTCGATTTGGAAATTTAGCATCCAGATAATCATAGATTTTTCCCCGCTGGGATCGATATAGAAAATCGGAGCCGCACTCTGCTCTGCGTCCTGTTCTGTCATTTTGGCAGTGCGGAAGGTTTCGTCCAGTACGCCCATTTCACATAAGGTACCAAGCTCTTCCTCCGCTTTCGCAAGGCTTCCGGGCACGTCGTAATTTTTCCCTTTTTCCAATACCGTGGTGCTTACGTCGGCGCTCAGAAACAGCTCCGCCTTTTCTACCATACTAAGCTCTGTCTGGGATGTAATCCGCACCTCCGGCGCCTCCTCCGTCTCCACCACAGACAGACGCCTGTCGTCCTGCCATTTCCGGAAAGCCAGGGGAACGCCAAAGCCCACGGACGCCGCCAGAAGCAGTGCTCCCACGGTCAGAAACCAGCTTTTGCGGGATCTGCAGTTTTTTCTTCTCATGCTTCCTCCTCCCCGGCCTGTTCCGGCAGCCATACTCTTACCAGAGTTCCTTTTCCTTCCTCGCTCTGAAAATCCAGTCTGCCCCCATGACGCTTTACGATTTCCGCACAGATGGACAGTCCCAGACCCGCTCCGCCCTGCTGCCTGGCGCGGGATTTATCCACCATATAAAAGGCTTCCGTGATCCGGCTAAGCTCTGCCTCCGGCACGCCCTTTCCCGTGTCGCACACATAAAAGGCATAGCCTGCCTGCTCCGGACGCCCCAGCAGCGTCAGCCTCTTCTCCCGGCCGCTGCCCTCCATGGCCTTCCGGCCATTGTCCAGAAGATTCATCAGCACCGTTTTCATCAGATCCGGCTCCAGATCCACCTGCCTGTCCTCTACCGACACCCAAAGACGGATCTCCTGCTTTTCCAGGGCAGGCTCCAGGATCCCCCGGATTTCCTCCGCCAGCCACTCGGTGGACACGCGTCTTTTCGCAAGCTCCTGATGGCGGAGCACCATCAGATCCAGAAGCTTAAAGGACAGAGCCTCCAGCCGCTTTCCTTCTTTAAAGATATAATTGGCCGCGTCCATCCGTTCCTCTTCCGTCATCTCCCGGCTCCGCAGCATATCCGCGTAGCCAATCATCGAGGTCAGCGGAGTCTTCAGCTCATGGGCAAAGCTTCCGATAAAATCCTCCTGCCGTCTTGCGGTATCCTGAAGCTCCGTAAACTGCTGCTCCAGATGGTCTGCCATCCGGTTAAAATCCCGGGTCAGCCTTCCCACCTCGTCCTCGGATTCCACCCGGGCCCGCACCTCCATGTCGCCGCCCGCAATCCGTCTGGCGGCCCGGGACAGGCGGCCCAGGGGCTTCAGAAGCCATACGGTCATCAGATAACACACCGGAAGCTCTAAAAGCAGAACCACCAGCATCCACCGGCGGTAAATCCGGTACTGCTCGGCCCGGTCGTTAAAAAGAGCGGTCACATCCCGGTCGCTTTCCAGGTAGAGCGTTCGCTTCTCTCCCAGCCGAATACTGCTCATGGTGGCCAGCTCATACCGGCTCTCCTTTTTCCGAAGCTCCCTTGCCCGCTGCCGCCCGGATACCGCTTCCATAAGACGCCCGATCCGTTCCTCTTTCCCAGGTTCTGCCTTTTTCCTGCTATAGAGCACCTGTCCCTCTTCGTCGTAGATCTGGAAATCCAGCCCCATATCCGCCATCTCCCGGGTCATGGTCTCCGCCGTTTCCTGAATTTCTTTATCTGTAAAATTCTGCCATTCCTGTACTGCCGTATTCCAGTAAGCCACGAAGGAATAAGACAGCATCCGGTTCTCCTCTGCCGCGTTCCGGGTCTCCCGGTTCCAGGCAGAAGAAAAAAGAGCGCCCAGGAGCACACAGCCGCCCAGTCCCATGACCAGGATACTGATGGTCATCATGGAAATACTGATTTTCCAGGAAAATTTCATCTGCCGTCTCCCTTCTTTCAGGCTCTTTTCTCCCCCGTATCCGGGCTGTAGCGGTAGCCCACCTTGTATACCGTCTTGATCTCTTCCTCCAGCCCGGTCTTCTTCCGCATCCGCTGCACATGCAGATCCACCGTCCGGCTGTCGCCCATGTATTCGCCGCCCCAGATACGCTCATAGATGGTGTCCCGGTACAGGGCGATATTTTTATTCCGCACAAAAAGCAGAAGCAGCTCAAATTCCTTTTTGGTCAGCCGGAGTTCTTCCCCGTTCCGGGTCACAGTCCGGGACGCCGTATCGATAACCAGATCGCCCTCCCGCAGGATCTGCTCTGTCTTGTGATACCGCCGCAGCACCGATTCCACCCGGGCCAGCAGCTCGATGATTTCAAAGGGCTTGGTCAGATAATCATCCGCTCCCATCCGAAGTCCCCGCACCCGGTCCGATACCGTGGCCTTCGCCGTCAGAAAGATGACCGGAACCTCCAGGGGCGCCAGGTATTCCATCACCTCGTAGCCGTCCGCGCCCGGCAGCATGATATCCAGGAGCACCAGATCATAGGGCTTCTTGTCCAGGGCGTCCACCGCCGCCAGCCCATCGTAGACACAGGTGCAGGCGTACCCTGCCTTCGTCAGATTGATTTTTATCAGATTGGAAATGGGACGCTCGTCCTCTACCACCAGTATTTCTATCATTGCACCGATCCCCTTTTTCTATCTACAATGTAACACAGTTGTATCATTTTTGCATCAGAAGATCCGGATTGTCCGGAATTTTCCGGTAACGCCCCGCGCCCGTCTGCCATAAGATAATGATATAACCTCTGGAGGCCTGCCTATGAATCCGCTGCTTACGCTGGAGCATGTATCCTTTGCCTACCATCAGGCGGAGGGCGAAACTCCGGCTCTTTCCGATATCTCTTTTACCCTGCAGCCAGGTCATTTTCTGGCTGTGGTGGGGCCCAGCGGCTGTGGGAAATCCACGCTGCTCTCCCTGATCTCCGGCCTGCTTCTGCCGGAGGAGGGAACCATCTCGCTGAAGGGACTGCCGGTCCGGGACGCCCGGGCAGACATCGGCTATATGCTTCAGCGGGATCACCTGTTCGAATGGCGCACTGTCTACGCCAACGTCCTTCTGGGGCTGGAAATCCGCAAACAGAAAACCCCGGAAAAGCTTCAGCGGGTAGAGGAGCTGCTGACCGCCTACGGACTGTCTGACTTCCGGGACTCCCGTCCCTCCCAGCTCTCCGGCGGCATGCGCCAGCGCGCCGCCCTGATCCGTACCCTGGCCCTCAATCCGGAGCTCTTACTGCTCGACGAGCCCTTTTCCGCCCTGGACTACCAGACCCGTCTGATGGTCTGCGACGATATCTATGGCATTCTGAAAAAAGAAAAAAAGACAGCCATTCTTGTCACTCACGATCTCTCGGAGGCTATCAGTATGGCTGACCAGGTGCTGGTGCTGTCAAAGCGTCCCGGACGGATCCGGAAACGGGTAGCTATTCAGTTTTCTATTCCTGACCGGACGCCCTTCGTCTCCCGCAGCGCCCCGGAATTCAAGGAATATTTCAATATCATCTGGAAGGAGCTGAACGACTGTGCATGATACCACTCCCTGTTCTCCGGCCCAGAAGAGCTTTCTGCAAAAGCAGCACGCGCAGCAAAAACGGGTCCTCCTGGCCCGTTTTCTGATCTTTCTCCTGTTCCTGGTTCTGTGGGAGCTCAGCACGCGCTTTCACCTGATTGACGCCTTTATCTTCAGCAGTCCCAGCCGGGTGCTCCGTCTCTTTTTCACGATGAGCCGGGACGGATCGATTTTTCTCCATATTGGGGTGACGCTTCTGGAAACCCTGCTGAGCTTCCTTCTGGTCTTTCTCTTAAGCCTTGCGGCCGCGGTGCTGCTCTGGCTTTCCCCGGTCCTCTCCCGGACTCTGGAGCCCTACCTGGTGGTCTTGAACAGCCTGCCCAAATCTGCCCTGGCCCCGCTTCTCATCGTCTGGCTGGGCGCCAATATGCGGACCATCATCGTGGCCGGCATTTCCGTGGCGGTTTTCGGCAGTATTCTGACCCTGTATACAGGCTTTCGGCAGGTTCCGGCGGAGAAAATCAAGCTCATCTACACCCTGGGCGGCAGCCGCCGTCACGTGCTTTTCAAGGTGATCCTGCCCGGCTCCGTACCGGTCTTTCTGAACACCATGAAGGTCAACATCGGGCTCTGTCTGGTGGGCGTCATCATCGGGGAATTCATCGGAAGCCGCCGGGGTCTAGGGTATCTCATTATCTACGGAAGCCAGGTCTTCCAGCTGGATCTGGTGCTGATGTCCATCGTTATCCTGTGTATCCTGGCCATGGGGCTCTATCAGGGACTGCATGTGGCGGAGCGGAAATTGATAAGACGGTAGATTACAATAAAACAGGAGATGTCGTTACACGTTCTCCGATTTTCCCGCCAGATAATTGATAAACTGCTGGGCCGTTCTGCCGGAGATACCGCCGTGGCTCAGCTCCCACTTGTTGGCCTCGGCGCAGAGCTGTTCGTCGGTCAGGGTTATCTCCGGATAACGCTTCGCCAGCTCTGTCACAATCTGGAAATACTCCTTCTGGGTAGGCTTGGAGAAATTGATGGTCACGCCGAAGCGGGCCACCAGGGACAGCTTCTCCTGCATGGTGTCGGAACGGTGCATACCCTCGTCCTGCTCCATATCGCTTCTGTCTCCCCAGGTCTCCCGGATCAGATGACGGCGGTTGGAGGTCGCATAGATCAGCACATTATCCGGCTTGGTTTCCATACCTCCCTCGATGACCGCCTTCAGGAACTTATACTCGATCTCAAACTCCTCGAAGGACAGATCGTCCATGTAGATAATGAAACGGTAGTTCCGGTTCTTAATCTGGGCAATGACCGAAGACAAATCCTGAAACTGATGCTTGTAAATCTCAATCATACGCAGACCCTGATCGTAATACTCGTTCAGAATCGCTTTGATACTGGTGGATTTTCCGGTGCCGGCGTCGCCGAAAAGCAGCACATTGTTGGCCGGAAGTCCCTTCACAAAGGCCTCCGTATTGTCCACCAGCTTTTTCTTCTGAATTTCATAGCCTACCAGGTCCTTCAAAAGCACCTGCTCTGTATTGTTGACCGGCAGGAATTCCACCCCGCTTCCGGCCTCACGGATCCGGAAGGCCTTATTCAGGCCGAACATACCTACGCCATAGGCTTTGTAAAAATCTGTAATTATTTTGAAGATTTCATTTTCATCTTCTGCCTGCTCAATCTGACGGCTCACCGCCTGTACCTTTTCGCTGACGTTTTTATTGTACATCCGCTCTTTTTTGCCAATGGCCTTATAGTGGCAGACGGTGCTGAAGCAGTCGATCTCCAGATCCCGCTCGATGGAGCTGAAATCATAATCAAACAGGTGTTTAAACACCTTAAAATCCGCCTTCGCGAAGTGGTTGACGGTGCCGTCGTTGGCCCCCACCTTTTCGCTGGTCATACTGAAGGAGTTCTCATTGGTTAAGAGAATGAAGGTCAGGTAATTGTGCCACAGGTTCTCGTCAAAGCCGTACATGGTGGACAGATCTAGAAGCGCCTTCATCTGCTCATAAATCCGCGTGGTCAGCTCCGCGGCGCTGCACTGGTCCTTTTCATAGTCCTCAAAAATCCCGGCCAGCTTCCGTAAAATGCTGTTCTCTCCCAGATCCCGGTATAAAATTAATTTCGCGACTTCCTTATACATCATCTTGCTCCTCATCTTTTCTTTCTGTTTCATGCGCCTCTGTAACGCGTCACAGCGCCGCACTGGTGTTATGCTGTATTATAACGCAGCAAAGGGCTTCTGTACAGTGAAAATTCCCCGTTGCTTGACAGTTTTCCCCGTTGCTTCTATAATGGAACACATACGAATTTCCCGGGAGGTATCACACTATGAGACAATGTATGGATTCCGATAATCTGCACCGCAGATTGAAAAAGATCATCGGCCAGGTGCAGGCCATCGACCGCATGATCGACGAGGATATCCCCTGTGAAGACATTCTGGCCCAAATCAACGCTGCCAAATCCGCCCTTCACAAGGCAGGGCAGGTGGTTCTGGAGGGTCACATCAAGCACTGCGTCCGGGACGGCATTGAGCACGGAGACCCGGATAAGACCATCGAAAGCTTCACCAAGGCCGTGGAGCGGTTCGCCAATATGAAGTAAGCCTCTTAGAAGATCACTTCAAAGACCGTACCGCCGCCGGCCCGTTCGAGCACCGCGATCCGGCCGTCGTGCACTCTTACAATCTCACGCACAAGGGCAAGTCCGAGACCCACGCCCCCGAGAGCCCGGCTTCTGGATTTGTCCAGGCGAAAAAAGGGTTCAAAAATCCGTTCTTTCAGTTCTTCCGGAATTCCATTTCCCGTATCCTCCACCCTAAGACAGATCTGCCCGTCCTTCCGGGCTGCCGTCACCAGGACGCTTCCGCCCGGGTGATTGTATTTTATAGCGTTCTCCACCAGGTTATATACCAGTCGGTAGATAAGGATATCGCTGCCGGACATGGTCAGCTCCTCGCAGCTTTTCCCAAGGCTTATCTCCTTTTCCCGGGCCAGGGTCTCCAGATCCGCCAGCACCTCCTCCACCAGCGCGTCCAGTTCGATTTTCTCATCCCGCGCTATAGTCTGAAGCTCGCTCATATCCAGGAGGGTCTTTACCATTTTGCTCAGCCGTTCGGTCTGTTCCCCGATCATTTTCCATGTCTGTTCCGCGCTTTTGCCCGGATCCGGATGCTCCCCCGCATGATATAAATCCAGCTGAAGCTGCATCACGGCCAGCGGCGTGCGAAGCTCGTGGGCCGCGTTCGCGGTAAACTGCCGCTGCACCTCGAAGGCCTCCGACAGACGCTCCAGCATTTTATTATAGGAAATGCTGAGCTGGTTTAATTCCGCTACCTTATTTTCCTCCAGCCTGGAATCCAATAGATTCTGTGCCTCCACCTCCCCGATCTTCCGGGAAAATTCCGAAAGAGGCTTCAGCGCGCGTCCGCTGATAAAATAGGTCGCCACGCCGCCAAGGAGCGCCATCAGCGCGGAAAAAACCAGGCTTCTTTTTTTGTAATCCATCTTGCTGTTGTAGACCTGTATGGAAAAATTATTTACAAAATCGTCCCATTTATCGTCCGGAATATCGATATAGATCTCCTCCCGGTTCTCTCCGGCTTCCTCCCCGGTCCGGGCATCCACCGTATCCTGCAGGGACTCCATATAGTAGACACCGTTTCCGTAGACAAACAGAGTCAGGCAGCCGCATATAACGGCGATAAACAGGGTTGTAATCAGCGTAAGTCTCCACTGGAGCGACATTTTTTTCATTCGCTTTCCTCCACTATCCGATAGCCTTCCCCGATTTTATTTACGATGGGATCGTATCCCAGCACCGCCTTCAGTTTTTTTCTTAAGGAAGACATATGTACCCGGATCGCGCCGCTGAAGCTGTCCACGGACGCGTCCCAGACGTGCTCCATCAGCTCCTCCTGGCTTACGGGCCTGCCCTGATTCAGGAGCAGATATTCCAGAATTCCGTTTTCCTTCCGGGTCAGGGTCACAGGCTCGCCCTTGGCGCTGGCCTGCCGCTTTCTTGTGTCGAACCGGACAGCCCCTCAGGTCAGGCAGACGTCCTTTTGCACGAAGCTTCGCCGGGTCAGGCTTCGAATCCGGGCCTCCAGCTCCTGCAGATGAAAGGGCTTTTCCATATAATCATTGGCGCCCGCGTCCAGGCCCTCCACCTTATCCACGATCTGGCTTCGCGCCGACAGGATCAGAACCTTCGTCTCTTCATTTTTTTGCCGCAGCTCCCGCAGGAGATCCATTCCGTCCATACCCGGCAGATTCAGATCCAGCACAATCAGATCGTATTCCTCCGTCAGGATATAATCCAGAGCCTCTTCGCCGTCATAGCAGGTGTCCACCTCGTAGCCTGCCCGGTACAGGCTTGCGGCTACGGTATCGCACAATTCTTTCTCATCTTCTACAATCAATAATCTCAAAATCATTTCTCCATTTGCTTAACAGAAATTTTACACCCTTTATTGTATAATACCATTATCATCAAGAAAAGGGGAAAAAACTTGAACTATAAAAAAATCCTGCAGCCTGTGCTGCTCTGCGCCGGTATCGCCATGATTTTCTGGGGCGCCGCCCGGGGAGAAGCCGTTGTCGTACTGAATAAAGCGATCAAATTATGTCTGGAGTGCGTGGGTATTGGATAAGAAACGAAATCATCTGTCAAAAAAAATAGCCGGGCTGCGCGGCTGGATTCAGGCGGTGGCTGCCCTACTTACGAACATTCATATTCCTAATTTTTTCAAGGGAAGAATCTATCAGGGCAAGGGCAAAACTGTATGCGTACCGGGATTAAACTGCTATTCCTGTCCTGCCGCCACGGGAGCCTGTCCCATCGGAGCCTTTCAGGCGGTGGTCGGTTCCTCCAAATTCCGGTTTACCTATTATATCACCGGATTTTTCATTTTACTGGGCGTAGCGCTGGGCAGATTTATCTGCGGCTTTCTGTGCCCCTTCGGGTGGTTTCAGGATCTGCTCCATAAGCTTCCCGGCAAAAAGCTTTCCACGGCAAGGCTTAAGCCCCTGCGGTATCTCAAATACCTGATTCTGCTGATTTTCGTTATCCTGCTTCCTCTGCTGGCAACGAATTCCATCGGCATGGGCGATCCGTTTTTCTGTAAATACATCTGTCCCCAGGGCGTTCTGGAAGGCGCGATTCCCCTGTCCCTCGGAAGCGCCGCTATCCGTTCTGCCCTTGGACGGCTGTTTACCTTTAAGAGCATCGTCCTCATTGCGGTAGTACTCTTAAGTATCCTATTTTACCGCCCCTTCTGTAAATGGATTTGCCCGCTGGGCGCCATCTATTCCTTATTTAACCGGGTATCCATGCTCAGCATCCGGGTGGATCCGGATTCCTGCGTGGGCTGTCAGAAATGTACCCGTGTCTGCGGCATGGACGTGGACGTCCGAAAAACGCCCAATCACCCGGAATGTATCCGCTGCGGCGCCTGTATGAAGGCCTGCCCCAAGGACGCGATTCATTACCAGTTCCTGGGAAAAGATATCTAAATGATTATTTTAATATGATTGAAAAAGGAGATTTTTATCATGAAAGCAAGCAAACGTATCGTTACCCTTCTCACGCTCTGTATCGTCTTAGCCTTTACCGGGTGCGCCGGAAAGGACGCCGCCGGAACCGGCAGTCCGTCCACTTCCGCCTCCGGCTCAGCCGAGGACCAAAACGCTGCCCTGGACGATTTATACCAGCAGGAAAACCAGCTCTTTGCGGATCACAAGACTGCCTGGGATAAGGCCTTCGCCCTGATGAGCAAGAGCAATGCGGACCCAAGTGGAAATTACGCGGATTATCTTAAGGACACGGTGGATTCCAACCCGGACGCCTTTACGGAGGAAGAGCTGAACACACTCCATGAGGATATCGAAACGATCCGCGGCCTTGAGGAGCAGATTGCCCAGTTGGAAAATCAGCTAGATTCCGCCAAGTCTACGGAACCCTCCAACGGCTCTGACGACACCGTTACCTTCCGGCACATCTCCGGAACAGATTTCGACGGAAATGACGTAGATGAAAGTCTCTTCTCTGAAAATGCGGTAACGGTGGTGAATTTCTGGTTCACCGGCTGTAAGCCCTGCGTGGCTGAGCTGTCCAAGCTGAATGAAATGAACGAAGCCCTCAAATCCATGGGCGGAGAAGTGATCGGCGTCAACACCGATACCTTCGACGGAAACGAAGACGCCATTGCTGAGGCAAAGAAGGTTCTGGAAAGCCAGGGCGCCGAATACCGCAATCTCTCCCTGGTCTCCGACTCAGACGCAGGTAAATACGCCGCTGATATTATGGCCTTCCCCACCACAATTCTTGTGGACCGCAATGGAAGGGTTGTGGGCGAGCCCCTGCTTGGCGGAGTCGATATCCAGGAGAATTACGACGCCCTGATGAAGCAGATTCAGGCCGTAATCGACGCGGATAAAACCGCTCAGTAAATCACTTATCCGGGGCCGGACGCAGCTTTTGCGTCCGGCTTCTTTTTCTATTTCTTAAAACTTTCTGAATCTCTCCTTACCCTCTTGACATTTTCCTTTTCATCGCTTATTGTACTAGTTAAGTAATACAATTTTATTTTTGGAAAGGAGTGTGAACCCATGCCATGGATTCTGGATGACACCCGTCCTATCTACCTGCAGCTGGAGGATCAGATCAAAACCCGCATTATCGCAGGCGTCTACCGACCGGGCGAAAAACTTCCCTCCGTAAGGGAACTGGCTGCCGAAGCAGCTGTCAACCCCAACACCATGCAGAAGGCCCTGACGGAACTGGAGCGCAGCGGACTGGTTTACGCCCAGCGCACTAGCGGCCGCTTTATCACAGAGGATACACAGATTATGAAGAACTTAAAGGAACAATTGGCGAAAGAACAAATCGAACAATTTCTGAGCACCATGGAGCAGCTTGGCTTCCGGAAGGAAGAAATCTTAAGCCTGCTCACCAGAGAAATCAAGGAGGAAACATAAATGGACGAACTTTTACGCTGTGACAGTCTGAGCATGCAGTACGGCTCTAAAACAGCCCTAGACAATATCAGCCTCTCCATTCCCCGGGGCCGTATCATCGGACTTCTGGGTCCTAACGGAAGCGGCAAAACCACACTGATTAAGCTTATAAACGGACTTCTGACTCCCACCTCCGGACATCTCTATATCGAAGGCATGGAGCCGGGCGCGGAAACGAAAAAGGTCGTGTCCTATCTGCCGGAGCGTACTTATTTTAACAGCTGGATGAAGGTCACGGATATCCTGGATTTTTTCTGCAACTTCTATGAGGACTTCAGCCGGAGCCGGGCGGAGGATATGCTGAACCGGCTGGGCATTAACCCGGCGGATCGCCTGTCCACCATGTCCAAGGGTACCAAGGAAAAGGTACAGCTTATCATGGTCATGAGCCGGGACGCCGACCTGTACTGCCTGGACGAGCCCATCGGCGGCGTGGATCCGGCAGCCCGGGACTATATCCTGCAGACTATCATTTCCAATTACAATGAAAATGCGTCCGTCCTGATTTCCACGCACCTGATTTCTGACATCGAGAGCGTACTGGACGATGTGATTTTCATTCAGAACGGCCATATCCGCCTGCACACCTCGGTAGACGCAATCCGGGAGCAGGAAGGAAAATCCGTAGACGCATTATTCCGGGAGGTATTCAGATGTTAGGAAAATTAATCAAATTTGAATTTAAATCTGTGAACCGGCTGATGATCCCTCTTCACCTGGGGCTTATCGGTATCACTCTGATCGGACGCTTTTATATCCAGCTGGCCCTGAAGCGGCCCTCCTTCGATGTGGGAAATGTATGGGTAAGCTTCGCGGACGTTTCCCTGATGATCTTCTATATCATCGCCCTGGTAGCCATTGGGCTGATTACCGCCATCTACCTGTCTATTCTGCGGTTCCGGAAGAATCTCTTTACCGATGAGGGTTACCTGATGCACACCCTCCCCGTATCGGTCCACCAGCAGATTCTGAGCAAGCTCCTGGTGTCTGTGGTCTGGATCTCGGTGGATCTTCTGCTCATAGTCCTTTCTGTTCTGACGATGGTTTTGAACAAGACTGTGCTTACCGGAGTTTTTGACGAGATTCCCTACCTGCTTGGCAGCTTCCGGGAGGCTTACGGCGTGTCCTTTGGCACTGCGCTCCTTGTGGAAATCCCGCTGTTTTTCCTGTCGCAGATGGCCAGTATCCTGCTTTATTATATGTGTATCACCATCGGCCACAGCTTCCACAGCCATAAAATTCTGTCCTCCGTGGGTATCTTTGTCGGCGTGACTATCTTTTTCAACCTGGTCAGCGGAATCCTTACCGGAATAACCTCGACTGTTTATCCGGTGGGAACCAGTCTGTTTTCCAGTCTGTCTATGACTCTCAATGTTTTTTCCGCCAACTGGTCCTCCACGACGGCCTTCTGGCTCAGCTCTCTTATCGCCGCGCTTATTGCACTGGTCCAGAGTGGGGTTGGATATGGGTTGACCTGGTATTATATGAAGAATCGGTTGAATTTGGAGTAGATAGGTGTACGAAAAAAAGGGACGAAACTTGGGAAGCTTATATTCCACCGTGTTCGGACGTTTCTCGGACAGCCGTCTGTCTGTGTCGGACTCTAAAGTCCGCCACTGCCAGACAGCAATCCGCGAAAAGCCGGACACTCCCGTGGAATATATAGCTTCCTCTTTTTCTGGCTGTCACGTCCGCGCTCGCTCCCGCCGCCGTACACAGAAAAACCGGGAGGGACCGGCGAATGTTTCTTTCACTACGCCGGCCCTCCCGGTTTTTCGTCCCATTATTCTATCTCAAGCGCCGCCTGTTCCGCGGTCTTTACATACTCATCGCAGCTTTCCTCTGTCACTTCCTGTCCGAAGGCTATCACACGGATTCCCACGCCCCGGGCCGCCGAAAGCACGCTCTCCAGCGCTTCCTCGTGATTGGCGTGAATCGCAATTACGTCCACATTTTTTGCCACCAGCTCGTTCACGGCCAGCATCTGGTACTCTATCGGATCCACATCGCACAGCACAAAGGTATGGTATGTCAGCTTCCTTGCCTCGTCAGCCTCTGCCGCCGATACGTCCGGCGTCTTTACCCGAAGCTCTGCGCCCAGACGGTCTGCCAGCTCCTGAAAGACTGCCTCCACGCTCTCATTCTCCGGATCGTCCCGGCTGGTCAAGATCAGTCCTATTCTCATCGAAGCCTTCGGTTCTGCCGCAGAGCTTTCCGGTTCTGTCCGGGACTCTGAAGCTTCTGCCGCTTCAACCCGGTTCTGCCCGCAGCCTCCCAAAAGCCCGCACAGCAGGCACATCGCCAGCAGCCACAAAGCTATGCGTTCCTGGTTTCCCGTCCTCCCGGACTTTCGTTTTTTATTCTTCCACATATTTCCAATTACCCTTCGTACCGAACCGCCAGAAACCAGGTATCTTCTTTTTCACTGATCCGCCATTCCTTCTGAAGCTTCAGGCCTCTCGTCTCCCGTATATAGCGCTTCGCATAGCCCCGGTCGTGGGCGTACAGGAACAGCATGGAGCCCGGATTTAACAGCTCCTCCGCCCGCTCGCAGAGAACCCGGTACAGATATTCCACATCGTGGGCTGTACGGTTTTTACCCTCGCCGGGCATATCTGTGATTATCTCATCGAATTTATATTCGTGCCGGAAGTCCCGGATATCCTTGTTGATAAAATGAGCCGGTATTCCCGCTATCGCCGCGTTTTCCCGTGCGCCCTTTATAGCCGGTCCAAAGAGGTCTACGCCGTAAAGGGTATCCGCATGTACCGCATAATTCCGCTCCAGAAGCAGGGTTCCCACGCCGCAGAAGGGATCCAGTACCCGGGCATTTTCCTTGAGGTACGGCTTCGTCAGCTCCACCAGCATGGCTGCCAGGGCAGGCTGCATGGAAGCCGCCACACTGTGCTTCCGGTAGGCGAATCTCCGATCGGGCAGTCCGGAAAACTTAAGCAGGGGCAGAAAACCGCCGGATTTTTTCTCAATCAGACGAAGCTCCACCTCGTAATCGGAGGTATCGTTTAACAAAGTACCTCCTGTTTCCATCATAAGCCCGTCCGCCAGCTTCTTCGTGAAACGGCTGCGCTCCTCCAGGTTCATCTTTCCGCGGCACTCGATCCGGAACCGCCAGGGCGCGCCTCCCTCGTAATGGCGCTTCAAAAGCTCCCGCAGATTGGAGGCTGCCAGCTCCTTCGCTCCGTTTTCTCTGGAAATTTCTTCCATATCCAGGCAGAATAACAGCTCTCTCCAGGTACGGATAGACAGAAGCTCCGAAAGCTCCCCTTCCCGGACCCGCATCCCGGATCCCATCATGCTGACCTGGCCTCTGGTAATCTGCTGCGCCGTCAGATCCCGGTAATCCTTCCAGGTGGTCAGAATTACATCCACCGGCCCCTCCATTCTCACGAAACGCCGCCGTTTTGCCGTCTCATACTCAGAAATCAGGCCGTTCAGCGCCTCCAGCTCTTCCCGGAGGTGCTTGTCATTTTCCGCCGTCCGCTTTTCTCCCAGGAGAATTCTTCTGCGCTCCTTGAAGAAATCCAGCCGTTCTTCACAGTCGCAGCCCGTCAGCGCCAGCAGATAGGCGCTTTTCACAAACCGCTGCTCTTCCTTCTCATAGGCTGCAAGCAGCGCGTCCCGGCACTCGTCCCGTCCCAAAAGGCCCAGCACCAGCGCCGCGTTTTTCCGGATTTTTGCGTCCTCTGATTTTAAAAGGGAAAGCAGTACCTCCGGCTCCTCCTCGAATCTTTCGTCCAGCCATAGCCCAGCGGCCGGTCCTTCTTTTTTGTCCCGCAGGACTCCGCGCATGACAGACAGGCTCTCCCGCAGTTCTTCCCCGTTCTTTATCTTTTCATATAAATTATACAAGATGTTCGTTTCCTTCCTGATACATCATTTTTCAAAGTTACGGTCATTTTATCATATTTTTTTCTTCCTGCCAACGCATTTAGGAAGTGGAATTTTCCGCCGGTTACTCCAGCCTTTTCTCATACCGGTACATCTGTTTTTTCCGGCCGGAGACCCGGCAAAGAAATTCCAGCTGCCTCTGAAAGCCCAGCTTTTCCAGCAAATGAACCGACACCTGATTTTCTTCCTCCACATAGGCGCTGATCCTTTGCAGCTCCAGCCAGTCCCTTCCGTAATCCAACACCGCCCGGCAGGCTTCCTCCCCGTAGCCCTGTCTCCGATAAGGCGTGTCAATCAGATACCCCAGATCCAGCTCCGCCTCCGGTAGATAATCGGCGATTCCAAAACCGGCGCGGCCGATGATTCTGCCGCTCTCCTTCTCCAGTACCACCCACATTCCGCACTGATAGAGGCCATACATATACCGGATATAGGCACCCGCCTCCTCTTCCCCGGTCTCCGGCAGGCCGTTTTCCCGGCAGATCCGGTTCAGCTCCGGCAGATCGGAAAGGGTCATTTCCCTCAGGATCAGACGCCTTGTTTCCGCTATCCGCACCGGAAGCCCCAGGGCTCTCGTATGCACCTGCTCCAGAAACCCTCGATCAATCTCCTCAAAGCCCTCCAGCAGAATCCGGCAGCCGGACAGCTTCTGGCCGGGCAGCTCCGGATTCAGGTAACCGATACAGAAGAAGCCCTGCTCCAGCGCGGCTTTTTCCTCTGCGTCTGTCTCTACCAGGCACAACAGTTCTTTGGGCTTTCCAAGGCTTCCGGAAGCCTCTGTGAGCACTTCTCCGCTGCCGCCCGGAACCTTCCTCCAGGGAAGCCCGGAGGCTGTCAGAGCGGTCTCCAACGTCTCTGTGTGGGACGCCTGTATGATCAGTCCTTTCAGCATTTTCGAAAAACTCCTTTACCTTCGCCCCGTTTTCGGCTAAAATAGTCAGTAGCTATGGATTTTAACAAAACGGAGGAATACACATTATGGCACAGCATCCTGTAGTTACATTTGAAATGGAAAACGGCGACGTCATCAAAGCAGAGCTTTATCCCGAGGTCGCTCCCAACACCGTCAACAACTTCATCAGCCTGGTAAAGAAGGGCTTCTATAACGGCCTTATCTTCCACCGGGTAATCAACGGCTTCATGATCCAGGGCGGCTGCCCGGACGGTATCGGAACCGGCGGACCGGGCTACTCCATCAAGGGCGAGTTCTCCCAGAACGGCGTTGCCAATGATCTGGCCCACACACCCGGAGTCCTGTCCATGGCCCGCGCCATGCACCCGGACTCCGCAGGCTCCCAGTTCTTTATCATGCATAAGACCAGTCCCCATCTGGACGGCTCTTACGCAGCCTTCGGCAAGGTCATCGAGGGGCTTGACGTGGTAGACAAGATCGCCACCACCCGGACGGATTTCCGCGACCGTCCCATGACTCCCCAGGTTATGAAATCCGTAACCGTAGACACCTTCGGCGTGGACTATCCGGAACCGGAAAAGCTGTAATTTCGTTTTCCGTATATCAGACAGGACGGAGAATCCTTTCCGGGGATTCCCCGTCCTGCTTTTTATTCCTCTTTTATCTTCTTAAAATATTCTTTGATCTGCTTCTCATACCCATTGTCGGACAGCTCGTAAAACTTCTCCCCCAGCACCTCGTCGGGCAGATACTGCTGCTCTACATAATGATTGGGATAATCATGGGCGTATTTATAGCCGGTGCCATGGCCCATTTGCCCCGCCCCCGGATAATGAGCGTCCTTAAGATGGGGCGGCACACTGGTGCGCCTGGTTTTTACAGAATCCATGGCCTTCGCAATGGCATTGACCGCCGAGTTGCTCTTAGGCGCGCAGGCCACATAAGAAGCTGCCTGGGCCAGGATAATCTGAGACTCCGGAAAACCGATCCGCTCCACTGCCTGAGCCGCGGACACGGCCACCGTCAGCGCCATGGGATCCGCGTTGCCCACATCCTCAGACGCGCAGATCATAATTCTCCGGGCGATAAACCGCTCGTCCTCCCCGGCGTAAATCATTTTCGCCAGATAATACACTGCTGCGTCCGGATCGGAGCCGCGCATGCTCTTGATAAAGGCGGAAATGGTATCGTAGTGATTGTCCCCGGTCTTGTCGTAGCGCACCGTCCGCTTCTGGATGCACTCGGACATTACCTCCAGCGTCAGGTGAATCCGCCCGTCCCCGGAGGGCTCCGTGGTCATCACGCCCAGCTCCACCGCGTTCAGGGCTGCCCGGGCGTCGCCTCCGGCAATATCCGCCAGAAAATCCGCCGCCTCATCGGTGATATCCGCCTGATAGGCTCCCATTCCCCGCTCCGTATCATAGACCGCCCGGTGAATCAGCTCCCGGATATCCGCTTTCTCCAGCGGCTTCAGCTCGAAAATCACAGACCGGGACAACAGCGCCCCATTTACCTCAAAATAAGGATTTTCCGTGGTGGCGCCAATGAGAATCACCGTACCGTCCTCCACAAAGGGAAGCAGATAATCCTGCTGCCCCTTATTGAAGCGGTGAATCTCATCTACAAACAGAATGGTTTTCCGCCCATACATTCCCAGGTTATCCTTGGCCCGGCTCACCACCGCCTCCATATCCTTCTTACCGGCTACTGTAGCGTTGAGCTGGGTAAAATCTGCCTTGGTCGTATTGGCGATCACCCGGGCGATGGTGGTCTTGCCGGTACCCGGCGGCCCGTAAAAAATCAGGGAACTCAGCTTGTCCGCCCGGATAGCCCGGTAAAGCAGCTTGTCCTTTCCCAGGATATGCTTCTGTCCCACAATCTCGTCCAGCGTCCGGGGCCGCAGGCGGGACGCCAGCGGCGCCTCCTGCTTTCTGGTCGTTTCCCGCATATAATCAAATAAATCCATCTGTACCTCACTCCTATTCCAGAATCAGTTCGTCCGCAGTCACAAACTCGTACCCTTCCCGCCGCAGAAGATCCACCAGCCGGAGGGCTGCTTCCACTGTGGTCTGATAAGAATCGTGCATCAGAATCACATCATTTTCCTCTACCTGGGATAAAACCTCCCGGACAATCTGCTCCGTGTTCTTGCTCTTCCAGTCCAGGGTATCCAGCGTCCAGAATACCGGAATCATCAGCACCTGACATTCCAGCTCCTTATTCCAGTTTCCATAAGGCGGACGCACGTATTCTACCTGCTGTCCGGTGATGGCGGTAATGGCGCTGCTGGTGTCCTGAATCTCCGCGCAGGCCTCTTTTAATGGCAGACTGTTCACGTCCACATGGTAAAAGGTATGATTGCCGATGAGATGCCCTTCCTCATGCATGCGCCGGATTATCTCCTCCCGTCCTTCGATATTCTCGCCCAACAGGAAAAAGGTCGCCTTTACTCCGCGCTCCGCAAGGCCGTCCAGAAGCTGCTCCGTATAGTAGGGGTGGGGCCCGTCATCAAAGGTCAGGGCAAGCCGTTTTGTTTCCCGGCCTGCCAGAGCCACCGGATCCGCTTCTGCGCTTCTGACAGATTCCGAGCCGGTCCGGATCTGCTGCCCGGCTTCCTGATTTTTATGCCAGAAAAAGGCGCCCAGCACCAGCATAAGCCCCAGAAGCCCCTTCCAAAGCCCCCGCTTCCATTCCGGATTTCTCCTGCTTCTTCTATCCACGGCCGCTCTCCCGGTTTGCTTTTACTGTAATATATGCCGGAAGAGCAGGCATAGAATCCTGCTCCGCCGCTTTTCTTATTTCTCTTCGTCAGACGCTTCCGAATCAGACTTCTCCGCCTCTGCCTGCTCCTTCAGGACCTTCTCTGTGAGTCCCTCAAATTCCGGACGGAGCTTTCGCTTCATCTGATTTGCCAGGAAATAAATCAGTACCGGAATCAGGAGGTTATTTCCTGCCTCAGAATCCATCCCCACAATCCAGTACAGCAAAGCTCCCGCGCCAACAACGTCCAGACCCAGTATTTTCAGATACGCGTTCTTTCTCATCTGGGTCATATCCTTCAGAAGACCGGTCAGCCAGGGCTCCACCACGTCGGAAAGCACCAGATAGCCAATTACAAAAATACCCAGCAGCACCTCAAAAATCCGCATATTGATGTTTTTCGTAATCAGGGCATACGCCACATAGCCGAGCACGATTACGGTCATCCCGATGATAATACCTGTGGTCAGCTTCTGCACTCTTTTTTTCTTCATCGCTTCTTCATTTTCCATTATTTCCCTTCTCCTTTTGCAAGCTCTCTGGCTCTCAGTGTACCAGAAAAAAATAATCCTTGCAAGTTCCGGGAGAATGTCTTACAGTTATCCTAATCTTTTTTATCAGGAGGTAATTTCCCATGATCCCCAAGGATCCCATTATGCTTTTAAGCTGGATCAACACGCAGCTTCGCGATCACTACACATCCCTGGACGACCTGTGCCGTTCCGAAAATCTGGAGCGCAGCGCCATCGAGGCTTCCCTGGCCTCTGTGGACTACGTCTACGATTCAGACACCAATCAGTTTACCTGATTCTTTTTCACAAACGATGTACCAAAACAATGAGGGGAGCACCTGACGGCACTCCCCTCATTATGCATGGGTTTTGTTGGGTTTTCCTTTTTATTCCGGAATCTTGGACATTGCTGCTTCGTCGCAGATCACGGTTACATTCGGATGGAACTGAATGATAGAAGCCGGAACCTCCGGTGTTACCTCGCCGTAGAAAGCCTTGGCAACGATATCTGCCTTGTCTGCGCCTGTAACTACCATCAGAATCTTCTTCGCGGACATGATGGTTCCGATTCCCATGGTATATGCCTGTCTCGGCACATCGTCGATGGACTCGAAGAAGCGCTTGTTGGCCTCGATGGTCATCTCAGTCAGGTCTACGCAGTGTGTCTCTTTATCAAAGAAGCTGTTCGGCTCGTTGAATCCGATATGTCCGTCATGGCCGATACCCAGAAGCTGAACGTCGATTCCGCCAAGCTCCTTGATCAGAGCCTCGTATCTCTTGCTCTCCTTCTCCGGATCCGGCTCAGTTCCGTCCGGTACGTTGGTACGGCTGGGATCAATGTTGATTCTGCTGAACAGATGCTTATTCATGAAGTAGTAGTAGCTCTGGTCATTGTCATGATCCAGTCCTCTGTATTCGTCCAGATTTACCGTTGCGGCCTTGGAGAAGTCTACCTCTCCGTTCTTGCACCACTCAGCCAGGCAGTCATAGATACCGATGGGGGTGGATCCGGTAGCCAGTCCCAGAACGCTGTCCGGTTTCGCGATCACCTGTGCCGCCAGAATATGTGCTGCCATTCTGCTCATTTCTTCGTAGTTCTTTACTTTGATAATATTCATGGTAATTCCCTCCTGAAATCAGATTCCTGTACCTGTACGGCATCGCTCTCTCCTGACGCGACGCCCTCAATATTTTTATATTAACAATGGGAAAACCGGGTGTCAATCCTATTACCAATTTGTACAACTTATTTGTTTTTTTGTGATACTTCCTAAGAATTCCACACAAAACAAAAGCGATACAACACAATACGGGCAGCTTTCCATATCCACAGATATCGAAAACTGCCCGTATCTTTTACAAATTCTTACTCTTCGCCTTCTGCGGCTGCCTCTGCCTCCGCGGCGCGCTCTGCAGCCATTTCCTCATTGTAGTGGTCTGCATGAAGTACTGCACGCTCTGCGTCCATCTCATCGGAAGTGTCGTCCTCCTCCGGCATGATCTTGATCAGACCCTGCTCCAGCTCCTGGATAGCGATGGATAAGGGCTTCTTACCCTTTCCGTCCACAAAGGGCTCCTCGCCGCCGATGATCTGACGGGCACGCTTGGAGGTTGCCAGCACGATGGAATAACGGCTGTTGACTACCGGAGTTTCGCCCTCCTCTACCTCGCTGTTTACGACTTTCATTAAATCGGAATATGACGGATGTAACATAGCTTCACCTTAACCTTTCTGAAATTTGCTGATATCATTTCTAATGCTGTTAATAAGCTCCAGATTCCGGGAAACACGGCTGTGCTCGCCCTGGATAATCTGATGTACCTGTGTGACACAGGCGTCTAAATCATCATTGATGATGAAATAATCATACTGTTCAATGCCCTCTGCTTCCTCTGCTGCCCGGGACAGGCGGTTCTCCACCACCTCCATGCTCTCGGTGCCGCGTCCCACCAGACGGTTCTTCAGCGTGTCCGCGTCCGGTGTGGATACAAACAGCAGCAGCGTGTCAGGAAAACGCTTCTTAATCTGCAGCGCGCCCTGAATCTCTATCTCCAGGATCACGTCCTTTCCCTTTGAAAGCTGCTCCTCCACATAGGCCTTCGGGGTTCCATAGTAATTCCCCACATAGCAGGCATGCTCAATCAGGGCATCCTCCGCTATCATCTGTTCAAATTCCTCCCTGGTCCGGAAGAAATACTCTCTTCCGTCCACCTCGCCCTCTCTGGGGCTGCGGGTTGTAGCGGAAACTGACAGGGCGTACTGATCATAGCGGCCCACCAGTTCCTTCATCAGGGTTCCTTTTCCTGCTCCTGAGAAGCCGGACACTACCAGTAAAATTCCTTTTCTGTCCATGCTGCTCTCCTTACTCGATATTCTGTATCTGTTCCCGGACCTTCTCGATTCCGGTCTTCAGCTCAATGGCATGATTGGAAATCTCCAGATCATTGGCCTTGGAAAGAATCGTATTGGCCTCCCGGTTCATCTCCTGGGCGATAAAGTCCAGCTTCCGGCCTACGCTTTCCTTCTCCTCCAGCGTCGCCCGGGTATGCTCAATGTGGCTTCGGAGTCTCACGATCTCCTCGTCCACGCAGATCTTATCCGCAAAAATCGTCACCTCGGAAGCGATACGACTTTCCTCGATCTGGGTGTCTGCCAAAAGTTCCTTCACCTTATCCTCCAGCTTCGCCCGGTACTCTGCCACGATCTGCGGGGAACGCGCCTCCACGTAATTCACATGGGCCAGCAGCTCGTCAAGCTTGGCTCCCAGATCCCGCTTCAGGTTCGCGCCCTCGGTCACACGGGTCGCTACGAACTGCTCACAGGCTCCCTTTAAGGCCTGCTCCAGCAGCTTCCAGAGCTCTTCCTCGTCGTCCTGGACCTCTTCCATCACCAGAACCTCCGGATACCGGGACAAAGCCCCAACCTTCACATCCTGATCCAGACCAAAATCCTCCGCCATCTGCTTCAGATACTTCATGTATTCCGCAGCGATTTCTTTATTATAATGAAGCGCCACATTGGTCTCGGACAGATCCTCATAGGTGATGAAGACGTCCACCTTGCCTCGCTGGATATAAGTCTTCAGAAGACTCCGGATGGCTGATTCAAAATAATTCAGTTTCTTCGGCATCTTAATGGCCACGTCCAGATATCTGTGGTTGACGGACTTCATCTCCACCGTCATTTTCCGATCCCCTTCGGATATCTCACACCGGCCAAAGCCAGTCATACTCTTTACCATAATTGTTACTCTCCGCTCCGCAGTGCAAGCCTGAGAATGCTGCGCATTCCGAAATTTTGCACTGCTCATTTGGATTTTATTGTAGTTGAATTTTTTCCACATGTCAAGTATACTGATCTAAAAAGCTTTTGAAGGAGGCCGTTTTCATGGCATTTGACGGAATTACAGTATCCTGTCTTCGAAAGGAGCTGGCAGAAACCCTCACCGGCGGACGCATTACCAAAATCGTCCAGTCAGAGGCGGACGAGCTCCTGCTTACCATAAAAAATAACGGGGAGCAGTACCGGCTGCTGCTGAGCGCCTCAGCCAGCCTGCCCCTGGTCTATCTGACTGATAAAAATAAGCCCGCGCCCATGACTGCGCCGGGCTTCTGTATGCTGCTCCGGAAGCACCTGGGCGGCGGACGCATTGTAGCGGTGACCCAGCCTTCCCTAGAACGGATCCTCCATTTCCAGATTGAACACCTGGACGAAATGGGCGATCTCTGCCGGAAGACCCTTATCGTAGAACTGATGGGCAAGCATAGCAACCTGATCTTCTGTAAGGAGGACGGCATGATTCTGGACAGTATCAAGCATGTGTCCCTGGCCGTCAGCTCGGTCCGAGAGGTTCTGCCCGGCCGCCCTTACTTTATCCCCCATACCCAGGACAAGCTGGATCCCCTGACCTGTCCCCCCGGGGAAATGGTTGCTGCCATCTGTGAAAAGCCTGTGCCGCTGGTCAAAGCCATCTACACTACCCTGACCGGCTTTTCCCCTGTGATAGCGGAGGAGCTTTGTTTCCGGTCCTCCCTGGAATCCGCCCGTCCTGCGGGCGCTCTTGAAGAAGCGGAACGGGAAATGCTGGAGCACCAGCTTCTGCGCCTTGTGGAGACCGTTCAAGCCGGTGATTTCGAGCCCTATATTTATTATAAAGAAGGAAAAGAGCCCGTAGAATTCTCCGCGGTTCCCCTGACCCTATATGGGGATCTGGCGGCAGAGTCCTTTTCCTCTGTGTCCGCCCTTCTGGAGACCTACTACGCCTCCAAAAATACCCTGACCCGCATCCGGCAGAAGTCCTCGGATCTGCGCCGGATCGTCCAGACCGCCCTGGAGCGGAGCCGCAAGAAATACGACCTGCAGAGCCGCCAGCTCTCGGACACGGAAAAACGGGAAAAGTACAAAATCTGGGGCGAGCTGATTCACACCTACGGCTACGGCGTGCCGGAAGGCGCCAAATCCATGCAGGCGCTGAATTATTATACCAACGAGGAAATTACGATCCCGCTAGATACCACTCTGTCCGCCCAGGAAAACGCCAAAAAGTATTTTGACAAATACGGTAAGCTCAAGCGTACCTTTGAAGCTGTAACCAAGCTTCTGGAAGAAACCGGGGCAGAGGTGGAACATCTGGAATCCATTCAGACCTCACTTGACATGGCTCTTTCCGAAGAGGATCTGATACAGATTAAGGAAGAACTGGTGGAATCCGGTTATATCCGCAGAAAGGGTGGCGGCAAAAAGGTGAAAATCACCTCCCGCCCCTATCACTATATTTCCGGCGACGGCTTTGATATCTATGTGGGAAAAAATAACTACCAGAACGAGGAGCTGACCTTCCAGCTTGCCACCGGCAACGACTGGTGGTTCCACGCCAAAGGCGTACCCGGATCCCATGTCATCGTGAAAACCAACGGTCAGGAGCTTCCGGACCGGACCTTCGAGGAAGCCGGACGGCTGGCCGCCTACTATTCCAAAAACCGGGGCGGCGATAAGGTGGAGATCGACTATGTCCAGAAGAAGCAGGTCAAAAAGCCCGGCGGTTCCAGGCCCGGCTTCGTGGTGTATTACACCAACTATTCCCTGATGATCGATTCAGACATCTCCGGCATCCGGCAGGTGGATTAAGAACTTTAAGAATATCTTAAGACTGAATTTGTCCCGTTGCTTTTTTCCTGTCGAGCGCTTATACTTAAGGCAGAACGTATGAGCGAGAAATTGTGGCTCATATTATTTTTCTCTACAAGGGAGGGTTTCATTATGAAGCTTATGAAAAAGAAAAATCTGCTTTCCTTTTTCCTGATTTTTACACTTTGTTTCGGACTGCTTACGCCCGGCTTTCACTCCGAGGCAGCCAGAGCGACCGGCACTGTGAAGAACCGTATCCTGAATGTGCGTTCTTCCGCATCCACCAGCTCTTCCATTATCTGCAAGCTGTCCCAGGGCACGAAGGTGTCTATCATCTCTGAGACCACCGGCGACGACGGCCTGAAATGGTACGACGTATTCTTTGCCTACGGCGGCGACGCCAAGGAAGGCTTTATCCGTGCGGACCTGCTAAATGTATCCGGAAGCGTATCCGGCTCTTCCAATACTTCCTCCGGCAACAATGCTTCCACCGCTTCCGGTCAGAAGTACGTAAAGCCTGCCGTAGCAATTATCCGTACCTACGCCTCCACCAACGCGGACATCCGCACCCGTCTGGAAAGAGGTACCGCTGCCAGCATCCTTTCCTCCAAGAAGGGCGATGACGGCAGAACCTGGTACAAGATTTCCTTCCAGAAAAACGGTTCCGGTATGGAGGGCTATATCCGCGGCGACCTACTGGTTGATCAGAACCCCGGCGGCAGCTCTTCCGCTTCCACCGATGTATCCGGCACCCGCTATGTCAGACCGGACAATGGCGTATCCGTACGGACCTACGCTTCTTCCAACGCAGATATCCGCTCTACACTGGGCAAAGGAACTTCTGTCAGCCTGATTACCTCAAAAAAAGGCGATGACGGTCAGACCTGGTATAAGGTTTCCTATACGGTGGACGGTTATCAGATGAGCGGTTACATCCGCGGCGATCTGCTGACAGAGCAGAATCCCAACAGTGACTCCGGTTCTTCCTCCAGTGGCTCCTCCACCGGAAGCGCTACCACCGTCACCATCCGGCCTGCTGTTGTAAATATCCGTACCTACGCCTCCACCAGTGCTGACATCCGTTCCAAGCTGTCTGCCGGCACTACCGCCACCATCGTTTCCGAAAAGACCGGAAATGACGGAAAGAAATGGTACAAGATTTCCTATCAGCTGTACGGAACTACCATGGAAGGTTATATCCGTTCTGATCTGGTCACCATGGGAGCAACTGCCAATACCAATACATCCGCTTCCTCCGGCAGCAGCTCCTCCGAAAATACTTCCGGCGGTGTGGCCCAGGTTCGAAGCTATGCTTCCCCCTACGCGGACGTCCGGGCAACTCTGGAAAACGGCACTAAGGTAGCGATTGTCAAGGAAAAAACCGGTGAGGACGGCCAGAAATGGACCAAGATTTCCTTTACCCAGAACGGGGAAAAGGTGCAGGGCTATGTACCTTCCTCCCTGCTGAAATAGTTTTTTTAGAATCATGTTTTCAATAAAATCGGCTGGGTGATCATTGTCACCCAGCCGGTTTCTTTTTTTCTTATTCTTTTTCATCACATGCTGCTACACCGGACACAGACGTCCTTCCACTTTCTTTGCCGCAGCCAGATTTACCAGATTCAGGATCGCCTGTACTACCTGGTGGCAGACACGGACGATGTACTCGCAGTCCTCTTTGACGCCATGCTTCATCTTCAGATAATCCTCATGGGCTTTCTTAATGAAGCTACAGACCGCTTCCGCAGTCTCAAACTTCTTCGCGTCAATCCGGGCGCGGAAGGCTTCCCCGCTTCTTACATAGGCTCGAAGCTGAAACTTCAGTTCCTTTTCGTAGATACAGTGATCCTTCAGATTGCCATCGTAAATCTGATTGTGCGGATAGGTGAAATAATCCGCAATATAGTGAACAATCTCACCCAGTCTGCGCATAAAGACGCGACCATTATCCAGCAAAAGACCGGAGTCCGCGGACAATACACAGATACGTTCCTTCACCATGTCAAAGGTTCCTGTGAACTCATGACGCTGAGTCAGAAAAGAAGGCTTACAGTCAGGAAGAATACTTCCCAGATAAAAGGCCTTCCGGTGATGTGTCATAACCGGAACCTGCATATCCTGCGCAATGTATCTGGCCAGTGAAATATGTGACTTTTTTCTCATCTATTACCTCCATCCCACGGTTTGTTGCCGCTTACATAGTTTCCCCTCGTAAAATACCACCTTTCCTATCATACTCTAATTATCTTTTGTTGTCTATCACTAACTTCTACAAGATTACATAAGTTTCCGGATTCCTTTTTGACTATTTTGCAACCCTTGATTGTTTTTCATGAAAAAATGAACTTTTTATAAACTTTATCATTTCCCTTGATTCAAGGTCTGAAATTTCGTACACTAATCTGAGTTACGGAGGATAAAACACGATGAAACATGAGATACAGAGTCAGGCCACAAAGCAGGCGCTGGCAGATTCCCTGAGACAGCTTCTGACCCGGAAATCCTTTTCCAAGATAACGGTCACGGAAATCGTAGAGAACTGTGGGGTGAACCGCAAGACCTTTTATTATCATTTTGAAGACATCTACGCCCTGCTGCGCTGGATGCTGAAGCAGGATCTGCGCTCCGTGGTCATCAGCGAGGAGCTGACCTCGGAGCCGGAAAAGGTAATCCGCTTCGTACTGGACTATATCAAGCGCAACCGGCCGCTCCTGACCTGTGTACTCACAGAGCTGGGGCATGACGAGCTCCGGAACTTTCTCTATGATGATCTTTCCACCCCTGTCCGGCTGATTATCTGTAAAACAGAGCAGGAGCTGGGCCTGGTGATAGAAAAAGATTACCGGGAATATCTGGCTTCCTTCTTTACCTGCGGTATGTCCGGCATGATTATACGGGTGCTGCTTCGCAAAGTGCCATCGGAGCAGGAATTTATCGACGACATGATTACCACCTTCCAGTTTTCCCTGCCGGCGCTGATTCAGGCGCGGGGACGGAAGAGCTAAATAATAATAATAATAATAATAATAATAATATACGGACGGAAAAAGAACCGGCTTCCCTTTCTCTGAGACGCACGGATTTCCCGTTTTGTTCGCACGGCTGATCCGCACCCGACCGCCAAACTCGGCCTTCGGCCTCAGACAGTGGCTCCTTCGGGTGCGCCAGCGCAAACAAAACGATGGGAAATCCGGCTATTCTCAGATCAAGGGAAGCCGGTTCTTTTTCCTGAGCGTTATATCGGTTGTTTTTACCCTTCCGTCTGTTATATACAGGAGAACGAAGCCTTCCCCTCACTCTGATGATAGCGAAAATTTTCATGGACCCGAAAAATTCCGCGTTTCAGAGAAGGGGAAGGCTTCGTTCTCCGTACATTACATACTTATTAAAACTATTACACATAATCAAACAGCGACAGCTGATTCGACTCGGGCAAATCGCCCAACAGCCCCAAATCTCCCATAAAGTCCACCACCGTCTTCGACAGCTTACTTCTGGTCCGCAGGTCGTCCCGCGACAGGAAGGGGCCGTCCTTGGCGGCAGCCTCCAGCTGGTCGGCCGCCTTATCGCCCAGGCCCTCGATGGTACTTAAGGCCGGCATCAGCTTGCCGTCGATGATCTGGAAACGATGGGCCTTCGCCCGGTAGATATCGATGGGCCAGAATTCAAAGCCTCTGGCATACATCTCCTGCACGATATGCATATCCTTCATGCTGTCCTGCTCCTTCTTGGACAGAGAATCACTCCGGCGCTTATAATCCGACATAAAATAAGCCAGACGCTCTTTTCCCTGACACATAAGCTCATAGCTGAATGCCGAAGCGCGGATACTGAAATAGGCCGCGTAATAGGCCAGCGGATAATTGATCTTATAGTAAGCGATTCGCCAGGCCATCATAACATAAGCCGCCGCATGGGCCTTGGGGAACATGTACTTGATCATTTTACAGGACTCGATGTACCAGTCCTCCACGCCCTCTGCCTTCATGGCCTCAATCCATTCGGGCTTCAGTCCCTTTCCCTTTCGCACGCTCTCCATAATCGTAAAGGACAGGCTGGGCTCCACGCCCTGATGAATCAGATACAGCATGATATCGTCTCGGGTACAGATGGCCGTGGAAATGGTAGCCTTCCCCTCCTTGATAAACCGCTGGGCATTGTTCAGCCACACATCGGTACCATGGGACAGTCCGGAGATCCGGACCAGATCCGAGAAGGACTGGGGCTTGGCGTCGCACACCATCTGGATAACAAAATCCGTACCAAACTCCGGGATGCCCAGACACCCCAGGGGGCAGCCGTCTATATCCTCCGGCCGGATGCCCAGAGCCTCCGTATTCTTAAACAGGGACATCACGCCCTGATCGTCCAGAGGAATGGTTTTCGCGTCCAGCCCGGTCAGATCCTCCAGCATACGAATCATGGTCGGATCATCGTGTCCCAGAATATCCAGCTTCAACAGGTTGTGGTCGATGGAGTGATAGTCAAAATGGGTGGTAATGATGTCCGTGGTCATATCGTTGGCAGGATGCTGAATGGGCGTAAAGGAATGGATTTCCTCCCCGTGGGGCAGTACGACAATTCCACCCGGGTGCTGGCCCGTAGAACGGCGCACGCCCACGCAGCCCTGCACGATACGGTCTATCTCACAGTTCCGCTTGTGCTGGCCCCGCTCCTCATAATAATTCTTCACATAACCGAAGGCCGTCTTGTCCGCCAGGGTTCCGATGGTTCCCGCCCGGAAGGTCTGGCCCGTACCGAAGATAACCTCCGTGTATTTGTGAGCCTTGGACTGGTAATCGCCGGAAAAGTTCAGGTCGATATCTGGCTCCTTATCTCCCTTAAAGCCCAGAAAGGTCTCGAAGGGAATATCGAAGCCCTCCTTCTTCAGGGGGCCTCCGCAGACCGGACAGGCCTTATCCGGCATGTCGCAGCCGGCCGCGCCCGCGTATTTCCGCACCTCATCCGACTCAAAATCACTGTAATGGCAGGAGGGACAATAGTAATGGGGCGGCAGCGGATTGACCTCGGTAATTCCGGCCATGGTGGCTACGAAGGAGGATCCTACGGAACCACGGGAGCCTACCAGATAGCCGTCCGCATTGGATTTCCACACCAGCTTCTGGGCGATGATATACATAACCGCAAAGCCGTTGGAGATAATGGAATGAAGCTCCTTCTCCAGACGCTCCGTTACCACGGGAGGCAGTTTCTCCCCGTAGATGGAATGAGCCTTCTCATAACAGATATCACGAAGGGTTTGATCGGAATTTTCGATGACCGGCGGGCACTTATCCGGGCGCACCGGGGATATCCGCTCAATCATATCCGCAATCTTATTCGTGTTAGTGATAACTACCTCTTCTGCCTTGTCGCTTCCCAGATACTCAAATTCCGCCAGCATTTCCTCGGTAGTCCGAAGATACAGCGGCGCCTGATCGTCCGCGTCCTTGAAGCCCTTTCCGGCCATGATAATCCGGCGGTAGACCTCGTCCTCTGGATTCAGGAAATGTACGTCGCAGGTAGCCACCACAGGCTTGTGAAACTGTTCGCCCAGCGACACGATCTTTTTATTCAGACGGATCAGATCCTCCCGTGACTCAAAGGTGGGGCGTTCTCCCCGCAGCATAAATTCATTGTTACCCAGGGGCTGGATTTCCAGATAGTCATAGAAATTCACCAGCCTTGCGATTTCCTCATCGGGCGCGGAACGGACCAGAGCCTGATAGAGCTCTCCGGCCTCGCAGGCGGAGCCTACGATCAATCCCTCCCGGTGCTTCTGGAGCACGCTTTTGGGAATTCTCGGCACCCGGGCAAAATAATCCATATGGGACCAGGATACCATCCGGTACAGATTCACCCGGCCAATCTCATTTTTCGCCAGAATAATCACATGATGGGAGGGCAGCTTCTTAATGGCCTCCCCGTCCAGGGTGCTCATCTGGTTGACGCCGTTCAGGTCAAAGACGTCCCGCTCCTTCAGCATTTGCACAAATTTTACAAAAATTTCCGCTGTACAGCCTGCGTCGTCCACGGCCCGGTGATGATTTTCCAGGGATACATTCAGGGCCTTGGCCACATGATCCAGCTTATAACGGTTCAGCTGGGGCAGCAGAATCCGGGCCAGGGCCACCGTATCCACCACCGTAAATTCACAGGGCAGTCCCTGCCGCTCGCTGTTTTTGCGGATAAAGCTCATATCAAAGCCCGCATTGTGGGCCACCATGACAGCTCCCCTGCAGAATTCCAGGAACCGGGGCAATATCTCCTCTATGGTGGGCTCTCCCAGCACCATCTCGTCGCTGATTCCGGTCAGCTTCTCGATTTCAAAGGGAATCGGCACCTGGGGATTGACAAATACGCTGAATCGGTCTGTAATTTCTCCCTTTTCCACCCGCACCGCGCCAATCTCAATGATCCGGTCATTTTCCGCAGAAAAGCCTGTCGTCTCGATATCAAACACCACATAGACGTCGTCCAGGCTCTGTCCTGCCGCGTCGGTGACGATGTCCTTCAGGTCGTCGACCAGATAGCCCTCCACACCGTAGATTATTTTAAAGGGATCGCCCTTGCCCAGACTGTGACTGGCCTCCGGGTAAGCCTGTACCACGCCGTGATCCGTCACCGCGATAGCCGTATGCCCCCAGGCTTTGGCCCGTTCGATGATACTTTTCACATCAGAGACGCCGTCCATGTCGCTCATTTTCGTATGGCAATGGAGCTCCACCCGCTTCAGCTCGCTGTTGTCCGTCCGGGGCGTCCGGAAATCCGATGACTTTTTTATTCCCACCACGGAGCTGATGGTCAGCTCGTTGTCAAAACGGTCCATGGCAGTCAGACCCTTCAGCTTGATAAAGGATCCCTTTTTCACCTTCTCCCGGAAGGCTTCCAGCTCGTCGTTTTTCTCAAAAATCTTAATCCGGATCGTATCCGTATAATCTGTCACGGTAATGGTCACGATGGTCTTTTCCCCGCGGATCTCCCGCTCGTCCCAGCCGGTCACCTGACCGTGGATCACCACCTCGCCCATCTCTCCGATCACCTGCACCAGATCAGTCAGCTCGCTGTCGTCGAAATCACGTCCATAGAGCACGTCGGGATTATTCGAATTGCCGCGGCTCCGGAAGCCTCCGCCGCTTCGCAGGGTCTTGCCGTAGGCGTACTCGCTCTTGCCGAAATTGCCGAAGTTCTTTTTTCCTTCTGCTTTGGCCGCTGGCTTCTTCTCTGCCTTGGCACCGGCTGCAGCCGCTCCTTCTGCCTCCTGCCCCTCTGCTCCGCCCGCCGCGTCGGCTGCCTGCTTCGCCGCCCACATGGCCGCGTTCAGAGCCTCCGCCTGCTTTTCCACATCTGCCCGGCCGGTCCGCTTCTTCTTTTCTTCCTTTTTATCCACAAACTCTACCTGAATCTTCACGTCTAATCCACAGCGTTCCGTGAAAATCTTGTAGAGAATGCGGATAAGCTCGTCGGCCGCGTCCTCTCCCAGGGTCGTTTTCTGCATTTCCAGCTTCATGACCCGGTTTTCCGGGAAATCGATTTTTGCCCCCCGGAACAGGTTGTATTCCAGCATACTGTAATGACGCAGCTCATACAGAATACTGTCCTTATAGAGCTCCATCAGCTTTTCCGGCGTATACTGTTCCGACAGCTCGTAGCGCTCCAGAACCTTCACCGTGATATCCGCCGTGCCGAACAGCTGCTTCTTTAATGTCTTTTCAAGCTGAAAAAGCTGCTCCTTATGGATCAGCTTTCCGCTCACAAGATACACTCTTATAAAATTTTTTGCCCGGTTGGAGGTCACCTTCTCCACCCGCACCTGCTCCAGAAGGTCAGACAGACCCTTCTCCACGCGCAGGGGCGGAAATACCTCCGCGAACATTTTCTGCATGTTATCTCTCCCTAATTCTCATTCCAGTGCAGCAGCTCTTCCCGCAATGCGCCCAGCAGCTCGTTCTCCGGCATTCTCCGGACGATCTCGCCCTTCTTAATCAGCATACCGGTTCCCTTGCCGCCTGCGATTCCGATATCAGCCTCCTTGGCCTCGCCCGGTCCGTTGACCACGCAGCCCATGACGGCTACCTTGATATCATTGAACGGAATATCCTCTACCATCCGCTCTACCTGATTGGCCAGGCCGATGAGATCGATCTGGGTTCTTCCGCAGGTCGGACAGGATACCACCTCGATACCGCCTTTACGGAGCCCCAGCGTCTTTAAAATACGCTTTGCGGAACGAATCTCCTCCAGGGGATCTCCGGTCAGGGATACGCGAATGGTGTCGCCAATGCCCTGATAGAGAATGATTCCCAGACCTACCGCAGACTTGATATTGCCGGAATACAGGGTTCCGGACTCGGTGATTCCCACATGGAGCGGATAAGACGTCTCCTTCGCAATCAGCTCATGGGCTTTTGCGCACATCATTACATCGGAGGACTTGATACTGATGACCAGGTTGTCATAGCCCATATCCTCAATACTGTGGACCTTATCCAGGGCGCTCTCCACGATTCCCTCCGCGGTTACGCCGTGATATTTTTCCACCAGCTCCTTCTCCAGGGAACCGCTGTTGACGCCCACGCGGATAGGAATCTTACGCTCCTTCGCGGCGTCTACCACGGCCTGCACCCGTTCCCGGCTTCCGATATTGCCCGGATTGATACGGATCTTATCCGCGCCATGCTCGATAGCGGCCAGCGCCAGCTTATAATCAAAATGAATATCTGCCACCAGCGGAATGGTGATCTGCTTCTTAATCTCTGACAGTGCCTCTGCCGCCTCCATGGTAGGAACCGCGCAGCGGATAATATCGCAGCCTGCAGCCGTCAGCGCCTGAATCTGGGCTACGGTTGCCTGCACGTCCTCGGTCCTGGTGTTGGTCATGGACTGAATCAGGATCGGATTCCCGCCTCCGATGACCCGGTCGCCGATTTTAATTACTTTCGTATGCTCTCTCATTACTCCTGCCTCCCGCAATTCTCTGTAACCACTTACAGGTTACCTCTCTCTCTTTTAAAACGACTCTGCTTTTCTACATTTAATACCATACCGATCTCGAACAGCAGGAATACCGACGCCGTTCCTCCATAGCTGAAGAAGGGCAGGGTAACACCTGTGGTCGGAAACAGACTGGTCACTACCATCAGATTCAATACCACCTGCAGGGCCACATGAGAAAAGACGCCTATGGCCAGCAGCCTTCCGAAAATGTCATCTGCCTCCTGGGCCACGCTGTACAGCCGGTACAGCAGATAGATAAACATCAGAATGATAAGGCCCGCACCGAAGATTCCCAGTTCCTCGCAGATAATCGAAAAAATCATATCGTTGTAGGGCTCCGGGATACGTCCCAGCTTCTGGATACTGTTGCCCAGCCCCTTTCCAAACAAGCCGCCGGAGCCGATGGCGTACAGCGCCTGCAGGGACTGATAGGCCTTGTCTGACTCATAGGAATAGGGATCCAGCCAGGCCATGATCCGGACGCTCCGGAAGCCCCCTCCATTTCCTGTGGTTCCCGCAGCCAGCTTCTTCTTCAAATAAAAGATCAGCGCTCCCACGCCGCCGGCTCCCGCGCCGCCAAGCAGCACAAAGGGCCAGTACTTAGGGTACACCATAAAGGCCATCAGAAAGCTGATTCCCAGCACGATGGTAGCCGTACTCATGTTATTACTGATTTCCAGAATCATAAAGGATATCACTGCCGTCGGCAGCATCATTACAATAAAAGCCTTTATGCTCTTCAGCCTGCCGGAATATTTCCCAATGTAGCTCGCTGAAAACAAAATCATCGCTACCTTGACCGGCTCCGCCACCTGGAACTGGCCCAGACCCGGAATTCGGATCCAGCGGGTCGCGCCCTTTACCGTAACGCCCAGCCCCGGAACCAGCAGAAGCCCAATCAGGAGTATCGAGGCGAGAAAGCCCAGAATCGCGAAATGCCGCCAGAAATGGTAATCCACATTTGCGATCACCAGCATCACCAGGATTCCCAGGATACTGTATTTCAGCTGGCTCTTTAAGAGAAATGTAGGATCATGGTTAAATGCGTCGCTCATACTCGCCGTATAATAGCTGGCGCTGTATATCATCACCAGACCGAATACAATCAGAAATAAGACTGCCACGATCAGGTTCATATCATAGCTGAACAGATAAGAGAAAAGCCTTCTCCTTTTCTTTTTATTTGCCATCTGGCTCTTCTTCACCATCCTTTGTTACAGATTTATCTTTTATTATAAGGTTTTCCCGGCAGGGTTGCAAGCAGAATACAGGAATTCCTTCGGAATTCCCGGTTTCGCAAAAAAAGACGGAACAAGTTTCCTTATTCCGCCTCTTCTGTAAATTCTCTTCGGATTCCCGCTTACTCTACCACGTAGATCCAGCCCTTCGGAGCCTCTATGCGGCCCATCTGGATACCGGTCAGCGTATCATACAGCTTTCTGGTAACCGGTCCCATCTCTGTCATTCCGCTGGGGAAGCAGATCTCCTTGCCATGATCTACGATCTTTCCTACCGGAGAGATCACGGCTGCGGTTCCGCAGAGTCCGCACTCTGCGAATTCCTTTACCTCCTCGAAGGGTACAACCCGTTCCTCCACTTCCATGCCCAGATACTCCTTTGCCACGTATAACAGGGAGCGGCGTGTGATAGACGGAAGAATGCTGTCGGACTTGGGTGTCACCAGCTTGCCGTCCTTAGTCACGAACAGGAAGTTCGCGCCGCCGGTCTCCTCCACATGGGTTCTGGTGGCTGCATCCAGGTACATATTCTCATCGAAGCCCTCCTGATGGGCTGTCACAATGGCATGCAGGCTCATGGCGTAGTTCAGGCCTGCCTTGATATGGCCTGTTCCATGGGGAGCTGCCCGGTCAAAATCCGATACCTTGATGGTAAGGGGCTTTGCGCCTCCCTTAAAATAGGGGCCTACCGGGGTGCCGAATACACGGAACTGATACTCGTCAGCCGGCTTTACGCCGATAACCGGGTTGGTTCCGAACATATACGGACGCAGATACAGGGTAGCGCCTGTTCCGTAAGGCGGTACGTATGCTTCATTTGCCTTTACAGTCTGTACTACGGCGTCAACAAAGCGATCCTCCGGGAATACCGGCATTTCCAGGCGCTTCGCAGACTGTACCATGCGCTCGGCGTTCAGATCCGGGCGGAAGATAACCGTCTTGCCCTGCTCCGTGGTATATGCCTTCATACCCTCAAACACGGTCTGGGCATACTGCAGAACGCCTGCGCACTCGTTCAGAACGATATTCGCGTCGTCTGTGAGGGTGCCTTCGTCCCATGCACCGTTCTTATAATTGGATACGTAACGCTTATCTGTCTGTACGTATCCAAAACCGATATTGGACCAGTCTAAATTTTTCTTTTCCATGATTTTCTCCTCCTGATCGTTCTTTCAGCACCGTTCGCATCGTTCGCGGCAACTAAATTGGTATTATTATAGATCAGATTCTTTGATACTGCAATGAGAAAAAGCGCGGACTTCTTATTTTTTTCGCTCGTATTTGCAGAAACTGAACTCCAGATCGAAATAGGTCTTTTCCTCGCTCTCCCCTGTCAGCTCCCATTCCGGATCCTGCTCCAGGTTCGGGAACCAGGCGTCTGCCATGTACGCGTGATCAATCCGGGTCACATGGGCGGTATCGCAATAGGGCAGAAACTGCTTGTAAATGGTATCTCCGCCGATAATATACACGTCCTCCGGCGGATATGCGCTGATCAGTTCCAGAGCCTCCTCCACAGAGCCGCAGACCTCCGCTCCCTTTACTTTATAATCGGGATTGCGGGTCAGCACAATGTTGGTACGGTTCTTTAAGGGCAGGCCGTTCGGAAAGGTTTCCAGGGTCTTCCGGCCCATCACGACCACCTTTCCCGTCGTCTCATTCCGAAAGAACTTCATATCCTCCGGGATACTGACCAGCAGCTTGTTCTGATAGCCGATGGCCCAGTTTTTATCTACAGCAACGATCAAATTCATAAATCAAAGTCTCCTTTTCCATATTTTTGTCTTACACTGCAATCGGAATGTCCTTGATCTGGGGCTCGGTCTCGTACCCCTCCACGTGCAGATCCTCCGTGGTAAACGCGTAAAAATCCTTCACCTCCGGGTTCAGCCATACCTTCGGCGCCGGATGCTCCGGACGCTCAATCAGCTTTCTGACAATGTCCACATGGCGGTCGTAGATATGGGCGTCCGCAATCACATGAACCAGCTCGCCGGGAACCATATCACAGACCTGGGCCACCATCATCAGCAGAATCGCGTACTGGCACACATTCCAGTTATTGGCCGCCAGCACATCCTGGGAGCGCTGGTTCAGCACCATATTCAGCACCAGCTTCTCCTGGCCCGGCTTCTTGGTCACATTGTAGGTGACGCCATAGGCGCAAGGATACAGGTGCATTTCACTTAAATCCGAAAATACATAGGTATTTGTCATAATCCGGCGACTGTAGGGATTCTGCTTCAGATCGAAAAGCACCCGATCCATCTGATCCATATCTCCCTCCCGGTAATGGCTCTTCACGCCGATCTGATAACCGTAGGCCTTTCCGATGGAGCCTGTCTCATCGGCCCACTCGTCCCAGATATGGCTGTTCAGGTCATGGATATTGTTGGATTTCTTCTGATAGATCCAGAGAATCTCGTCCATGCAGCTCTTAAGCCCTGTTCTTCTGAGTGTCAGAGCCGGAAATTCCTTCGATAAATCGTAGCGGTTCACCACGCCGAAGCGCTTGATGGTGTAGGCAGAGGTGCCGTCCTCCCATTTGGGACGTACCTTTTCTCCCTCTGTGCTGGTACCATTTTCAATGATATCCCTGCACATCTCCTTAAATATCTGATCTGCATAACTCATGCGGTATATTCCTCCCTGTATCGTTCTTCCCACTGGCTTCTATTATAGGAAATAATCAGCCTGTTTACAAGGGTTTGCACCCTATCGGAAATTTTTTTAACTTTTTTTGAAAAACCTGTTGACAAATGAGTCGAAATCCTGTAAGATACAACATGTCGCTGATGAAAAACAGCCGACACAAATGCGATAGTGGCGTAGTTGGTAACGCGCGACCTTGCCAAGGTCGAGACCGCGGGTTCGAGCCCCGTCTATCGCTCTCATCGAAAAGGAATTCTGAATCTTCAGAATTCCTTTTTTCATTCCATTCGTCAGTTAGTACGCATGCTTCATTTTATGGATTTACAGGAGGATTTTCGCAATGATTATTGACTTTCACACACATATATTTCCGAACACAGTGGCTCACCGGGCGGTCTGCAACCTGGAGCAGGTGGGCCGGGTGGTGGCCTACACGGACGGCACCCTGGAGGATCTGAAACACTCTATGAAGGAGGCCGGGGTCACCCATTCGGTGGTGCTTCCCATCGTAACGAAGCCCTCCCAGTTCCGCCACATCAATGAATTTGCCTGTTCCATCACCCATGAGGAGCCGGACGAGGACGGCCTGTCTATCATCAGCTTCGGCGGTATCCACCCGGATTCCCCCGACTACAAGGGCGAGCTCCGGGCTATCCGGGATATGGGACTGAAGGGCATTAAGCTCCATCCCACCTATCAGAACACTTACATCGATGATATCCGTTATGAGCGTATCATCGGCTATGCCACCGAGCTGGGACTTCTCGTGTCCATCCACTGCGGCCGGGATCTGGGCTTTCCGCGCCAGGTAAACGCCACCCCGGCCAGACTGCACCACATGCTTGAGGACGTCTTTCCCGGGGATAAAGGAGATACCTCCCGGCTGATTCTGGCCCATTTGGGCGGACACGATATGGAAAATGAATCCGAGCAGCTTCTGGTGGGCGGCAGCTACTACATGGATCTGGCCTATATTCTGCGCCTGGCCCTGCCGGAGCAGATTCTCCGCATGAGTCGGCATCACGGCATTGACCGGATTCTCTTTGCCACTGATTCTCCCTGGAGCGGCCAGAAGGAGGATGTGGAGTACATCAGACGGATTGGCTTTACGGAGGAAGAATTGGAGAAAATTCTCTATAAGAATGGAGCTAAGCTTTTAGGCTTGAAAGAGCGTTGATATAACGGACGCCGGGAGCGCTCTACACAAATTTTCCAGACTCGTCAGGCTCGCGTAGGAAAGTTTGTGTAGGACACTCCCGGCTGTTTTTTTATCTACGGACAGCTTCTGTTCGGAGCTCGTAGGTGTTATAGGCACGTATCAGAAGCTCCGCTTCTTTGGCTTCCGTCACAGGGAGCACAAAAGTGATGTCGGGACCGGTTTCCTCCGGCCACAGATACAGTTCGGACCAGGTAGCCCCTGTGTCCGTACTGTAATCATAATACATGACGCGGCTGTCGGGATCTTCTGCGTGGAGGGTGATCTGGGCGTTCGCCGGATCCTGGCGGGTCAGTGTGTAGTAAACGTTGACCGGATCGGTGGTATCGGGACGCACCGGAGAAGATACCGGTTCCGTGGTATCAGCAGCGGGCAGCTCCGGCAGATTTTTCCCCTTCTGCAAGCCAAAGAACGCGGCGATTCCGGCAGCGTCGCTTTTTCCAAGCTGTATTAACTTCTCATCGGTATCCATACGGCTCCAGTCGCCGTCCTGATCCATATAACCGTGTTCAATGATTATCGCGGGAATTCCCTGTTCTTTACTTTCGCGGATAATTCCGTAATAATCAGACCCCTTCCGGCCCAATCTGGTTTTCACCCCTTTGGATACAAAGCCGTCTGCCTCCAGTTGCTTCAGCACCTGATCGCCCATTCCCTTTCCAAAGGCATAATACGTTCCAAAGGCTGAGGTGAATACCTCAGATCCGAAAAAATGATGCTCCTCGGAGGCGTTAAGATGAAAGCTAATCAGGCAGTCCCCGTCCACAGCTTTAGCACAGGCCGCCCGCTCCTTCAAGGTCATGGCTTTGTCTGTCTCCCGGGTGTACAGGACTTCCACATTGCCGTAGGTGGACAGCTCTTGCCCTGCTGCCCGGGCGATTTTCAGGGTCAGGTATTTCTCGAAAGTATCCCGGTATTTCGCACCCAGTTCCTGCTCATCGGTGGTTCCTGGGCCGCCGTGACCGGGATCCAGTACGATACGGATACGGGAAACCCCGGGTTCCGAAGCCAGCTCTTCCGGACTTTGCAAAACGTCCTCTTTTCTTTCGTCCCGCTGCCCATCTGTCGTTGTTTCTATTTCTGTTTCCGTTGCAGCAGCTGTATCTTCCCCTGACTCCAAAAGAGCAGGCCCAGCGTTGCTGCCGGGTCTGCTCTCTTTCTCGTCTCGGAGTACATTGACCAGAAGCAGGGCAATGACTGCCACGCAGACCACCGCTGCTCCCGTCAGAACATATTGCAGCCGGAGTAATGCTTTTTTCCGTCTCTTTTTGCTGTTCTTTTTCATGTTCTCTTACCGTCTTTACTTCTATCTGCAGCCCTCTTTCGGGCTTTTCTCTTACTCGTTTCGTATCGCCGCCAGCGGACTTAAACGCATAGCCCGAAGCGCCGGGAACAATCCGGCCAGCATACCGATCACCACTGCAAAAACAAGCGCCAGCAGGGTCAGATACGGAGGAATATAGGAGATATTGGCGTAACTCTCCCTCACCACGAAATTAATGACCGCTGAAATGATATAACTGAGCATGATTCCTACTACGCCGCCGATCAGGCCGATGAAGCCGGCCTCTGCCAGAAACATATTCCGGATAGCCGCCATATCGCAGCCCAGCACCTTCATAACGCCGATTTCCTTGGTGCGCTCATAGATGGACATCATCATGGTATTCGCGATACCGATCGCCGCCACGAACAGGGATACGGCGCCGATACCGCCCAGGGTTGCCTGAATGGAACGGGAACTCTGCTGCACCTGCTCCATCCACTCCGCGTTGCTGCTGGCCTGCAGACCCAGGTTTTTGATCTCCTGCTGCACAGCCTTGACATTCTTCATATCGTCCACACGGATATAGGCGGAATCGTAATAAATCTCTTTATAGGGCTTGCCGGACTTGTTGGTAGGTTGGCCCGGAATGGCCTTTCCCTTATAAATCTTTTTCAGCTGCATTTTCAGCGCTTCCACATCACAGAGGACGCTGTTGGAATTCTCCGTATAGTCATTTTCTGTACCCGCCATCACGCCGCAGGCCGGAATCAGATACTTCTTCGGTGCGGCCACCGGAGCTCCGTTCTCGTCGGTACCGCCATTCTTGCTGTTCCAGTAGGCGTCCGTATCGAAAATGATAAACAGCGGATCCTTCATATAATCAATGTCTGCCAGCTGGCCCGTATCCCAGTAATACTGGTTCGTCTTTGCGTCATAGAAGTCTGTGATTACCGTATTGCCGTATAAGAATTTCAGCTCCGAGTCTGACAGCGGCAGCTCGCTTCCCTCTGTCAGCTCCAGGTTCATCTTCTGCAGGGCTTCCTTACTCATACCCTGGATATTTAGATAAGCTTCCCATTTCCCATACTTGGCAATGGCTGAGGTGGAGAGAACCGGTGAGGCGAGCTCCACATGATCGATGGCTGCCAGCGTCTCCATCATGGTGTCATTGATCCGGATCGGCTCATTGCCTGCAGAGCCCGACATACTGCTTTCCGCAGTCATGGCCATGCCGCCCCCGCCGTAATTCATTCCGCCGCCACTTTCATTGGGGTAGACCGTAATCGTGGTCAGGCCTCCGTACTGCTCGATCTGTTCCATATTGGACTTGCTGAGTCCCAGTCCCAGGGAAATCATAACCATAATGGAAGCCGTTCCCACAACTACGCCCAGCACCGTCAGAACTGTTCTGAGCTTCCGTCTCCAGAGGCTGCTCAGACTCATTTTGAGCAAATCGCTAAAACTCATGGATTACTCCTTTTCTGTATCGTCTGCGTCGTCAGTGTCTTCTGTGTCCTCGCCCAGATCCACTTCCTCCAGGCCGTCCAGATCCTCTGCGTCCAGAAGAGCTGCCGCTTTCTTTGCCTTTTTCTTACGAATGATGATAACCGCCGCAACGGCTGCAAGGATAAGCACCAGCGGAACCAGGACATACCAGATCTTGAAACCGCCCTGGGACTGACCGCCATCGTCCATCATTCCGTCGTCCGTCATTCCATCATCATAATTCATCATTTCCGTCACATAGAGTTCCATCTCTTTCTCGACGGTTGTTTTTTCTCCGGACTCGTCCTCAAAGGTAATGAGAATTTTCACCTTGCCATCGTCTGTGGTGGCTGCCGCGCCGCTCAGATACGCGTCCACGGAACCGGTTGCGCCCGGATCGATATTACCCAGATAGGTGTCGCCGCCGGTGACGGAATCTGCCTGGAACTTTACAGAAGCATTGTAAAGCTTGGTTTTTCCGATATTATAGAGGCTGAAGGATACGTTGGCCTCACCGCCCACCTCGATGGACTGGGGCGTCACCTCGATACTGCTGGTGTCAACCCGTGCCTCCTGGCGCACCGGAATGGATACACTGGCGGTATTCTCATAAGCGTTGACACTCTCGTCCTCATAATCCATCTTTACATTGATGACGTAAGGCTTCTGGGCCAGGTCGGAACGGGCCTCCAGCTCAATGCTGATGTCCTTGTTCGCGCCTGCCGCAATCTTGTCCACGAATACGGTGCTGGATCCTGCGGTGGGCAGGAAGGAAGCCGCCACATAGGTGGTATCGGTGCTCTCGCTGGCTGCCTGGATATCAAATACCATATTCTTTACCGCGGTAGCCTTGGAGGTGTTCTGCATGTGCAGGGTCAGCGTGAAGGTGTCGCCTGCGTGTACGGTCTCCGGACTGGTGGAAAATCCGGTTACAATGACACGGGGTGTAGAGGACTTGCCGTCCGCTGAGATTCCTGTGGTTCCCACTACTTTTACATAGGAAGTCAAGGTTACATTGCTCAGGCTCTTATCATCATTTTCAAAGGTTACATTAAAGGAAATGGGCATATAGCCGCTGGGAGCGTCCTTCCGGGTTCTCAGCGTCCAGGTCAGCTCCCGGCGCCGCTCCATATCCGTACCGCCGTCGTCTGTACCCGGCAGACGGTCGATGGTCTGGCTGTAATTGGAGGTTTCAATCTCAAAGGGCCATTTTGCCGCGTCCTCGCTGATAGCCGGAGTCACTACCACATTTTTCACACGGGTACGTCCCATGTTGACCACCGGAAGCACCACGTTGACCTGCTGGCCCGCGTTGGCCACCGGGGTTACCCAATTACCGCCCACCATGATGTTATTGTTGGTGGTCGTTGGGGTGGTATCGGGGGTGTCGCTGTCGTCAGGAGTGGCAGAGGGTGTGCCATAGGCCTTAAACTGTGCCTCTGCATCACTTACAATTCCATCAATTACCTTTTTAGACGTAACTTCATCGCGTTTGATTAACTCAATCTGTCCATCTCTATACTTCTCTGCCTCGTCTTTTTTTCCTTGATTCTCTATTGCTTTTTGTTCTTTCAAATAATACTGTTCCAATAATGAAATGGCCTTTGTCTTATACGCTGCGTCAGCGGTATCAGTTTCTTCCGCCTGCGCCACCATAGGCTGCGCCATTCCTGCCGCCGGAACTGCCAGCGCGCCGCACATCATCAGCACCAGTATTTTTTTCATCCACTTATTCTTCATTTTTCTTATTCCCCCTCTATCTGCTCTGATTTATTTCGGTTGTCTTCTATCTTCACAATCTTACCGTCTATAATATGGAAAATCCGGTCCGCAAAGCTGGCCAGATGATTGTCGTGGGTTACCATAACCAGCGTCTGGTTCCGCTCCCGCACAATCTTCTGCATCAGCCGCATGACCTCTGCCGATGTATTGGAATCCAGATTTCCCGTAGGCTCATCCGCAAAGATAATCTCCGGATCCACTACCAGCGCCCTGGCCACGCCCACACGCTGCTGCTGACCGCCCGACATCTCGTTGGGGCGATGATCCTTGTGCTTGGACAGTCCTACCAGATCCAGCATTTTATCTGCCTTCGCCATCCGTTCCTTCTTCGGAATCCCCCGGAACATCAACGGCAGCGCCACATTTTCCACTGCGTCCATGGTTCCCAGCAGATTAAAGGACTGAAAAATAAAGCCCACATGCTCCCGCCGGAACTTTACCAGCTGATTCTCATTCATTTTTTCCAGATGCTGTCCTGCAATGACAATCTCGCCCTTGGTGGGCTTCTCCAGACCTGCCAGCATATTCAGCATCGTTGACTTACCGGAACCGGAGGTTCCCACAATGGAACAAAACTCGCCCCGGTAGATGGTCAAATCCACACCGTTCAGCGCCCGTACCTTGTTCTCGCCGACCCGGTAGATCTTGTACAGATTCTTTACCTGAATCACAGGTTCTCTTTTCTGCGCCATGCTCTCTCTCCTGTGCGCGCAGCCCGGCTATTTTCCCGCCGACTGCCATATCTAGTGTTATATATGTTCAGTATAGCACAGAGATATACGAAAAACTATTTAATTAATTCTTAATTTGCCTAAATCCGGGCCGTCAAAAACCCCCGGAAACCGCTATCCGGTTCCGGGGGCACACACTGTTTTCTCTGTATTTTTACATATCCAGCGGATATTTGTCTGTCAGGCTCTTGACCAGGGCCTTCGCCTTTTCTGCGGCGCTTTCCCCCTCTCTGATCATCAGGGCTACCGCCTCGGCGATGGTCTCCATATCCTCTTCCTTCAGCCCTCTGGCTGTAACTGCCGGAGTTCCGATCCGGACGCCGCTGGTCACAAACGCGGACTTGGGATCGTTGGGAATGGTGTTCTTATTCGCTGTGATATTGGCTCCATCCAGCAGATTTTCCACCTCTTTACCGGTCAGATCAAAGGGCGTCAGATCCAGCAGCATCAGATGATTGTCCGTACCACCTGACACAATCTTGATTCCCCGATCCATCAGTCCCTTGCAGAGTGCCTGGGCGTTCTTCACAATCTGCTGCTGATATTCTCTATATTCAGGCTGCAGCGCCTCCTGGAAGCAGACTGCCTTGGCTGCAATCACATGCATCAGCGGGCCGCCCTGGATTCCCGGAAATACGGCCTTATTGAAATGAAACTGCTTCGCCGTCTCCGCGTCGGAGAGAATCATGCCGCCTCTCGGTCCCCGTAAGGTCTTGTGTGTGGTCGTTGTCGTCACATGGGCATAGGGAATCGGGCTCGGATGCACGCCTGCCGCCACCAGTCCCGCGATGTGCGCCATGTCTACCATCAGGTAAGCACCCACCTCATCTGCAATCTCCCGGAACCGTTTGAAATCAATGGTTCTTGCGTAGGCGCTGGCTCCTGCAATGATCATTTTCGGCCTGCATTCCTTCGCAATCCGAAGAATCTCGTCATAGTCCAGCACGCCGTCATCGTTGACTCCGTAAGGTACTACATGAAAATAGGTGCCGGAGAAATTGGCGGGGCTTCCGTGAGTCAGATGTCCGCCGTGTGCCAGGTTCTGTCCCATAATCGTATCTCCCGGCTTCAGCATGGCGAACTGCACTGCCATATTGGCCTGAGCGCCGGAGTGGGGCTGTACATTCACGTACTCGCAGCCGAACAGCTTCTTTGCCCGCTCGATTGCCAGACGCTCTACCTCGTCTACACATTCACAGCCGCCGTAATAGCGTTTTCCCGGATATCCTTCCGCGTATTTATTGGTCAACGGGCTTCCCATGGCTGCCATCACTGCCTTGGATACCCAGTTTTCCGATGCAATTAACTCAATGTGGCTGTTCTGGCGCGCCATCTCCGCCTCAATCGCCGCTGCTACTTCGCTGTCTGTCACCTTCACTTCATCTAATGAATACATGTTTCGCTCCTCCTCACCGGTCCATTCCGGAATGTCTTTTCCTCGCGGACATTTGTCTTTCAATGTTTTGGTTTATTATAGTCAAGCAACCAAGAAAATGCAAGTACTTTTTTATTTTTCTTTCATTTTTATTTTTTTGAAGGAATTTTATCCCTCTATCCGTTATTATTTCATACAACAAACATTTCACCGTATCTGTTTGTTTATTTTTATCACGAGGGGAGTTTTCTAGTATGAAACAAACAATCCAGACCCTGCTAAGCTCAGTTGGCGTATTCAGTCACTACTGTGGGTATCATTATTTCATCCGCGCCGTGGAATTGGCCATTCAGGATCCTACCCGCCTCCAGTGTATCAAAAAGGAAATTTATATGACCATTGCCTTTGAACATGCCACCACGGTCAGCAACGTGGAACGGGACATTCGGACTATCCGTAATGTAATGATGAAAAATAACGGTCGGCAGCTGCTCATTCAGATGACCGGCTGCCCTGTCTGGACAGATAAGACGCCTTGCCCCAAGGATCTTATCGCAATTTTCTGCGAATATCTGAACAGAAGCTCCTCGGGAAAAACTGCCGTTTAACCACATACAAGCCAGGAAACGCCCTGCAGCCATCTATCTGCTGCAGGGCGTTTCCTGTCTTATTTTCCTTAAATTTATAATACCACTGTGCCCAGCACTCTGACGCCTCTGTCAGCAGCCATTGCACGCTCCTTCTTAATCAGTTTGCTATAGGATACTCCCTGCTTCTCCAGGAAGATCACACCTTCGTAATTACCTATCTCATCCAGCGCAGCTGCCTGAAATACAATGCGTTCATAATCAGAAAGTGTGAGTTCCCCCAGCTCTCTGACAAATTCTGCACGAAATGCTTCTGCCTCCTCCCTTGCGATGGTACCCGCAAGCATAAGCTTTGTCACTCCAGCCTCTCTGGCTGCCGTCTTTACATTAGACGCCGCAATTTTTACGCGCTCCTCATAAGTGATATCCGCATATCCGCCCTCTTCCAGGTGTGTCAGCCAGCTGTCAACAAAACCAAACGGACGCTTTTTGCCCTCTCTTCCGGTAACATGGCCCAGCAACGGCATCTCAAATTCCTGCCGGAAGTCATCCAGGCCCTGCAGTCTGCCGCTCATCAGATACATGACAACCAGAACAAAGGCTGCCAGAAAAGCCCCGAGAACCAGACCTATAACCGCATATTTTACGCCATCTTTCACCGGATTTTCATAGGTTACTTCCTCTCCAACTACAATGGTCTCACCTTCCTGATCCTTTATCGTTTTCAGATCAGACTGCATCGTTTTTAAATTGGAAAACAGATTGTTATAGGTATTCAGAATACTGGTCTGATAATCCTGAATTTCCTGATCGATGCGCTCGGTCTGCGTCTCAGAAAGCAGCTCCAGCGTATGTTCTCCCATTTTCTCCTTCAGCTTCTCTGAATAATCATACAACGCCTGCCTTGCTGCTTCTGTATAGGCCTCCACATGTTTTTCTGTATCCGCTGTGATCTCGACCCGGAATACTCTGGGCTGCTGCCGTCCCATACCTGCCACATAGAGAGAAGAAGTTAATTCTTCGGAGATACTCTGCTCCATTGAAAAAGTATCCTCGCTCTCAAAGCGGATCAGATACTGCATCTCAGATTGATCAAAGGTTTTATCTGTCTTCAGCAATGTCTCTGCCAGACTTCCTTCCTCTGTAAAGCTTTTGTATGCAGACATGAGATTTCCCAACATACTGTTGCTCATGTTATCTGCCTGGATATAAAAGCTCAGCACTCCGGTATTCAGATGATAAGCGTCCATCTGCATCAGCACAGAGGTATCCAGATAATCCCGGACGTTATCCAGATTTTTTCTGGTGTTCTCGATAGACCGTTCATAATATTCTATATTCGGATTGGTGACAACTTCTTTTTTCTGCTTCTCCGCAGTTTTTCCGTCCTTTTCCAGTTCGGCTGCCGCTTCCTTTTTCACGGTATTTTCCTTTACCGTTGCCTGATACTTATAAGCGCCTGCCAATACTGCCGTCACCAGCATCGCAGCCACAATCCAGCGCCATTTTTTCAGGCAGTAAAACAATAGATCCATCAGGCTGATTTCCTTTTCATAGGTATCCTGATATTCGTTCATAAATATTTTCCTCCTGTATGATATCACTTTTCCATTTTCTTCAGTTTTTTACATAGTTATTTAATTATATACTATCCGTCTGCAAATATCAATTACAGTTTTTCCCTTCCTTGACATTCTGCCGGTGAAAAAGCTATACTATTAGATAACGAAAAGAAACAGGGAGACTTTTTATGCCACAGGAACGCTACCGTTCGCTGAATGACGCTTTACAGGAACGCTTCGGAGAAAAAATATATAAGCTGTCGCTGAACGGCGGCTGTACCTGTCCCAACCGGGACGGAACCTTAGGCAGCCGGGGCTGTATCTTCTGCAGTGCCGGGGGCTCCGGAGATTTTGCCTCCAGTCCCGCCCTTACGGTGACGGAGCAGATCGAGGACGCAAAAAGGCGCCTAGCCGGAAAGCGGCCCGTCCGGCACTATATCGCTTATTTTCAGGCCTATACGAATACCTATGCTCCCATAGAGCATCTCCGGAGGATTTTTACGGAAGCCATTTCCCATCCGGACGTTGTGGTGCTTTCCATCGCTACCCGCCCCGACTGTCTGGGACCGGAGGTCCTGGATCTTCTGGAGGAGCTGAACCGGAAAAAGCCGGTCTGGGTGGAGCTGGGACTACAGACCATCCACGAGGAAACGGCTGCTCTGATCCGGCGGGGTTATCCTCTGTCCGTCTATGACGAAGCCATGAGACAACTTCGGCACCGGGGGATAGAGACTGTGGTACACGCCATTCTGGGACTTCCCGGAGAAACGGAACGCATGATTCTGGATACCGTCCGGTATATCAGCGACTCCGGAGCCGACGGCGTCAAGCTGCAGCTTCTCCATATCCTGAAGGGTACGGATCTGGCCTCTTATTATAAAGAAACCGGATTTCCGGTACTGACCCTGGAGGAATACGTGGATCTGGTGATCCGCTGTCTGGAGGTTTCCCGTCCGGATCTGGTGATTCACCGACTGACCGGGGACGGACCGAAGGAGCTGCTTATCTCCCCTCTCTGGAGCCAGGCCAAGCGCCAGGTTCTGAACACCATCCACCGGGAGCTGAAGCAAAGGGATACCTGGCAGGGACGACTGTATTCCTGCCAGACGCCGTAAATCCGAAAGGAAAGGAAGGTAAAAACTGTCATGTCCGATACATTAACCCTATACAAACTGATTCTTCTCCATATTCTGGACAAGGTAAGCTTCCCCATGAGCAACGGCCAGCTTTCCGAATTCATGCTGGATAAGGAATATACCGATTATTTTACGGTACAGACGGCTCTGTCCGAGCTGGTGGAGGCTCATTTTCTCCACCTGAAGACCGTCCGCAACACCTCCTTCTACTCCATCACCGGGGAAGGGCAGAAGACGCTGGAATTTTTTGGAAATAAAATCTCCTCCCAGATTCAGGAGGAGATCGAGGAATATCTGAAGGAGCACAAATACGAGCTCCGCAATGAAGTGTCTGTTCCGGCTGACTATTACCCCACCGGGAACGGCGAATACGCTGCCCGCTGCCGGGTTCTGGAAAAGGGCTCTGCCCTCATCGATCTGACGCTGACCGTTCCCACCAGGGAGCAGGCGGAATCCATCTGCGCCAACTGGAGTTCCCGGAGCCAGCAGATCTACGCATATCTCATGCAGAATCTTCTGTAACTATCTGAATTTTTAAGAAAGAATCCTGTAACACAGTATTTCCTATAGAGTAAAAGGAGAGCAGGCTGCCCTACTCTCCTTTTCTATACGCGTTCAGCCCTTCGGCCAACTCTTTCACATCTTTGATGATATCGTCAAAGGCTCCCGCCTCATAGAGATTGATAACGATCAGTCCCACCGGAACCGCGATGATCATGGCAAAAATTCCGCCCATCTTATAACCGATATACATAAACACCATGGTGGACAGGGGGTTCAGACCGACGGTGTCGCCCACAATCTTGGGCTGGATCACCTGACGCACCAGTTGGCTGACCAGATAGATGATCACCAGTCCCACCGCAAATCTGTAATCGCCGCTCAGGGCCTTCAGCACCGCCCAGGGAATCAGCGCCGTTCCGGTTCCAAAAAATGGAAGAAAATCAAGGAACGCAATCAAAATTGCCCAGAGAATGGCATATTTGATATGCAGGATAAAGAATCCCACCAGCAGGATGACCGCGACTATGCCCATAATTTTGAACTGGGCCTTGAAGTAGCCGCCCACCGCGCCCTGGAATTTTCCCGTGATAAAGTGCCATTTGGAGCGTACCTCCTCCGGCGTATGTTCTCTTCCCCACTGGAGGATTTTATCCCGCTCTGCGATAAAAAAGTAGGCGGACAAAATGGTGAAAATCACATTGACCAGAATATTCGGTATGTTCTTCGCGATATTTCCCGCCGCCGTCACCGTCGGCACGCCAATGGTGCTGATCAGATTGCCCAGGGATTCTGTCAGGCTCTCAACGGTCTGGGCCAGCTTCTCCAGAAACTCCGGCGGTATCTTTGCCGACAGACCGGCCAGGTTTACACTGGTATCCTGCAGATCTCCCAGCAGTGCCTCATAGAGCTCCGGCAGAACTCCGATAAAGCCGTAAAGCTCCCGGGCCAGCCAGGAAAGGATTCCGTAGCCGCCCAGCACAATCAGAGCAATGGTTCCGATGATAATCACCATGGAACTGTGTTTCCGCACGATTTTCAACCGCTTCTCCATAAACTTCACCAGTGGGTTGGCAATCATAGCGATGATCCAGCCCACCACGAAGGGCATGAAAAAGATCAGAAACCGCGGTACCAAAAGACAGACCAGCACCACCCCCACAAGAAACAGTACAATGTTGACCAGATTTCTCAAGTACTTTCTGTCCATATCTTTCCCTCTTTTCGATTTTCTGTTCTGTTACGCTTCCGGCACTTCTGCCTGTTCCTCCGGCTCCGGCGTAATCAGTGTATCAATCAGCGCCCAGATCTCGTCCCGTCCCTGCTTGGTTTCCGCGGAAAAGGGCAAAATCTGTGTGCCCGGCTTTACCTGAAGCCCGGTGCGGATAAGCTTCAGCTGCTTCTGAATCTGGCTGCGCTTAATCTTATCCAGCTTGGTGGCAATGATAATCGGGTCATAGCCGTTCCAGACAATCCACTCATACATGCGCTTATCATTTTCCGAGGGCTCATGGCGGATATCAATCAACAAAAAGACCGCCTTGAGCTGCTTGGATCCATGAAGATACCGCTCGATGAGCTTGCCCCATTTTTCGCGAATCTCCTGAGTCACCTTCGCATAGCCATAACCGGGCAGATCCACCAGGTACATGGCCTGATTTACGTTATAAAAGTTAATGGTCTGGGTTTTTCCCGGCTGGGCCGAGGTCCGGGCCAGGGCCTTGCGGTTTAAGAGTCCGTTGATCAGAGAGGATTTCCCTACATTGGACTTGCCCGCGAAAGCAATCTCCGGCAGTTCATTTTCCGGGAGACGGCTGGTGATACCGCAGACCGTCTCCAGACTTACATTTTTAATAATCATTTCATTTCTCCGTTATCTCACGCTTTTCCGTGAAATGCTGTTTTCAACACATCTTCCATCTGCTCCGCATAGACAATCTGCAGCCCCTTCTTAATCTCCGAGGAAATCTCTTCCACGTCCCTGCGGTTCTTCTCCGGCACGATAACGGTCCGGATTCCGGCGCTTTTGGCTGCCAGAAGCTTCTCCTTCAGGCCGCCGATGGGAAGCACCCGACCCCGCAGGGTGATTTCACCAGTCATAGCCACATGGGCGTAGACCGGAATACCCGTCATCGCAGATAACATCGCTGTCGCCATGGTGATACCTGCGGACGGACCGTCCTTGGGCACAGCCCCCTCCGGTATGTGGATATGTATATCATGCTCCTGGAAGAAGGCTTTGTCAATCCCGTATCGGTCGCTGACAGAGCGGATATAGCTTAAGCCGGTCCGGGCGGATTCTTTCATCACGTCGCCCAGCTGGCCGGTCAGGGATATCTCGCCCTTTCCAGGCATGATGTTGACCTCAATCTGCAGGGTGTCGCCGCCCACGCTAGTCCAGGCCAGACCCCGGACGATACCGATCTCGTCGTTCTCATTTGCCATATCATAATGATACCGAGGCTTGCCCAGATATTTTTCCAGATTGCTTTCTGTGAGCCGTACACACGTTTTCTTCTGCTCCAGAATCTCCCGGGCCGCTTTCCGGCAGACCTCGCCGATTTTGCGCTCCAGCTGGCGCACGCCCGCCTCCCGGGTATAGCTGTGAATCAGAGTTTCCAACGCCTTCGGACTGATGGTGAGCTGTCCATCTTTCAGACCGTTCTTTTCCATCTGTTTGCCAATCAGGTGCTCTCTTGCGATATGTTCCTTTTCATTCTCCGTGTAGCTACTGACCTCGATAAGCTCCATACGATCCAGAAGCGGACGCGGAATCGTCTGCACGTCATTGGCTGTGGCGATAAATAGCACCTCCGACAGATCCATGGGAATCTCTACATAGTGATCCTGGAACTTGCTGTTCTGCTCAGAATCCAGCACCTCCAGAAGCGCGGATGAGGTATCTCCCTTGTAATCGCTGCTGACCTTGTCAATCTCGTCCAACAGCATCAGCGGATTCTTTACGCCTGCCTGCTTCATGCCTGCTGCGATACGGCCCGGCATGGCTCCCACATAGGTTCTCCGGTGACCGCGGATCTCCGCCTCGTCCCGGACGCCGCCCAGGGAAATCCGGACGTATTTTTTGTTCAGGGCTCTGGCAATGGAACGCGCGATAGAGGTCTTGCCTGTACCGGGCGGGCCGACCAGACAGAGAATGGGACTGCTGCCCTTCTTCGTCAGGATCCGTACAGCCAGGTACTCCAGCACCCGCTCCTTGACCTTTTCCATACCGTAATGATCCTCGTCCAGGATCTCCTCGGCTCTCTTCAGGTCATTGCTGTCCCGGGAGGTCTTGTCCCAGGGAAGCTCCAGCATGGTTTCGATGTATCCCCGCAGCACCGCGCTCTCGGAGGAATTCATACCCATACTTTTGAAACGGGCAATCTCCTTATTCAGCTTCTCCTTCACTTCCGCGGAAGCCTTCAGCTTCTTCACCTCTTCGGTGAAATGATCGGCCTCTGTCAGGGTGTCGTCCTCGCCCAGCTCCTCCCGGATAACCTTCATCTGCTCTCGCAGAAGGTAATCCCGCTGTCCCTTGTCCACACGGGCCTTCACCTTTTCCTGCAGCTCCCGGCGGAAACGCTGGATTTCAAGCTCTTTATTCATCAGAAGGCACAAAAGCTCATAGCGTTCGGACAGGTTCTCTGCCTCTAAGAGTTTCTGCTTGTCTTCATAGAAAAGCGGCAGGTTGATCATCACCTGGCTCATCATTTTCTTCAAATCGTGTTCTTCCAGAATCTGGCGCTCGGTATCCTTGCCCGGCTTTCCGTTTTCCTTACAATAGAAGCTGAAGGTCTCTGCCAGGTTCCGGAGCATGGCTTCCCGGGCGCTTTCCGGCAGCCCCTCCAGACTGGTATCCTCCGGAGAACGGATAATTTCCGCCTCCAGATAGTCTCCCTTTCCTGAAAAATGGCCTAATTCGCCACGTTCCAGTCCTTCCGCCAGTACCCGGATAATCTTCTGAGGCATTTTGATTACCTGCTTCACGGAAGCGATCGTACCGATTCGGTATAGATCCTCCGGCCCCGGATTCTCCACCTGGACGTCCCTCTGGGGCACCAGAAATACTCTCTGTTCTCTCAGCATGGCTTCCTCGATGGCTTTCACCGAGCGCTCTCTGCTCACGTCAAAATGTATGACCATGTCGGGAAGGATAGTCATCCCGCGAAGCGCTACCACGGGCATGGTTTCGATTACATCTGTCATAATATCCTCCTTCTCATCTGTATTGTTCTAATTTTTATCTTAGGTAGTTTCCTATTCCAGAAAAAGAGTTCCGCTTGCGGAACTCTTTCTGACTCCGGTCTTACGCCCGGGCTTTTATCTCGTTGCTTGCGGTCACAGGCGTTCCCGTTCCCTCTACAACCTCTTTTGTAATCATGCAGTTGGTAATGTGATCGTCAGACGGAATCTCGTACATGGTATCCATCATGATACCTTCCATAATGGAACGAAGTCCTCTGGCTCCTGTCTTCCGCTTTACTGTCTGCTCCGCGATGGCTTCGATAGCCTCCCGCTCAAAGGACAGCTTCACGCCGTCCAGCTCAAACAGCTTCTTATACTGCTTTACGATGGAATTTTTCGGCTCCACCAGAATCCGCACCATATCTTCCTTGGTCAGGGCGTCCAGGGCTACCGTCACCGGCAGACGACCCACGAACTCCGGAATCATACCGAACTTCACCAGATCCTCCGGGAGCATCTCATGAAGCAGATGACCAATCTCATCATTTTCATTGGGACGTCCCAGATATGCGCCAAAGCCCATGCTTCTGCGATCCATCCGGTGCTCGATGATCTTCTCCAGACCCTCGAAGGCTCCACCGCAGATAAACAGGATATTGGTGGTATCGATCTGAATCAGCTCCTGATGGGGATGCTTTCTGCCGCCCTGAGGCGGAACGGAAGCAACAGTTCCCTCCAGAATCTTCAGCAATGCCTGCTGAACGCCCTCGCCGGACACATCCCGGGTAATGGACGGATTCTCGGATTTTCTGGTAATCTTGTCAATCTCATCGATATAGATAATGCCGTGCTCCGCACGCTCAATATCGTAATCCGCTGCCTGAATGATTTTCAGCAGAATGTTCTCCACATCCTCGCCCACATAACCGGCCTCTGTCAGAGAGGTGGCGTCCGCGATAGCAAACGGAACATTCAGAAGACGGGCCATGGTCTGCGCCAGCAGCGTCTTGCCGGATCCTGTGGGACCCAGCAGCAGAACGTTGCTTTTCTGCAGTTCCACGTCCGAGGTATCCTTCTTATCTTCCATCGCCAGAATCCGCTTGTAGTGATTGTAAACTGCCACGGAAAGTACCTTTTTCGCGTCCTCCTGACCGATTACATACTCGTCAAGGACCGCTTTGATCTCCTTGGGCTTCAGCAGATTGATCTGCTCCCGCACTTCTTCCTGATCCTGTGCCTCGTCCTGCTCAAGCTCCTCCTCGATCAGTTCCGCGCACAGCTCCACGCACTCGTCGCAGATAAAGGTTCCGCTGGGTCCGGATATCATCTTTCGCACCTGGTCGCCTGTCTTTCCGCAGAAAGAACATCTCACCTTATCATCACTAATTCTAGCCATTCAACAATTTCCTCTATATTACTGTCTCTTTGTTACAATGCTGTCGATGAGGCCGTATGCGACTGCTTCCTCCGCGCTCATATAATTGTCGCGCTCGGTGTCTGCCGCGATGACATCCAGCGGCTGTCCTGTGTTGGCTGCCAGAATCTCATTCAGCTTCTTCTTTGTCTTCAGAATATGATCCGCTACAATCTTGATGTCTGTAGCCTGGCCCTGTGCTCCGCCGGAGGGCTGGTGAATCATAATCTCCGCGTTGGGAAGCGCCATACGCTTACCCTTCGCTCCGCCTGCCAGAAGGAACGCTCCCATGCTGGCTGCCATTCCCATACAGATGGTGGACACGTCGCACTTGATATACTGCATGGTATCGTAGATCGCCATACCCGCGGTTACAGAACCACCCGGGCTGTTAATATACAGGCTGATATCCTTGTTCGGATCCTCAGACTCCAGAAACAGGAGCTGGGACACGATCAGGCTTGCGGACACATCGGTTACTTCCTCCCCCAGAAAGATAATCCGGTCCTTGAGCAGGCGGGAATAGATATCATAGGAACGCTCTCCCCGGCTGGTCTGCTCAATGACATAAGGTACCAAACTCATATTTGTCATATTCAATCAATCCTTTATTATTTCTCTACTGCTGCGTCAGTGATCAGTTCTACTGCCTTCTGAATAGCCAGATCCTCTCTTACGCCCTTCAGATCTTCCTCTGTGAACATCTCTTTCAGCTTCTCTGTCTCCATCTTGTACTGCTCAGCCATTCTGCCCAGCTCTGCGTCCAGCTCCTCGTCGGATGCGGTCAGGTTCTCTGCTGCTGCAACTGCCTCAAGCACCAGACGGCTCTGGATACGCTTCAGGGCCTGGGGTTTGGACTGCTCTACCATAGCCTGAACATTGCCGCCTGTGAACTGCAGGTACTGATCCATGCTGAGTCCCTGCATCTGCAGTCTCTGCGCGAACTCATCTACCATACGCTCTGCCTGTGTCTCAACCATAGCGTCCGGAACCTCCATGGTAGCGCCCTCGATGATCTTCTCGATGACAGCGTCCTCTTTCTTAGCTTTAGCCTCTGCTGCCTTCTTTTCCTCTACCTTCTTGCGGACGTCTGCCTTGTACTCCTCCAGAGTATCGAAATCAGATACGTCCTGAGCGAAATCATCATCCAGCTCCGGAAGCTCTTTTACCTTGATCTCCTTAACGGTGCACTTGAATACTGCCGGCTTTCCTGCCAGCTCCTTTGCATGGTACTCCTCCGGGAAGGTTACATCTACTTCTACTTCCTTACCGATCTCTGCGCCTACCAGCTTCTCCTCGAAGCCCGGGATAAATGCGCCGGAGCCGATGGTCAGCGGGTAATCGGTTCCCTTGCCGCCCTCGAATGCCTCTCCGTCAACGAAGCCCTCGAAATCAATCACGGTCATATCGCCGTCCTGAACTGCTCTGTCCTCTACGGAGATGGTTCTGGAGTTTGCCTCGCGCTCCTTGTCGATCTCTGCGTTTACTTCCTCATCGGTCGCTGCAGTATCTGCCTTCTCTACCTCGATGCCCTTGTACTGGCCCAGGGTAACCTCCGGCTTTACAGCTACTTCTGCTGTGAAGATGAAGGACTTGCCCTTCTCCAGCTGTACGATATCTACGGTCGGACGGGATACGATCTCAAGCTCGCACTCGTCTGCTGCCTGCGGATATGCCTTCTGGATCAGCGCGTTTGCAGCGTCATCGTAAAATACTTCCGGTCCGTACATCTTCTCGATCATCTGGCGCGGAACCTTGCCCTTACGGAAGCCCGGAACAGAAATCTGCTTTCTATTCTTCAGGTAAGCGTTCTGGAGCGCTGTCTCTACTTCCTCTGCAGCTACCTCTACAGTCAGCTTTGCCATGTTCTTCTCTAATTTTTCAACCTGTAAACTCATGTTCTATTTTCCTCCTTAAGTGTGGGGCGCGCGGCGCCTTCCACAAATTCTCTGCGTATATGTTTACATACTTACAGTCATTTTAATAGTATAGCATGGGTTTCCCCGAAAAATCAAGTGTTTTGGCCTAATTTACGCGGCTCCATTCCGCGTTTTTTATCAGCTTACGCAGAAAAACCCCCGGCGGGCTCTCTGCTTTGGCACAGAGTTCCCGCCGGGGGCTGTTTTTCTTTTCCTTATCTGCCGCTCATCTGCTCTTCCTGCTTCTTGATCATTTTTCTGACCATTTCGCCGCCGATGGAGCCGGCCTGGGCGCTTGTCAGGTCGCCGTTATAGCCCTCCTTTAAGGGGACGCCCAGCTCGCTGGCTACTTCTTCCTTGAAGCGGCTCATCGCTGCTTTGGCTTCGGGGACTGCCATCTGATTCTGGCTTCCGCTGTTCTTCTGTGTCATGTTATCACCTCCATGATGGTAGTGTGGCACGGCGGGACGGCGGATATGCTGGAAGTTTTTTCATAAGACGGACGGTTCCGGCAGACGGCTGTGCCAGAAATTTCCCACGCTCGGGCGCAAATAGGCCCTCCTTAGGAAAGTTTCTGGCACAGCCGTCTGCCGGAACCTGTTCTTCATCTTACACTTCGTACACGATACTCTTCGCGATCTCGTCCGCCTTCTCCTGGCCGTAGAGCTGGGCGATCAGGCTCAGGGCGAAAGGAATAGCAGTTCCGACGCCGCGGCTGGTGGTGATGACGCCGTCGGTAACAACCGGGGCGGTCTCGCAGATGGCTCCGGTAAGTCCATCCTCACAGCTGGGATAGCAGGTGGCCTTCTTGCCATTCAGCAGTCCTGTGTGGCCCAGGACTGTGGGCGCGGCGCAGATAGCTGCCAGTCTTCTGCCTTTGGCATAATGCTCCTTCAGAAGCTCCATCAGCGGTTCGCAGGCTTTCAGATTCAGAGTACCGGGCATACCACCGGGCAGCACCAGAAGATCCATCTCTGTAAAATCCATTTCCGCAAAGAGACAGTCTGCGGTGATAACAATGCCGTGGCTTCCGGTCACTTCTTTTTTATCGCCGATGGATACCAGGGTAACCTCCGCTCCGGCTCTGCGCAGCAGATCCGCCGGTGTCAGCGCCTCTACTTCCTCGAATCCCTCTGCCAAAAATATACTTACTTTTTTCATTTTTTCCGACTCCTTCCGTATTCTGTCAGTTCTTCGTTTCTGTTTCTGAATCGACTTATTTTCTTCGGTTATTATAACAAATTTTCATTGAATTTTCTATACCTATGTGCTACTGTCCTTTTATCCTATCAATTGCTTACGGAGGTTTATTCATGGAAATCGAACGAAAATTTTTAATTCCCAGGCTGCCGGAAAACCTGGCTTCCTATCCGAGCAGATTGCTGGAGCAGGCCTATCTGTGTACGGAGCCTGTGGTCCGGGTACGGCGCAGCGACGATTCTTATATTCTCACTTACAAATCCAAAGGACTTATGAGCCGCGAGGAATACAATCTGCCCCTGACCGCGGAAAGCTACGCTCATCTGAAGGCCAAGGCCGATGGAAATATTATTTCCAAAAAACGTTATCTGATTCCGTTGCCCGACGGACTTACCATTGAGCTTGATGTCTTCGCGGCGCCTTTTGACGGACTGTGGCTGGCAGAGGTGGAATTCGAATCCGAAGAGCAGGCCAACACGTTTACACCGCCGGAATGGTTCGGAGAAGAGGTTACCTGGTCTTCCGCATACCATAACAGTACGCTCAGTCAGAAAAAGTTCTGATATCCTATATGGTCACCGCTTGATGACGGATTATTTGGTCTTGCGCTGCGTTTTGTGACATTGCGCATATATCAATCCGCAAACTGGTATAATAATGCCATCTTTTCGGAAGGAGAATGCGTGATGTCCGGTTCCTATCTGGCTGCTAATCTTCGCAGTCTACGCGAAGCCAGAAACTATTCGCAGAAATACATCAGTGAACAGCTTCATATTGCACGGCAAACCTACACGGTCTACGAGAGCGGCAAGCGCGTTCCCGATATCGGACTAATCTGTATGCTGGCAGATATCTATGACGTCTCCCTGGATCAGCTGGTGCTGACGGATCTGTCCGCCCACTCTGATATCATTGCCGATGGGGGAAGCGCCCGGCACTATGCAGCTGTACCCAATAAAAGCCTGATTCCCTTAAGCGGAGCCAACGCCAAGTCCGTTATGGATTTCTTAAACTTTCCTGAGAAGGAACAGTTGGAGACACGGGAATTTATCCGGTTTAAAAAGTATTTGCTGTCGAAGGAGCAGAAATAACTGTATGTATTAAAAATAGCAAGGGTTGTCCACATTATTTTGTGACAACCCTTGCTTCATTCTTATGACTTACAATTTGTATACTATCTTTCCGTCACAGATGGTGTAATGCACCCGTCCGGTCAGGGTCCAGCCCTCAAAAGGCGTATTGACTGCTTTGGACCGGAAGTCTTCCGCCTTCCACTCCTCATTTTCATCAAAAATCACCAGATCCGCAGGCGCGCCTTCGGCAATGCCCGGGAAGGGCAGATGATACAATGCCGCCGGATTCTGACTCATTTTCCGCATCAGCTCCATGAGTGTCAGATGACCTGGCTTCACAAGCTTCGTGATACTAAGGGCCAGAGAGGTTTCCAGGCCGATGATACCGCTGGGCGCTTCCGTCAGGGGTTTGTTCTTCTCGTCCATACTATGAGGGGCGTGGTCGGTGGCAATCATATCGATGGTGCCGTCCTTCAGGCCTTCGATGACGGCCTGCCGGTCTGCTTCCGTCCGAAGGGGCGGATTCATCTTCGCCAGTGTGCCATAGCTAAGCACCGCTTCGTCCGTCAGTGTGAAATGATGGGGCGCTGCCTCGGCTGTCACATGGGAACCGCGCTTCTTGGACGCGCGCACAGCTTCTACCGCTCCGGCTGTACTGATGTGCTGGATATTGACGCTGGCTCCGGTCTCCTCCGCCAGACGGCAATCCCGCTCCACCATGGTAATCTCCGCTTCCGCCGGGGAACCTCCGATTCCAAGCTTCTCCGAGACCGGCCCGCGGTTGATTCCATTATTGGCAATCAGCTTCGGATCCTCCTCATGAAGGCTTACCGGGACCTGCAGCTCCTCTGCTTTCCGAAGCGCCGCCTTTAAAACTGCTTCGTCCAGAATTGGAATCCCGTCGTCGGTAAAGCCTGCCGCTCCCGCTGCCCGTAAGCCGTCCATATCTACCAGCTCTTTTCCCTGCATTCCTTTGGTGACACAGACGCAGGAAAGCACATGGATCCCGGTCTTTCGTCCCTGCTCCAGGACATAGGACAGGACTTCCGCGTTATCCACCACCGGTCTGGTATTGGCCATGCAGATCACGGTCGTAAAACCGCCTGCCGCCGCTGCAGTCGCTCCGGTTTGGATATCTTCTTTATAGGTAAGACCCGGATCGCGGAAATGGACATGCACATCCACCAGTCCGGGCGCAACTACCATTCCTGCCGCGTCTATAATCTCTTCGCAGCCTTCCAGAGCAAGCTTCGCCCCTATCGCTTTGACTGTTCCTTTTTCCAGAATCAAATCTCCGGTAAATTCTCTGCCGCTTACCGGGTCCAGAATTCTTCCTCCGCGAATTCCTATCATACTATTCTTCCTCTTTCTCTGTCAGCGTCTTGTCGGCGTATTCCGTAAAGCTGTTCGTCGCTTCCTTAACACTGTACTGATCGTCAAGAATCTCTGTTTCCATCTGATACCAGTATACCCGCATTTTTTCAAAGCCCTTGACAGACTGGTAATAGGTGCCGCTATAGGGCATCAGCGCCTCATACAGCAGCGCTTCCTCATTTCCGTCATAGACGTCGCCCATGGAAGTCCGTACCGGAAACGCGCCGCTTCGTACTACATTTTCCTTTGCCACAGATTCGTCGTTGCACAGGAAATCAATCAGGTAACGGGAAGCCTGTTCCTTGGCCTCGTCCGCGGTCTGAAAAATACAAAAGCCGTTCAGCATATATTCCAGCGACGGGGTTCCGTCCTCCGACGGATAGGGCATAACTACCACATCTACGCCGTTCTCCTCCAGAGCCGCCGCATTGCTGATGGCCTGGGGCAGGCTCCACAGCAGACAGTAGGAATTGTTGCCTGTCACAAATTCTTCCACGGCGTCCGCACCGGAGGAATCTGTACCGTTCAGCATCCAACCCTTGCTGATCCATTCCTTTATCTTGGAAAATGCCTTCTGATTGGCGTCGCTGTTCATGGTGTAGGCGCTCTTATCTTCCTTCATCAGACTTCCGTCGTAGAGGTTGGTAACGAAAGAACGGGTCGCGTAATCTCCCGCGATACCGGAGCAGTACAGCATTCCGGCATTGAAGCCGGAGGCGTTCAGCTTCTCCAGCACCTGTTCAAAGGCTTCTGTAGTCCAGGTGCAGGCTCCCTCCCGGTTCATCAGCTCCATGGCGCCGGATCCCTCCAGCATTTCTCGGTTGAAGGCCATGACATAATTGGATCCGCTCAAAGGATACATGACGCAGGTATCTCCCACGCTGCAGGCACTTAAGATTCCCTCGCTGACCAGATCGGATTTCACCTCATCGGTAAACAGATCGCTGATATCCGACAGCATGCCCTTTTTCGCATAACCGCTGATTCTGCCCGGCCCGTCCAGCAGGACGTTGGGAAGCTCTCCGCCTTCGGCCTTAATCTGTTCCTCTACCAGGTTCGGACCGTCGGTATAGTCCAGAAGCTTCAGTTCTACTTTTATGTTCGGATATTTTTCATTGAATTTCTGAATCAGGGTCTGCTCGTAGGTGCCGTCGGCCTGGCCCTCGTCCTGGACAAATACCGGATAGGTCCACCAGGATATGCTGGCTTCCAGATCGGAGACAACTTTCGCCGGCGTCTCCGCCTCGGCTGTATCTTCGGTCTCTTCCACTACGTCTGCTATATCGATATCCTCATTTTTTGCGTCCTTTTTACCCTGGCATCCTGCCGCGGATACTGCCATGAGTCCTGCCGCTGTGAGAGCTGTAATTTTTTTCCAGTTTATCATGTTGTAAACTCCTCCTAACCTGTTTACTATAGCACAGATGGCAGAGGGGCACAAGGGAAAATCCTGGGAAACGGACGAAGTAAGGAAAAGAAGATAGATACCAAAAGCCCGCGGTCTTCTTGCGTCTATCGTCTGTCTTACAATGCTTTAATTCTCTCCAGCGCCTTCACCGTATTTTCATGGGAGCCAAAGGCGGTCAGTCGGAAATAGCCCTCGCCGCTGGGTCCGAAGCCGGAGCCCGGCGTACCGACTACGCCCGCATGTTCAAGCAGATAATCGAAGAACTCCCAGGAAGTCATCTGATTCGGCGTCTTCAGCCAGATGTACGGGGCGTTTACACCGCCGGACACCGTGTATCCCGCGTCCTTAAGTCCTGTCAGAATCGTCTTCGCATTGTTCATGTAGTATCCCACCTGCTCCTTTAACTGCGCCTTGCCGGCCTCGGAATAAACCGCCTCGCCGGCCCGCTGCACGATATAGGGCGCGCCGTTGTACTTGGTGCCGTGGCGTCTCGCCCACAGCGCATGCAGGGATACATCGCCGCATTTCAGATCCTTGGGAATCACCGTATAGCCAAGTCTTACACCGGTGAAGCCTGCATTTTTGGAAAAGCTCTTCAGCTCGATGGCACAGGTTCTCGCTCCCTCGCATTCGTAAATGGTGTGGGGCACATTTTCCTCGGAAATATATGCTTCATAAGCCGCATCGTAGATGATAACCGCGCCTACTCTGTTGGCATAGTCCACCCAGACCTGCAGTTGATCCTTTGTAATGGTCGATCCGGTCGGGTTATTGGGGAAGCACAGATAAATCAGATCCGGCGTCTCCTTCGGCAGCTCCGGCGCAAACCCATTGTCTGCGGTACAGGGCATATAGATCACGTCGCTCCATATCTCGGTTTTCGGATCATAGGTACCGGTTCGTCCCGCCATCACATTGGTGTCTACATAAACCGGATAGACCGGATCGCAGACCGCAATCCTGTTGTCCAGGCTGAAAATCTCCTGAATGTTGCCGGAATCGCATTTCGCGCCGTCGCTGACAAAGATTTCGTCCGCTTTGATATCCGCGCCCCGATCCTGATAGTCATTTTTCGCAATAGCGTTCCGGAGGAATTCATATCCCAGATCCGGCGCGTAGCCATGGAAGGTTTCTGCGTGTCCCATCTCGTCTACCGCCTTATGCATGGCCTCAATGATGGCCGGCGCGATCGGCTGGGTCACGTCGCCGATTCCCAGACGGATGATGCTTTTTTCCGGATGCTCCGCTGAGTAAGCCGCCACCTTCTTTCCGATGGTGGAAAACAGATAGCTTCCCGGAAGTTTTAGATAATTTTCATTTACTTTATACATAAGATTCACTCCTCCTCGTGCCACCGGCACATACATTTATTAACGTCCCTCTACGCTGGCCCGAAGCTCCTCCGGATCAAATTCTCCGGTAAACACGGTAGCTGCCGGTCCGGTCATATAGACGCAGTTATCCTTTTCATCCCAGAAGATTTCCAGATCGCCGCCCAGAAGGTGAACGGTCACATTCCGATCCGCATAGCCGTTCAGGATTGCGGCTACCGCGGTGGCGCAGGCGCCGGTTCCGCAGGCCATGGTTTCTCCGGATCCGCGCTCCCACACACGCATTTTCAGATTTTTTCGATCCATGCGCTCTACGAATTCTGTATTGACCCGATCGGGAAAACGCTCGTGCTTCTCGAATTTCGGACCGATTTCTTCTATTTTCAGGTCATCTACGCCTTCCATGAAGACCACTGCATGGGGATTTCCCATGGAAACGCAGGTCATCTCATAAATCTGATTGTCTATCACGATGGGGCTGGCCACCAGACGCTCGCCCCCGCCTGTCACCGGAATCAGCTCCGGCTTCAGAATCGGCTCGCCCATGTTGACCCGCACCTTCTTTACCTTTCCTGCTTCTACCGTAAGCTTCAGGTATTTGACTGCTCCTCCGGAAATGACGCTGATCTCCGTCTTGTCCGTCAGGCCGTTGTCGTAGACATATTTCGCCACGCACCGGATCCCGTTGCCGCACATCTTTCCGTAGGAACCGTCCGCGTTGTACATGGCCATTTCAAAATCCGCCTCGTCGGAGGACTGAATCAGAATCAGGCCGTCGGATCCGATGCCCTTGTGCCGATCGCTGACTAAACGTGCTATCTCGCCCGGATTTTCCAGACGTTCCTTCGTACAGTCCATATATACATAATCGTTGCCGATTCCATGCATTTTGGTAAATTTCATTTTTATTATTTTCTCCCTTCATTCTGATGCGGTGGACGTTCAGCCGCGCCATTCGCAAAACCATGGCTGAACTAGTATCTCATCATGCTGAGCACCATCTCCGCTGTCTCCACCAGATTCGTACCGCTGTCCATGCTGCATTTCTGGATATACCGGTGGGCCTCCTCCTCGGTCATGCCGTTCCGCTCCATCAGAAGAGCCTTGGCCTCCTCCAGCACCTTCCGATCCTCCTCAGAGCGCGCCTTTGGCATAGCTTTTCGCTTCTTCCGGCGGCGCTCCGCATTGGCCACCATCATTTCCAGGGTATTGAGCAGATCCTGGGCCTTCAGCGGCATTGCCACACACATGATACCAGATCCCGCGCATTCGCTCAAGACCCTCTGAGAGGCCATCAGAAGCACCTCGAAATGAGGCGGCAGACAGTCGGCAAGCTCCGCGTACATCATATCCGGATACTTATAACCGCAGACCACGATACCGTCTCCCAGGCTGTTAGCCCCCGCCAGGGCCTGCGCGCCCGTGGTACAGACCGACGGAACACGGAAACCGTGACGAACCAGCAGATTTCGAATGTTCTTCGCATCTTCTATTTTAGGAAATAATACTATTATATTCGTCACACTCGCACCTCCCGGAATTCTTCTGTCCTGAGGTGTCTGTTAAAAACGATACAGGTACTGCTCCGTCTCCCACTGGGACACTTCCGCAGAGTACGCCTCCCACTCCTGTTTTTTGGCGGCAATATAGCATTTACAGAGCTCTTCGCCGAGCACGCCCTTTACCAGCTCGTCCTGCTCCAGACCCTTCAGCGCCTCCATCAGATCCCGGGGCAGCGGACGGATCCCGAGTGCTTCTCTCTCTGTTTCCGTCATTTTCCGTACATCTTCATTGACCGGCTTCGGCGGCTCCACATGATTCTTTATGCCATCCAGACCTGCCGCCAGGCAGACCGCCAGAGTCAGGTAGGGATTGCAGGAGGGATCCGGGCTGCGCAGCTCGATCCGCGTATTCTCCTCCCGCTGGGCCGGAATCCGAATCATCTGGCTGCGGTTAATGGGCGACCAGGAAATATAGGACGGTGCCGTGAAGCCCGCTCCCGTCTGGGCCGGGAAAATGCGTTTGTAAGAATTTACCAGTGGATTGGTGATGGCAGACAGACCTCTGGCATGCTTGAGCAGGCCGCCAATAAACCAGTAGGCCTCCCGGCTCAGGCCGTACTCGTCGCTTTCGTCCGCGAAAATATTTTTTCCGTCCTTCTTCAGGGAAATATTGGTGTGCATGCTGGAGCCGTTGATGCCCGCCCTGGGTTTGGGCATAAAGGTGGCATGCATACCGAAGCGTCTGGCAATTGTCTTCACCGCCAGCTTGAAGGTCATGATGTTATCTGCGGAAAGCAGGGCCTCATCATAGCGGAAATCAATCTCATGCTGGGCGGAAGCCACCTCGTGATAAGAGGACTCTACTTCGAAGCCCATTTCCTCCAGGTTCAGAATAATATCACGGCGGACATTTTCTCCCTGATCGATGGGGCTCATGTCAAAATAGCCTGCCTTTTCATGACTGAATACGGTGGGATTGCCATCGTCGTCCGTGTGGAACAGAAAGAATTCACACTCCGGCCCCACATCAAAATGGTAGCCCATGCTTTCCGCTTCCTTCAGTACCTTCTTCAGAATATAGCGGGAATCTCCCTCATAGGGAGAGCCGTCCCGTTTCTGGATATCGCAGATGAGACGCGCCACCTTGCCCTGCTGAGGCCGCCAGGGGAAGATCGCCAGCGTATCCAGATCCGGACACAGGAACATATCCATGTCGTTGTCATGGAGAAAGCCCTCCACGCAGGAGCCGTCGAATACGTACCGGTTATCCAGTATCTTTTCCAGCTGGCTGGCCGTCACTGCCGCGTTTTTCAGGTTGCCGAACAGATCCGTGAACTGCAGACGGATAAATTCCACGTCCTCCTCTTCTACCAGACGCATAATATCTCTTTTTGTATTGTGACTCATACTCTCTCCTCCTATGAGTTTCTTTGTTTTATAAGGATAATATTTTTATGTAACAGGGAATTCTATCAGAGTTTCCTATTCCATAAAAAAAGGGGAGCCCCTGTGGGACTCCCCTTTCGTAGACTTCCCCCTTGGAGAACGTCATTGTTCTGTAAAAAATATAGCAGTTAGAATTTTTTTTGTCAATGATTTCTGTCAAAATCCGGGATATCGTACTTTAATGCAATACGTCCTGTAGATCAAAAAAGCCAGAATCAAAAAGATTCTGGCTAAAATCGGAGTAACAGGATTTGAACCTGCGACCTCTCGGCCCCCAGCCGAGCGCGCTACCAAGCTACGCCATACTCCGTCAAACGCATATATTATTTTATTACGTGCGTTTGATTTTGTCAAGGTTTTTTTGATAAATTTTAGTCCAACCGCAAAAAAATGGGCGGCTTTTTCGATCAGCACAACCTTTTTCTTTTTTTACTGCCGGATATAGATTCCCTGTTCCTCAATCCAGTCTTGCAGATCGTTCTGGGCGTCCTCTGCCCAGGTCTCCGTCTTTTCCGCACAGGCCAGGGACCGTCCGGTCTTCCGGAAATAATCCTCGATAGCCGCCGTCAGCTTTTCAAATTCATCTTCAAAGATACAGCTTTTCAGCGTGGCGTTTCGAATGCCGTCCAGACAGGCCCGGTAATCCATCCACAGAACGCTCTCCACCTCTTCCTTCTGAAGCTTCAAATCCCCGGTACGTCCGGTATACTCCATCAGATAAACCCTGCTGTACTCATAATTGATAAACGGCTTTCCATAGAATACATCTTTTACGTAACCCTTATGGGTGAACACCTCATGCAATTCCCCGGGCTCCGCTTTTATCCCCAGCTCTTCCCAAAGCTCCCGCAGCGCCGATTCCTGAAAATCCTGTCCTGCCGGGATATGCCCCGCGGAGGAGATGTCATAACAGCCCGGAAAAGAATCCTTATGGGCGCTCCGCTTCTGAAGCAGCACGTCGGCAGATCCCCGGTCAGCCCGGTAACGCACCAGCCATACATGGGAGGTACCGTGTAGATCGCCGTCCCGGTGCACCAGCTCCCGCTCCTTTGTTTCTCCCTTTCGGCTTCCGTCTTCCTTTCGCAAATCCAGTAACTCACTCATCCCTCTTCCTCCTTCTCTCCGCCAGCAGCAGATCCACCATGCGGCCATAGCTTTTAACCCCATCTTTCTGGGAATTAGCTCTCAGATAGGTATCGTTCATTTTATCAGAAATATCTGCCACTTTTCCGGCAAAGCTCTTCCAGTAACGGTTATGCTCTGCCAGATCGGCTTCCGCCCGGGCGCAGAGCCTCTCCCGAATCGCGATCATCCGCTCCGGATTCTCCCGATACAGGGCATTTCCACTGTAGATGTAGGCCAGCAGCGCTCCGCTGTAACGAAAGGCCGCGCTGTCCGAAGCCCGGCAGGCCAGATAAGCGATAAAATTGGCCTCGTCCTCCCGCATAAAGCCCTTCAGATGAGACAGCTCATGGCAGACCGTGGAGGGCTTGTCCGGCTGCGGCATATCCCCGTTATAATTGGCTTCTATGGTAAATGGACTGTATTCCCCCTGCAGCTGCTGATAAGACATGTACCACCAGCTGAAAATCTGCTTGGGAACCGGATAATACCCGGCCAGCTCCGGATAGCTTTCCCCCACCCGCTGCATGGCCTTCACCGCCTCTGTCCCCAGCTTCCGGCTGTCGGACAGGTCTTCGGGGGATTCTGTCTCCAGTTCCGCCGCAGCCTCATTGATTTCCTGTACCAGAGCTTCGCAAAGCTCAGCCAGCTCGTTCTCCGTAGACTTCTCTAAGGTAAAGCCAGCCCGTTCCTCGAAGGTCAGACGATGATAATTGATTCCGCAATTCAAAGTAAACAGAACAAATAAAACAATCGCGAATTTTACCACAACTACCGCCAGTCTGCGCAACCGCAGCCGTCGCCGGATTACCAGAAGCAGTCCGATCAGCGCCGACAATATCGCCGCGTAAATCAGAAGTTCAATCAGGGAAACGGGTACAAGAGCGCTTACGCGTCCCAGGCTTCCCACCCAGATCGGGTAGACCTTTTCCGCGTACCACTCCGCAAAGGCCGGAAAAAGCCGGGCCGCAAGATTCAGCGCCAGGGCAGCCAGAAGGCTGCCGCTCCAGCACACTGTACTCCTTTGTACCCGGCTTTTATGCTCCGCACGCCTCATGAAAGGGCGCTCTTCTTTTCATCGATTTCTCCCTGATACTCGTCAATCAGGATTTCCTTGCGCGCGATTTCCTCGCAAAGCTGCTGAAGCGGCGCGTCGTCGATACTGCCTGCAGCCGCGAAGCGCTCGTATACGATTTTTCCGATGGCCTCGTAATCCCGCTTCATGTCGCGCTCCAGACTGAAAATCTGATTCTTCAGCTTTGCCACGCCTGCTACCTCCGTAGCCTTGCGTCCCACCGTATCTGCCGCTCCTGTCACTGCTCTTCCGATGTTATCCCAGATCTTGTTGTCCATACTCTATACCCCTTTCTTTTTTATTCTATGCATAAGCTCTGCCAGAGCTGTAGAAGCCGCTCCCACCAGAAACGGCATCAGCAGCTGACAGGCCATGGTTTCATAAAAGCCAGCCATCAGGAAGGCCAACGCCGCAAAATTCCGCAGCAGCATATGCCACAGATAAATATTGGCGGAATCCCTTTCTCCTATCCGGGCCAGTAAAGAGCCCTTTCCCAGATCCGGAAAAGCCAGCGCCAGACGGAATAGCCCCTCCGCTGTCAGGATACTGCCCACATACAGCTCGTCATATCCGCTCCACAGACACTCTACCGACGAAAGGAGCATACCGGCTGCCACAAGCGCCATTCCCGCGCCTCTGTGTAATCGCAGCTCTCCCTGCTTCTCCCGGCAGGCAAACCAGCTGCCCCACAGGAAAAACGGAAAGCCCGTCAGCCAGAAGCTTCGGATCCAGCGGACCGGCACCGCGATACCAGTCAGCCCTCTTCCCTCTCCAAGCAGCAGATTGGCTGCCAGCAGTACCGGAATCAGAAGATATACCCTTTCCTCCAGGCGCTTACGCGCCAACAGCCGGTAAAACAGGTAGCAATACACCAGCGCGCCCATAAACCACAGATGGGGCGCCATGGCTGTCCGGTTAAAAAGCAACAGATCGGACACCGTCCTGCCTCCGTCCGGAAAAAGCTCTGCTCCCATCTGCGCGAAGGTCCGCTGAGACAAAAAATACCGGATCGCGGCCCACAGGTAATAAACCGCCACCGCTCCCACATACAGCCGGAAGATATGGCTTTCCCGCCGTTTTAAGACTGCGTCCTCCCGTCCATAGGCGAAATATCCGCTGATCAGGAAAAACAGCGGCACCGCGAACCGGGCTATTCCTTTTATGATTTCCCCGGGAACACCGGGCAGGGTGCAGTGAATCAGCACCACCGCGAAGGCGGCAATTCCCTTCCATACATTCAGACAATGATTTTTCATAGCTTATGACTGCTGCTCCAGCTCCAGCACGCCCCGCATGGAGATAAGCGGGCCGCCCCGGTGTTCTATATACTCTCTGGTTATGGTTACCCGCCCGATGTTGTCGTCCTTGGGAACCTCATACATGATATCCAGCATGAATTCCTCAATAATGGCGCGCAGGGCCCGGGCTCCCGTATCCCGCTTCAGCGCCTCCTCCGCAATGGCCTCCAGGGCTCCATCACTGAACTGCAGATCCACCTCGTCCAGGGCCAGCAGCTTCTGATACTGCTTCAGAATCGCGTTTTTCGGCTCCTTTAAAATCCGCACCAGCATAGCCCTGTCAAGCTTACCCAGCGTGCAGATAATCGGCAGTCTGCCCAGAAACTCCGGTATCATTCCAAAGCTCCGCAGATCCTCCACAGTCACTCTGGACAGCAGATTCGGCTCTTTATCGTATTTGTCCTTCAGATCTGCCTGGAAGCCCATGGAGGACTTCTGGTTCAGGCGCTCCTTGATGACATTTTCCAGCTCCGGAAACGCGCCGCCGCAGATGAAGAGAATATTCCGGGTGTTTACGGTAGTCAGCGGAACCATGGCGTTCTTACTGCCGGCTCCCACCGGCACCTCTACCTCGGCTCCCTCCAGAAGCTTCAGAAGTCCCTGCTGCACCGACTCGCCGCTGACGTCCCGGTGATGGGTATCCTTCTTTTTCGCTATCTTGTCAATCTCGTCGATAAAGACAATTCCCTTCTCTGCCTTTTCCACATCGTTATCCGCTGCCGCCAACAGCTTGGAAATAACGCTCTCAATATCGTCGCCGATATAGCCCGCCTCTGTCAGAGAGGTCGCGTCCGCAATGGCCAGCGGCACGTCCAGAAGCTTCGCCAGCGTCTTCACCAGATAGGTTTTTCCACTTCCCGTGGGTCCAATCAGCAGGATATTGGATTTCTCGATCTCAATATCGTCCTGGGTGCCGGTAGCCACCCGTTTGTAATGATTATAGACCGCCACAGATATGACCTTCTTGGCATAATCCTGCCCGATGACAAATTCATCCAGGCTGGCCTTCAGCTTATGGGGCGCCGGAATGCTCCGGATATCAAACTCCTGAGCCGGCTCCTCCTTCTTCGGCTTTTTCTTTTTTACCTGCTGCTGATGGGGCATCATGTTCTGCAGATCGGAAAGATTTATCATGTTAATTCCCTGCAGTCTGGAAAAATCGATATTTCCATTCTGAAGGGTATCCATGGTTTTCTGCATACAGTCCGGACATACGCTGATCCCATCCGTCAGGGTAATCAGTTTTCCCGCCTGGCTTTCCGGGCGGCGACAGAGGAAGCAGAAGCGCTCATATTCCTGCTTCCCGTTCCCATTATCATTGTCCTTATCCGTTTCCTTTTCGTTTTCCAAATACTCTTTATCCTGCATATTGTTCTGTGCTCCTTTTCTCACAGTATATCATAAAATGGTTCCCTGTGAGTACCAAATTCGATTTTTATAAATAGCTTTATAAATAGTTTCACAGGTGGAAAAAAGTCCGGCTGTTATCAAACCACAGCCGGACTCTCTGTTCATTTCTATTTACTTGCTGGCTGCCTCAACCTCAGCCTTGGTGCTTAAGGTCAGCGTCACGGTCTTTTCCACATAGCTTCCGTCCTCCGGAGACTGTACGGTCACCTCCACCGTCTCGCCTGCCTCATAGTACTGCAGACGCTGCCGCAAAGCATCATAGGTCGTCACTCCCACGCCGTCAAACCGGGTCAGGATATCTCCCTTCTTCAGTCCTGCCTGATCTGCCGCGCAGCCTGCCACTATAGACTTCAGATAGATACCCTCCGGCATATCGTACTGCTGCGCAATCTCACTAGTTACGTCCTGACAGGTGATTCCCAGATACCCTACCTTCTCGCTGTCTACCTCTGACCGTGTCTTCAGGTTCTGCAGATCGCCGATAATGCTCTCCACGTCGGAAATAGGAATGGCATAGCCCATACCCTCCACATAGTTAGAGGACAGCTTGGCCTCATTAATACCAATAACCTCGCCCTTCATATTCAGAAGCGCTCCGCCGCTGTTGCCCGGATTGATGGCTGCGTCTGTCTGGATCAGCTTATTGCTGATGGTGCTGCCATCTTCATTCTGCAGGGTAACCTCTCGGTCCAGGGCGCTGACAATTCCCGTCGTCACTGACTGACCGTAGCCCAGGGCATTGCCGATGGCCACAACCTGATCTCCCACCTGCATCTGAGAGGAATCACCGATGGACGCCGTCTTGATCTCGGCCATGGTTTCAGCCGGAATATCGGAAAGCTTTACCGCAATGACGCCCACATCCTTGGTGGCGTCCGTTCCTTTTACCTGCGCTTCTACAGCGGTAGCTCCGTCTTTTCCTTCGTCTACGCTGAACAAAACAGACAGGTTGGTGGCTCCCGTAATCACATGGTTGTTGGTGACAATCAGAAGCTCGCTGTCATTCTGGCCGATGATGATACCGGTTCCGGTAGAGGTCTCCTCCTGCTGGCGCGGCTGGCTGTACCAGCCAAAGCCCCAGTAATTCTGGACCTCCTTCACGCTGACATTGGTGATGGCTACCAGAGACGGCATACACTGGGTTACGATGTCAGATACAGACGCTGCGCTACCGGAAGAATCGTTTCCGGTCTGCGGCTGTACCGTTCCCACCTCCGGCTTGCTGACGCTGCCGGTGGTATTCTGGCCGGCGGAGGCTGTCACCTTGTCGCCGAACAGCTTCTGTCCCACAAAATTGGTTCCCTGAAAGGCTGCGCCTGCCACCACGCCAAACACCAGCGCGATGCATACAGTCTTCGCCAGGGTACGTCCAAAGCCCTTCTTCTTTTTCTGCTTCGGGGGCACAGAGCCTCCTGTATACTGGCTGTCTCTGCCATCATAGCTGTTATGATAATCCGTCGTTCTGTTTTCCGTTCTCTGCTCCTCGGTGTCCTGATAAAACGGGCCGCTATAGCGATACTGACTTCCGGTCGTTTCCGGATTCTCCGATGTATTCTGATTCTCAGACGTATTCTGATTTTCTTCCTCGTACATAAATATGTGCTCCTTCCTCCGCTCACTTTACTCCGTAGTTTAACAGGCAATTGTGTTCAAAGTGTGAGTAAAACATTAAAAAAAGTTTACAATTTCTCCGTCGCAGTGCGATAATGATTTTTATGTAATAAATCCGCAGGGTGCTTATACCCTACGGATTCTTCAGATTATTATTGCATTACATCTTACTCTGATAGTTTTCCAACTGGTGAAAAATTCCAAGTACATTGACTACATTTCCATCTATATTGAAAACCACAATATAGCTCATACCCGAAACGATAGCTTCTCTGTAATTCTTCTTCGCCAGATACGCATCTCTGCATTTGGGAAATTGAAAAGGATTATCTTCAAACTATAAGTCATATTTCGCCCTCGTCTCTCTGAGCGCTGCCCTTGCATCTCGCACCTGTCCATTCTCCACCTGCTTTTCAGATATTTCAATATCCTTATACATGGTAAGCTGTTTCATTGTTGCTTCATAAATCTCCATACTCATAATAACCATATCTCCATAACCATTCTTTGTTACAAAAATCGGCTCCTCCATTTTGTGACACATATCAGAAATCTCTGCTGTATTTTTCAAATCTTTAATCGGAATTATCTGTGGCATAATCGGCACCTCCTTCTTTATGGGATAATTATACCATAATTATATTCTTTTTCAATCCTTTTTATTTTCCATGAATGCCTCATAAACTCCATCCAACTGATGTCAAATAATATAAAAATAAGGGTATTCAAAAACCTTAAAAGCCTTTGAATGCCCTTATTTTCTGCAACAATGCGGATAACAGGACTTGAACCTGCACGGGGTTACCACCAGAACCTAAATCTGGCGCGTCTGCCAATTCCGCCATATCCGCGTATTGCTGTCCGCTTTCGTGGACTTGCTTAAATAAAAAGACCGAAAACCCTGTATTCACAAAATCTTCGATCCTCTCATGAAGCATCGGGGATTCGAACCCCGGACAACTTGATTAAAAGTCAAGTGCTCTACCGACTGAGCTAATGCTCCTTATCCATTTAAATTGCGGAAGGTTTTCATCCGTCCCAACTGGGCTAACTGGATTCGAACCAGCGAATGCAGGAGTCAAAGTCCTGTGCCTTACCGCTTGGCGATAGCCCAAAATTTTGCTCTCGCAAAGGGTGGATAAAGGGATTCGAACCCTTGGCCTCCAGAGCCACAATCTGGCGCGCTAACCAGCTGCGCTATACCCACCATATCTTGCCAAGTAACGGCATATGCAAATCTTGCAATCTGCAAATGTGCTCGAAGGGATTCGAACCCCCGACCCACGGCTTAGAAGGCCGTTGCTCTATCCAACTGAGCTACGAACACAAACCCTTCGAATGAAGTGTTGTCTGTAAGCAAAGTACTCACAGATCACAGCGGGTGATGGGAATCGAACCCACGTATCCAGCTTGGAAGGCTGGTGTTCTACCATTGAACTACACCCGCATGGTGCAATCGGGGTGACAGGATTCGAACCTGCGACCTCCTGGTCCCAAACCAGGCGCTCTAGCCAAGCTGAGCCACACCCCGAAGCTGTTCACCGCCGCGTCACTCGTGACGCAAAATATATTCTACTGGATAAAAGTAAAAATGTCAACAACTTTTTTCAAAAATCTTTAAACTTTTTTCAGATATATTTTATCGTATAGTGAGCGTCGCCTTTTTCATCGATTTCCATCACCATATAGCTGGGCTTTCTGCCCTCCTGGCGGGGATAAGACATACTGCCCGGATTCAAAACCGTCACGTCCTTTTCCTGCTCCAGATAGGGCCGGTGGGTATGCCCGAACATGGCGATATCAAAACTCCGTGCTCTGGCCTCCTCCTTCAGCATCTCAGTTCCCATGGAGATGTAATAATAGTGTCCATGGGTCAGAAGCACCCGGTATTTTCCGATTTCAAATTCATCTTCCCGGGGAAGATCGCAGAAAAAATCATTATTGCCAGCCACCATATGTACCGGACAGCCTGCCATTTCCCGGATTTTCTCCTCCCTGCCCTCCACGTCGCCGCAGTGAACCAGCATATCGATGGGCTGCTCCCGCTTCAGGGCTTCCCTCAGATTTCCTTCTTTTCCGTGTGTATCACTGACAATCAGTATTTTCATGCGTTTTCCCCTTCTAATACTTCTTTCATGGCCCGCAGCGCCTTGCCTCTGTGGCTCACCAGGTTCTTCTGTTCCATGGTAAGCTCTGCTGTAGAACAGCCAAATTCCGGCACAAAGAAAATCGGATCGTAGCCAAAGCCACCCTCGCCTCTCGACTCGTAACCAATGATACCCTCTATGGTTCCCCTGGTGGTAAATTCGTGTCCGTCCGGAAGCACCGCCGCAATCACACATACAAAACGGGCTGTCCGCTGTTCCTCCGGGACGCCTTCCAGCAGATCCAGAAGCTTCTGATTTTTGATCTCATATGGGGTATCCTCGCCCATATAGCGCGCTGAATAGACGCCGGGCTCCCCGTTCAGATAATCAATCTCCAGACCGGAATCATCTGCCAGTACCGGCGCGTCGGTCTGCGCCGCCACAGCCCGGGCCTTGATCAGGGCGTTCGCCTCAAAGGTGGTGCCGTTTTCTTCTGCGTTGCTCACGATACCGGCCTCCTTCTGGGACAGGATCGTAAGTCCGGGTCTTCCCAGAATTTCACGGATTTCTCTCATTTTTCCTTCATTTCCTGTGGCAAAAACTAATTTTTCCATCTTCTCTCCTCCGACGGCTCTTCCGCCCTTATCTTCCATTCGCATATACCTTCAGACACAGGTTGCTGTCCTGATTTGTCTCTACCCGTTCCCAGCCAGAAAAACCATCTGCGCTGATGTAGCCCTCGCCGTCACTCAAATCCACTGCCTCCCGCAGTTCCTCAGAGGAATATTCCACGGCGATAGGGTATTTGGAACCGGGCGTCGTGATCTGTACCACAACGGCGAACCGCTCTCCTGCTTCTACGGAAACCGCTTCCTGCAGATCTATCGTATAATAGCCTGCGTACTGCAGATACCCGGATTGGAGAAGCTGTGCCTCTCCCAGGGATTGCTCCCCGTCAAATTCCGGCTGAACGCTGATCCGGTACTCGGTGTCCGGACCGGTAGCGTAAAAGCCTACTGCCTGAAGGGTCTGATTTCCCGAAGCCTCGTATACGTTGGCAAAGCTGGCTTTTTCCGTATGGTAGCCGATCTGTCCGCACCAGCCGCACAGATCCGACTGATACAGCTCATCATAATTCTCCGCATCCTCCACCCTGGTGTAGGCCACGCTGTCATTTCCTATGTTGGCGTCATAATAGGAGACATAAAAGATTCCCGCTTCTCCAAAGCCTGTTCCCCAGCTGTTCTGGCAGATAAACGCGCCGTCCCCCTCCACCGTCTGACTGAAATTCTCTGCCGGGTACTGATCGTCCCAACCGATAATAACCACATCGTGATTGGAGGCTTCCCCGCCGGTGTATGCATAGCTGTGATACTTCCGGCTGTAGTATCGGGAATCCTGGGTCGGATCGGTAAAATCCATATACAGGGAACTTTCCACGCCTCCATGGAGATAAACCGTCTGCTTGATGGCCTCATAGTCCTTCGCCTCCGGCATCCGCACCTCCTGTACATGGCAGACCGCCGCCAAATCATCGGGAGAGTAACCGTCCCCATAAGGGTCCGCCTCCTCCGGTACCGGTCCGGCCCAGGAGGTCAGATAAGCCACCGACATCACATAAGAACCGCCCTCTTCCGTCCCCATTTTAAAATGATTATGATAATTCAAGTGATCCCTGGAAAAATTCCACAGCTTCTCCGGCATCAGGGACGTCTCCAGCGCTGTCAGACCGGCAAAGGCCCAACAGGTTCCATGCCGGCCCTGATCCCGGACCGGAACGCTCCGGCCCTCCTCCCGGTAATCATACCGATCCGGGAGTTTTGTTTCTTCCCTGTTCTGCTCGATTGCCAGGGCTTCCGCCGTTTTCTCTGCCCGTTCCCCCAGCATGGAGGCCACCAGGGCAGCGCCGCCCTCCGGCGTCTCTGCGGGAGCCGTCACTATATCCAGCGCTGTCATTCCACAGCATACCAGAAATGCCAGCACCATCAGCGTTTTTATTATCTTTTTCATACATTCTGCCGCGGTCTCCGGGGCGGTTTGGGACCCGGAAACTGATAGAAATAGGTTTTCAGCATTCCATTGTAGATTTTGCGGTTTTTGGCTGCCTTACGGCCCAGATACCGTTCTGCGTCCTCGTAGCTGGTAATCAGATACATAGACCAGTCGTCAAGGCGCCCATAGGCTTCTCCAAGCTCCCGGTATAGGGCCGGGAGGGCTTCCTTCTCCTCCAGCCGCTCGCCGTAGGGAGGATTGGTGATGACAAAGCCGTATTTTTTCGGGTGACGGAGTTCCGCCACCGGACGCGCCTGAAAATGAATCAGGTGATCCACGCCGGCTTCCCTTGCATTTTCCCGGGCTGCCTTTACCATATCCGGGTCGATGTCGTAACCCTGAATGTCGGTCTCTATCTCGTCTTTGATGAGGTCGTTGGCCTCCTCCACCGCATTGTACCAGAGTTTTCTGGGAATCCTGTTCTTCCAGTCTTCCGCTATAAATTCCCGGTTCATGCCCGGAGCGATATTGGCCGCCATCATGGCTGCCTCGATGGGGAAGGTGCCGCAGCCGCAGAAGGGATCCACCAGAATCCGGTCGCCCTTCCAGGGAGTCAGCATAATCAGCGCAGACGCCAGCGTCTCCGTAATCGGCGCTTTGCTGGTGAGCTTTCTGTAGCCTCTTTTATGAAGGGATACGCCGGTGGTATCCAGACCTACCACCGCCTCGTCCTTCAAAAAGGTGATACGGACCGGGTAGGAGGCTCCCTCCTCGCTGAACCAGGTCACGTTGTATTTGGTTTTCAGCCGTTCTACCATAGCCTTTTTGACAATGGACTGTATATCCGAGGGACTGAAAAGCTTGCTCTTGACAGAGGTTGCCTTTGTAACCCAGAATTTTCCATCTGTCGGAATATAATCTTCCCAGGGAATGGCTTTGATCCCCTCGAAGAGCTCGTCAAAGGTCTCTGCTTTGAATCTGCCTACCTGCAGCATGACCCGCTCCGCCGTCCGGAGGAAGATGTTGGCCCGGCACAGGGCGTCCATATCTCCGATGAAGGTCACGCGGCCATCCTCTACCAGGCTCACATCATAGCCCAGATCCTGTATTTCCCGTTTTAATACTGCCTCCAACCCAAAATGACAGGGCGCAAGGAATTCGAATGTTTCCATAGATTCTCCCTTTTTCTGTATTCAGACAGACGGCAGACACAGGTTTCCCTGTATATGCCGCCTTGCATCTACTTTTTATCTTAATATGCCCACTGTCCGCTGTCAATATTTTTATGACGGATCGACACGCCCGGATCCGCCATAGCGCTCCAGATTCCGGCCTTTGTAAGCCTGTATCCCACCCACCAGGGTTGCGGTCCGGTATCCTTCCTCCGCCAGCTCCCGGGCGGCCTTCATGCTGATGCTGCCCCGATCGCAGTAGAGAACCAGCCTTTTGTGGCGCAACAGCCGGGCCCGTTCCTTAAGCTGTCCATAGGGGATACAGACAGCGCCCTTCAGGTGCAGGCGGCGGAATTCCCCCGGGTCCCGGATATCAATCACGATACAGTCCGGCCGGAACAGACAGCGATCGATTTCCCTGGGGGATATGGTCCCGAAATTCATACGATCACCTTCTATATAGAGGAGTATACTTTATGAGTATGCGAAAAAGAGAGCGTCGTGAAAGTATTTTATATAAAGCAAAAGAGCCCGCTCTGCCATGCAGAACGGGCGGTAATTTGTTTTTAATTTTGAGACAGGAAAGCCAGGCAGGCTGCTACGTCCGGGAATATGCGGGACGACTGGATCTCCCGGCGGATAGCTTCATTGGCCCCTTTTAGGGTACAACCCTGATAGCGGCGCAGCATACCTAAATCATTATAGGAATCTCCGATAGCGGTAATACTTCCTGTAAATCCGATGGCCTTGGCCAGAATTGCGATTCCTTCTTCTTTTCCAAGACCCCGGCTTACAATATCCGCGTTATTTTCGTTGGCGAAGGCCTCCGCTCCGGGGTAGCGGGCGTTAATCTGCTCTGCGGCTTCAAGAGTTTTATTGCTGTCGTGAAAGCGCACATGAACCTGCAGCGTATCACGGCAGACCCTCTGAAATTCCTCCTGCATAATAGTCTCCCCGATCCCGTGATACAGAATATCCTCCTGCTCATTCTCTGTAATAACCTGTTTTCGGAACCCTTTGCAGGTGACGTCTACCGGTATTCCATATTGCTCCAGCAGATAATCGGTTATCTGCAGTACCTCGGCTGTATCCATTGTTTTCTCATACAGGACTCTGCCGTCCCAGCTTACGATACGCGCGCCGTTATTGCAGATCAGATAGTCGGCCTCGGCTCCCCATTCTTCCAGTTTTTCCCTGAGTATGATTTCTTCCCGGCCAGTGGCAATGAGGAACAGGTTCCCCTGCTGCCTCCAGGTCCGGACTGCCTGTATGTTTTCTTTTGTAATCTGTGAGTTTACATAATATGTCCGATCAAAATCGGACGCCAACAATTTAGCCAAATTTGACAATGCCATTTTCTCCATTTTGAACCGTGCCTTTTTTCAGCAAGGTTATATTTTCTCCGCTTGTGAAGATAACCGGGGAAACCACGGATTTTCCCTGGGCTTTCAGGTAATCTGTATCTACCTTTACCAGAACGTCTCCCTGACTGACGGTATCACCCTGGCTGACCTGTACGTCAAAGCCCCGCCCATTCAGCGCCACGGTGTCCATACCGATATGAATCAGAATCTCCTTTCCATCATCGGTGCTCAGGCCAAAGGCATGGCCGGTAGGAAATGCAGTAACAATCGTTCCGCTCATGGGCGCGGTCACTTCCGTTCCTGTCAGCTCTACCGCAAATCCGTCTCCCATCATTTTCCCGGCAAATACCGGATCCGGACACTGTTCAATAGGAAGCAGCGTTCCTGTCATCGGTGATACAAATTCTTCTTTTTTCTTACGACTGAATAATCCCATGTTCTTGGTTCTCCTTTACCCTTTTGGCGCATTCTTTTGCTTCTTTTGCCATGCGGCGGGCCAGAAAGGCGGATAATCCCGTATAATTCTCAGGCTTTATCATTTCTTCCAGCTCCTGGGCCTTAAAGTTTTCGGCCAGTACCGGATCTTCCTTCAGCACGGTAAGATAATCTTTGCCGTCCAGCTCTGCCAGCATCGCTTTATCATATAATAACTCATGGGCGCGATCCTTGCCAAGCTTTTCCGCTATTTTCATCATGACACACTCGCTGTTATCAAGTCCTTTATTTAAAAGGGCGTTCTGGTACATGCGTTCCCTGTTCACATGAAGGTCCGCCGTCAGCTCCTCCGCGCGCATCAATACCTCTGTCGTCAGTTCCAGAGCCTCCTCCAGCATACCGTCATACAGCATGTAAGCGCTGGAGTCTCCCTCAAACATCCGTACACCGGCAAAAAGTCCGGTGGATACCAGGGAATACAGTTTCTGGGAATTGGCTATGATACCCTTTGCCAGCTTCGGATTGATTTTCTGTGGCATGGTGGAGCTTCCCACCGTACCCTTCTGAAAAGGCTCGCTGACCTCCCCGAATTCTTCCAGTCCTGTGTAGTAGACTTCCTCCGCTATTTTGTGAAAAGCGTTGCATAATAGCGCCAGATTCATGATATATTCTTCTTTTTGGCTGAAGATGTTGCGGGACGGAACCGGCATACTGTACATTCCCAGCTTCTTAGCAAAGCGCTGCTGTACCCGCCAGCCCTTTTCGCCAGTGGCGTTGAAGGCGCCTACCGCGCCTCCCGCCATAGCCTGGAACACCCGTTTTTCACATTCTTCCAGACGCTCCCGGGCATTCAGAAGCTCGCTGATCCAGACAGACACCTTATAGCCGTAGGTAATCGGAATTGCGTGCCGCCCATGGGTGCGCCCCGGCATGACCGTCTCCGCATGAGCCTCAGCCAGATCGCCCAGGTGCTCCAGGATATCTGCCACGTAGGACAGGAAAATCCGATGAATTTTATAGGTAACATAGAGCTGGCCTGTCTGCTGGATATTCTGAGTAGTCACGCCGTAATGGACGTATTTTCCACCCTCCTCGCTGCAGGCCTTTACCAACACTTTTACGAAGGGCACAAAGCCATGGCCCACCTTCGCCTGAATACGCTCCATTTCCTCCAGATCGATTCGATCCAGCTTCGCATTTTCTATGATATTGTCTGCTGCGCTGCGGGGAATAAAGCCTTCCTCTGCCTGCGCGTCAGCCAGCGCAGCCTCCGCGAGGAGCCAGGATTCTATCTTCGCTTCCTTTGTAAGCAGTTTTTTGATTCCTCTGTCATTTCCTTTGCTCTTTGAATCATATAATGCTCTCATTTTTTATCCCTTCAGCAATTTATCAACGGCGTTTCTTACAAATTCCACATGAGGTCCAAATACCACATGGATATGGTTCGTAGACGGGAAGAAGATACCTGCGCAGCCAGAATCACGCAGTCCCACCTGATTTACCTGCGCCGGATCCTTTAAATCAATACGAAGTCTGGATACACAGTTTTCCACATGTACAATATTCTCCGGACCGCCCAGATTCTCCACTACAATGCGGGCGATTTCCGGCCAGTTCTTATCCTTCAGCAGCGTGCTTGCGGACTCCTCAATTTCAAAGGATTCCCGTCCCGGCGTCTCCAGGTTCCATTTCTTAATGAAGAATTTAAACGCAAAGTAGAAAATTACAAAGTTTACGATACCCAGCAGAATCAGGTTCAGCCAGTGAGTGTTCTCATACATCAGACCGAAGATTCCAAAATCGAAGATTGTTCCGCGGATGTACCCGATGCTGATATGCAGGAACTGATAAGGAATGGTCATCAGACCGCACAGTACGCAGTATACCGCGAAAAGCTGCGGAGAAATGAACAGGAATGAAAACTCCAGCGGCTCTGTAATATTTCCAAGAAAAGCGGTCAATACACAGGTCATGATGACGCCCTTGCACATTTTCCGGTTCTTCAGGTATGAAGTATGGTACATCGCCAGTCCGATGGCCGGGATACGAAACAGCGTAGTCAGCATCTGAGAACCTCCCAGGTAACTGGTCAGCTTCGGCATCAGCTCTGCCCAGTAGGGACTGTCCGGACCCAAGTTAAATAAAATCTCATTTACTGCCGGAAGGATACCTACATACTCTGTACCATTGATAAGGTAAGTTCCGCCTGCCTCTGTAAAGCGGACAACCGCCGCCAGTACATGGTGCAGTCCGAAGGGAATCAGCGCCCTGTGCAGCATATAGTAGATACCGCTTCCGATGTAGTTGGTGGTAAAGATAAAGGAAATGCTGATCAGGAAGCTGATTAACAGGTTCCATATAATCGGCAGCACCAGGCCAATCGGGATCATACATACAAAGGTAATAATCGGAATGGATTTCTTTCCTCCAAAGAACGCGAAGGCCAGCGGAAGCTCCAGATTGTAAAACTTATCTGCTACCTTGGCAGCCACCAGACCGGAAATCAATCCGCCCAGGGCCTCAGTCTTCAGTGTCTGTACGCCCAGCACCATACCCTGGCCTACCTGCGCCATGGTGTCGGCGTCTGCCAGCGTACCCGTATTTTTCAGGAATACATTCATGACCGTATTCAAGGTCAGATATCCCACTACAGACGCGAATACCGCGATTCCCTTTTCTTTCTTTGCCATTCCCTGCGCTACGCCCATGGCAAACAGAATCGGAATATTGTTGAAAATAATACTGGTAATATCCTTCGCTCCACTGATAATCAGTTTCAATACGGCTGTGTCCAGAATCGGAAATTTCTCAATCATGTAGCTCTGCCCCAAAGCGCTGCAGATACCCATAACCATACCAATCGGTGCTAAAAGTGCAATCGGAAGCAGCAGTGAACGTCCAAAGGTCTGGATTCCGTCTTTAAAGCTTCCCGCTTTTTTCTTGCTCATCATAACCCTCCTGAATTCTTAACAATTACTCATCCTCTTATTTTTCTGCATCCTTTGGCCAAAGATTAATTATACTATAGCCCTTGTGCGTTTTCTCTTCAAGGTCACCTTTCGACCCGAAAAAAATACAAAATATGACCCCAAAAAAGAAATATCTGTTATAATACGGCTATACGGGGGGAAATGAACGATGAGCATTCACTCTTATGATTTACAGACCTGTGCTTTTATCCAGGAAAAACAGACGCTTGCGCTGGAAAAATGCAGCCGGCTCTGTGGGAAAAGCACCGCATCCATAAAGCGGAGTATCTCCGCAATCAATGAGTATCTGGCACCGGAACATCAGATCCTCATCAGCAACAATCAGGCGGTTTTTCAGATGACTTATCTGGAATACCTTGCTTTTATCCAGTCTCTGACTCTGGAGGACTATGTGCCGTCCCAGACAGAACGGCTGGATATCATGACCATTTACGCCTTTTTCAACCTGACACTGAATATGTCCCATTTGTATGAGACGCTTCATTTCAGCCCTTCCACCAAAAAGAAGGATAGCCGCGCGTTGTCCGAATGGCTTCGATCCCAGGGGCTGGATACGGAAGTCGTGCCTAAGACCGGTATCCGCATTGCGGGAGATGAACTGAATTTCCGTATCTGCGTTGTTACCATTCTCTCCCGCTATCTGGAGGTGGATCAGGACTTCCGGCTGACGAAGCGTCTTGCCAACAATCCCCTGCAGTCCATGATTGCCGAATATTTTCTGATAACCGGAGACGCAGAGATTCAAACGGTATGGCAGCAGCTTCGGGAATTTATCGCCGCCTGTCAGTTCCGCATCTCCTATGCCTCCGTGAAATTCCTGTATATCTACATGGTCTGCGCTACTTTTCGACAGAATGCCGGTTATTCCCTCAAAGTCTCCCGGGAAATTCCGGTTCCGGTCCGGGATTTTCATCTGATGGACCAGGCTGCGGAAAATATGTTTGTCAACCATCTGATTTCCTCTCTGGATTTCAGCACTCGGGTCATGCCTCCGGTGAGTGAACAGCTTTTTGCCATCACCCGGAAGCTTATCTATAAACTCCAGAGCAATATTATTACCTGGATTCAGGACGACCACTTTATCTATGAGGAGGTGTATGCCTATCTCCATAAATCCCTGATCCGCAACACCTATCACTTTTCTTTTTATGATAACAAATTAGGTCAGTTTACAAGGAACTACACGCAGACCGTGAAACGGGCTGCTGACAACAAACGGCGCTATGCTCCCGGCTGGGTGCATAGCACCTGTTTGTTGCGGGGGTTTCCAAAGGGGGCAGCGCCCCATTTGGCACACGACTTTGCGGAGCAAAGTGTAGTGTGTTATACGCTCTGTCGGCGTTGCCCTGAAAATACCGTTGCCGCCGGGGAGGGCAAGGGCATTTGACGCGGCAGGAAAGCAGGGCTTTGTTTGGGGCTGGTAAGCCGGAAACAAAGGGCTGATTTCAGCAGCAGACAGGGCGTATTATGAAAGCCCCCGTCCCTCGTCCTCCGCCCCCGGCCTATGGGACAAAAAGTCCCAAAGCTCTGGACACCGTGACCAGATGTGTGGCCACACTCCGGGAAAAGTAGCAGGACGGCAGGAAACCGTCAAGGCTGAAATGAATGGGCTGACGCCCGGCCTTGACCGTTCCCCGCCGCCCCGCTGGATGGGTGGACAAGGTGGCCAATCCCTAAAAGTGTTTGGCCGCACTCGTTCATTTTGGGGCCTTTCTTCTCCCAAAATTGAAATGGGCGAGAAAGCCCTAAAATGGCTTTCCCGCCTTGATTACCCATTAGCAAAGACGGGCGAGACTGTCAACGGCGGCGCTGAAAGCGCCGTTCATCTTGACCGTTGACTGGCTCGCCTGGCTTTGCTACTGCCCGTAAGAGATGGAAAAACAAGATGGAAAACAAGGTTAAAAATGGTTGACAAGTCTATCGGATGTGTGTTATACTGTGCGACAGTTTGAGATTGGAAGGAGGCTTACGTGTGTTAATTTGTGTACGCTAATAAGCAATAAAAAGTAGAAGTACCTTTCCACATGATGGTGGGCTTTTTTTGCGTGCGTATGCAAAGGAACACGTAGGTTTGACACGAGCAGTCTTTGAACTGTATCGTGGTGTTTTTTCGTGCTTTGTTGTTATGCAGGCGTCTGCCCTCTCTGTGGGACAACGCCTGCTTTTTATTGCAGAAACAAAGGAACAATGCAATAAAAAAGGAGGTTCGCATTATGACCCAAAACAACAATTCATGGAGAAAAACTTATTTTACACTTCTTGCCGGACAAGCAATATCCTTTATTAGCAGCGGTATTTTGCAAATGGCCATTATCTTTTATTTGGTTGCGAAAACTAATTCTGCAATCATATTGACGGCGGCAACACTGATTGGATTTTTGCCGCAAGCCTGTTTAGGCCCGTTTGCAGGTGCTTTTGTTGACCGGCACAGCCGTAAAAGCGTAATGATTGGTGCGGATTTGATAATTGCCGCCGCTGGCGGTATTCTGGCGCTGGTGGCGTTTTACATGGAATTGCCCGTATGGTCTATTATGGTTGTCCTGTTAATCCGAAGTGCGGGAACTGCTTTTCATTCTCCAGCATTCAGCGCAGCAACACCTATGATTGTGCCAAAAGAGGAACTTACAAAATGCGCTGGTTACACGCAGACCATGCAAGCAGTAAGTGCGATTATCAGTCCAGCTGCCGCAGCGTTTTTATATGCTGTTTGGCCTCTTAATGCAATTATATTGTTAGATATTGTGGGTGCAATCCTTGCCTGTGTGACTGTTGCGATTTCGTCCATACCAACGCCTGAACTATGTCCAGAAACGAAAAGACAACAGTTTTTACAGGATATGAAAGAGGGGTATGTGGTATTAAAGCAAAACAGGGGCCTCTTTGCTCTGCTCTGGATTGGTGTAATTTATATGTTCTTTTATATGCCAATCAGTACGCTTTTTCCTCTCATCTGTATGTCATACTTCAAAGGAACACCGGCCCATGCCTCTGCCGCTGAAATTGCTTTTGCGGTTGGTATGCTGCTTGGCGGAGTCATTCTGAGCATTTGGGGCGGTTTTAAGAAACGGCGGTACACCATCGGTCTTTCCGTTCTCCTGATGGGCGTTAGCATTATGCTCTCCGGGCTTTTGCCGCCAGACGCATTTCTTGTCTTTGTTGTGTGCTGTACTGTTATGGGAATTTCCGCTCCATTTTACGGTGTGCAAAATGCGATTTTTCAAGAAACGGTCAAACCAGAATATCTGGGGAGAGTTTTTTCTCTACTGACAAGCGCCGCTTCCCTCGCCATGCCGTTTGGCCTTGTCATTTCCGGGCCTCTGGCGGAGCGGCTGGGAGTTGAGAAATGGTTTGTCATTTGCGGAATTGGCATTATCATCGTTGCGCTTGCCGTATTTTTACTACCCGGTTTGAGAGAGATTGACAATACGCAATAATCAACTGCACCTTTTTCTATTACTAAACAAAATGCCTGGATGGTGGTTCTGAAAAACCAGAACCGCCGTTCAGGCATTTTTTATCTTCGTCCTCTCTGCGGTTTTGGATTCTTCAGCAAGTCGGATTTTTCCGCAATCTTTTTCAGCCACTTCCGTTCTTCTACTGACAGCTTCCTAAAATTCAGCTTGAGCCGTTTGCAGATAAACGCCAAGTACGCTTGTTCCGTGTCGCTGTCCTGGCTGACGATTTCACCAGCAGTTTCCAGCATTTCTTTTAGCGGGTTATCCTCTGGGACGCTGAAAAAATCGTCCTTGTGTGTTTCCCGCAGAGCAAGGGCAATCCCGTTTATGTCCCGTTGTATCACATAGCGGCAAAACTCGTCCTCATCAATATGGGCGGTGATAAGCTGTCTTAACTGCGTATCACTCATGCCAGGATTATGCTTTTTTATAACAGTTGCGCTCATCGTGTCCACTATGGCGTTTGCACCCTGCGCCTGTTTCAGTGCCGTTCCGTTCACATAGATTTCAAGGTCAGCCATCAGCCGGGGGAAATCCAGGTGCGCCGCCAGCTCACACAGCAGGGTATTGTCTATCCTCCCGCTTTTCAGCAGGTCAATCATTTCATCACTCAAACGCAGGTCTGCAAGATCGGCGTTTGGGTGATTTTTCATTTCAGACAGCCCCAGCAGATAATCAGCGGTCACACCGTAAAACTTCGCCAGCCGGATAAGGGCATAGTGGCTGATGTCCTTGAAGTCTTCCGTTTCGTAACTGCCCAGCGCAGACTTGGAAAGCCCGGTCTGCTCCGCAAGCTGCCCCAGCGTCAAGCCACGCTCCACACGTAGGTCTTTTAATCGCTCTTGTATGGATAAAGACATATTCACCCTCCTTGCTAGCTCAACGAAAGAGAAGCCGTTATGCTATGTACTATGCTCATAGCATAACGGCATAGGCATTTACAGTTTTATTTTACCATTTGCTACATCTTCACGAAATTTATCAACAAGCTTCGCTGTCAGCTTGGATTTACCGTAGTGTTCAAGTACAAAAGTACGATAACTTTTTCCATCTACAAGCACATCACTTTTTCTGGTCAACAACCAATTTCCGTTACCTCCTCCCTGTTCTCTAATATTCCAGTCTTTCCCATATCTTTTATAGATTTCATCTTTTTTACCTTGAACAGACATTGATTCGCTTGGAATATAAACAATTTGCATAATAGCTCCTCCTTTATTTTGTGCAAGAAGACCAGAAACCTGAATTTGTCTTTTATCTTTTTTTGATTATATCACAAATCCGAGAGCGTGGAAATAGGGAGTTTTTCAGGCTGATTTCCTACCTCTTGGATATACGGCACAGGCGGTCAAAAAGGTGTAGACTTGGGATAGTTCATCGATGGACAAGCACCTTGGAAACAGAACACGCCAAAGAAAACGGAGGGACGCATGAGCAAAAGACCCTATCAACACCTGCCGCCGCTGGAACACAGGCCGGACGGCTCCCCCTACCGCATAACCCCGCCCCAGAAGAGACGAGCCAGCGGCCTGATACGCCGGGAGTGCTGCAACTGCGAGGACGGAAACTGCCTTGCGCTGGACGATGGCGACACCTGCGCCTGTCCGCAGATGATTTCGTTCTCCGTCTGCTGCAAGTGGTTCCGCTGGGCGGTCTTGCCGCTGGACAGGACGCTGGAAGCGGAGATTTACCGGGACAGGGACTTGAAACGCTGTGCGGAGTGCGGCGGTGTGTTCGTCCCGAAGTCCAACCGGGGCAAATACTGCCCGGACTGCGCCGCCAGAGTTCACAGGCGGCAGAAAACAGAAAGTGAACGGAAAAGGAGGTCTGCTGTGGACAGTTAAGAGCGGGAAAAGCCTTGATTTGCAAGGCTCCGCAAGCCCTCAACCGGGGCGGCTGGTATCATTTATCATTCGCCCCGGAAAACGGGCCTCTAACCGTCCACAAAACACGCTATGACAAACACGATTTATATTCACCAGCCGGAAAAGGCGTTCAGTTTCACCCGGCTCCCCAATTTCCTTTTTGAAGCACCCACATTCCAGCCCTTGAGCAACGAAGCGAAGGTGCTGTATGCCTTTGTCCTGCGCCGGGCGGAGTTGTCCCGGAAGAACGGCTGGGCGGACGAGTACGGGCGGGTCTACCTGTACTACCCCATCTGCGAGGTGGTCGCTTTGCTCCGCTACGGGCGGCAGAAAGCGGTCAACACCCTGCGGGAGTTGCAGTATGCGGGGCTGGTGGAAATCCAGAAACAGGGCTGTGGAAAACCCAACCGCATTTACCCGAAATCCTATGAAGCGGTTCCAAACACCGACTTCAAGAAATCCGGTTATGGTACGCCGGAGGGCTGAAAACCGTACTTGGCGAGTACGAAAATCAATCCTCTTGAAGTACGGAAATCTGACGGTATATAGAAATACAGAGATTAAAACCATCTATTTACATTCATTCCATTCCAATCCTATCAGAGATATTTTCGGCGGGAAAACCCGCCGGAAAGGAATGGAATGGGGAAAGGAGTTCAATGGCACAACACGCAATTTTGCGATTTGAGAAGCACAAGGGCCACCCGGCGGGGCCGCTGGAAGCCCACCATGAACGGAAAAAGGAGCAGTACGCCAGCAACCCGGACATTGACACCAGCCGGAGCAAGTACAATTTCCACATCGTCAAGCCGGATGGCCGCTACTACCATTTCATTCAGAGCCGCATCGAGCAGGCCAGATGCCGCACCCGCAAGGACAGCACTCGGTTTGTGGACACGCTGATTACCGCCAGCCCGGAGTTTTTCAAGGGCAAGTCCCCAAAGGAGATAGCGGCCTACTTCCAGAGGGCGGCGGACTTCCTCATTGACCGGGTGGGCCGGGAGAACATCGTTTCGGCTATGGTACACATGGATGAAAAAACGCCCCATCTGCACTTGGTCTTTGTGCCGCTGACAAAGGACAACCGCCTGTGCGCCAAAGAAATTATCGGCAACCGGGCCAATCTGACGAAGTGGCAGGACGATTTTCACGCCTGTATGGTGGAGCAGTACCCCGACCTGGAGCGTGGGGAAAGCGCCAGCAAGACGGGCCGGAAGCATATCCCCACCCGGCTGTTCAAACAGGCGGTCAACCTCTCCAAACAGGCGAGGGCCATTGAAGCGGTTCTCTCCGGCATTACCCCGCTGAACGCCGGAAAGAAGAAAGAGGAAGCCCTCTCCATGCTGAAAAAGTGGTTTCCGCAGATGGAGAACTTCTCCGGGCAACTGAAAAAATACAAGGTCACAATCAATGACTTGTTAGCGGAAAATGAAAAGCTGGAAGTCAGGGCAAAGGCCAGCGAAAAAGGCAAGATGAATGACACGATGGAACGGGCGAAGTTAAAAAGCGAACTGGACGATATGCGGCGGCTGGTTGACCGTATCCCGCCGGAGATTTTAGCGGAACTGAAACGGCAACAGCGGCAGCATGGAAAGGAAAGGTGATCTTATAAGTAATATCAGATACAAAAAGGAAATCGAAATCGTGACTTTTCAGGGAAAGGAAATCACACTGGAAAATCTCTCCCCGGTGTTCACGCCGGAACAGGAAGCAGCCAAACGCCGGGAACTGGAACAGCAGCTTTATGAGGTGTTCCGCAAGTACGCCGACAAGCGGGAGAGTGAGGAAGCCGGGACATAAGGTTTTCCAAACCCATCATTGATTTGCGGGGCTGCTGGCGGTATAATAGAACTGTCAGCAGCTCCGTTTCTTTTTTAAGAAAAGGAGCGACAATATGAACAATCGGATAGACGCAATCTATGCAAGACAATCGGTAGACAAAAAGGACAGCATTTCCATTGAAAGCCAGATTGAATTTTGCAAATACGAGTTGAAAGGCGGTAACTGCAAGGAATACACAGACAAAGGGTACAGCGGCAAGAACACAGACCGTCCGAAGTTTCAAGAACTGGTGCGGGACATCAAGCGGGGCTTGATTGCAAAGGTCGTGGTTTACAAGCTCGACCGTATCAGCCGTTCCATTCTGGACTTTGCCAACATGATGGAGCTGTTCCAGCAGTACAATGTGGAGTTTGTGTCCTCTACGGAAAAGTTTGATACCTCCACGCCGATGGGACGGGCCATGCTGAATATCTGTATCGTGTTCGCCCAGCTTGAACGGGAAACGATACAGAAGCGGGTAACGGACGCTTACTACTCCCGCAGTCAGCGGGGCTTTAAGATGGGCGGGAAAGCCCCTTACGGCTTCCATACGGAGCCTATCAAGATGGACGGTATCAACACAAAGAAGCTGGTGGTAAACCCGGAGGAAGCGGCCAATATCCGGCTGATGTTTGAGATGTACGCCCAGCCCACAACTTCCTACGGGGACATTACCCGGTACTTTGCCGAACAGGGGATTTTGTTCCATGGCAAAGAGCTGATACGCCCCACGCTGGCGCAGATGTTACGCAATCCTGTCTATGTGCAGGCAGACCTTGATGTGTACGAATTTTTCAAAAGTCAAGGTACAGTCATTGTCAATGACGTTGCCGATTTTACGGGCATGAACGGCTGCTATCTGTATCAAGGGCGAGATGTAAAGGCCAGCAAGAAAAACGACTTAAAAGACCAAATGCTGGTACTGGCTCCCCATGAGGGTATCGTCCCCTCCGACACCTGGCTGACCTGCCGCAAGAAGCTGATGAACAACATGAAAATCCAGTCTGCCCGGAAAGCCACCCACACATGGCTGGCAGGAAAAATCAAGTGCGGGAATTGCGGGTATGCTCTTATGAGTATCTACAATCCCTCCGGCAAACAGTATCTCCGCTGCACGAAACGGCTGGACAATAAAAGCTGTCCTGGCTGTGGGAAAATCATCACTTCGGAACTGGAAGCGGTTGTTTATCAGCAGATGGTAAAGAAGCTGGCAAGCTACAAGACGCTGACAGGAAAAAAGAAAGCGGCAAAGGCAAACCCGAAAATCACCGCCCTGCAAGTGGAACTTGCCCATGTAGACAGCGAGATTGAAAAGCTGGTGGACAGTCTGACGGGGGCAAACAATGTCCTGTTCTCCTATGTGAATGTGAAGATAGCGGAACTGGACGGGCGCAAGCAGGAACTTCTGGCAAGGATAGCGGAGTTGACTGTGGAGGCCATCAGCCCGGAACAGGTCAGCCAGATTTCCGGCTACCTCGATACCTGGGAGAATGTATCTTTTGATGACAAGCGGCGTGTGGTGGATTTGATGATCACCACCATAGCCGCCACAAGCGACAGCTTGAACATCACATGGAAAATCTGACTGGCGGCACCCCTCCCGTCAGATACCTACCCTGTGTAGTCCCTTGTAAACTGTACTTTGGAGGAAACAAAAGAACAGTACCACCGTCTTTATGACGTGATCCATGCTTCTATCACCGAATATGAAGAAACCTACCAGACCCGTTTAAATCATTTCCAGATTGCGTCTCTGACCCTGATTTTCCGAAAGTTTATCAATCGGAATAAACTGGCCGGGCGCAACCGGAAGAAGCTGGTCATCGTAACGAACTCCTCTATTGAGAAGATTGATTTTTTTATGGAGCGAATGAAGTTCCGGGTAGACGCAGAACTTCTGGACGTCATCAACATCAACGAACTGTATCTTCTCCCCAAATATGACTATGACTTTCTAATCGTATTTTCCAATCGGATCGCAACCATGCTGGACGCCCTGGGATATTCCTGTGTGAAGCTGCATTTCTATCTGACAGAACCGGATTTTGATCTGCTGAACCAACTGGGCTTCTCGACCTCCAGAAGGAAACTGAAAATCCGTCCGTTTCTCTCGGAGCTTCAGGGAATGGACGAAAAAGCTGCTGCGGATTACCTCCTGGAACACTATTCAGATTATTTTCTGGAGTAGCGTGATAGACAGACAAACTCCCCGAGAATCCCATTTCCCGGGGAGTTTTGGTTTTTACTTTCTTTTAGTACCTGCAGTCCTCAGATCCGCTCCGGGCGTTCTTGCTGCTCTTTGCGGAGCTTCCGGACTTGGCGCTGTTTTTACCGGCGCTGTTTTTCGCGGAGCTTTTGGTATTGTTCATATCGGTGTAGTTTTTGCTCTCGCTGTTGTTCATGTTGTCGGTGTAATTTGCCATAGCTGCTGCCTCCTTGTGAAATGCTTTTTCTTTACACTTCTAGTATGACTGCTACGGCGCAAATTATTTTTCCAGTTTCTGGTTTTTCACCAGCCGCCAAACAACAGAATCAGCAGGCGTACCAGAAACAGCACAATCGCTATCGGAATCAGAACCGGCAGCACCAGGGACAGAATGCCTCCCACAATGGCACCAATCAGAATGAGAATCAGAATGATAACCACCGCCACCAGCAGCTTGCCGTACCAGGTATTGAAATTAAACCGCTTATACTTGATGTCAATGCCGCCGTCATCGTTAAACTCTGCATGGAAGCCCTTCTTAGCTTCCGGCTCTTCCTCATAGTACGTATAGATCGGGTCGCTTCCGTAGCCGTCGTTTCCCTGGGTATCGATGATAGTTCTGGCGATCAGCCTCGGATCCCCAAGCTGCTCCAGAACCTCCTTTTCGCTCTTCCCTGAAGCGATTTCCTGGGATATATAATTCTGGTAATAACGCACATTATCTTCTACGACAGCCGGTGCTACTTCTCCGGTCAACGCAGCGCGCAGCGTGCTTACAAATTCATTCCTGTCCATCTGTTACCTCTGCCCTTTCTCCGGTTTCCTCCGGCGTCTCGCTATCCTCATCCTCTGCTGCCTGAGCATTCTCCATCTTCCGGTTCTTTCTCTTTTTCCTCAGTTTCTTAATAACAAGCAGCACAATCAGCAGAATGACTACTGCCGCACCCGACAGGATATACAGCAGTATGCCGCCCGGCTCCTCTGTAACACAGAAGGTAATCTCAGCGCTGTCCGCGTCGAAGACCAGATAGCTTCCGTCCTTCTGATAGGAAAGCTTCTTCCAGCTTCCGTCCTCATTCAGGCGGTACAGTCCCGGCTTGCCCTTCATCTCCGGAGCGATAAAGCGAAGCTTATAGGATACACTGTCTGTCAGGATCGGATCCCGCAGGGTTGAGGTCCACTGCTCCAGTACCCTTCCTCTGGTGGGTACCTGCTCCGTATCCTCCTCTGCCTCCACCAGCACCAGCTTGGCGTCCAGACTAAAGGTTCCTTCCGCCAGCAGTGTAGAATGGGCCAGATCCCGCATCTGGTCGCTGGCTACTGCCGTAGATTCCGTGGTATACAGAACGTCCAGATCCTTCGAGAAGGTCATATCTGACAGATCCGCCTCTTCCCATTTTCCATTATATCCATCCTTCTTCGGAATATCCGGATACTCCACGTCAGACAGATCCGCGCCATACTTGAAGGGAACCTGTTTCAGCACCTGCCCGTCTGCCACAAACCGCAGCTCGAAGTTCAGGAAATCGGACGGGATCCCCGCCGTTGCCGCCACGGTCTCAAAGTCTGCCGGCTCTGCCTTTCCGCCATAGCTGATATCATCTACCGCACCGTAAGCATCACCCACAAAATAATTGCCGCTCAGCTCGCCTTCTCCGTCCCGGTCTCCTGCAATGCTTCCGATATACTCGTCTGCCTCTGTAACCTCGATCAGGCTGTAGCAGTCTTTGATGTCCCGTCCGTAGCCTGCGATACCACCCACGTAATTGCCGCCCTCCAGGGTGCATTTTGCGTAGGAACGGCGGATCTGCGATACGGAATATCCCGCGATACCGCCCACATAATTGCCGTTGGTGCTTAAGGCGCTGCCGTAGCCCTCGCTGTCCACAACCAGGCCCAGGGCCATATTTCCCACCACGCCGCCTGCGTTATCCTTCTTGGACGTAATTTCTCCCTTGTTGGCGCAGTGCTGGATAATCGCCTTGGTCTCCAGGGTGAAGTTCAGGGTACCCTCGCCGATCTTGCTGATGTCGTCCTCCGGATCCGTATCGTATTCAATCGCCATGGAACCGGCGATACCGCCCACGTTGACGTCGCCCTCGATCTCCCCGAAGTTCTGGCAGCCATAGGCCTTGCCCCGGGTGGTTTTTTCAATCTCTTCGTCAGACACGTCTACGATTTTATCCTCGATGGAGTCGCTGGTATCGTTGGCATCCGTCACCAGATCCAGCATGGTATTCATCACCTTGCTGAACTGGGTGTTGATTTTGCGGAAATCGTCGATGGTATCCTCCGTCATATCGGAAATCTGGTCTCCCAGCTTCTCCAGCTGCTCGGAGATCCCTCCCACTGCCGCGTACAGGCGCTCTCCGTCCGCCCGGTAGTCATCCCCGAATTTTTCAAAGGACAGATCCATGCCGGATATGTCCGCGCCCATTTTTTCCAGCGCCGCCTTCATAGCCGTCAGGGCTTCCTCAATCTCAGAGGACATAGAGCCAAGACCGTCCAGGGCTTTCTGTACCGCATCCTGGACGTCTGGATCCCCCAGCAGATCGCCAAGCTTCTTCTGGGCGTCGTTCCATGCGCTAAGGCCCGCGTTCATATCGTCCGCCGCGTCGCTCAGGCCGGTAATCAGTTTCGATACATCTTTATCGGAGTCATACTGCTTCAGCGCGTCGGAAGCTTTCCCGGACGCACTGGCCAGCTTATCCGAAGCCGTATTCATGGAATCTTTTACACTGTCCAGCTCGTCCTTATGGGCCGGACCGGTTATCGTATCCAGAATATCGTTTATCTTCCGGATTTCTTCATTGAGGCTGCCTGCCGCGCGGGAAAGCTGTGTCAGCGCCTCCCTGGCGTCCTCCACGCCGGCCTTAATTGCCGCCTCTGATTTACTGATTTTTTCAATATTGGTGTCGGCCCACTCTGTGGTTCTCTTTGTCAGGGACTTGGCGCTGCTTTTGGCGTCGTCCGTATAACCGGAAATCTTATCCATCCGGCTGGAGATACCGGAACGGGAATGGTCCATATGGCCAAGCGCATTGTCCACCAGATCGCCCAGCTTATTGATCTCTCCCCGCAGCTCTTCGATTTTGTCTTCATCGAACCGCAGCGTCAGATCCGGCGCCATCTGTCCGGTCACGCCGCCCACATCTTTCCGTCCCTCTACGGATCCGTAATTCTGATTTCCGCTTAAGTATCCGGAAGAACGGCCTGCGACGCCGCCCACGTTGTAGCCGATATGGGGATATCCGATTTTTCCTTCATTGGTGCAGTTCTGGACTGCTCCGGAGGAATAGCCGCAGATACCGCCGGTATCGGTCGTGGTGTTCACAATCTCGCTGGCCTTGTCGTCACCGGTCAGCTGCTTCAGATTCGTGTCCAGATTCAGGTTTTCCAGGCTTCCGCCCGCCTCGTAGTCCCCGGTATTGATTTCCGCTTCGTTCGAACAGTTGATAAGCTGACCCAGATTTCTTCCGGCAATGCCGCCGGTGCTGTGAGTTCCGCTGAAATTGCCGGAGGCGGAGGAATTGTAGATCGAACCGGTCTGTTCGTTGATTCCGACGATGCCGCCCACATTCGTCTCTGCCTTGATGGTTCCGTCAAAGGTACAGGACAGAATCTGTCCGCTGTTGCTGCCTGCGATACCGCCGATATTTTTCTTACTTCCGGTGGGCGCCAGGCTTCCTTTTATATGTAAATTTTTTACTGTTGCGCTTTCCTGCACATACCGGAAGAAGCCCTCGTTGGAGCCGTCCCCCTGAAAGCTTAAGCCGGAAATCGTATGTCCGCCGCCGTCAAAGGTACCGCCAAAGGTGGGAATGGATTTGAATTCCAAATCTGTCAAATCCAGATCCGCTGTCAGCACAACTGTCTTTCCCTGGGACCAGGTATCCAGCCTGCAGTTCTTCGCCAGCTTTATCAGATCCTCCGTGTTTGCGACAGTGATCGTTTCACTCTCCGCACAAACCGGAACCCCCTGGGAAAAAGCCAGGGACAGCGTCATCACAGCCGCCAGAACTACTTCTGCTGTCCGTTTCATTTTACCAGTCATCCTCTTCGTCCTCCTCTTCATCCAGCTTCTTCACCTGCTTGATATCCACGACTGCCGTAATGTCGCCGTCCACGACTCCGTGAATCTCCGCATCCACCTGTCCGGAGATATAGCCTCTCACACGGCCGTCCACATGAACCTTTCCACTGACGCTGTGGGTCCGCTCCGGGTATTTGATATTGAAGCTGCTGCGCTCCAGAATCTTATCGCCCAGAATCAGGATAGCCGGCAGGATCGCCATAACCAGAAACATGGAAATAATCGTTCCACGTCCCAGACACACGCCGATACCGTAGATAGCCGGGTTGGTGGTAATCAGCGCAATCAGGACGCCCGCCATTGCCAGAATAGCTCCGGAGGTGATAATCGTCGGAAACGCCTGATTCAGGGTCGTGACAATCGCTTCCTTTACGGACATTTCCTTCTTCAGCTCCGTATACCGGTTGGCAATCACGATGGCATAATCAATGTTGGCGCCCATCTGGATCGAGCTTACTACCAGGTAGCCCAGGAAGAACAGCGGCGTACCCGTCAGATAGGGCACGGAAAAGTTAATCCAGATACTGCCCTGGATCACGATAATCAGCAGAATCGGCATACCGACGGACTGGAAGGTAAACAGCAGGACAATAATAACGAACAGTGCCGACAGGATACTGATCATCAGATTATCCTGGCTGAAGCTGCTGGACAGATCATAGTCGCTGGTGGAATTTCCCACCAGATAAAGCTCCGCGTCCGCGCCGTAATGCTTCTGGGCCACCTTGCGGATAGTACTTAAGAATTCAAAGGTTTCGTCATTTTCCTCGGGCAGATTCAGGCTGATCAGCATACGGGTGTATTTTTCACTCTGCAGCTGCTCCTGACCCTTAATCAGCTGGTCATGCAGATCGTCCAGCTTATCTACCTGATCCTGGTCCAGATTTACATAATCCAGATGGTCATAGGCAAACAGGAACATATCCAGCAGCGGCACCTTATAGCCGTCCAGGTTGTTGATGATATGTCCGTATTCCTCATGATCCACTGCGTAGGCGGAATAGATAATCCGCGCTTGCTCAATGTCCAGATCCGCCAGCTCCGCAAACTGCCGGGGCGTCAGGGAATCTGTCAGCATATGGGAATCGGATTTCTTCGACTTTGCCGTCTGGGATCCGTCGTCCTCGTCCATGGATACCTCAATGTTGGAGAGACCCGTGGTATAATCCACCTCGTCGTAGGTTTCCAGCTCCTCCAGCACCGCCTTTTCCTTATCGTAATATCCGGACGGAACAATCAGCGCCATAATATTGGTATCGCCAAAGGTCGCCTTTATCTTTTTCTCTTCCAGCTGTGTCTCACTCTGATTCAATGTGTCAATATTGTTCTGGCTGAATACATAAGGGCATTTATTGGAAAAATAGCAGCCGAAAATGATAGCCACCACAAAGAGCGGCATCAACAGCGGATAGATCTTCGTAATCACCCTGCCCCAGCCGGAAATATTGGGAATAAACTCCCGGTGGTGGGTCCGGTCAATCCATTTGCTGAAAATCATCAAAAGTCCCGGCATCAGGGTAAATACCACGATCATACTGAAGATAACGGCCTTGATCAGCACGCGGCCCAGGTCGAAGCCTATCTGGAAATGCATGAACATCATAGCCAGCAGGCCGGACATGGTTGTCATGGAGCTGGAGGAAATCTCGATGATCGCCTTACTCAGCGCGGCAATGCAGGCCTCCCGGGTATCCAGGTTCTCCCGCTCCTCACTGAAGCGGTGACACAGGATAATCGCGTAGTCAATGGACAGGCCCAGCTGCAGAATCGAACAAACCGAGTTGCTGACAAAGGAAATCTCGCCAAATACAAAGTTAGTTCCCTGATTCAGGATAATTGCCGCGCCAAAGGTCAGCAAAAGCACCGGAATCTCCGCGTAGGTCTGGGATGTAAAAATCAATACCAGAATAATAATGACAATTACAATGCCCATGATCACGTTGATCTCCTGGGCCAGGGTCACGGACATATCATTGCCCACCTCACCGGACACCGATACATCATAGTCCGAAAGCAGCGTTTTGATATCCTCTAGCGCCTGCTCACTGACCTCACTGTCTGCCTCGTCCGTATAGGTAACCGTATACAGGGCGCTGGCTCCCTTAAAATGATCCTCGGTGTCGTCAAATTCCACCGAATCCACGCCCTTGACCTCTCCTATCTGCTCCACCAGGGCATCTGCCTGGGGATATGTAATATTGGAAATCATGATCCGGGAGGTTCCATAGGTAATGAAATTCTTGTTCATGATATCCAGTCCCTGCCGGGTCTCCGTCGTCTCCGGCAGATAATCCGTCAGTTCATTGTCCACCTTCACCCAGGACTTCGCGAAAATACTGAAGACAAACGCCGCAATATAAATCAGGAAAAACAGATTCCGTTTATCTACAATAAACGTGGCGATCTGCACCATGGGATTTTTTTTCTGTTTCTTTTCCTCCATAATAAAACGCTCCTCGTGTTGAATCGGGATTAAAGCTCCTGAAACCGCTGTACCAGATACGCGGTCATCTCTTCCATGGACTGTCTGCTGCTGTCCAGATAGATATCATAGCTCTCCGGCGCGCTCCAGTCCTTCCCGGTGTGGAATTCATAATATTTCCTGCGATCCTTATTGACCTTTTTAATCAGGGTCTCCGCCTCTTTTTCCGTAATATGCTTCTGCTCCGTCTTTCGCCTGATACAGGCCTCCATCGGCGCTGACACAAAGACGCTCAAGACCTTCGCGTCGGTTTTCCTCCGCAGGATATCGTCCGCGCAGCGTCCGATGATCACCGCGTCCGTCTTCTTGGAAATATGGCGGATCACATCTCCCTGGAGCTTGAAAAGCGCTTCCGACAGCGACGCTCCCTTTGGCACATGCCGGTTGCCTCCGGTCACCATCTCATACATCCAGGGGTTATGCTTTTTTTCATCAAACCGGGCCAGGTAGTTCTCTGCCAGGTCGCCGCGCTCTGCAGCCATGGAAATCAGATTCTGATCAAAAAACGGAATACCCAGGGCTTCCGCCACGCGCTCTCCCAGCTCGCGGCCACCACTGCCCAGCATTCTTCCAATGGTTAGTATTTTATGTGCCATAATGCCCTCCTCCGGATCGCAAACGTTCTCTTGTTCTCCATCTCTCTGTCTATATTATATAGCAGACTCCTGGGGAAATAACAATACACACTTTTATAAATTTTGTTACCTGAACGGTATAACGAAAAAAGGAACTCTGATTTCTCAGAATTCCTTTTTCTTCAGCGTGGGCGAGAGGATTCGAACCCCCGACCTTTTGGTCCGTAGCCAAACGCTCTATCCAGCTGAGCTACGCCCACATTTCAGTCATTCACAAGTGCTGTTTCTTGACTGCCTGATTATAATAACACATATCACAGGGTAATGCAAGCGCTTTTTTAAATTCAGAATTTTCTGTCTATTTATCACCCGCCTTATCCAGGGCATTGGCATCCACGCCAAAGTTCTGCAGCAGATACGGGCTTCCATATCCAGCTGTTCCCGGTATCACGGTAGTTCTCCTTTTTGCTTTGTAACGACGACAAAAAAGCTCCGAATTCTCATCTTACGTAAGAATTCGGAGCTTCTTTTCATGCCGGCAACCGGAATCGAACCGGTACGGGAGGTTAGTCCCGCAGGATTTTAAGTCCTGTGCGTCTGCCAGTTCCGCCATGCCGGCATAGCGACCCGAATGGGACTCGAACCCACGACCTCCGCCGTGACAGGGCGGCGCTCTAACCAACTGAGCCATCGGGCCATATGAAATTGTATGTGTAGTTCTTTAAAGTGGACCCACGGGGACTCGAACCCAGGACCGACCGGTTATGAGCCGGTTGCTCTAACCAACTGAGCTATGGGTCCGTAATGACTCCTACGGGAATCGAACCCGTGTTACCGCCGTGAAAGGGCGATGTCTTAACCGCTTGACCAAGGAGCCGCATGTTTTGTTGCCCCTGGGGGCCAAAGTGTCGCAGCACAGAAATGTCCTGAACATTAGATATGCTACCACACTTTTACCCATTTGGCAAGTATTTTTTTTATTCTTCCAGACCGAAAGCGTCATGCACTGCATTGACGGCTCTCTCTGCATCCTTTTCATTGATCAGAACGGTGATACGGATCTCAGATGTGGAAATCATATTGATGTTGATATTCTCATTAAACAGAGCCTCGAACATCTTCGCCGCAACACCCGGATTGGACATCATGCCGGCTCCTACGATGGACACCTTTACAACCTCCTTCGTGCATGAGATACTCTTGCCGCCGATACGTGTCATGTTAGCCTCGATGATCTTTACAGCCTCGTCTGCCTCGTCCCGGGATACGGTAAAGGAGATATCCTTACTGTTCTCACGTCCGATGGACTGCAGGATAACGTCTACATTGATTCCCTCTTTTGCCAGCATATTGAAAAGACGGAAGGCAATTCCCGGCTCGTCCTTCAGACCAATTACTGAAATTCTGGCTGTATTTCTGTCCAGCGCTACGCCGCTGATTAACATTCTTTCCACACTCGTTTCCTCCTTCACAACTGTTCCTTCATGATCGTTTAAACTGGAGCGTACCACAAGCTGTACGCCATACTTCTTTGCCATCTCCACAGACCGGTTGTGCAGGACGCCTGCGCCAAGGGTTGCCAGATCCAGCATTTCATCATAGGTAATCTCTTCCAGCTTCCGGGCCTTCGGTACAATACGCGGATCTGCGGTATATACGCCGTCCACATCCGTGTAAATCTCGCAGGCATCCGCATGCAGGGCTGCTGCCAGCGCTACTGCGGTCGTATCAGAGCCGCCGCGGCCCAGTGTGGTATAGTTGTCGTATTTATTCACACCCTGGAAGCCTGTTACAATCACGATACGGCGGTGCTCCAGCTCGTGCATGATACGGTCTGTATCGATGCGCTTCAGGCGCGCGTTGCCGTGTACCCGGGTGGTATGCATCATAACCTGGAAGGCATTCAGGGATACCGCCGGAATATCCATGGTGTCAAATGCCATTGCCATCAGCGCCACGGAGATCTGCTCCCCTGTGGTCAGCAGCATATCCAGCTCACGCTTGGGCGGATCCGGATTGATATCCTTCGCCTTGGCAATCAGCTCGTCTGTGGTTTTGCCCATTGCGGAAAGGACAAGTACAACATCGTTGCCCTTCTTGAAATCCTCTGCGCATCTTCTTGCCACATTCATAATGCGTTCCTTGTCGCCCACAGAGGTTCCGCCAAATTTTTTCACTATCAGCATTGCTTTTTTCTCCTCATTTTTTCTTGCATCTATCCAAACGTGGGTGGTATCTCTGCCATCTACGCGGAAAACAGTTTGTCTATCAGCTCATAGCCGTGAGCCACTTCTATGCCTCCGGCCTTCGCCGCCTTCTCATTGTATACGCCGACGCCGCCTTCCAGATCCTTTCTGCTGTCATAGAGCAGATAGGGAACCGGATCGCTGGTGTGGGTCCGCACCCGGATAGGCGTGGGGTGATCCGGAAGAATCATCATCCGGTAATCCTCGCCGGAGGCATCCAGCTCTGCCTTCAGCTTTGCAATCAGGCGCTGATCCAGATATTCGATAGCCTGGACCTTGCGCTCTACGCTGCCCTGGTGCCCCATCTCGTCAGGCGCCTCCACATGCACATACACAAAATCATAGCCGTCCTTTAAGAGCGCGTCCGCGGCTGCCTGAGCCTTGCCCTCATAGTTGGTGTGAAGCTGGCCGTTGGCCCCCTCCACCTCAATATTTTTCATGCCTGCTCCCACAGCAATTCCCTTCAGGAGATCCACCGCGGAAATCATGGCTCCGGTTTTCTGATTCTTTTCTTCAAATGAGCTCAGGGCCGGTCTGGTGCCTGCGCCCCAGAACCAGCAGGAATTTGCCGGATTCAGCCCCTGCTCCTTCCGTTTCTGATTCAGCGGATGCCCGGACAGGATCTCATAGCTTCGCTTCTGCATTTCCCGGAGAACCGGATCTGCCGGAAGGTGAGCGCCTACCTTCTGTCCCAGCACATCATGGGGCGGCGTCAGCTCTACCACGCTGCCCTTCTCCCAGATCAACAGATGACGGTAGCTGGTTCCTACATAGAAATGATAGCCGTCCTGTTCCAGTTCTTTCCGGAGGGCGTCCAGAAGAACTGCCGCATCCTCCGTACTGATTTCACTGGAGCTGTGATCCAGAATCGTCTTTTCCTCATAAGGCCCATCCCCGTCGGACACAGTAATCAGGTTGGTGCGAAGGGCGATATCATCGGGCTTCATATCCACTCCGATGCTTAAGGCCTCCAGCGGAGAACGTCCCGTATAATACTGCTTCGGATCATAACCCAGTACCGACAGATTTGCCGTATCGCTGCCTGGCTTCATGCCCTCGGGAATGGTGTGGGCCAGTCCTATCTCTGCGTTTTCTGCCAGCTCATCCATAGCCGGCGTCTCTGCGTATTCCAACGGCGTCCGGCCGCCCAGGGCCTCGATGGGCTCGTCTGCCATACCGTCGCCCAGTACAATCACATACTTCATCGCCGTCTGTTCCTCCTGCTTTCTTTGTTTTCTCTATTCTCTCGCCAGGATCTTCAGATAATGGATTCCCGGCTGGTTCTCTATCTGATCAATCATCGACGACACATCTCCCGTAGTCGGCAGAATATCCACCGTCAGGGTCAGAGCCGCTACTCCGTTGATGGGAATCGTCTGATGAATCGTCAGAACATTCCCCTTGTAATCGGCAATGGTTTTCAGAACCAGAGAAAGAAGACCCGGCTCGTCGTCCATCTGTAATACAAAGGTGATACTTTTTCCCTTGGAGTTATCATGGAAGGGAAAGATATCGTCCTTATATTTATAGAAGGAACTCCGGCTGATACCTACCTGATCGGTCGCCTCCTGCACCGTGATGGCCTTGGAAGATTCCAAAAGACGCTTGGCTTCCACCACCTTCAGGAGTACCTCGGGAACTGCCTTCTTGGTTACTACAAAATACTTACTGTTTTCTGACATATTTTCCTCCATGGTTTTGGCTTCTGTATGCCATTCAAAAACACTTGTGTGTCTGTCGTGGAATTGACTGTTAGAATAGTATCACACTCTAAGAAAGATTGCAAGCAAAAATGATATAGAAAATCTCCGGGATTTTCTATATCATTTTCAAAGCTTATTCTTCTTCCGGTTTAACGGTAATCCACTTCAGATACGCATTGATAAAGGGATCGATATTTCCGTCCAGCACTGCGTTCACATTGCTGATTTCCTGACCGGTCCGATGATCCTTTACCAGGGTATAGGGCTGCATGACGTAGGAACGAATCTGGTTGCCCCAGCCAATTTCCTTCACCTCGCCCCGGATACCGGAAAGCATCTCCTGATTCTTCTGCTGTTCCAGAAGATACAGCTTGGCCTTCAGCATCTGCATAGCCTTATCCTTATTCTGGAACTGGGAGCGCTCATTCTGGCACTGTACCACGATACCTGTAGGCAGATGGGTGATACGGATCGCCGATGAGGTCTTGTTGATATGCTGGCCGCCCGCTCCGCTGGAACGGTAGGTATCGATACGCAGATCCTCGTCCCGGATCTCCACATTGATGTCGCCCTCGATATCCGGCATAACGTCCAGGGATACGAAGGAGGTCTGCCGCTTGCCCTGTGCGTTGAAGGGTGAGATACGCACCAGACGGTGTACGCCCTTCTCGGACTTCAGATAGCCGTAAGCATTCTCGCCATTGATCTGGAAGGTTACAGACTTGATTCCCGCCTCGTCGCCGTCCAGATAATCCAGCACCTCCACGGTAAAGCCCTTCTTTTCTGCCCATCTTGTATACATCCGGTACAGCATACCGGCCCAGTCGCAGCTCTCCGTACCGCCTGCGCCCGCATTCAGCTTCAGAATGGCGTTATTTCGGTCATATTCTCCGGAAAGCAGGGTCTTGATGGTCATGGAATCCAGCTTCGCCGCAAAGGCCTCCAGCTCCTCCTGTACCTCCGGAACCAGCTCCGGATCAGGCTCCTCATTTCCCATCTCGATGAGGGTCTCGATATCCTCATACTGCTGCTCCAGGGCGCGGTAGTCCTCTGCCTCGTCCTTTAAGTTCTTCAGCTCCTTCATGCCCTCCTGGGACTTTTCGGGATCGTCCCAGTAGCCGGGAGCCTCCATCTCTCTCTCTAATTCTTCGATTCGCTTTGCCTTGTTAGCCAGGTCAAAGTGAATCCCTCAATTCTACTAATGGTCCCTGATAGCCGTTCAGTGTATATTTAAACTGATCTAATTCTACCATTTTCCCACCTCTTTCTTTTTCAAAATTCGCGCAGTCACGCTATTTTCTTAGTATAGCAAAAGGAGCCCTGTCCGTCAACAGAGCTCCTCTTTCTTCTTATTATATAAAGCATTATACCTCAAACATCAGGTCGCCGTAGGAGGGCATGGGCCACATCTCCTTATCGACGATCATCTCCAGAGCGTCAACCGGGGCGCGAAGCTCGGCCATAGCCGGTACGATTTCCTCATGGAAATAATGTGCCAGTTTGCTTCCCTCCGGAACCTCCTCAGATTTCTTATCCAGGTCGATCAGCTTCTGCAGGGCTACCTTGGTATCGGAAAGCAGTCCGCTGGTTTCAGCCAGGAGCTCGCTCTGTACGCTTGCCTCCGCGCCTGCCGCGGTTACGGAATTCACCGTGTCAGCCAGAGACTTGGTGTACTTGATGACCGCCGGGATAATCTGCTTGCTGGCAATATCGATCATAGCCTTAGCCTCGATGTTGATGGCCTTTGCGTAGGTCTCATACTGAATCTCCGCACGGGATTCCAGCTCGGCTTTGGTAAATACATGGAACTTCTCAAACAGAGCCACTGCCTTCTCGGTCGTCAGGGCCGGGATAGCGTCTACCATGGACTTGATATTGGGCAGTCCCCGGCGCTCCGCCTCTTCTACCCAGGCGTCGGAATAACCGTTTCCGTTGAATACGATTCTCTGGTGCTCGGTCAGATATTTCTTGATCAGGTCATGAACTGCCAGATCAAAGTCTTCCGCCTTCTCCAGTACGTCAGAAGCCTCCGCAAATGCCTCTGCCACGATGGTATTCAGCACGATATTCGGGGCTGCGATGGAATCCTTGGAACCGACCATACGGAATTCAAACTTGTTGCCGGTGAAAGCGAACGGTGAAGTCCGGTTCCGGTCGGTAGCGTCCTTGGTCAGATCCGGCAGGGTCTTGACGCCGGTCACAAGCTTGCCGCCCTTCAGGCTGTGTGTCGCCTCGCCGGTGCTGATCAGCTGCTCTACTACATCCTCCAGCTGCTCACCCAGGAATATGGAGATAATCGCGGGCGGTGCCTCATTTGCGCCCAGACGGTGATCATTTCCCACGTCTGCCGCTGACTCACGAAGCAGATCCGCATGAACGTCTACGGCCTTCAGGATGCAGGCCAGTACCAGCAGGAACTGGATATTCTCATGGGGTGTGGTGCCCGGATCCAGCAGGTTGATGCCGTCGTCTGTGGTAATGGACCAGTTGTTGTGCTTACCGGAGCCATTGACGCCCGCAAAGGGCTTCTCATGAAGCAAGCACTGCAATCCGTGACGGCAGGCTACCATCTTCAGGGTCTTCATGACGATCTGGTTGTGATCGACTGCCACATTGGCCTCCGCGTAAATCGGAGCCAGCTCATGCTGTGCCGGCGCTACCTCGTTGTGCTGGGTCTTGGCTGTCACGCCCAGCTTCCACAGCTCCTCGTTGACTTCCTTCATGAAGGCAGCGATACGCTGACGGATATTGCCGAAGTAATGATCGTCCAGCTCCTGTCCCTTGGGCGGCATAGCGCCGAACAGGGTACGGCCGGTGTAAATCAGGTCTTTTCTCTGCAGATATTTAGCCTTGTCAATCAGGAAGTACTCCTGCTCCGGTCCTACGGACGGGGTCACCTTCTTTGAGGTGGTATTTCCGAAGAGACGAAGGAGTCTCAGCGCTTCGGTGTTGATCGCTTCCATGGAACGTAAGAGTGGCGTCTTCTGATCCAGCGCCTCACCTGTGTAGGAACAGAAGGCGGTGGGGATACACAGAGTCGCTCCTGCCGCATCCTGTCTTACAAATGCAGGAGAGGTGCAGTCCCAGGCTGTATAGCCTCTGGCCTCGAAGGTGGCTCTTAAGCCTCCGGACGGGAAAGAAGACGCGTCCGGCTCGCCCTTGATCAGCTCTTTACCGGAGAAGCTCATCAGAACCTTACCGCTCTTATCCGGCGCGCTGATAAAGGAATCGTGCTTCTCGGCAGTCACTCCGGTCAGCGGCTGGAACCAGTGGGTATAATGGGTGGCTCCCTTTTCGATAGCCCACTCCTTCATTTCATGGGCAATGACGTCTGCGGTTGCCAGATCCAGCTCCTTGCCCTCCTCGATGGTCTTCATCAGCTCCTTGTATACCTTTTTCGGCAGACGCTCCTGCATGACAGCGTCGTTGAATACGTTGGAACCAAAGATTTCAGCTACATTTGTAAATTCACTCATGATAGACTCCACCTTTCTGTCGCAGTGTGATCACAATCAAAAGAGGGCGCTCCGGTTATCCCGGAACGCCCTCGTTCACATCGCTTTTTAATATGCTAATACCATACACCGCTTTTTTTCAAAAATCAAGCAAAAAATCGCAAACGGTCTATTTTTTTGCAATCTTACAGATTTATTTAAAATAATTTTTCAAATTTCTATAAAATTGCATAAACCTATACTTCAAACAGCAGATCGCCGTAAGAAGGCATGGGCCACATATCCTTGGCCACCAGCATTTCCAGCTTATCTACCGGCTGACGCAGGGCCTCCATGGCCGGAACCACTGCCGCCTGGATATATTCTGCCCGTTCCTTTCCTTCTGCTTTGCCGGCTGCCCTTTCATTTTCCTCGCTCAGGGCCTTTAAGGCTGCCTTGGTAGCGGCCAGCAGGGAAGAGCACTCCTTCAGGAGCTCAATCTGTACGCTGATGTTGGCCTCCGCGCAGGCAGAACGAATCTGGTTGATGGAGGTTGCCAGAGCCGTGGTGTACTGCAGGACGGAGGGAATGATATGCTTGCTGGCGATATCCACCATGGAGCGTGCTTCGATATTGATGGCCTTGGAATAGGCTTCGTACTGAATCTCCGCCCGGGATTCCAGCTCCGCTCGGGTAAATACGCCAAACTTCTCAAAGAGCTGTACTGTATTCTCCTCGGTCAGCACCGGAATGGAATCTACCATGGTTTTGATATTCGGAAGTCCTCTGCGCTCGGCCTCCGCCACCCACTCGTCCGAGTAGCCGTTGCCGTTGAAGACGATACGCTGGTGCTCCGAAGCATACTGCTTGATCAGGTCATGCACCGCCAGATCAAAGTCTTCCGCCTGCTCCAGTACGTCGCAGGCGTCAGAAAACGCCTCTGCCGCAATGGTATTCAACACCACATTGGGCTCTGCCACAGAATCCCGGGAGCCTACCATACGGAACTCAAATTTATTGCCGGTAAAGGCAAAGGGAGAGGTACGGTTCCGGTCAGTGGCGTCCTTGGCGAAATCCGGAAGGGTGCGCACGCCGGTGTGGAGATGTCCTCCCTTTAAGCTGTGAGTTGCCGCGCCGGTACTGATGAGCTGATACAGCACATCCTCCAGCTGGTCGCCCAGATAGACGGAGATAATCGCAGGCGGAGCCTCGTTGGCTCCCAGACGGTGATCGTTGCCCACATCGGAAGCCGACTCCCGAAGCAGGGCCGCGTGCTTGTCTACCGCCTTCAGAATACAGGTCAGCACCAGAAGGAACTGCACATTCTCATGGGGCGTTCTGCCCGGCTCCAGCAGATTGATGCCGTCGTCGGTCGTCAGGGACCAGTTATTGTGCTTGCCGGAGCCATTGACTCCCGCAAAGGGCTTCTCGTGGAGAAGACACTGGAGGCCATGCTGGTAAGCTACCTTCTTCAGGGTCTCCATGATCAGCTGGTTGTGGTCCACCGCCACGTTGCACTCGGCATAGATGGGAGCCAGCTCATGCTGTCCCGGAGCCACTTCATTGTGCTGGGTCTTTGCCGACACGCCCAGCTTCCACAGCTCCTTATTCACGTCCTCCATGAAATCCGCAATCCGCTCGCGGATGACGCCGAAGTAGTGATCGTCCAGCTCCTGTCCCTTGGGCGGCATAGCGCCGAACAGGGTACGGCCGGTAAAAATCAAATCCTTACGCTTCAGATACTTCTCACGATCCACCAGGAAATATTCCTGCTCCACGCCGACGGATGGGGTGACCCGGTGAGAGGTGGTATTGCCAAACAGTCTTAAAAGCCGCAGGGACTGCTTATTGATGGCCTCCATGGAACGCAACAGCGGCGTCTTCTGATCCAGCGCCTCGCCCTTGTAGGAGCAGAACGCCGTCGGGATATAGAGAATCGCCCGGGAGCCGTCCTGGTCCTTCTTTACAAAGGCGGGAGAGGTGCAGTCCCACGCCGTGTAGCCTCTGGCTTCGAAGGTGGCCCGCAGGCCTCCGGACGGGAAAGAAGATGCGTCCGGTTCGCCCTTTACCAGCTCCTTGCCGGAGAACTCCATCAGAACCTTTCCGTTTGCCTTCGGTGCGGATAAAAAGGCGTCATGCTTCTCCGCGGTCGCTCCGGTCAGCGGCTGGAACCAATGGGTGTAATGGGTTGCGCCCTGCTCCAGGGCCCACTCCTTCATCTCATGGGCTACTACGTCGGCCACCGCCAAATCAAGCTCCTTGCCCTCCCGGATGGTCTGCTTTAACTCCTTGTAAATCTTCTTGGGAAGCCGCTCTTCCATCACAGTATCGTTGAATACATTTTCGCCGAAAATCTCAGAAATGTTTGTTTTCCCTTCCATCATACTCTCCCTGTATCGTCTCGTAAAAAATTTCTTTGTCTACTACTCTAGCACGAAATATTTCTGCTGTCGATATAGAATCCCCCGATTTTTTATTAATTCTGCTACTATACTTTTATTACTTATCCCCGTCTTTCTCCAGCACCAGCTCCTCATGGAGCTCCTCCGGAATGCGGATCTCCACCGCCCTCTGATTATTCCTGATTTCCACCCGGGTGTGCTCGCCGCCGAACTCTCCGTCCAGGGTCCAGGGCACCGGTTCCTCAGATTCGATCACAACCCGGGAGCTCCGGAAGGAATACATGTATTTTGTATCAATCTGTTCAATCAAAAGCGCAGCCAGTATCTCCTGCAGCTCCATGGGGTTCTTCGGCCGGGCTATGAAGGTCATCTCAAAGACGCCGTCGTCAAAGACCACATTTTTGCCGATGATACTCTTAAAGCCGCCCACCGACTTGGAGTTGGTGATCATGCCAAAGAGGAAATCGCCCTCGAAGGAGGCCTCCTGGCTGGTTACCTTAAGCTTGTAGGACTTCACATTTACCAGCTGCTTCATGCCCTCCAGCACATAGGCCATATGCCCCAGCACATTTTTCACTTCCTGCTTGGTGGTATAGGACACATCGGTAAAGATGCCGAAGGCCGCCACATAGATAAAGGTCCGGCTATTGAAGGATCCCACGTCTATGGCATAATCCACGCCGTGTACGGCAACCTCTGCCGCCCGATCCATATTGACGGGAAGCTGTAAAGATCTGGCAAAATCATTGCAGGATCCCGCCGGGATATACCCCACCGGAAGCTTGTTTTTCCGCTGCATCATACCGGTCATCACCTCGTCCAGCGTGCCGTCGCCACCGCTGCAGACTACCAGATCGTAACCCTCCGGCAGCTCTCGGATCTGATCCACCGCGTCCTGGGGCGCCCGGGTCGGATAAATGGTAATGGCATAGCCAGCGTCAGCCATGACCTGTATGATACCGTACAGCTTTCCCCGGATATTTTCCTTTCCCGCATGGGGATTGTAAATAAAAAACAGTTTCTTCTCCAAATGCAGCATGATTCATCACCTCATTCAAAAATAGAATCCTGCGAAGCAGGATTCTCCGCCTGTCTTCTATGCAAAAATTCCACCGATTACCGTATAGGATAAAACGGTCATGATAAAGGACGCCAGCATAATTCCCAGAATCACTGCCGGGAAGGCCTTCTTGAACTTAATGCCAAGCAGGGCGGCAATCAGGGAGCCGGTCCACGCGCCGGTACCCGGAAGCGGAATGCCTACGAACAGCAGAAGTCCCCAGAACTCATACTTCTCAATCTGATCCTTTTTTCCCATGGCCCGGTTTTCCATCTTTTCCACAAAGGGCTTTAAGTGCTTCGTGCCCTTCAGCCAGGTAAAAATCTTCGTGATAAACAGCAGAATGAACGGCACCGGAATCAGATTGCCCACAATGCAGATGGGGATCGCGCGCCACATGGGCACATTCAGGAAAGCCGGTCCGGCTGCCAGGAGTCCGCCTCGAAGCTCCAGGATCGGAATCATGGAAATGATGAAAATAATCAGTTCTTTCGCTGCAGATCCTCCCAGATTCTGCACAAACCATTGTACCAGTGTCTCTGTCATAATAACTTAATTTCCTTTCTTTCTTAAAAATGCAAGCAAGGCATCCATCTCCTCATCTGTGCCTACGGTAATCCGCAGATAGTTGTCGATTCGCGGCGACGCGAAATAGCGCACATAGATGTCTTCCTTCTTCAGTTCCTCAAAGAGCTCCTTTGCTGGCCACTCCTTATGTGTGGCAAAAATAAAGTTAGACCGGGAATCCGGGAAATCAAAGCCGAGATTTCTCAGCTCCTTCTTGACCCGCTCTCTGGTCGCGATAATTTTTCCCACAGTTTCTTTAAAATAAGCCTCGTCCTTTACCGCAGCCGCTCCAAGTTTCAGGCTTGGCAGATTCATGGTATAGGAATTAAAGGAATATTTTACATCATTCAGGTACCGGATAAGCTTTGGCTGTCCCACCGCAAAGCCAATCCGCATGCCCGCCATAGAGCGGGACTTGGAAAAGGTCTGTACCACCAGAAGGTTCTCGTACCGATCCACCAGCTCCAGGGCAGAGGGGCCTGCAAAATCCACATAGGCCTCGTCTACGATCACAATGCTCTCCGGATTCTTCGCGATGATTTCCTCTACCTCAGAAAGCTCCATATAGATTCCGGTGGGCGCATTGGGGTTCGGGAAAATGATTCCTCCGTTTTCCCGGAAGTAATCCTCCTTCACGATCCGGAACTCCTTATCCAGCGCCGGACGCTCATAGGGAATCCCGAACAGGTCTGCCCAGACGCTGTAGAAGGAGTAGCTGATGTCCGGAAACAGCACCGGCTTCTTTGAATTGAAGAAGGTCTGAAAAGCCATGGCAATGACATCGTCCGATCCTACGCCCACAAAAAAGCAGGCCGGATCCCTGTGGTAATAATCCGCCAGGGCATTCACCAGCTCTGATGCCGCCGGATCCGGATAGAGACGGAACCGATCCAACTCCAGCTCCTCCAGGGCCTTTCGGACGCCCGGCGCAGGCGGATAGGGGTTCTCATTGGTGTTCAGTTTGATCATGCCCGGCCGGTTCGGCTGTTCGCCCGGCGTATAGGGAACGACCCTGCGGACATTTGCTTCCCATGCTTTTCTCATTTTCTTCACTCCTCTTTCTGATATCCTTACATCTTACAGTAGTCCCTGCTCTCTTACAACCCCTTTTTCAATTAAAAATACGGGTTTATATGACATCTTTGCCTGACGCAGGCCTTCCTCACCCAGATCCTCCTCCCGATTCAGGTAGGTGTAGGCTGCGCCCTCATGAAGTGCAAACTGCTGGTTGATAACCGTATAGGCTCCCTGCACCTCTGACAGAGCCTTCTCAATATGCACAATCATGGTATCCTTTTTATTGCCGGGCTCTCCCACTGTATAGGCCACGATTTTTCCGTTGACCCTGAGGGCGCCGCCCTTGAAATGCAGCTCCTCAAACAGCCGCAGGGCATTGAGAGCCACACAGATTTCCGCATGCTTCTCGTCGTCCGCGTCGCAGCCGTTCTCATTCCGCCAGGCCAGTCCCATCTGGAAGCATTCCTCCACATTTTCCTTCGTGATGGGCTCATAGGACCAGTCCGGGTACAGGGTCATAAACCGGTTCACATGATTCTTCTTACTGTGATATTTTCTGCCGGACAGCGTCGCCAGCTTTTCCGTCTCATAGACATAGTCGGCGTAATCCCGGTCAAACTTGATCGCAAAGCGTCCCGGATACAGCTCCTCAAGCTTCGCGAAATCCTCTTTCGTAATGTTATGAAGCTGGAAAATTTCTCCATTTTCCCTGCAGTGCTCCATCAGCACGTCCAAGGTCTTCTTCTTATCCCCCGGCCCCACCGGGTAGGTATAGGAATAGACGCCGTCCACTTCACCAAAAATCAGGTTGTCCTCCACAATGGCAAAGCCTGTATTGTAAAAGCGGGACCACAGATAGATGTTTCCGAAGGTCATCTCACAGCTTCTGGTATCCGCATAAGACAGATACCGTTCCAGCAATTCCCGGTCTTCCAGCTCCGGGCGCTTCATTTTTAATTCCATAAATCTCCTTTTGGCACTCTATGCTCACATATTGTACAGATTTTCGTAGACTCCGTGCAGATTCATCAGTTCTTCATGGGTGCCTTCCTCGGCGATTCCCTCCTCGGTCAGCACCAGAATCCGCTCCGCGTTGCGGATCGTAGACAGACGATGGGCGATGACAAAGGTGGTCCGCTCCTTCGCCAGCTTTTCCAGTGATTCCTGCACGATACGCTCGCTCTCGTTGTCCAGGGCGCTGGTGGCCTCGTCGAAAATCAGGATCCGCGGATTCTTCAGGAATACCCTCGCGATGGAGAGCCGCTGCTTCTGTCCGCCGGAGAGCTTCACGCCCCGCTGGCCGATATCCGTGTCATATCCGTCCGGAAGCTCCATGATGAAATCATGGGCGTTGGCATTTTTTGCCGCCTGAATAACCTCTTCCCGGGTGGCGTCCGGTCTGCCGTAGAGAATGTTGTCCATGACGGTGCCTGCGAAGAGATAGACGTCCTGCTGCACGATACCGATCTGGTTCCGCAGGCTTTTTAACGTCACGTCCCGCACATCATTTCCGTCGATGCAGACGCTTCCCTCCGTCACATCATAAAACCGGGGAATCAGACTGCACAGGGTTGTCTTTCCTCCGCCCGAGGAGCCCACCAGGGCCACATAGCTGCCCGCCGGTACCGTCAGATTGATATGATCCAGTACCTTTTCCGTAGCCTCCTCATAGCGGAAGGTCACATTCCGGAATTCCACCGTTCCATTCACGCTGTCCAACTCCTTCGCGTCCTCTTTATCCGCGATATCCGGCTGGATATCCATGATTTCCCGGAATCTGGTATAACCGGAATAACCGTTCTGGAACTGCTCCGTAAAGTTGATAAGCTTCTTCACCGGCTCTGTAAAATTCGCTATGTACAAAAGGAAGGTAATCAAATCCGGAATCTCCATGGTTCCGCCGATAATAAACCGTGCTCCGGCCAGCACCACCAGAATGGTCACCGCCGTCAGCATGGCGTTCAGCACCGAATGATAGGTTCCCATATAGAGATAGCTGCGGCGCTTGGTGGCCAGGAAGCGGTCATTTCCTTCCCTGAATTTTTTCATCTCAATGTCTTCGTTGGCAAAGGACTTCACTACCCGGATTCCCGACAGGTTGTCCTCGATCTGGCCGTTGATATCCGCCATCTTCACACGGTTCTGCTTGAATACCCGCTTCATCCGCTTATTGAGATATAAGGCAAATACCAGAATCAGAGGCAGGAAGCAGGCGGTCAGCAGGGTCAGCTTCTGATTGATCTGTCCCAGGATTACCAAAGCTCCCACAATCTTAATCAGGGAAATAATGATGTCCTCCGGTCCGTGGTGCAGAAGCTCTGTGATCTCAAACAGATCGTTGGTCACACGGGACATGAGCTGTCCCACCTTCTGGTTATCATAGAAGGTAAAGGAAAGCTTCTGATAATGCTCGAAGATATCATTTCGCATGCCGTATTCCATGCGGGCTCCCATGCAGTGTCCCCAGTAGGTGATGTAAAAATTACACACCAGCTCCACCAGAAGAAGGCCGCCCATCAAAAGGCTCAGGCGCACAATGGTCTGCCAGGCCAAGCCGCTTTCCTCATAAATCACCGTACCGGTAATGTACCGGACGATCAGCGGCAGCACCAGGCTCACGCCGGCTCCCAGAATGGCAAAAAACAGGTCCAATGCCAAAAGACCCTTATAGGGTCTGTAATAAGAAAAAATGCTTACTTTTTTGTGTTCTGTCTTACTCATATTCTACCTAATTTAAGGGCGCCGCAGGGACGCCCTTATCTGTTGTCAGCTTCTATCTGTCCTTCGTAAATTGTTTCAGGAAAACAGCTTCTCCTTGTATACGCCGTCCGCAATCAGCTTCTTAAAGGAATCTACTACAGACTGCTTGTCCTCCTTGTAAGTAACGCCAAACCATTTATCCTTGGTCTCCAGCACGCTTACGGTTGCTTTGCCGCTCTTCAGAAGACCGTCGATGATACCCGGAAGCAGGTACTCTGCCTTGATATCTCCGGGCTTAACGCCCTTTAAGAATTCCGCAAAGCCGGTCTCTACCACATCCAGGAACTCCGGCGTCAGTCCCCACATATTCATGGATACGTAGCTGTTCGCGTCGATGGGAACCAGCTTGCCATCCTCGCCCGGTACTGCCGCGCCGCCCTCGTATTTCACGATGCCGCCGGTCTCTACCACGTCTGTCAGGAAGCCGTCCTTCACCTGGCATACGCCTCTGGTTACCGCGCCGTTGTCACTTAAAGTATTGCCCAGAATGAAGCCTGCCATGCAGAAATCGAACTTTCCCGTCTCCTCATGATCGGCCACCAGGTAGTCATGTACCTTTACAAAGGCTTCCTTACCGTAATAATCGTCCGCGTTGATTACCACAAAGGGCTCCTCCAGAAGACCCTTGCAGCTTAAAACTGCCTGACCGGTTCCCCAGGGCTTAGTCCGTCCTTCCGGTACCAAAAAGCCTTCCGGCAGATTGTCGATGGCCTGGAACGCGTATTCTACCTCCGTAATCTTCTCGATCCGGTTTCCGATGATTTCCCTGAAATCCTTCTCCAGATCCTTGCGGATAATGAATACTACCTTATTGAAGCCTGCCTCCAGAGCGTCATGGATGGAATAATCCATGATAATCTCTCCGTTCGGTCCTACCGGCTCCAGCTGCTTAATTCCTCCGCCGAAGCGGCTTCCGATTCCTGCGGCCATTACTACCAGCGCTGTTTTTTTCATGTGTCATATCCTCCCTTTTTTTGGTATCTTCTACCTTTATACACTCTTCATTGCATTGATGATGTGTAATACATTCTCTTCACAAAGCTCATCTGTCAGGGCTTCCACCATAACGCGGAGCAGCGGCTCGGTACCGCTCTTTCTCACCAGAACGCGGCCCTCTGTTCCCAGACGCTCCTCCACCTCGCGGATGGCCTTCTGCACCTCCGGATGGTTCAGGGTTTCGTCCATATCCTGCACCCGGAGATTCTCCAGAAGCTGCGGATAGATCTTTACCTCGCCTGCCAGGGTACCCAGAGACGCCTTTTTCTCCAGCATAACCTCCATGATCTTCAGAGAAGTCAGGATTCCGTCTCCTGTGGTGGCATGCTTGCTGAAAATGATATGTCCGGACTGCTCGCCGCCCAGCTGATAACCATTTTTTACCATATTCTCATAGACATACTTGTCGCCCACTGCGGTCTTCTCATAACGCATTCCCACCTGATCGCAGGCCTTGTAGAGACCCAGGTTGGACATAACGGTGGTAACGATGGTGTTGTCTTTCAGGGCGCCCTGCTCCATCATGTACTTTCCGCACACATAGAGAATCCGGTCGCCGTCCACTACTTCGCCGTTCTCGTCTACGGCGATACAGCGGTCCGCGTCTCCGTCATAAGCAAAGCCCACGTCCAGTCCCTGCTCTTTGACAAACTTCTGCAGCACCTCGATATGGGTAGATCCACAGTTGGTGTTAATGTTGGTGCCGTCCGGCTCATTGTTGATCACATAGGTCTTGGCTCCCAGTGCGTCGAATACGCTCTTGGCGATAGCTGAGGAGCTTCCGTTGGAGCAGTCCAGTCCTACCCGGATATTCTTAAAGGAACGGGTGGGCAGAGAAATCAGATAACCAATATAGCGGTTTCTTCCCGCCGCGAAATCAATGGTTCTTCCGATATTCTCTCTGGTAGCCAGCGGACGCTCTTCGGTTTTACCGTCGATATAGGCCTCGATTTTCTCCTCTACCTCAGCCTCCAGCTTATGGCCCTGGCCATTGATGACCTTGATTCCGTTGTCATAGAAGGGATTGTGGCTGGCGGAAATCATAATACCGCAGTCAAAGCCCTCGGTACGTACCACATAAGACACGCTGGGCGTCGTCGTTACATGGAGCAGATACGCGTCCGCGCCTGAGGCTGTGATGCCTGCCGCCAGGGCGTACTCAAACATATAGCTGCTTCTTCTTGTATCTTTACCAATCACAATTTTTGCCTTGTGATCTCTTCCATAATACCATCCCAGGTATCTTCCTACCTTAAATGCATGTTCTACGGTCAGTTTTACATTGGCCTCTCCGCGAAAGCCGTCGGTTCCAAAATACTTTCCCATATTAAACTCCTTTTACTGTCAAAAGGGCGCACTGCGCCCTGACTCATTCTTTGCCCCTATTATAGCAGACTTTGGAAAATACACAAGATTTATTTTGCCCCCAGTCGCCCCGGCGGATGGATCCGGCAGCTTCCGACCAGCTCCCGGACGCTGTCCAGATAGGCCGCAAGATTCTGGGCTTTTTTTATCTTTTTCCCGTATTTTTCCCCGTGTTCAAAGAGATGGATCTGGTAAAACCAGAGCTCCTTCACCTTAAACAGCACGTTGCGTTCCCCGATATCCAGAGCCAGATATCCGTCCACAATCCGCCGGTGAAATTCCAGGAAGCTGTCCCGCTGCTGCTTTTCGTTCCATTCCTTTTCGCCCCGGATCACAGGCAGCAGCCCCGGATTCAGGATAAGCCCACGGCCCAGCATCAGCCGGTCTGTTTCCGGAAATTCCGCTTCGAATTCCTTTACCTGCTTTTCCGTAAACAGATCGCCGTTATAGCACAGGGGAGCCCTGCTCTCCTGCAGGGCGTAACGAAAGCTCTCTTTTCTTGGGGTATTTTTATAATAATCTGCCTGCAAACGGGGATGCAGAATCAACTCCTCCAGAGGGTACTGATTGTAAATGGCAAGTAATTTTCCAAATTCTTCCTCGCTTTCCATGCCGAGGCGGGTCTTTACCGACAGCCTCATGCCGGAGGGCAGCTTCTGAAAAACCTCCTCCAGAAAACAGTCCAGCTCCTCCGGATACGCCAGAAAGCCGGATCCCTTTCCCCGGGTTACCACCGTCCTGGAGGGGCAGCCCAGATTCAGATTGATTTCCGGATAACCCATTTCCTGCAGGATCTCCGCCAGCTCCAGAAAGCCCTCCGCCCGGTTAGTCAGAATCTGCGGCACCACATACAGTCCCTTATTGTGCTCCGGCAGAACCTCATTTTGCTCCTTCGTCTTCATGCTGCGTTTTTCATGGGGCTCCAGAAAAGGGGTAAAATATTTATCCGACGGGCCGTAAACGGCCGCCTGGGCATTGCGGTAAATAAAGGTAGTGACGCCCTCCATGGGGGCCAGATAGATCTGGGGTGACGGCATAGCGTGTGCTCCTGTTCTCTTTGGTTTTTTCTTTTTATCTTATCATACCATCGGTTCTTTGTGAACCTTTGGTTGACCCCTTCCGGCTTTTGCGCTATTCTATTTAAATAAGTATGTAATCCGGAGGTTTTTATGTATACACTTTCCTACTTTCTGCTGGCCCTGTTCAGCCTCTATATCAGCGGCTTTGCCTTTTTCCGCTGGGACGCTTCCTTCCTGCGGAATATGGACTGCGCGCCTGTACAGGCTCTGTTGATTCTGGCCTTTGGCCTTCTGCTTGCTTCTGCCCTGGTGCTGCTATACCGGCTGATCCGGGAGCTGTCCGAGGAACGTCAGAAGCGGCTGGGGCTTATCCTGTTTCTGATCCTGGCTCTGGGACAGCTTGCCTTTCTCGCCCTGATCCGCCCACAGCTTCGCTACGATCCCTTAAAGATCTTCGATATGGCTGTGGAAATGCTGCGGACCCGTACCATTTCCGGCACCTATGAGACGGGGTATTTCGCCCGCTACACCAACAACTATCCCCTGACCATTCTGACCTACTGGTTTCTCCGGCTGCTGACCGGACTGGGCGTACCGGAAAGCACTTTTATGCTTGCGGTGCAGCTGGTCAATGTGGCCTGTATCCTTATTTCCCTGGGGCTCGGCTATCTGATTTTAAAGGAGCTGAAAGGAAGAACGGAAGCTGTCTTCTTCCTCGGCGTCTGCGCGCTCTGTCCCCTGTCCTATGTGTGGGCCGGGTATTTCTATACCGCCAACTGCTCCATGCCCTTTCTGATGGGAATCCTCTATCTCTGGATCCGGATCAAGGGGCTGTATGCTTCCGCTGACCGGACCGTCGGCGCTCCCTTCCATTCGATCGTTCTTCGGCTGGCAGGGCTGTCCGCCCTTCTCGGGCTTGTCACGGTCTTTGGCTTCAAGCTCCGGGCGACAGCCGCCATCGGACTGATCGCAGCCTTTCTGGACGGCGCGCTGCTGCTCTGGCGCAGACGAAAGGAAGGCATGGCCGCCCTGGCCGGAAATCTGACGCGGACCCTGTGGGCCTCCGCCATCGCCTTTCTTCTGACGGCCTCCCTTTCCTTGGGCTTCTTCTCTGCGGCTGTAGATACTTATGTAAACTTTGATTACAAAAACACCGGCTTTCCCGCCGTCCACTGGGTCATGATGAGCGCCCGCTGGGACGGCTCCTTCGACCAAAACGATGAAAATTATACGGTAAGCTTTGCCACAAAGGAAGAAAAAACCGCTGCCGATGTAAAGGTCTTAAAGGAACGGCTGAAGGAGGCCGGACCGATGGGACTCCTTACCCTCTCCGGCCGGAAGCTTTTGAACACCTGGGTGGACGGCACCGACAGCTTCCGGGCCGAGGACAGCTACGCTTCCTATGGAAAGCCCTATGACTATCTGATTGGAAATAAGAGCGGCCTGCTGCTTATCTACACCCAGGCCTTCCGCGCTTTACAAATGCTGGTCATCGGGCTGGGATCCCTCTGTGCCCTCGCCGCGCTCCGGCGCAGGAAAAAGCCCTCCCGGATTTTTCTCCTGCAGCTGACACTGCTTGGCGGCATGGCCTTCCACCTTCTCTGGGAGACCAACCCCCTTTACAGTATCGGCTTCACCTACCTGTGCCTGATGCTCCTGGCCGACGGAATAGCCCGTTTTGCGAAAGCCCTTCCCGATTATACCCTGTCCGGTCGCCTCTGGCTGGTTCCTGCTGCAGGTACCCTTTTGCTTGCGCTGCTTCTGGCCTTTGCGAAAAAAGAGCTGGTAGATACGCCCATCGAGGCGTATGACTACGCCATAGATCAGTACCAGTACGCAGGCGGCTACGACGGCTACGTCACCTCCTACGACCAGACCTATGTACAGACCTTTGTGACCGACCAGCCCTTCAACCGGCTCTCCATCCGGGTTGTCAATCCGCTGGATGATTATAACCAGTCGGCCTTCTGTGTGCGTCTGACTGATGAAAATGGCGCAGTTGTCTACGAAAACAACCGCTTTCTGTCCGGTCTGGTGACAAAAAGCGCCCTCTATGAGTTTCTTCTGGAGGATATTGTGCCGAAGGGCAGAACAGCCTACACCTTGGAAATCTGGCCGGGATATATCGAAGACGAAAATAGTCTGGAATTCCTGTCCTACACCACCGGAAACTGGGATCTCTATCCGGACGGGCAGCTGACGGTAGGCGGCGAAACTGTGGAAAAGGGAGATCTGGCCTTTGCGGTGTACCGGTATCAGGTGACGACTTATTTCAGTCTGAAGCAGTATCTGGCGCTGTGCGCAGGGCTGCTGCTCCTCTCCGTCGCCGTGACGCTGCTGGCGCGGAAAGAGATTCTATAAATAAAGACGGCGGGAAATCAAACAAATAGGACGCTCATTTTCCATATCCCATGTTCGCCCGTTTCTCATTACAGCAGTATGTCTAGCTCGGACTAAAGTCCGTTCTATCCATACAGCTGTTTCGAAAAGGCGAACATCTGGATATTGGAAAACTGGCGTCCTTTAATCTTTATTTGCCAGCAGCAGATATTCCGCATTTTCATGCAGCACTTCCGTATTCTGTAATAGCTCTATATTCTCTTCGTAATGGAGCCGGTCTACGTAGAGAACCGCCCGGCCATCTTCCCGCAGGAAGCCTTCGATTCCGCCGTCCTCGCAGTGGAAATCTCCGCTGATCTCCGCCAGAAACAGCATATTCTGATCCCACTCCCCGATGTTCGTCGGGTCCTCCCCCGGCACATAAACGTAAGCTCTTTCTCCCGCGCAGGCGGCGTCCCGGCTGACGCTTTCCCGGATAAAAAGCTGGAAGGGATCCCCGTGGGCTTCCCGAATTACATGAAAATACGCGTTTTTCATGTAAATTGCAACAAGTATGACGCTGCAGATTGCGGCAGTTATACCCACCAGGGTGCGAAACCAGGTGAATTTTCCACTTGCGCATGTGATTTTTCCACTGTAGTCCACAGACTGCATTCTGAGAACCGCCGTTGCGTCTTCGGAATCTATAGCCTGTCTGCTATCCGGCAGGGTCTCTCCCGCCAGCGGCAGCCGTATGAGCCAGCCCAGAATCACCGCAGTCCCTAAAGCCAGCGGCACGGTACAGGGATAGCAATACCAGATAAGCTTGGTTCCAATAGCGGAAAAGCTTAAAAAGGGAAACATAAACCATAACAGGATTCCGCCTCCCTGCTCCAGCAGTTCCCGGTTCCATGCCTTCTTTTTCCACAAAACCAGCAGACCACCCAGAATTCCGACTGCGCAGATGAGCAGCTGCCAGCGATAGATAAAGCCCTCTGCCCCAAATACTGTGTCATAATAGAAACGGAAAGGAAACTGATGTCCCTCAAAGTTGGAGCTGCCGGTACGGGCCAGCAGATCTACCTCTATCATCTTTTTCAGAAAGAAGAGGCCGTCCTTTGTAAAGCGCCAGCCAAACCACAGCAATAGGGGAGCGAAAACGGACAGCAGAAAGCCGCCCCATTCTTTCTTTGTGAAACGCAGCATTTCCCCATTTGCCAGCAGATACATAGCGCCAATGGCCATAATCATACCCGCATGCCAGCTTTTGGTCAGAAAGGCCAGGGAGAACATCAGACCACAGAGATATACGTTTTTATGGTTCTTCTTCACGGACAGCATGGCCAGCATAGCCAGCGTAAAGAACAAAAGATACAGCGAATCCGCGTCGGCTGCCCGGGCCAGATGGGCAGACAGGGGGCGTTCATTGGCGCAGAAAAAGCCCAGCACCAGAAGGGAAGATTCCCTGTTGTACCGTTTTGCGAAGAGCGCACAGGCCAGACCCGTCAGCAGATAGGCCAGGGCCGAAGCAAACCGCAGGCCGAACACGCTGTAACCGAAGAGCCGAAAACCCAGCAGGATGCCCCAGTAGCTGACGGAGGGCTTCAAGTTCCAGTCGTCCACCTGACCATTGTAAGTGTGCTGGATATAATCCCCATTCCGGATCATTTCATAGGCGTTGACCCCGTGACGGGCCTCGTCCCAGGAATCCACATACGGTACGTCCAGGCAGCGGAAGCAGTAAAAGGCAAGCGCAAGGGCGCCTGCCGCAAAGAATACCCAGTAATATTTTTCGAACAGTCTAAGCAGGAATCGGTAACCTTCCGCGACTTTATCTGTCAGCTTTTTCCCTGTAACCATGTCATTCTCCCAACATACTCTCTAACGTGCCGCAGTACACACTGTACATGACCGCCGCGAACTGATCGTAGCCTGCTGCGCCCGGATGCAGGGCGTCGCCCTCTTCAAAGTTTGCCCCGCTGTTGTGCATCAGTCCCAGGGGAATCAGCACCACGTTTTTTTTATGACCAAACCTTTTTGCCATGGCCTTCATCAGATCCATCACCCGCTTGTCGGAACGGTTCTTGAACTCTCCCGGCAGGAAGGCCTTACCGTCCTGCTTCACCATGGTTCCGATTTTCTCCTGATCTCCCCAGTACAGGGTATTCACCAGATAAATGGGAATGTCGCTTTCGTGACGGCGGATATTATCCACCATCTGCGCGATGGCGTCTACCGTATCGGAAGGATCGTCCTTCAGACCGTTGGTTCCCAGAAAGATCTGAATCGCGTCCGGATCGATCCCGGTGGACAGCTTATAATACTTCCAGTCAAACATATTCTGAACCGGATCGTAAAAGGGCTGGACTCCTTCCTTTTTGCCATCAGAATAGAACTCCGTCGGCTCCAGATAGTCCTGTGCCGAAAAGCCGCTCCGTCCCTCATGGCTGTACCGCGTCCAGCCTCTTGTTCCCGCAAAGGTGATTTTGTCGCCGGACAGATGGTAAATGGTCCGGTACCATTCCCGTCCGTCTGACAGACTGTCACCGATATTTACGAGAGAATATTCCCCGTCCAGCTGCTCCACCACGTGGAGGGTGCTTTTTAGGGTTTTCACTTCATTTACATTGTAATCATATACCGTCAGAGTCAGGTCGTAATCACCCACCTGCTCCTTTTTTCCGGTCACGGAGAACCGGTCCTCCAGATTCTCGCCGATTTCGCAATCCCAGTTGCAGGCATAGCCGTCCCGCAGCCCGGACCAGACCACCTGGTCGTCATACAGCTCTACGGTGCTTCCCACCGCCACATAGATGTCCTCCGGCAGATAAGCTTCCACCTGCGGTCTGTATTTTTTCAGCTCCAGCTGCAGAATCACATTCCAGACCAGCAGCCCGATGATGACCGCCGCCGGAATCAGCAGAAGAAGCTTCTTTTTATCTCTGATTCTGCTCAACATTTGTCTCCTTACAGATGAAAATGGGCCGGTGCTTGGTTTCCATATAGGTCTTCGCCAGATATTCGCCCAGAATTCCGATACAGAACAGCTGGATACCGCCCAGGAAGATGATGATACAGGTCATGGACGGCCAGCCGGACACAGGATCCCCGTACAGAACGGTCCGTATGATAATAAAGCACAGGGCCAGGAATGCCACCACGCAGAAGAAGACGCCCAGAAAGGCAGCCATTACCAGGGGCGCCGTCGTAAAGCCTACGATTCCCTCGATGCTGTAAATCAGAAGCTTCCAGAAGGACCACTTGGTCTCCCCTGCGCTCCGCTCTACATTTTCATACTCCAGCCATTTGGTCTGAAAGCCTACCCAGCCGAACAGCCCCTTGGAAAACCGGTTATACTCTCCTAACCGCAGCAATTCGTCCACAAACTGTCTGGTCATCAGCCGGTAATCCCTGGCTCCGTCCACAATATCCGTCTTGGACAGCCGGTGCATCAGCGCGTAAAACCGTCTGGCAAAAAAGGAACGGATCGGCGGCTCGCCCTTCCGGGTCACACGGCGGGTTGCCACACAGTCATAATCCTCTGTGGTAATGATCTGATACATCTTCGGAAGAAGAGCCGGCGGATCCTGCAGATCCACATCCATAATCGCCACATAGTCGCCGTCCGCATAGGAAAGCCCCGCGTACATGGCCGCTTCCTTTCCGAAATTTCTCGAAAAGCTCACATATTTGATCCGGTCGTCCTGCTCTGCCAGCTTTTTCATTTCCGACAGGCTTTCGTCCTTCGAACCGTCATTTACAAACAAAACCTCCAGCCACGCCTGAGTCAGCTCAGCCGCAGTCCGGGTAATCGCCTCATAAAAGATAGGAATCGCTTCCTGCTCATTGTAGCAGGGAACAATAATCGAAATCTTGTCCATATCCTACTTCTCTTTCTCCTCGTCATCAAAGCCGCGAATCTGATCAATCAGGAAGGGCGGCCGGTTTCTCGCCGCGTCAAAGGCTCTCCAGATATATTCGCCCAGAATTCCCAGCATTACCATGGTCACGCCGAAGGAAAACAGCATCAATACCATCATGGACGTCCAGCCCGGTACGTCCTCCACGCCGGTCAGCCGCTGTACCATCAGTACGATGGCCCAGATCACTGCTCCTGCCGCGTAGACGCCGCCCAATCCGCTCATAAAGCGGACCGGAAAATAGGAGAAGCTCATCATGGAATCCACAACCAGCTTGATTTTCTTGGAAAGCGTCCACCGGGATTCTCCGATCTCTCTGGCCTTTCTGTGGAAATACACCTTCTCTGTCTTGAAACCCACCCAGAGCACTTGCAGGGTCAGCGCGGAATTCTTCTCGTCCAGCATCAGCAGTACTTCAATGACCTGACGGTCCAGAAGATAACAGTCGAAGCCGCCCTTGGGCATATTTTTCATGATCAGCTTCCGGGTAATGGTATAATACAGGTTCGCAAAGAACTTCTGGATAGCGCCCTCGTCCCGATCCGCGCGCACGGCCAGGACTACCTTATTGCCCTCTTTCCATTTCTCATAAAGCTGCAGAATCAGCTCCGAATCCTCCTGCAGATCGGCCTGCTTGGTTACCGCGCAGTCGCCGGTACAGACAGAAAGTCCAGCCAGAATTGCGGAATGCTCGCCAAAGTTTCTGGAAAGCTTTACCAGTCTCACCTTGTCGTCCATATCCCGGATCTGGTTCATGATTTCCCAGGAATTATCTCCGGATCCGTCGTCTACAAATACAATCTCATAATCCTCCAGCTTGTGTAGGATCTTTTCTTTCATATCCTCATAGAGGAGCATCAGGGTGTCGGAGTTCCAGTATACCGGAACTATAATCGAAAGCTTACTCATCGTCTGCGGGTTCCTCCCACCTCTTTGATAAATTCATCATAATCGCGGATATATTCATGACCGTCGTAGTGGGTATTGGCCAGTACCAGAAGTACGGAATCCGCGCTGAAATCGTACATATCCTTCCACAGCATGGTCGGCAGGTAAAGTCCCATACGGGGACGGTTCAGCTCGATGATCTCCTCCTCGAAGCCATTGTCCACCCGGACCTTGCTGGAGCCGCTCACATTGATAAGGACAAATTCCGAATTGCGGTTGGCATGCTGGCCACGGATTACCTCGCTGTCGGAGCCATAGATGTAGAACACTCTCTGAATCTCGAAAGGAATATCCTGCGCTCCCTCCACTACTACCAGTTTTCCGCGCTCGTCGCCCAGATCGCCGAATTCCAGAATCTTATACTGCTCTTTAATACTCATATTCTCTCTCCCAGATTTGATAAAATGCGTAACGCTTAGAAAGCATTGATTGCGTCAATTACATAGGACTGCTCTTCCTCTGTCATGCCATTGTACATGGGCAGGGAAAGCACCTGTGAAGCATACTGCTCGGTAATCGGCAGATCACCCTTCTTATGTCCCAGATATTGATATGCCTCGGACAGATGGGGCGGAATCGGATAATGGATAATCGTTCCAATCTCCTTTTCTGCCAGATACTGCATAAGCTTATCCCGGGCCTCGCTTCTTACCACAAACTGATGCCATACAGCGGTCGCTCCCTGCTGTACCTCCGGCAGAATCAGCTTGTCGTTATGGATCTCAGACAGATAACGGGCCGCGATCCGGCTGCGCTCCTCCTCACACTCCTCTACATGGCGCAGACGCACACGCAGAAGGCCTGCCTGCAGCTCATCCAGACGGGAATTGGCTCCGACTACTTTATTATAATAGCGCTTCTCGCTTCCGTAATTGCGGAATACACGGAAATCCTCCGCCAGACCCGCATCCTTTACCACCACGCCGCCGCCGTCGCCGAAGGCTCCGATGTTCTTGGATGGATAGAAGGAAAAGCAGCCCACATCTCCGAAGGTACCGGTCATCTGACCATCGAAGCAGGCTCCATGGGACTGGGCACAGTCCTCCACCAGCTTCAGATTGTACTTTTCTGTCAGCTTCTTCACCTCTGCCATATTGGAGGCCTGACCGTAGAGATGGACCACCAGAATCGCTTTTGTGCGCTCGGTAATCTTCTCCTCAATCTTCGATACATCGATGTTGTAATATGCATTCGGCTCTACGAAAACCGGAGTGGCGCCGTTCATGGTAATTCCCATCACGCTGGCAATGTAGGTATTGCCCTGGACGATGACCTCGTCGCCTTTGCCGATCCCCAGCAGCCGGAAGGCAATCCACAGCGCGTCCAGGCCGCTTGCCAGACCTACGCAGTGATTGCCGCCTGTATAGGCCGCAAATTCTTCCTCAAAGCTCTTTACTTCATTGCCCAGCACATACCAGCCGGAACGAAGCACCTCCAGAGCCTTTGCCTCAAACTCCTCCTGATACCGGAAGAAGCCTCTATCCATACGATTTGCCATAATTTTCATGTTACAGCTGCCTCACTTTCTATCTTCTGCAAATGCTCTTAAAAAAGAGCAGAGTTCTCCATTTAAAACACATTACTCATATTTATCATCATAACACGCAGTGAAAATTTCGTCAATCGGCTTTCCTTCCGCTTCCACCAATAGCCTTGTCAGCTTCTCTGCCCCGTTTCCATTCAGATGATCCACGTCGATATAATCCTCTGCCGTCAGCTGCAGGTATTCCGTCTTTGCCAGATTAAAATCCAGATATCCCACCCCATAACGCCTGGCCAGCTCCTTCACATAGGCATGGGCCGGATCGTAGGGACCGATGGCTTCCAGATACTGATCCAGACTGGGCGCCGTCACAAACACCAGTCGGATTCCCTGTTTTCTGCAGAAATCCACGATTTTTTCTATATAAGAGACCGGATACACCGTATCCAGCTTCATGTCATCGGCTACTTTCCCGAAATTGTCCCACCAGGTAATGGCCTCCGCATCCAGCTTGGCATCTGACCACACGAAGCCTCTGCCTGCGTATCGATCCGCTTCCACCGTCACCGGCGCGTAACTGCGGTAGCCTTCTGTCTGCTTTTTCTCCAGATTTTCCTTCAGATAAGCCGGATCGCCCAGTTTCTGCCAGTTCCGGCGGAAGGGGAAAAAGCGGTTGGTATAGTTCTTCGCCTCCGTGGTGGTCAGCAGAAAGGAAAGCTTATGAAAAGAAGGCCGCATATAATCCGTTATGATATTGGCCTGCACCAGATCCCGGTCGCTGCTGTCCATAAACAGGAATTTGTAGTGCATATCCAGATAGACCGTCTTCAGATCGTAAAGTCTGGCTGCTTCCCGCAGCAGATAATAAGAGGTGTCATAATTTTGTGAGGAAGAACCCAGATTGTAGGCGCTGTTTCCGGTCAGTTCTTCATAAAGCTCCGGGTCATAGGCCCGGTAGCAATGGGAGCTGCCCAGGAACAGAGTATCCATTTTCTCGCCTGCGTCGGCGCGCTCATAGAGCTCATGCATGGTTAGTCTTGTATAACTCTGGCTGTCGTCCACCAGAAGATAATTACAGAGTCTGATGAGGCCGCAGAGCAGGACTATGACTGCCACGAGCATCAAAAACCATCCGAACAGGGTTTGTTTTTTTGTTTTCATGGAAACAGAAGCCTCCTTTCTGATCTGATAGATGGACGGACGTTCGGTCGCGCTCATCTCATGCTTCTGTATAGCAGGATTCTTATGCAAGCATAAAATCCTGCCACACAGAAACATGGCCGAACTGTTACTTAAAACTGTGTATACAGGAATCCGCTGGTATCATAAGCCGCGCCGTACACGCCAAAGACAAGTACCGCACCGATCAGCACCGTGTAAATCAGGCATCTTACCACCGCATTCCGCTCCAGAATCCAGCTCCGGAACCCGAAGCCTTTTTCGTTCCAGATATCTTTCATGATCACAACCAAAATTCCCAGCGACAATAACACCCATTCAAAACCGCCAAGCTGCATACCCGCAAAATCCTGCAAACAGAAATTCGTGAGAATCACCAGCAGCATTCCCTTCAGATCTCCCAGGGAATTGACCCGGAACACCATCCAGGTGGCGTCGATAAACAGGAATATCAGTATGCGTTTCACTGCGCGCGTCAACTTCCAATTCTTAATATCGAAAATCTGTCCCATGCCATGCAGCAGTCCCCAGAGTAGAAAATGAAAGCCGGTTCCGTGCCAGACACCGCTGACCCCGAAGGTAATCAGGATATTCATGGCTCTGCGAAAGCGCCCTTTCCGGCTGCCACCCAGGGGAATATACACATAATCCCGAAGAAAGCTACTTAAAGAAAGATGCCATCTGCGCCAGAAATCCTGTACCGAATCCGCCTGATAAGGCCTTTTGAAGTTCGCAAGCAAATCAAAGCCCAGCATTCCGGCAATTCCTCTTGCCATATCCGTATAGCCTGCGAAATCGCAGTAAATCTGGAAAGCGTAAAGCACCGTCACCAGAAGGATTTCCACGCCGCCGAAGGCCCCAAACTGGCTGTACACCGCATTGACCGGAATGGCAATCCGATCCGCGATCAGGAGCTTTTCACACAGGCCCCAGAGCAGCAACAGGCCATTTTCCCGGATACGCTCTGCATCCCTTACCGGAAGCGCCTGTATATTCTGAATCTGCCGGAGCAGATTGCCGCTGCGCTCGATAGGCCCCTGCACCAGCTTCGGAAAGAAGGCCTGGAACAGGGCGAAGTTCAGGAGATTCTGCTCAGCCTGCACATTTCCACGGTAGACGTCGGTTAAATAGCCGATGGCCTGGAAGGTATAGAAGGAAATGCCGATGGGCAGGGCAATATTGCTGCGGTTATATTTGAAAAAGCAGAGGGCCGCCACATGAAATAGTACGGCCGCTGCGAAAATCACCGTTGCTCGATTTCCAGTTTTTTCCAATAATAAGCCAGCCGCCCAGGTCACCAGGGTAGACCCGATCAGCACCGCCAGATATTTTAGTCCGAAGCTGCCCAGGAATACATAGCTGGCCGCAAGGAGCCACGCTGCCCGGAACCGTCCGGGCAGAACCAGATAAATCACCCATACAATGGGAAAGAAGACCAGAAAAGCCAGTGAAGTAAATCCCATAGCACCCTCCCTTTAGCTGCGCTGTTTTCCGAAGAACCGGCCGTTCTCCGGCCATTTTCCATAAAGCAGGAAATCAAGCAGACGAATCCGTTTCGTCACCGCGATCACCGCCGCCGTAATCACACTCATGACCACGAAGGAGGCCAGCACGAACAGAAACCAGCCTGCAGAATACTGCGCGTAAACCTGTCCCCGGTTTAATACGGTGGCAAAATGGAAATGCACCACGTAGATCTCCAGCGTATAGCCTCCCAGCCAGGCCAGAAACTTTTTGAACCGGTTGGGCTTACATTTCACCAGCAGCCAGCAGACCGCGACGCAGCCCAAAAAGGAAGCGATAATCTGCCGCCCCAGTAAAAAAAGCGTGGTCACGTCCTGCAGATCCAGTAGTACCGCCATGGCAAGAAGCCCGCCAAGCGACAGAAGACCTCCGGCATTTTTCAGAATTTCCGGGCTCTCTTTCAGCTTTTCCCTGTATTTTCCGGCCAGATAGCCGGTCAGATAAAAGGGCAGATACAGGCGGGTCAGGCCAGGGCTCAGAAATTCGATTTCCAAAAGCGTCTCCAGCACCACGATGGCCGCCAGGCCCAGATACATCAGCCAGAAGCATCCTTTTTCAGCCCTGCTGCCCAGTCTTTTCCCTGCCAGGGAGCCCGCAAGCTCCGCCGTATAGATCATCCAGGTTAAGAGAAACAGGGTCATCAGGAACCAGAGCCCCCGATCCAGGCCGAACAGGGTTTCCCATATATTGGAAAACGGGTGGAGCGGATGCTGCAGCACAATCCAGAAGAAAAAGGGCGTCAGGTAAGCCAGCGCCCTCTTTTTTAGCTTTGTTCCATAGGCAGACAGTCCCACGACAGGCTGCCCCATTCCGCACAAATAGCCGCTGACCAGAATGAACAGCGGCATTTGAATGACTTTTATCACATCGTAGAGGATTCCGTCCTCCATATGGTTCCACACCAGGACGTGGCCCAGCATTACAAGCAGGATGGCCGCGCCCTTCAGTGCGTCTATGGTAAGACTGCGGGGTTTCTGACTCATACGCGTATTACTCACTAATGATTACTCCTCGTTCATCTTCGCCAGCTTGGCAGCCTGGTCGGCCGCGATACATGCGTCAATGATCTCCTGGATATCTCCGTTCATGATCTTATCCAGCTTATACAGGGTCAGGCCAATCCGGTGATCGGTCACGCGGCCCTGGGGGAAGTTGTAGGTACGAATCTTCTCGGAACGGTCTCCCGTACCGATCTGGCTTCTTCTTGCCTCAGCCTCTGCGTCGTGGGCCTTCTGACACTCGATGTCATACAGCTTGGCACGAAGCAGAGCGAAGGCCTTCGCCTTATTCTGCAGCTGGGACTTCTCTGTCTGGCTGTATACCACGATTCCGGTGGGGTAATGGGTCAGACGCACCGCAGAGTCTGTGGTGTTGACACACTGTCCGCCGTTACCGGAAGCACGCATAACGTCGATACGGATATCCTTCTCGTCGATCTGTACGTCTACTTCCTCTGCCTCCGGCATCACCGCAACGGTAATGGTAGAGGTATGGATTCTTCCGCCGGATTCTGTTTCCGGCACACGCTGTACGCGGTGTACGCCGGACTCGTATTTCATAACGGAATAAGCGCCCTGGCCATTGATCATGAAGGTTACGCTCTTCATACCGCCGATACCGATTTCGTCCGCTTCCATCAGCTCCACCTTCCAGCGGCGGCTCTCTGCGTAGTGGACATACATCCGGTAAATCTCTGCCGCGAACAGGGCGGCCTCGTCTCCGCCTGCGCCTGCGCGGATTTCCACGATAACGTTCTTGTCGTCGTTGGGGTCTTTCGGCAGAAGCAGAATCTTCAGAGTATGCTCCAGCTCCTCGATGCGGGCCTTTGCGTCGTTCAGCTCCTCTTTCAGCATCTCGCGCATTTCCTCATCATTTTCCTCTTCCAGCATGGAAAGGCTTTCTCCCACGGTCTCCTTGCATTTCTTATATTCCTTATAAGCATCCACGATAGGCTGCAGATCACTCTGCTCCTTCATCAGCTTCCGGAAACGCTCCTGATCACTGACCACGTCCGGCTCGTTCAGCTCGTTCATGATATCCTCGTAACGCAGAAGCAGGTCATCCAACTTGTCAAACATGCTCATTCCTCCATTAAAACTCTCTATCTGTAATATCCTTCTACGACCCGGTCAAGTCCCGCCAGGTCCTTTACTACCTTTACGTCCGAAAAGCCCTGCTGCCGCAGAAGCTCCGACACGCTCTCTCCCTGATCCCAGCCGATTTCCAGGAACAGGCCGCCGCCCTTTCTCAGGTATCCCGGCGCTTCCTCCACGATTCTCCGGTAAAAATACAGGCCGTCCTCATGGCCGTCCAGGGCCATATAGGGCTCGTGAAGCCGCACCTCGTCCATCAGGCTTTCGATCTCCTCCCTTTTGATATAAGGGGGATTGGACACGATCACATCAAAGGTGCCCTCTATCTTGTCAAATAAATCACTTTCTGTCAGTCTGACCTCCAGTCCCAGGCGCTCCCGGTTCTTTCCGGCTACCTTCAGGGCTTCCGGGGACAGATCCGCTCCCTCGCCCTCCGCGCCGGGCCGCAGGGTCTTCAGACTCAGCAGAATACAACCGGATCCGGTACACAGATCCAGATACCGCATCCCATCCTGCAGGAACTTTGCCGTCTCCTCCACCAGGATCTCCGTATCCTGTCTGGGAATCAGCACGTGCTCATTGACCAGAAAGGAAAGCCCCATAAATTCCTGCTCCCCGGTAATCTGCTGCAGGGGAATCCGCTGCGCCCGCCGGACAAGGGCCTCCCGATACTGCTCTTCCTGCTCCGGGGAAATCGCTTCCTCCGGGTATGCCAGATAGTGGCTTCGGCTCACGCCCGTACACCATTCCAGGAGATACCAGGCGTCCAGGTCTGCCTCCGGCACATTCGCGCCGGTTAATCTCTCCTTGCCAAATATCCAGGCCTCCCGGAGCGTCATGCCTTTTCCTCCGCGTCCTCTTCCAGAATCTCCTCCAGGTCACCGGCCTGTCTCTGGGCTTCCTCGCCCTCGTCTAGCACCTCAGCCTCGGTCTCCAGGGGTTCTCTGCCCTGCCATGCTCTCCAGTCAAAGACAGCCTCCACAGCAGCGATAGCCACCTCGATCATATCGTCCTCCGGCTCCTTGGTGGTCAGTCCCTGCATCCACATACCGGGACGGCTTAAGGCCAGGACCAGCTTATTCTCGCTTCTTCCGGCCAGACGGATAAACTCATAGGATACGCCTGCGATCACCGGCACCAGCGCAATCCGGAATACAACCCTGAGAATCGGAGATTCCACCCGGATAAAGATGAAGAAAATGATGCTGACAATCATAACGATCAGCATAAAGCTGGTTCCGCAGCGCTTATGCTCCTTGGAGCTGTTCCGGACATTCTCCACATTCAGCTCCAGGCCGTGCTCTACGCAATTGATGCACTTATGCTCCGCGCCATGATACTGGAACACCCGCTGAATATCCTTCATACGGGAGATCAGCAGGATATATCCGATGAAAAGCAACAGGCGGATGGCTCCCTCTATCAGCGCCAGAATCGTATCCGACACAATGACCTTGCGAAGCAGCGCCGCCGCGAAATAGGGCAGCACCATGAAAATCGCCACTGCCATAACAATGGAAAAAGCCACGGTCACTCCCATGACCACCTTCTCTGCCTTTTCTCCAAACAGCTTGTCTACCATCAGATCCGCCTTGGACGGCTGCGCCTCTTCCTCATCGTAGAAGCTTGCGGAAAAGGTCAGGCACTTCATGCCCAGCACCAGCGAATCCACAAAGCTTATGACGCCCCGCACAACCGGAAGCTTCTTCAGCTTTTTATTGCCGATTCCCTCATAGGTGCTTAAGTGTACTTCAATCTCTCCGTCGGGCTTGCGCACACCGATGGAATAGACATCCTGATTTTTCATCATGATGCCCTCCAGAACCGCCTGTCCGCCGATTCCTGAATATTTTGCCGTACTCATACGCGTACTTTTCCTCCATACTCTAAGCGTTCTTATTGTATGCAAAACGGGGTGAGATTGTCCAACCTCACCCCGTACTCACGTTGCTTATTATTTTGTGATGCCGTACTTACGATTGAATTTATCAATACGTCCGCGAGCTGCTGCTGCCTTCTGCTGTCCTGTGTAGAATGAATGGCACTTGGAGCAGATCTCCACGTGAATGTCCTTCTTTGTAGAACCTGTTACGAATGTGTTGCCGCAGTTGCAGGTTACGGTTGCCTGATAATACTCCGGATGGATTCCTTCCTTCATGATTTTCACCTCTTCAATATTATTTTGTGAACTTCTGGTTTCTGTTTCCCGGCCAATGCTGTTCCGATGTTTCCGCAGCAAGCTATCCCGGGCTATCCCTGCAAGTCCCTGCAGTTGAGCTGCATCTATAACAGCTTTTAGATTATAGCACAACGCAGACCGGATTACAAGCACAAAATCAGCTTTTTAAACTGCCTCGGTGCCTTTTTTCTTCTTAAAAAGCTCCTTGCCGGATGTATACACGATGATCACGCCCAACAGCATCAGCAGAACCGCCAGTACAAGCTGCAGTCCCTCTACCATAAACACACCGGTTCCGGCGGAAAATGCCTTTACCATGGCGATAGCTCTCTGCACCAGCGCAGTAAAGGTTACACAAAGCATCACGATAAGAGGCGGGAACAGGGTACGGTTCTCACGGCCGGTTACCTTCAGGAAGACACAGAGGGTAATCAGCACCAGAGCACTTAAGAGCTGGTTTGCGCTTCCGAACAGCGGCCAGATATTGGCATAACCTATCTGGGTCAGGATGTAGCCGAGCAGCAGGGTAACCACGGTGGAGAAATATTTATTGCAGAGCAGCTTTCTCCAGCCTTCCGCATGCTCCATATCGTCTACGCTGAACAGCTCCTGGAAGGACATACGTCCAATACGGGCTACAGCGTCCAGGCTGGTGAGCGCCAGGGCGGATACGCACATGGTCATGAAGCATCGGGCGACATAGACCGGCAAACCAAACATTTCCAGAAATCCGGCTACGCCGTTGGAGAAAATCTGGAACGGAGTTCCCACTGCTGCGGTTCCGTCCGCAGAGGCTGCAGCGCCTGCCACGCAGAGGGCCAGGACTGCCAGAAGACTTTCCAGAACCATGGCGCCGTAACCAACCTTTACCATATCCTTCTCATTTTCAATGGTCTTGGACGAGGTTCCGGAGGATACCAGGCTGTGGAAACCGGATACCGCGCCGCAGGCTACGGTAACGAACAGGATCGGGAACAGATTTCCCATCTTCTCATTCCGGAAACCGGTGTAGACCGGCAGGTTCATGTTCGGATGCGCTGCCAGAAGTCCGGCTACCGCGCCGAGAATCATGCCCACGAACATGAAGGTGGTCATATAGTCACGGGGCTGCTTCATCAGCCACATGGGCAATACTGACGCAAGGAAAATATAAGCAAAGGTTACATACAGCCATGCGCTCTTGCCTGCCACCAGCGGCAGATTCATGCCGAGCGCCAGGGCTGCGAAGGTGAACAGAAGACCCAGTACAACCTCTTTCCAGCCATCCAGCTTAAACTTCTTCTGAAGCAGTCCGAAGACTACCGCAAAGCCCATGAAGAACAGAGAAATGCTTCCGGCTGCGCCATTTACATTTGCAAGCTCTGCAAGTACGGTTGTGCCCTCCTCTGTAACCGTATAGGCGTTGAAGGTTCCGGCTACCATGTCGGCGAAGGCTGCGATAACAATCAGGGTAAACAGCCAGCAGAACAGCAGGAACAGCTTCCGTCCGGTTTTGCCGATATATTTCTCAATCAGCAGTCCCATGGACTTTCCTTCATTCTTGACACTGGCATACAGCGCTCCAAAGTCCGTAACGGCTCCGAAGAAAATGCCGCCGATGAGAATCCAGAGTAATACCGGAAGCCAGCCAAAGGCTGCTGCCTGAATGGCTCCGGTCACAGGGCCTGCGCCCGCGATGGATGAAAACTGATGGGCAAATACGACCCAGCCGCTGGTCGGTACGTAATCCTGGCCATCCTCTTTGGTCACTGCCGGGGTCTTGGCCTTCGGGTCAATGCCCCATTTATTCGCCAGCCAGCGGCCATATAAGGTGTAGCCGGCCAGCAGGCATACTGCTGCGATTACTACGATAACAAGCGTATTCATAATGTTACTCCTCCTCGATGTCTTTTGTATTTACGTCTTTGGTTTCGCCTGTCTCATGATCAAAAAAGCCCTCGTCTTCTCAGATTTCTCTGAAGAAGACGAAGGCTTTAAAATGCTCCGCGTTACCACTTCTCTTGTTGGTTCGATCGCTACCAACCACTCTGTCACGTCCTCGAGTCTGTCCGGTCTCTTTTGTGTTCCGGCTGCTTCCCGATTGAACATGTGCCCCGATAACGGCGGGCTTCCGGTTCCGACTACTTTTTGTAACATTTTCATCTGAACTGCTTGCAGGGGATGAATCTTTTCTCTGCCTGTCCCCTCGCACCAGCCGGGGACTCTCTGAAAAGCATTCCAAAAAAATCCGTGTCCTGTTCATTGCATTTGACTTATGAAACAGTATGGCTGCATTATAGTCCTCTTTTTTCAAAAGTCAAGAGGGGGTTTTGAAAAAATGTTGTTCTTTTTCCGGTACACATTTTTAGATAAATTTGTTCTTCTTGACGGTCTGCACAAATTCCGCGTTGTTCTTGGTGTGGGCGAACATATTCAGGATATTTTCCACCGCTTCCTCCGGCTTCAGGCCGTTCAGACCTTTGCGGATAATATCCATAGCCTCCAGCTCCTCCTCCGTCAGCAACAGATCCTCTCTTCTGGTTCCGGATTTGGGAATATCGATGGCCGGGAATACACGCTTCTCCTGCAGCTTCCGGTTCAGTACCAGCTCCATGTTGCCGGTTCCCTTAAACTCCTCGTAAATCACATCGTCCATCTTGCTTCCGGTCTCCACCAGGGCTGTGGCCAGAATGGTCAGGCTGCCGCCCTCGCGCATATTGCGGGCTGCGCCAAAGAACCGCTTGGGCATATGGAGGGCCGCCGGATCCAGACCGCCGGACAGGGTACGGCCGCTGGGCGGAACCGTCAGGTTGTAGGCCCGGGCCAGACGGGTAATGCTGTCCAGCAGAATCACTACGTCCTTGCCGTTTTCCACCAGACGCTTAGCCCGCTCGATCACCATCTCCGCCACCCGCTTATGATGCTCCGGCAGTTCGTCGAAGGTGGAATGGATGACCTCCACATTGGGACCCTCAATGGCCTCCTTAATATCTGTAACCTCCTCGGGACGCTCGTCGATCAGCAGGATCAGAAGCTGCATATCCGGATGGTTCCGGGTCACAGACTTGGCCACATCCTTCAGAAGCGTCGTTTTACCTGCCTTCGGCGGGGACACGATCATACCTCTCTGTCCCTTTCCGATGGGAGAAATCAGATCCACAATCCGCATGGCGGTGCTTCCGCCAGGGCGCTCCAGATGAATCCGCTGGTTGGGGAAAATCGGCGTCAGATCCTCAAAATTCCGTCTCCGGGCCGCCTCCTCGGGACGCAGGCCGTTCACCGTCTTCAGGTACAGCAGTGCCGCGAATTTTTCCGTCTGAGATCTTACCTTTATATTCCCGCAGAGAATATCTCCGGTTTTCAGATTATATCTGCGAATCAGGGCCGGGTTGATGTAAATATCATTTTCACCGGGCAGATAATTATCGCTCCGGATAAAGCCGTAACCGTCTACCAGTACCTCCAGAATGCCGTTGGCCACCTGTCCGCTGTCCAGATTCGTCGGCTGCTCCTGCTGGGGCTGGGGGGCTGTCTGTGCCTGTCCGCTCCCGTTCCGTTCATAAGAGAGACGTTCGGTTCTCACATAACGGTTCGGACGCTCGGTTCTCTCGGCCCGCTCTGTCCGTTCGGTCCGCTCGGCGCGCTCCGCCCGCTGTTCCTGGCGCTGCTCATAGCGCTCCTGTCTCTCCTTCTGTATCCGCTCTGCCTGGGCAATCTGCTCCTGGCGGCTTACCTCCTCGTCCTTCTCCAGCATCAGCGTAATCAGCTCGCCTTTTTTCAGCGTAGAAGTTCCCTTCATTCCTCTGGTTTTGGCGATCGCCTTCAGCTGTGCCAGCGGCAATGATTCATATTGTTCTCTGGTCATTCCCTGTCCTCCTCATTTTTTGCCGTATCTCTATGTCTGTCATTTAAATATGCAAGCTTCTGCATTCTTTTTCCTTGGGAATCCCGCCTGATAGATGGCGGATTGAACGTTCGAGATATTATAACCTATTTTCTTCCAATTTGCAAATCCAATTTTGCTTCACAATCCGTCAAAGTAATGTTAGAATAAGGAGAAACTTCATTTAAAGCATACAGGATGGTGTCAATTGTGATAAAGAAACTGCTTCTGCCCCTTTACCTGCGGGCACACCGGCTGATGATGAAAATCTGCTGGAATCTTTTTATTCATGCTCCGCTGGATCGCCGGAAGGTGGTCTTCAGCAACTTCAACGGCGGCGGCTACGGCGATAATCCCAAGTTTATCGCCCAGGAATTTCTGCGCCGGAAGCTCCACTGGAAGCTCTATTGGGTTTCCGCCTCCGACTATGACCTGCCGGAGGGCATCCGGCCTGTCCGCCCCAATACCATTGCCTTTGCCTGGCATATGGCTACGGCCGGAACCTGGGTCGACGATACCCGAAAGCTCTATTATTTCAAAAAGCGTCCCGGCCAGTTCTACATTCAGACCTGGCACGGCGGATTAGGACTTAAAAAAGTGGAAAAGGACTGCGAGGACGCCCTTTCTAAAGAGTATGTGACTTACGCGAAAATCGATTCCCAAAATATGGATCTCCTTCTGGCCTGCTGCCGCTGGGAAAGCGTATCCTACCGGGAAGCCTTCTGGTACGACGGGCCGATTCTGGAAAAAGGCATTCCGAAAAATGATATTTATTTTGAGGATCCGGCTCTCTATATCCGAAAGGTACATCAGCATTTTGGCCTGCCCGAGGGCACAAAGCTGGCGCTCTACGCCCCCACCTACCGGGACAGCCGCAAGACCGATATGTACAACCTGGATTACAACCAGCTTCTGAGCGCCCTTGAGAAGCGCTTCGGCGGATCCTGGGCCGTCCTGGTGCGGATGCATCCCAACGTCAGCTACAAGGATTACCCTCTGACCTACACGGACCGCATTCTGAACGCCAGTCCCTATGAGAATATGCAGGAGCTCCTGGTAGCCTCCGATATCATCATCAGCGATTACTCCGGCTGCGCCTTTGATTTTCCCATGATCGGGAAGCCCGGCTTCCTCTACGCCGAGGACTACGAGGAAATGAAGCGCACCAAAGACTATTATTTTCAGCTGGAGGATCTGCCCTTTACCCTGGCCCTCACCAACGGGCAGCTGATGGAGCAGATTGAGCATTTCGATGAGAGGGATTATCAGAAAAAATGTAAGGATTTCTGCGATATGCTGGGCTTTTATGACGACGGCCACGCGTCCGAAGCGGTAGTTGATCTGATTCTTGAAAAAATGAAATAAAGCCATGATTCTAAAACTGATTTCCTGGCCAAAAAAAGAGGCTGCCGCTTTATGCGACAGCCCCTTTCCCGTTTCGAGCCGTTTATACCAGATCCAACTGAATCCCTTTTTCCCGAATCCACTGAACCCATTCCCTTGAAAGCTTCTTATCCGTAATAACTCTGTCAAATATATCAATATCCGTCAGAAAACAAGGTTCTATTTTTCCGAATTTACTGGAATCGACAAGCAGAATTTTTTCTGCTCCTGACTGAATAATCGTTTGCTTTACTTCCAGCTCATAATTATTCATACAGGTGATTCCCATTTTATCATGCACTCCCGCCGCCGTAGCAAACACCTTTGTTGCCCTGACGTTTTTGATCAGCATAATATTCTCCGGCGATTCAAATAGAGTGGTATCCGGATGATAATAGCCTCCACCAAAAATAATAGAAATATTAGGATTACTGCATATCATATTTAAAATATTCAGGTTACATGTGAAAACAGTCATCCTTGTCTTTTTATCAATATTGGCTGCCAGATGCTCTACCGTAGATCCGTTATCAATAATCACACAATCATCCTGGTGGATCAGGGAGGCTGCATATCTTCCAATGCGTTCCTTTTCATCAATATGGGATTGGATTGCCTGGGTAAGCTGATAGCTGTCATCTCCTCCCATATAGTCATGACTCACATTTAAAACAGCAGCTCCCGGTATGTCCAACACAATGTTGTTTGCCTTAAGAGTATCCAGATCTCTGCGAATAGTCATCTCTGATACATTCAGCAGCAATGCCAGCTCTTTGATAGGGACACCTTTTTGCCTTTTTAATATTTCTATTAAGTTATTTAATCTCTCATCCTTTTTGCTCAATAGATCTCCCTCTCCGCACGTACCCTTTTTTCTTAAAAGAGTTCTTTTTTAATGCGCTCTACTGCCTGCTCTGCAGTAAAGCCAAATTTTTCAAAGAGCTGTGCAGCCGGTGCAGATGCGCCAAATCCGTCCATCGTAATATAGCATCCTTCCGTACCTACATAGCGTCCCCATGACATGCTGCTTCCTGCCTCAATAACTGCTCTCTTTGTCACGGACTTCGGAAGTACAGATTCCCGATATGCTTCATCCTGCTCCGCGAACAAATCCATACAGGGCATACTTACTACTCTGGCAGAGATATTCTCTTTCTCTAACATTTCAGCTGTCTCTAACGCCACTGCAACCTCAGAACCGGTCGCAATGATAATCAGATCTGCTGTATCCTTTGTTTCTTTTCTCAGGACATAACCGCCCTTTAAAGCCTCCTTACCGGTATGCTCCAGTACAGGCAGATTCTGTCTGGAAAGAACCAGGCAGGTAGGTGTCCGCTTCGCAGTTAATGCGCTTGCCCATGCTGCTTTTGTCTCTGTCTCATCTGCAGGACGGAATACATGCATATTCGGCATTGCCCGAAGCATAGTAAGCTGCTCTACCGGCTCATGGGTCGGACCATCTTCTCCAACACCAATGCTGTCATGAGTCAACACAGAAATCATCGGCAGTCCCATAAGAGAAGACAGACGGAGCATAGGCTTCATATAATCTACAAATACAAAGAATGTTGCCGCATAGGTACGCAGTCCACCATGCAGGAGCAATCCGTTTGCAATTGCAGTCATTCCAATTTCTCTTACGCCGTAATGGATATTTCTTCCTTCCGGATGCTCCGGGGAGAAGCTTTCCTCTCCATTCATAACAGTCTTATTGGACGGACCCAGATCTGCAGAACCGCCAATCAGGTTCGGCAGACTGTCTTTCACATAGTTAATCACCTTTCCGGAAATGCTTCTGGTTGCCTCTGCCTTACCGCTCTTCTCCCAGAACGCCTCATCGTCCAGCAGTTTATCCGCGCCATTCTCGTCATATGCCTGATCCAGCGCGCTTTTCAGTTCCGGATAACGCTTGCAGTACTCGTCAAACATTTCCTGCCATGCCGCTTCCTTTTTTGCGCCTTCTTCAGCTAACATACGGTAATGGGCATATACCTCTTCCGGCACCGCAAATGCTTCCTCAAGCGGCCAGTTCAGATTCTCCCGTAAAATCTTTACATTTTCCTCGCCCAGAGGCTCTCCATGAGCGCTGGCCTTACCTTCCTTTGCAGGAACTCCATGACCGATTTTTGTTGTAATCTTGATAAAGGACGGCTTTTCCTTTTCTGCTTTGGCCTGCTCAATTGCCGCTCCGATTGCCGCCGGATCATTTCCATCTTCTACAGACAACACCTGGAATCCGAAAGCCTCAAAACGTTTAGAAACATCCTCTGTAAACGCAATGTCCGTATTTCCCTCGATGGTGATAGAGTTGGAATCGTAAAGGACAATCAGTTTATCCAGCTTGTTGGTTCCTGCCAGAGACATAACCTCGGAAGAAATTCCTTCCATCAGACAGCCGTCTCCACACAGAGCATACGTATAATGATCAAATACCGGATATCCTTCTCGGTTGTATTTTGCAGCCATATGCTTCTCAGCCATAGCCATTCCTACAGCCATTCCCAGGCCTGCGCCCAGCGGCCCTGTGGTCGCTTCTACTCCTACTGTATGTCTGTACTCCGGATGTCCGGGAGTCAGGGAATCCATCTGACGGAAATTCTTCAGATCGTCAATCCCCAAATCACCATATCCGAATAAGTGAAGCAGGGAATACAGAAGGGAGGATCCATGGCCTGCTGACAGAATAAATCGATCCCGGTTCATCCACTGGGGATCCTTCGGATTATGATTCATATGATGAGCCCAAAGCTCATATGCGATAGGTGCAGCACCCAGAGGCAGTCCGGGATGTCCAGAGTTGGCCTTCTGTACCGCATCTGCCGATAAAATCCTGATTGCACTTACTGCTAACTGTTCGTTCATGCTACTTTCTCCTTTTTCTTCTTATTACCAATAACTCCCTGCATTCTCAGCTTTGCCATATAGGAACTGATTGCCAGAGCAATAATTGCAAAGATATACGGGAACATGGAGATAATAGAAGGTGAAACCTTCAGTCCCATCAGTTCCACACGGATTCCAATCGCATCGGTTAAACCAAACAGAAGGGATACCAGTGAAGCAAATACCGGATGCGAACCACCGAATACAAATGCGGTGTACGCCATAAATCCGCGTCCCTGAATCATATTCTCAGAAAACTGTGAAACAGAAACGGTGGAAAGGTATGCCCCTGCCAATCCGCACAACGCGCCGGAAATCAGGATTACCTGCCATTTCACTACAGCCGGTCTGATTCCTGCTGTCTTAGCTCCCTCTTCTGATTCTCCTACTGCACGAATGGAAAGTCCCATTTTCGTTTTGAACAATACAATATAGAATACAATCACAAGAACAATGGTCAGATAAGTTACTATGCTCTGTCCGCTCAGACAGCTTAAAATCGGGATATTCTTAATAACCGGAATCTGAATCATGTTCAGCTTATGAATCTGGTCCGGACTATATGCACCCTGTACTCCGAAAATCGCACGTAAAAGGAATGCTGTCAGACCGGTTCCCAACGTGTTCATCGCGATACTGGCTATAATATGGTTTGCATTGAATTTGACAACAAATACGCCATACAGCGCGCTGTAGAGAGCTCCGATTATCATAGCTCCTAACAATCCTGCCCATACGCTGCCGCCTGTAAACTGTACTACCGCAATCGCCGCAAATGAGCCTATCAGGGCAAAGCCCTCAAGGGCAATGTTGAAAACGCCTGCCCGGTCACATAAAAGTCCACCAAGTGCCATCAGCATAAGAGGCGTAGCGATACGTATCATGGATGCTAATGTATCTGAAACAATTGCTAAATTCATCCTAGTTTCCTCCTTCACTTGACGGCTTCTTTTCTGCCTTTTTGATCTTAAACTTCGGCAGTACAAACTTTGCACTGATTGTAATAAAGATAAGCGCCATTACAATTTCTGTCATAGCGGAAGGAACCTCGGTAAGACGCTCCATATTGATACCGCCGTTCTTTAATGCTCCAAAGAAAATACCTGAGAAAAGTACTCCAACCGGATTGTTGTTCGCAAGCAGTGATACAACGATTCCGTCGAAACCAAAACCCGGGTTAAAGCCTGCCAGCAATCTGTGCTGTACCGCTGTAACTTCAATTGCGCCAATGATACCTGCGATGGCTCCACTCATCGCCATAACCTGAATCAGGGTTTTTTTCGGTTTCATACCGGAGTATTCTGCAAGAACCGGATTTGCTCCGACAATCTTAATCTCATGTCCAAACGTAGTCTTGAAGAAAATAAACGCAAGGATAATCAATACTACAATCGCGATGTATGCTCCTATATTGGCAGAAGACGGCGCGAAATAAGAAAGTCGCGGAAGCCATGTATTATCCGGGAACACAGCACTCGCATTTAAGTTTGTTCCGGATACGGGGTCACGGAGAGGTCCTGCCACCAGGAATTCAATAAACAGCTCTGCTATGTAATTCAAAAGCAATGTGGACACGATTACGTTGGTTCCCAGATACACCTTCATCATTGCCGGAATCATTGCGAACAACGCGCCTGCCACCATAGCCGCGAGAAAAATCACAACGACGGATACGCCATGGTTCATGGAAGCCGGCATTTTCATCGCAACCGCTGTTGCTGCTGCAGCGCCCATGTAGAGCTGTCCATCTACACCGAGGTTGAACACCTCCGCCTTATAGGTTACACAGATAGCCAGACCTGCAAGCACCAGGGGCGTTGCCCACCGAACGGTTCCCGCAATATCTGAGGTCAGACCTTTAAAAATTCCATTTACAATCGCAAAGGGCTCATAACCGGAAACTGCCAGTGAAATCGTTGCCAGAGCCAGCGCTATCACAATCAGGCATACCTGTTTTCCGACGATCTTTGCCGCTGCTATTATCTTATTGTTCTCATTATTCTTCATCGTCATCACCGCCTTGCCTCTTTGCTCCAGTCATGTAAACTGCAATTTTTCTTTCGTCTGCTTCTCCGCGTTTAAATTCTGCCATAATCTCGCCTTCATACATAACAAGAATCCGGTCGGACAGAGAAAGAATCTCATCCAGCTCTGCGCTGACTAATAATACGCCTCTGCCGGAATCGCGTACTTCTACAATTCTATGATGGATCGACTCAATTGCTCCAATATCTACGCCACGCGTCGGCTGTGCTGCAATTAACAGATCCGGAGCTGCCTCCATCTCACGCGCAAAGATAACCTTCTGCATATTACCACCGGAGAGAGTTCCCATCTTATACTCAGAATCCGGTGTCTTTACTCCAAACTCCTTACACAGCTCTTCCGAGAAATTGTGAAGCTTCTTATTATCCAGAATTCCATGATTACTGTAAGGCTTCTGATAATACCGGTTCAAAATCAGATTATCACGTATGGTACAGGTCTTAGCGCTTCCCATTTTCAGACGATCCTCCGGAATATGGGACATACCGCCTTCCCGTCTCTTTCTTACGGAAAATTCTGTTACGTCTTCACCCTTAAGAATGATTTTTCCTTCTGTCGGACGCAGCATACCTGAGATAGCCTCAATCAGCTCTGTCTGTCCATTCCCCTCTACGCCTGCAACACCAACAATTTCTCCCCTTGCCACCTTAAAGCTGACGCCATTTAAGGCAGGAAGGCCTCGCTGATTTAAAGCGTGCAGATTCTGTACTTCCAGTACATCATCTCCGGGATTATATTCATTTCTTGGGATTTCCAGATTTACCTTTCGTCCTACCATCATGCCTGACAGGGAATCCGTATCTGCCTCTACTGTTGCCAGACTTCCTGTTACCACGCCTTTTCTCATGACAACAATCTTGTCTGTAATTGCCATAACCTCACGCAGCTTGTGGGTAATAAAGATAATGGCACAGCCCTGCTCTTTCAGCTGACGTAATACCTCCAGAAGCTTATCTGTCTCCTGGGGCGTCAGAACGGCGGTGGGCTCGTCCAGAATCAGTACCTTTGCTTCCCTGTACAGCGCCTTTATAATCTCTACTCTCTGTTTTTCTCCGACTGAAAGCTGATACACCTTCTCATCCAGATTAACCGGAAGGTTGTATGTCTCCATAATTTTTGTAATCTCTTCTTTGGCGGTCTTTGTATCAATCAGACCATTTTTTGTCGGAGTTTTTCCAAGAATAATGTTCTGCAGGACACTTAAGTTCGGCATCAGCATGAAATGCTGATGTACCATTCCTATTCCCAATTTAATCGCCATATTGGGAGATGTAATTCGGACTTCCTTTCCGAATAATTTAATTACGCCTAAGTCCGGTTCTGTCATCCCGTACAGCATATTCATCATTGTAGATTTCCCGGCGCCATTCTCACCAATCAATCCGAGAATCTCGCCTTCATTGACACTTAAAGAAACATTGTCATTTGCTACTACACCGGGATAGAATTTTGATATATTCAACATTTCAACTGCTACTGCCATACTATCCATCCTCTTCTATTCTTTAGCCAGTTATTTTCTTTTCTTGATGCTCAGTTTTACTTCGCCTGTCTCATCCCACTCTTTTAAGATCTTCATAGCCTCTGTAGCTGCAAGGCAAGCCTTCTCTTCTCCGCCGTTATCGCCCCAGCGATCCAGTACACGGTTAGAGATAACAGAAAGGATTGCTCCCATTCTCATACCATGCAGATAACCAACTACCAGCTGTCCGGAGGTCTCCATCTCAATATTGGTTACGCCTGCAGTTGCCAGATCCGGAAGGATTTTCTCTGCGAAGGACGGCCAGTATCCGCTTCCATCCTCGTTTAACGGACGTCCCTGTCCGATATAGAAAGAACCTACTGTATAGTCCAGACCCAGTCCATAACGGAATCCAAGACGTTCACAGGCTTCCATAAGAGCCATAACTACATAAGTATTTGCAAATGCCGGGAATTCCGGTTCCACATAGGTTGCGCTTGTTCCGTCTTTGCGGACACAGGCTACCGGGATAATCAGATCGCCCAGGTCAAACTCCGGAACGATACATCCTGTTGTACCAACACGGATACAGGTATGAACGCCCAGGGTATTCAGCTCATGCAGGCAGATCTCAGAGCTGGGTCCGCCGATTCCGGTAGAGGTACATCCGATTTCCATTCCCTTATACTTTCCGGTTACTGTTTTATATTCTCTGTAAGATGCTACTTCCTTTACATCCTCCCAGTTTTTCGCGATTATCATGGTTCTTTCCGGTGCGCCCGGTAAGATTACATACGGAGGAACATCGTTGGGTTTCAGCTGTAAATGGTATACGCCTTCGTTTGCTGCCTTAGGAGCTGATGCCTTGTTTACTTTTTCTTCCATGATTTATCTCCTTTTTATGTCCAATCAATAATTTCCTGTTTTTATTTAGGAGCTGCCTCTTAAGGCAGCTCCTATGTTTCTCTGTTATTTCAGCTGCAGACTAGTTTGCTGCTTTAATTGTCTCCCAGTTCGGTACTGCTGTATTGTAAGGAATCTCCAGTGTACCGTCAACGATCTGCTGCTCTAAAGCCTTAGCCTCATCGATTGCTGTGAGCATAACATCCTTATACTCCTCATTTGCTTCTGCAAATCTGTTGAAGGAATCCCAATCCATGAAGTATCCGCCGTTTGTCAGGTCACGGATACCATGCTCTCCGCCCGGATACTCGTCATTGACTAACATCTCAATTGCCTTATAAATGGTATCTCCGAAGCCGATTCCCTCAATACCATAGAATCCCTCGTAGGTATCATAGTAATCTGTGATCTCGCCTGCGCACAGAATACCTGCATCCTTACAAGCCTCTACAACACCTGCATTTGATGCTCCGGAGTCTGTCTGGATAACATCTGCGCCCTTAGCGATCATAGCACTTGTAATCTCTTTTGCTGTAGCCGGATCCTCGTAGCTGTTTACATAAGAGAACTCAACTCTTGCATCCGGATTAGCAGCCTTAACACCCATCATGAATCCGTTGCCCTCTGCGTTCGGAGACGGCTCCTCTGCACCTACAACAAATCCAACTACGTTCGATTTTGTCAGCTTTCCTGCAATGTAACCACCAATGTAGAAAGCGCCCTCGCCGTGGAACTCTGTATCCCAGATATTCTTATAGCTTGTGCTGTCGGTATTGATTGTCTGGAAAATAGCTGCAAACTTGGTATCCGGATATTCCTGAGAAACCAGTACTGTAGAGTCCTGCATATATCCGTATGTGGTAGCAATCAGATCATAACCTGCATCTGCCATAGCACGAATATCTTCCTCATACTTGGATGCCTCTGCGGATTCCAGCTTCTTAATCTCAACGCCAAAATCTGCTGCCGCCTTATCTGCGCCTGCAGCCAGGTCGTCCATGGAAGCCTTATCTCCGAATTTCTGGTTAACAACCAATGCGATTTTCAGTTTGTCTTTTCCGCCCTCTGCGTTGTCTGCGGTGTTGGAGGAAGCAGAATTGCCATTGCCTCCACATGCTGCAAGTCCGATTACCATCACTGCTGAAAGCAGTACTGCCAATACTTTCTTTTTCATACCTTTTCCTTCCTTTTCTTTGTTTTTTTATTTAGAAAGAGCGCTCGCTATTTTTTCTGCAGCTTCCTGCACTCTTCCTATAACGTAGTTAACATCTGCCGTGAGCAGTTTCCCGTCTCTCACGACATGCCTTCCATCCACGAAGACGTCCGTTACATCCTGCCCTGTGGTGTTAAATACAAGGGTAGAGGTTACGGTTTCATTCTCCCCCATCAGCAAGGGCTGCATGTGTGGTATTCTTGTTTCAATTAGGATGAAATCTGCTTTCTTTCCCTCTTCAATTGTACCATAATCCTGCTCCATGCCAAAGCATTTTGCCCCGTTTATTGTTGCCATATCCAGGATATCCGTCTTCTTCAGACTGCGGATTCCGCTGTTTATGCTATGCAGGAGCGCCATGCCTTTCATTTCCCGAAAGATATCGTTGGAATTGTTCCACATTGCCCCGTCTGTTCCCAGACAAACCGTAACGCCTTCCCGTACCATCTGAGGTATCGGTGCGATTCCATCCTCTATCTTCATTTCGCACAACGGTGTGTTTACCACCTTTGTATCTGTCTCGGCCAGCTGTCTTACTTCTTCATCCGTAGCATAAACCACATGGGAACCAATGATTTTCTCATCCAGTAAACCGTTCCGGTATAAATAATCAATCGCTGTGGTCTGATACTTCTTCTCTACGATATCACGACGCCATGTGTTCTCTGCCAGATGACAGGTCGTCATCATGTTATGCTTCCGGGCTACTTCCTGAATTCTCTTCAGTCTGTCTGTATCGTAATCCTCTTCGGAAATTCCACCAAGCACCGGAACTCTTCCGTTTTCTTTGCATTTCTCCACATAGGAATTCAGGAATTCCTCAGATATAAATACATCGGGCTTTGCAAAATCAACACGGATATCCTCTGCCAGGGCCCCCCGGATTCCAATTTCCTTCATGGCCTCAACTGAACGCTCACCCAGTCCCCAGTACATATTTTCCATGATAAACGTTGTGCCTGAAAGTAAAGCCTCACAGTAGGTAAGTTGTCTGGAATAGTACCTGTCCTCATCGGAAATTAAAGTGTAAAACCAGCCAGTGTCAGCAAACTTCTCATTCTGTTCCGCCAGGGTCAGATCATCTCCAAGCCCTCTGGCCAGCGTCATATCCCCATGGCAATGGCCGTTTACCAATCCGGGCATCAGAATCTTACCCGTTCCGTCCACAAAAACCTTGCAGTCAGCCTTGTCGAACTGTCCTTCTTCTACTGCTGCGATACGCTCTCCCTTAATACCTACTGAGCCTATAAACGGCTTATAGCCATTATGCGCTGATACAATTATCGCGCCGCTGATACCAATATCGTACTTCATGTTTTCACCTGCACCGACTGATTTCACTGTCTTATTTTCCATTCCTACTGAGCCATTCTGTAAATTGCCTCTACATCATCTGCGTTCAGAACCTTGAGTCCGCCAATATTTCCGAACCGGCATGCATCCTCTGCCATTTTACGGAAGTTCTCGTCGTTTTCTACTCCGATTTCCTTCAATGTGGTCGGTGCGCCCATGGACTGGAAGAATTCACGAAGTCTCTTAATTCCTTCCAGAGCTGTCTTTTCCTGATCATAGAAATCAATATCTACATCAAATACTCTGTTTGCAAACTGTACAAATCTCGGAAGGTTCTCTTTGTAAACATACTCTGCCCAGCACGGGAACAGTACAGAAAGTGTGGAACCATGTACTGCATTATACTGTGCGCTCAGCTGTGCACCCATGGTGTGGGTTGCCCAATCCTGATTTCTTCCTGTTGCCAGAAGTCCGTTATGCGCAACAATGGAGGTCCACATAAGCTCTGCTCTCGCATTGTAATCATTCAGATCGTTCATCAGTGTACGGGCATTTACCAGAATGGACTTCATTACGCCTTCACACATATAATCTGTCAGATTTACATCCTTTGAGCTGGAAAAATATCTTTCCATTACATGGGAGAACATATCCACAATTCCGAACACTGTCTGACGCTTGGGAATTGTCAGTGTCAGCTCCGGATTCATCAGGGTAAAGGTTGCTCTTAAGCAGTCTCCCATTACATCCGCGCTTTCTCCGGTTTCCGCATTCTTCAGAACACTTCCGTTGCTTCCTTCACTTCCTGTTGCCGGCAATGTCATAACTACACCGATCGGAAGCGCCTCTGTCGGAACAGCCTTCTTGCTGTAGAAATCCCATACATCGCCATCATACTTTGTTCCGATTGCAACTGCCTTCGCCGTATCAATAACGCTTCCGCCGCCTGCTGCCAGAACACAACCGATATTGTTTTCCTTACAAATCCGGATACCCTCTCTTACCAGGCTTACCTTCGGATTCGGCTCTACGCCCGGCAGCTCGAAGCACTCTACGCCTGCCTCTTTTAAAGCGTCCACGATTCTGCCGTGAAGTCCTGATTTATAGGTGAAACCATCTCCATAATGCACAAACAGAACGTTATCTGAAATTTTCTTTACTTCCTGTCCGCAAAGCTTGTCTGCATCCTTACACAGGATAAACTTTGTCGGAGACATAAATTCAAAACTGTCCATATCATTCTCACCTTTCCATTTCTTTTAAGAAAGAAGTTCCTGTCGGGAACTGATATCCGAAATAGTCTGCAACCGTTGCCGCAATATCAGAAAAAGTGTTTCTTACTCCCAGATCCACGCCCTCTTTCAGATTTTTACCATAAGCTACAATCGGAATATATTCTCTCGTATGATCGGTTCCCGGCGTGGTCGGATCACATCCATGATCAGCCGTAATCAAAAGAATATCATCGTCACCCAGCAATTCCTTCATCTGTGGAACAAAGGAATCAAAATATTCCAGCGCCTCGGCGTAGCCTTCCGGATTATTTCTATGTCCGTAAAGCATATCAAAATCTACCAGATTTACAAACAGAAGCCCATCAAAATCACTCTTCAGATAATCCAGAGTTGCCTGAATTCCCTCTCGGTTATTCTTTGTATGATTGATTTGAGTCAGTCCTCTTTTATTGAAAATATCCTCAATTTTTCCTACGCCGATGACGTCTTTTCCTTTTTCACTTAACATATCGAGCACTGTATATCCAGGCGGATCCACTGAGAAATCCTTACGGTTCTCTGTCCGGTAATAATTTCCGCTTTCGCCTGTAAACGGACGGCAGATAATCCGGCTGACCGTATCATCCCCGCTCATCAGCTCTCTCGCAATCCGGCATATCTCATACTGTCTCTCCAGCGGAATAACGCTTTCGTGCATAGCAATCTGCATTAAGCTGTCTGCTGAAAGATATACAATCGGATAACCGGTCTTTACATGTTCGTCTCCCAGAACCTTGATAATCTCTGTACCGGAGGCAGGATAGTTACCAATAACCTTTGTTCCAATCCTTCGTTCCAGTTCCTGAATAATTCTGGGCGGGAAAGAATCTCCAAACACTTTATACGGCTTTTCTACAACCAGACCGGCAATTTCGAAATGACCATTTGTTGTGTCCTTCGCCTTTGCCTGTTCTCTTGCCTTTCCGTAGCAGCCCTTCGGATTCGGGACTCCCTTAAGTCCTGTACCCGGGATATTGAACATTCCCAGTTCCTTCATGTTCGGCATGTTCAGTCCCTTCCGGAACTCATCCACATGCTTTAATGTATTGGTACCAACATCACCAAACTCCGCAGCATCCGGCTGTTCGCCAACTCCCACGCTGTCCAACACGATGATTGTAAATTTTGCCATACTTTCCTCCTTACGCCATGCAAGAAACAAATAAACCCTTATTCTTTATAAAAGGCCCGGGCCGTTGCCTTCCTCCCATGCAAATACTTCCCATATATTTTTTTCAAAATCCTGGAAGTATGCTGCTCTTGAACCAAATCCATAAGTGGTCGGTTCTTTAATACAATTCACGCCGTTTCCAATCAGCTCCTCCGCGATATCATCCACGTCCTGAAGCTCCGGAACCTTTACAGCGATCATAAAGTGATGTCCGTCTCCATCGATATACTTATGATCGATTACATCGCAGACGCCCTTTTTTTCCCAAAGCGTTACGCCTGTCCCATGGAATTCAAATTCTGCGTAATTCGCATGCTCCGGATCCGGCTGAAGTCTTTTTACCTTAAATCCGAATTTTTCGGTGTAAAATTTAAGCGCCCCCTGGAAATCCTTTACATACAGGCAGATATCATTTAACTTTGTGAGTTTATCTAATTTACTCATTACCGCGAAGTACCTCCGTTACATTTTCTCTGCTGAAGGCTTATGTTCCAGCCATATCCTGAACAGTATGCTCATCCAGCCGCTTGCCAGGCCCAACGCGCAATACAGCAGAACAATTCCTGCCGCCCCCGGTATGGTTACGCCTTCCACATAATTCGCAATTCCAAAAAAAGCCCCCGCACCCACAAAAAATACCGCCACATTGCTGATGCACCAGGGTGCGAATTCGAAATACATCATAAACGGTACTACAATCAACGCCACGATTGGAGCTGCCCACATTCCTGCTCCTGCAAATATCCCTGATAACCCCATCATAATAATTGCAAATAAAATTCCCAATACATATCCGCAAAATCCCTTTACAGCTCCCTTTATGTTACTGCCAAGGAGGAAATAAAGCGCCCATCCCTGAAACGCAATAAACACAAAGCCGCTGTGTCCGCCGGGAGTAAGATGTGTACCGATAAGCTGGTCAACAACCTGGAGCAAAAAAGATTGCAGCCCAACATACAACGCAAATATCAGAAATCGATTTTTATTCATCTGTCGCCCGCCATTTTTCAAAGGAAAGGCGCCGTATTTTTACAACGGCGCCTTTTTGCACCCTTTATTTTGCACCATTTGCGGCATTCATAAATCTTCTCTGATATGTAATAATCTGCGGAGCGGATGTATTCTGTGCCAAGTAGCTCGGTTCTGTTGTAATAACAATTCTGTCTGTCATATCCTGGAACTCAGGCTCTGTCATCAGCTTGTCAAGCTCGGGGTACATTCTGGATCCCTCGATGCTGCAGATAATCAGTCTTGTATCTTCCAGATTTGAATTGCGAAGCATTCTCAGGTTATGTCTTACGCCGTCCATGCCGTCAAATCCTTCTCTTTCATTAATCTTTCTGTACTCAACTGTCTCTCTTGCAATCTTCTCTACCAGACGTAAGTCAACATTCTTATCGTCCTTGGAAAGAATATCCCACTGAATCATGAAGTCTCTCAGGCCAGTCAGGAACCGATCATCAAAGGTCTTCTGGTATGCTGTAAGCATTCCGTTGATGTAAGTAGTAACGCCGAAACGCTGACGTACAAAGCTGTTGATGAAGTACGGTTTTGCCTGCAGAGCCATACCTGTCTGCCACGGCTCAAACATCAGAGTATAGTTTACACGGAATCCGTGCTCCTTTAATTTCAGAGCAAGGTTATGTCCATACAGGTAATCTGCGGTTGCAGCCTGGTTCCAACGGGTGGAGAGCTTCTTGTCGCCTACAAGCAGGTCGCCTACATTGTTTGCATTTACAGGGCCTGTGTGCGGTACCTTGATAACCATACGGTAATCGGAGAACATCTCTCTGAAATGCTCTGCCTCTTCCAGAATCTCGCTGAAATCAGCAAACGGATTGTTCAGCTCAACACTGATATCACAGCCCGGTCCAAGGATGTTGCAAATCTCGCCCATAACCTCGTCACGAGTCTTAAACTTCTTTCCAACATTTGCCTCCGGGTTGTTGATGAACAGGTCATAGATAATTCCCGGATTACAGGTCAGGTTACCAATCAGGTTTTTAATCGGCTCTACCTCGTACGGATTTGCCGTATCTGCAGAGTAGATAAACTTGGTCGGTCTCTTCTTACCGTTCTTATCATAAGAAATGTTTCTTACCAGGTCGATTTCCAGAACCTGATTCTCTTTCATGTTATATTTAATCTCGAATCCCGCCGGAGTCTCTCCTTCCGGAACCTTGAATAAATCAATAACATCCTTGAATCTGTCGCTTGCGCTGATAAATTTCACACGCTCTATAAGGAATTTGTACTCCTCCAGGCCGATATTTAAATGAAGCGCTCTTCTTACGTAGCTTTCATCCTTAGATACAATCTGAATGTCTCCGCCTACAAGAGACGCCAGGCTATAATTTACTGACTGCATAACACCCTCCAATTATTTCTCTTCTAATTCCTTTAAATAATCCATGTATTCCTGTACCAGTCTTCCAGCGCTTCTTGTTCCGCAAAGGCTTACTCCAAGATGCTCGAACATATATAATGCAGCTGCCATGGTAAATGTTCTCGGTACTCCGGAAACCTTAATCTTTGTATTTCCAGACAGATTTGCCTTCATAACGCGAACCTGATGCTCGGTCGGGAATGCCTGGGAGCCTGTAGCTGTCTTTACATAAGTAACGCCACACTCGCAGCAAATCTGTGTCAGCTTTGCAATCTCCTCGTCAGAAAGGAAACCAACCTCGAAAATCAGCTTTGTATCGCAGCCCTCGCCGCAGATTCTTACGAACTCGCTTACTTCATTGCGAACATAATCCCAATCTCCATCTTTTACCTTTCCGATGTTGATTACCATGTCGCATGCTGTACATCCGAGATCTACCATTTCCTGAAGCTCAAACAGCTTAGATTTTGTTGACATTGCACCATAAGGAAAACCGATAACAGCACTTGGTCCAACGTCTGTTCCCTTTAATTCCTTTGCAACCAGCTCAGCCCAGCAGGAATTTACATTTACTGCATTTACATGATACTTCTTCGCAATGTCACATGCCTCGATAATATCCTTTTCCTGCAGATTCGGTGCGAGATAAGCTAAATCCAAATGTTTTGCAAATTCATTGACTGTTAACATCCTAAATCCTCCTAAATTTCATCTTTTTCCTATATTGATGTATTTCAATATGGCTTCATTAGCTACACCCCTAATATATCATTCTATGTTTGTTATGTCAATAACATTTGTTATTATTTTTTCATTTCGAATTATGGCAGTCCCATTATTTTCCTTTATTTTGTTTGTTTTTTAACATTTTCACGATTATATATTCTTTTACAATAAAAGAGACAGCAGTGTTTTTGGACGCCGCTGTCCCTCTCCTTATCTCAGATTTCTCTCACATCTTTTTTCTGATAAAAATCCTCCACTGTCCCGGCAATGGCCTTCGAAACCTCCCGGTCCACGTAGGAATTGTCCCGTCCGTCCTCGATGGACTTTAAGAACGCCACAATCTCATAGCGGATGCCCTCGCCATCCAGCTGATAGAAATACCGCTTGTTGTTGGCGGGGTTTTCGTAGCGGATCTCAAAATAGTCTGTTTTCCACCAGGGAGCCGGCACATAGATATACCCTTCCGTGCCGGAGACCACCAGATCGCCCTCTGATTTGATCCCCTTTCCTACCTGGATAGAGGCCATGGCATCCCTGTATACAAAATTCACCCGGGAAAACGCGTCGTAGGTTTTCGCCCCGTCCGCATAATGGGTGATAATCTGCTTCTCCCTGTAGTCGGTTCCCAGCAGCTGAAATACTGGAAGAAGCGCCGTCGGCCCCCAGTCGCAGAGGCTGCCCCAGCTTCGGTTAAACTGGCCGGGATAGACGCTTCCTTCCTCCTCCAGGCGGGTGCAGGCTGCGTCCACCGACACCACCTTCCCAATCCGCCCGCTCTTGGCCAGCAGAAGTAAGCGGTAATAAGCGGTGGAATAAGCGGTCTTGATGGCTTCCATCAGGACACATTTCTTTTCCTTCGCCAGCGCAAACAGCTCCTCACACTCCCGCACGGAAAGCGCAATGGGCGACTCGCAGAGCACATGCTTACCGGCCTCCAGAGCTGTCTTAATCTGCTGATAATGTACGTCCGGGTGCGACAGGATATACATGGCGTCCGACTGCTCCAGAAGCTTCTGGAATTCCTTTTCCTCATCTGTGCAGACCCCGGAAATCACCGCTCCGTTGACGAAGCTGCTTTCCTTCCGGAACTTTTTCAGGTCGGAGGCCTCCCCCACCAGGCCCAGACGGATGGCGTGCTTCTCGGAACGGAGCTTTGTACTGGATACTCCTTCCGTCCGGTCAAGGTAAACTACTTTACAATATTCGTTCAGATAATCAAATTTTCCACGCCAGTCGGAACCAATGGCAAAGATATCCACATGATACCGGCGGATATCGTCTATCTTCTGCCCCTCGTATTCCTCAATGATGATCTCGTCCGCCAGGCCCGTAGCCCGCACGCCTTCGATACGCTCCATCAGGGACTGCTGCACATTGATTTTTCCGCGGGTCTTGTCGAAATCCTCCGCGGTCACGCCCACGATCAGATAATCTCCCAGGGCCTTAGCCCGCTCCAGCAGACGGATATGGCCGTAATGCAGCAAATCATAGGTTCCGTATGTGATAACTTTCGTCATAAAATCCCCCTGTTACTCAGCGTCCACCTCAAAAAAGGCGTCCAGGAATATCTGCATGGCTTTCTTTGAGCCCACAGACACCCGGATATACTCCTTCAGAAGCTCATTTCCGTAAGCATGCACCAGCACCTGCTTTTCCTTCTCCAGCCGCTCTGTGATCTCCTTTGCGTCGTGACGGGGCTTTACGAAAATGAAGTTGCCGCGGCAGTCCCGGCATTCATAGCCCTTTTTCCGAAGCTCCTCCAGTGTATAGGCCTTTCCTTCTTTTTCAATGCGAATCAGCTCCTCCACCAGCTCCGGATGATCAAGAATCCGCTCCGCGAACAATAGGGCAATGGCGTTGGCGTCGAAGGTCAGACGGGCATTCTTCACATAATGAATGATCTCCGGACTGCTGACGATGACGCCCAGACGGCAGGCCGCAATGGAGAACAGCTTGGAGAAGGTTCTGAGAACCACCACATTCCCGTCCTGCAGAGCATGCTCAATAAACGTATTGGGATAAAAATAATGATACGCCTCGTCGATGATGACAATCGCTCCCACCTGTTTTGCCCGGTCAATCACCTGCTGCAGCTCTTCCTCTGTATACACATTTCCCACTGGGTTGTTCGGATTCAACAGCACTACAATGCGGGTATTGTCGTTGATGGCGTTCAGGATATGCTCGATTTTGATGGTCATATCCGGCTCGTAAGCCACCGGCACATGCTTATATCCCAGAATACAGCAGTTGACCCAGTACATCTCAAAGGACGGCGCGACCGTAACGACCTCTTTTCCCCCCTCGCCAAAGGTCTCCAGAAGGTATCGGATAGCCATGTCAGAGCCGTTGGTGGTCAGGACATTTTCATAGGAAGCCCCGATGAATTTCGCGTATTTCTTCAGGAACCGATCCGGCTCAGGATAAATAGAAAGGAATTCCGGCGTAATCTCCTTCAGCACAGAGTCCACAAATTCCTTCGGCAGTCCCTCCGGGTTTTCGTTCATATCATAGCGGTGCATTCCATAGCGGTTCTGCATGGGGAATACACGGACGGTGTTTTTTATATGTTCATTTACATGATAGTTCATACTAATACCTCCATTTACAATACTATCTTACAGCGCCACACCCAACATTGCAAGCACTGTCCCAATCACCGAATACACAAACAGATGCAGACACAGTATCGGCAGCGTATGACGACCGATAAAATCTAACGGTTTCTGAAGCCACGCTGTATACTTTGTCCTGTACAGGGCGCTGCAAAGCACCATCACCAGCAGTGAACCGGCCGTTCCCACAAAAAGATACAGAGCCATGCTGCGGCCATAATCTCCGACAGACATATTGACGCTGCCGTTAAGACGAGCCGTCAGGACAAAGGCCGCCGCCAGCAGGAGCAGATACCAGGGCTTCCGGAGCAGCTTTCCCACCCAGTCCTGGACCGCCGCCAGCTTTCCAAGCACCAGAAAGGACACCGCGTAAAAGGCACAGTCAATGCTCCAGGGCAGCAGCACCGGGCTCAGATAATGAAGGGCAATGGCAATCAGCAGATAGACGCCATTTCCCACAAAGGCCTTCCGGGAATCGCCTCCGGCCACCCGCATCAGCATCCAGAACAGTCCGTAGCTTACAAACATACAGGTCAGGAACCAGGTGGGGGCGTTCAAAATCTGCATAAAATACACATTTGTAGCAGAATCCGCAGACATCAGACAGTTGCGGGAATATAAGATTCCCAGGGCAGCGTGGAGATCCGCCTGTCCTCTCAGCCAGAAAAATGCCAGCAGGAACAGGTTATAAGCAAAATAGGGTACCAGCAGCCGCTTCGCCTTTTTCTTTAAAAAGTCTCCGAAGGCCTGCTCCGGCTGATAGGAAAAGGTCATACCTGCCGTAATAAAAAAGACAGGCATATAAAACATACCGCCGTAGAAGCTGACTGCTCCAAAGGAACGGCCCGTGTGCACCAGCAGCACCACCAGAATGCCGATGGCCTTCACCGCGTCCAGCCACGCAATTCTTTTCTTTTCCATCTCTCCCATCACCTCAGTTCCTTTTTCCGTCCCGCAAGCCCGGAGATTTTCTGAATCAGCCAGCAGCTCACCGGCTCCAGATACCGCTCACTTAAGGCGGAAAGCACCAGCACCAGTCCCAGGGTACAGATAAAATCCAGTCCCACCAGAAGCCCGTAGCTCATTTTTCCATAAAGGCTTAAGAATAGCCAGCAGGAAAAGGTGGCAATCACCGGGAAATGTAAGAGATACAGAGAGTATGACACCTTTCCCAGAAACCGGAAGGGCCTTGCTCCAAAGAAACGTTTCAGTCCCGGCAGCCCCAGCACGCCTGCCAGAGTAAGCGCCGCGCCTGCCAGATGGTAAAGGGTCGTAAAGGCCGGGGGCAATACCCCGTAGATTGTCCCACCCATAGCAGAACCGATCGAGGGATAGGACAGCAGGTACACGCCCAGCACAAAGCTTCCCAACGGCAGAAGCCAGAACCGCTGCCACAGCTCCATGCCCTTCTTCCGGGCGCAGAAAAAGTCCGAGGCCGCAAAGCCCAGGAAGATACCCGCAAAATACACATCCGTCTTCAGGGATACCAGAAGCATCACGGCATAGACCACATACCGGAAGGGATTGTCGCCCACCAGATAAGCGGCCAGATAGACCACCAGCGCGCCGGAGAACAGATAGGGAATGGTCCAGAGCACGCCGTTATAATTGTTTGTTCCGAAGAGAAAGCAGCCTGCCAGACTTTCTCCCAGCATCTGCAGGAAATCCGGCTGAAACTGGTTGAAGCCCGCAAACCAGACTGTGGATTTGGTCAGGACTGCCACCTCTTCATTCCGGTACAGACCAAGGCTCATCAGCGCGAAAATCAACGTATTGCTGATGAGAATCATGGGCATCAGCCGGAAATACCGCTTCCAGGCCGAGGTCTTCAGACGCTGCTTGTCCCCTGTGCCAAAATAGGACAGGCAGAGCACAAAGCCGCTGAACACCAGAAATAAGCAGACCGCGGAATTGCCGCTGTAGATCAGATTGAGCGGAGTCTTTCCGATGGCGATCTCGATCCCACTGGCCGTATTCACTGCGTCCTCCGTCAGGCTGTAGGCCGCGTAATAAAAGGCGAACACAAAATGACAGAAGAATACCATCAGCGCGCCGATTCCCTTCAGTCCGTCGATATAATCCAGTTTCTTCAAGTTTCTTCCTCCATTCTCCTCAGCCTGTCGCAGAGCAGCTTTGTATAGGTTTCCCGTCCCTCCGCCGACAGGTGAATCAGATCCTGATAGCACCCTGCCTCCGAGGTATCAAAATCCAACTCCTCCGCACAGAGAATTAGAAAATCTCCGTCTCCGGTCCAGCCTCTCTGCAGCTCCTCCACAAGGGAAAGGGTCTCCCCGTACAGTTTCTGATAATCCTCGTCCGCGTACATCCGCTCGTACTTGGGCGTCTCCAGAAACCAGAGATTCAGCCCGTATTCCTCCGCCAGCGCTGCAATTCTCCCATAGCCCTCTGCCTGGGCCCGGTTCACGCCCTCCCGGCTTCCCAGAGTTCCCAGGGCATAGAGTTCTTCTCTTGTCTTGCCCGGCTGACGGATCAGGCTTCCGCCGTCCCGGAACTGGGAGGACACCAGTCGGTTGTTGATCGGATAAGTCAGAAGCTGCTCATTGTTGGCCGTCACAAAAAACTCATAGAAATCTCCAAGGCCTGCGCCGCTTCCCTTCATCAGCTTCCAGGCCTTTGCCTTAAACTTCAGATCCGTATCCAATAGAATCTTCGTATCGCTGATCCAGGGATCTGCAGCCGCCGTATATGGATAGAGATCGATGTAGAGGTTCCGGATCTCCAGACCATTTTCCAACATATACTGGAGTTCCATAGCCATCAGCGCCGGCTGGTTGCCATTGTAGGACAGGATATAGCTGCTGCCGGGCAGTTTTTCCTCCAGCATATCGATATCCAGGCCCTGCCGGAACATGGAGGAACCGATGAAAAGATTGTCCACACATTCTTTCCGGATGGCCGCCTGCATGCCATAGGTGGAAGCCGGGAGAAGGCGGGCATATTCATTTTTTGCCAAAATCAGGGCCAGCGCTATTACGAAAGCTGCTATGACCGTCTTTAATACTCGTTTCATAAATACATGATTCCTTTTAAAAATTCGCATACAGAAATCCCGACGCTCCAAACACCCCGAACAGCACCACACTTACCGTCATGACTGCAAGCCAGGGACTGCTCAGCACCATCTCGCCTCTCTTCTTCCCATACACCTGTCCTCTCTCATAAAGGAACAGCAGGAACAGGAAACCACAGGCGGTAAGAAAATAGGCCGCGCAGGTGTTATCCCCGGTGAAGGGAAGAATGGAATTCTGAATCTCCCCATAGGACAGGGAAAAGCCGGTGACTGCATGCTTCAGAAACTCCAGCGCCCTTCCAAGGCTCTCTGCCCGGAAAAAGACCCAGGCAAGAGTCACGCCACAGAAGGTGACGAGAGTTTGCCATACCCGGTGTGCCAAATTCACCTGCTCCTCTTTCTTCGTGCTCACTATATTCCACAGGCCATGAATTCCGCCCCAGAGGATAAAGCTCCAGCTGGCTCCATGCCACAGGCCGCTGACCAGGAAGGTGGCCAGCACATTGAACCGGTGTCGCAGAGGATTTACCCGACTGCCGCCCAGGGGGATATAGATATAGTCCCGCAGCCACCCGGACAGGGAGATATGCCATCTTCCCCAGAATTCCTTGATTCCCCGGGAAAAATAGGGACAGTCAAAATTCTTGACGCTGTGGATTCCCAGCACGTTTGCCATACCGATGGCAATATCCGAATATCCGGAAAAATCACAGTAAAGCTGGAAGGAATAAAAGAAGGCCGCCATCACACAGGCCAACCCCGGATAACTCTCCGGCGCCCCAAAGACTGCGTCCACATAGCCTGCCAGCCGGTTAGCAATCACGAGCTTCTTAAAAAGTCCCAGCACGATCCGCTGCAGGCCCACAGAAAAAAGCTCCGGCCGGTACACCGGCCCTTCATGGAGCTGCTCCAGAAAATGCTCTGACCTCTCGATAGGGCCCGACAGAATCTGCGGAAAGAACAGAATATAGGTCAGATAGGCTCCGCAGCCCTCCAGCCCCCGCTCCGCCTTCCGCTTTCCCTGATAAATATCTGCCAGATAACTTATCATTTTAAAGGTATAGTAGGAGATTCCCAGCGGAACCGCCAGCACCAGAACCGGCGTACTGCCTTTCATGCCTGCCAGCGCCAGCAGGGAACCGATGGACTCCAGGAAAAAATTGAAGTATTTATACACAAAAAGAACGCCCAGTACCGGCAGGATTCCCGCCCGCAGCCAGACCTTCTTTTTTTCTTTTGTCTCCGCCTGTTCGATTTTCACCCCGGTATAGAAGCTCCAGAGCGCGCTTCCACCGGACAGTACCAGCATCCAGGGGCCCGCGCTCACATAAAAAAGGATACTGGCCAGAAGCAGCAGCCACTGCCGGAACCGTCTCGGAACCAGGTAGTAGACCGCCGCCACGCCAGCTAAAAATACCAGGGTCAGCATGATATTTGAAACCATTCACATTCTCCTATAAAGGGAACTTACTCGCCTTTTACCGCCGCCCGATAGAGATCCACGCCCACATTCGTAAGCATACCCAGCAGAAGTACGGAAAATACCACCATGGGAAGCTTTGTTTCGCCGTTGATGGCGCAGGCATAGGCGCTGTAGGACACGATCAGGTGCAGCATGGGCAGATAAAACCGCTCCGGCCAGCGCATCATATAGATCAGCGCCGCCACATCTGCCGTATATCCGGCCCAGGCCGGCATATAAGGCGCGAAATAGGGAACCAGAATCGCCGCAAACAGGAAGAGACGAAGCACCAGATCCCTTGTAAGCTTCACCCTCTTATCCGCAAACCAGTAGATTCCCGTCAAAATCAGTCCGGCCAGAATCAGAAGGGATACCTTATCATACAGCTCCACAAAGACGGTCTTTCCGATGATCTCATAAAAATTCGGCCAGCCGCGGCTCAAAGATACCGGATAAGCCACAGCAAGCGCCATCCACCAGGAACGGATGCGGAACACCGCGATCAGCAAGCCCGCCAGAATGCTTCCGGTTCCCAGTACCGCATTTCCCCGGCTGTAGAGATATAACCCTAAGAAAAACAGAATCACATAATAGATACCGTTGATATTCCACAGGGATCCATTCGCCACCACCGTGGGATAAATCACCAGAATCGCATAGGTCAGGAACGCCCGCAGCCGGTTTCCCGTATAGCTGTGCACAATCGCGCCGCACAGAATCGCCAGCGCAAACTCCAGCACGATGGCGCAGAGTTTCCAGGCATTGGTGGGCGTCCAGGCAATCACCGTGGAACGCAGGGCCAGACCCGTTCCGGTAATGCATACCGCCAGAAGCAGGTCCAGGAAGGTAAAGGTCACGCCTTTTACATTCCATTTTTTAGAAATGAAATTTCTCAGGAAATCGTCCATCACGCGGCCTCCTTCTTCTTATAACTCTCTTCCTCCAAAGGAAGCTGATGCTCCGGGTTCTGCATATAGTGCCAGATATCCAATCCCACCCGGATCAGAAGGATAAGCTCCACGAAAGCCCACACGCCGTAGTAAATCGTAGGCTCGTCCGATCCCAGATGGCCCAGATAAGCCATATAGGAATTGAAGGACACCAGAAGCTGCACCAGCGGCACATAAAACCGTTTCCGGTTCATCATCGCATAGATGATCGCCAGAATATCCGCCACACAGCCATACCGCTCATGCATATGGGGCAGGAACCAGGGCGTCAGAATCGCGAAAAACAGAGCCATCTGCACGATAAATTCATTGCTGATCCGGTAACGCTTCTGCGCCATGGCAAACAAAAGCACCATCAGGATGCCCAGAATCAGCCAGGTGCCTGCGGAAGCATATTCCAGCAGGAAGAACTGATTTCCGATGATCTGGTAGATGTTCGGCCATTTGATGGACAGGGACCACACGTCCTGGGCCCCCTGGGCCATATAGATGTTGATCAGATCCAGAAGCGGCCGTCCCGCGATCCAGGCCGGCACAATGCTCAGAAAGTACAGTGCCGGAATCCACAGAAAATGCTTCAAATCCACCCTTTTATTTACCCAGAGGATCACCAGGAACGGGAAAATAAACAGGGACTGGAGCTTAAACACAAAGGCCAGCCCATAGAAAAACAGGGCAAGGCAGGGCCGTTCCTCAAACAGGAAGTAAAAGCACAGCAGCAGAAAGGTCATGAATATAATATCGCACTGAGCCCAGAGCGCGCTGTTGGCCCAGACTGTGGGCACAATGAGAAACAGGCCGTAGGACAGAACGCCCTTCCTTTTGCTTCCCGTCACCTTCCCAATCATCTTTCCCAGAATGGCTGCCGCCACAAAATCCAATACACAGTGAAGACCCTTGTAGGCCGTCATGGGATTGATGGGCAGCTTACTGATCACCCAAAGGATATAGATAAAGGTCGGTGTATAATCATAGCGGTCCGTGGCCAGGTAGGAAAAGCCCATTTCCTTAATATCAGAAATCCACGGATCCCAGTACATCAGCCAGTCGTCGGTGATTACCACACGGAGAATCACGCGGATACCCAAGCCAATCAGCGTCATGGCTGCCAGATAGAACAGATCCAGCCGGCTAAGCCCCCGCTTTTTCAAAAAGCTGTTCATAAAAATCTCCTATTTATTCAATACAGTCTCAATGATATACTTGGGACGCGCCTTGGTCTCCAGGTAAATCTTTCCGATGTATTCGCCTACAATACCAATAGCCAGAAGCTGCAGGCCGCCGATGGCCCAGATGGACACAATGGTACTGGTCCAGCCATGTACGGTTCTTCCCATGAAATGCACCACCAGGAAATACAGCAGCATCAAAATACTGATGGCAAAAATCAGGAAACCGCAGGTGGTAATCATACGGATAGGCTTGATACTGAAGGAGGTAATGCCGTCCGTAGCGAAAGCCAGCATCTTCTTCAGCGGATATTTGGATTCGCCCGCAAAACGCTCATGACGCTCGTAGGTAACGATATCCGACTTATATCCGATCAGCGGCACAATTCCCCGCAGGAACAGATTCACCTCACGGAACTCGGACAATCCCTCCAGGGCGCGCTTGCTCATAAGACGGTAATCCGCATGGTTGAATACGATCTCCACGCCCATGGCCTGCATGATTTTATAAAAGCCCTCTGCCGTAAATTTCTTAAAGAAGGTGTCCGTATCCCGGGCGCTGCGCACGCCGTATACCACGTCGTTTCCCTCGTAATACTTCTCCACCATCTTGTCGATGACGTCCACATCGTCCTGCAGATCCGCATCCAGGGAGATAGTCATATCCGCCTTCTCCTTTGCGGTCATCAGGCCTGCCAGCAGGGCGTTCTGATGGCCCTTATTCCGGGACAGCTTTACGCCGGAGTAGATGGGGTTCGACTCATGCAGCTCCTGTATAATCTCCCAGGTCTTATCTCTGGATCCGTCATTCACAAACATGATTTTACTTTCTCTGGAAATCATACCCCGGTCAAACATGGAATTCATTTTCTCCAGAAGCTGCTTCGCGGTCTCATGCAGCACAGCCTCCTCGTTGTAGCAGGGGATTACCAGATATAAAATATCATTTCCTGTCATCGGAAGTTCTCCTTTTCGTCCGTAACGCTTCACACGTTTTCTTTATTTTGCCAGCAGCTCTTTCATGTATACCTCGATGGCGTCCTGCCAGGAGGCGAAGGAAAAGTCTGTGGTCAGCTTCAGCATATAGTTTTCCAGGATGGAATAAGCCGGTCTGTCGGCGGACGCCGGGAAGCGGCGCTTGTATTCCTCGGAGGTAATCGGCTCAATCTCTGTCTTGCTGCCTGCCAGACGCAGTACTGTAGCGGCGAATTCCGCCCAGTTGGTATCTCCCTCGCAGGTACCGTGGAACAGGCCGTAATTGTCTGTGGGAAGCAGATACTTGATAGCCTTTGCCAGCTCTACTGCACTGGTGGGCGTACCTACCTGATCCATGACAACGCCAATCTTATCGTTGGTCTCGGCCAGCTTCAGCATCGTCTTGGCAAAGTTATGGCCGTCCCCGTACAGCCATGCGGTACGGATAATGAAGTACTGATTTGCGAAATCACGCACAAAGTTCTCGCCTGCCAGCTTGGTCGCGCCGTACATACTCTTGGGGCTTACCGGATCAAACTCGGTCAGCGGGTGATCTGACACATTTCCCGGAAATACATAATCCGTAGAGATATGCATGAGCTTCGCGCCGGTATCTGCGGCTGCGATGGCCAGGTTGCGGGCTCCGATGGCATTGATCTTATAAGCCAGATCCTGCTCCACCTCGCACTTATCTACATTGGTGTAAGCCGCGCAGTTGATGATGGCATAAGGCTTTACCTCTCTTGCCAGCTCCAGCACCTTGTCTACCCTTGTGATGTCAAGCTCTGCCACGTCCGTATTGACCAGCTCATACTCTGTGCTTCCCGCATACTGCTGATTGACTGCCCGTCCCAGCTGTCCGTTGCATCCTGTTACAATAATCTTTTTCATTTTCTTCTCCTATTCCGCTGATTCAGCTTCTGTTGCATCTGTTTCTTCCGTATCCTCGCCGCCGGAATCTCCGTCGCCCTCCGGATCGTATTTTACCATAGAATCTTTATCATAATACTCGCACATGGCAAGATTTCTTCCATCGTTGGGGTCTGTGGTCAGGGTTCCGTAATACAGAAGCTCGGGACGGTAGGTCACCTCGTCCACCACCACGTCCTTTACTGTCGGATCGTTGTAGAGCTTCTCTCTTGCCCTGATCTCTTCATGATACACCTTTGCTTCCCCGTATACAATCGATTTCAGCGCGGTGGCGGAGGTAATCTCCTCCAGATTGGTCACGATATTGATTTTCCACATTCCAAGCACGACGCAGCCTACCGCCACAACGCCCAGCATGGCCGGAGCCGCCTTGGTCAGCAGTCCCATGACCTCCTCCCCGCATTTTTCACACTGCCTCCGCAGCCAGCCCGCGTAGTAGACGGCGTTGGCCGCGTAAAAGAGAATCACGCCGTAATACAGGATATTGAAATAACGGCCGCCTGAGATAAACCGCACCGCATAGATGCCCGGCACCCACATAACCACTACCATGCTGTAGCTGACCAGGGTAAACAGGAAGGGACAGCGGAAGGAAAAGCTGCTGTCCTTCAGCTTCCAGATCATATACAAAAACAAAGCGAGAATCACCAGTACAATCACCACATTGGTGGCCTCGTTAAACATATAGTCCAGGGATTTGGTATAGGACTTGTAGATAGCCTCAAAAGGCGTCCGGTGCTGGAAATAAGCCTGTCTTCTGGCATTGCCCGGAGCGATAAAGCTCAGGCCGAAGGCCGGAAGGAAAACCAGGAACAGCGCCGTTCCCTGAAGCTTCATGGTTTTGCTGTATTTCTTTCCTGCCAGTACGTCCAGCATTACGAAAAACAGCACAATGCCGGTCAGAAGCGCATTGGGGTACATGCCGCCTGCCAGCAGAATCTCCAGCAGAATCAGCCCCGCCATCCGCTTTCCGCTAATCTGCTTTTTATGAAGGGCGTCGGCCAGAAGGCCCATAAACGCCAGCAGCACAGAAAACAGACCGGTATAACCGACGCTTCCGTTCCACCAGTAAAAGGCTTCCACGCCAAAGGGCACATACTGGATACACAGGGTCATCACCACGCAGGCCGTAATCACAGCCACTGCTCTGGACAAGCCCAGAATCCGGTGCAGCATGACTTTAGAGAAATAGAGAAAGCCCGCGGCAAAAACACCCAGCAGGATAAAGGTCTGGATAAAGGTCAGCTTCTCTGTGATAACCGAGGGCCGCAGGGCCGCCAGGATACTGAAGGTATAGGTACCCTGCCAGGAATACCAGAGATTCTTCGCCCGCTGTACCGCGGCGCCCAGTACCGCCGGTATCACCGCCAGTCCCTTATGCTCCGTCAGGGCGTGACGGGTCAGGACTCCGTAATTGAAATCGTCCATGGCCGGGTGATTGTAAAAGCTCAATGCAATCAAGGGAAGAAGGCTGATGATGAAGCAGCCCACGATGAACCGCTCCTGATTTTTTTCTTCTCCCAGCCACTTACAGAACCGCTTCCATAATGTGTCTGCAATCCGATAGATCGTTTCCACCGTTACTCTCCCTTCTTTTGCTCTTTCAGCTCGTCTGCCCGCTCTTTTTCCTCCAGAGCCAGTTCCTGGGTCAGATCCTTTACTTTATTTTCCAGTGTGGACAGCTCGATGGTCATCATAAACAGCTTCAGAAGCAGGATAAAGATAAAGACCATAAATACAAAGTTTACCGGAAGCTGCATTCCCAGCAGTCTGGTGAACAGAGTCACCAGCCAGGGGAACAGGCTGATGAGCACCAGCACTCCCGCAAAGATAATCCAGAAGATCGCGTATTCGATCTGCAGCTTAGACTGACGTATTTTTTTCAGAATATAATAGGTGCTGAGCAGAGATACCACAATCAGCACGATACGGAATACCGATGTCATGAGACCTTCACCTCCCTGCGCTTCCGGAAGTTCTGGATAAACAGAATCGACAGCAGCATCCGGAGCATATACATCATGGATTTTGTCATATTCAGGTAGCTTTCGCCCGCGATACGCTCGTCCATCTCGGCCTGTACCTCAGCAATGGTTGCCCCCTGCTTTAACAGATAGGATACCGTATCCGGCTCCGGCCCGTAATTCAGATTCAGGGCGAATTCCGCAATCATCTTCTTGTTGAACATCCGCATACCGGAGGTCGGATCCTTTACCCGTCTTCCGGTGGTCAGCTTCATGGCTGCGGAGATCATGTTGCTGCCCAGCATCCGTAAGGTATGGGGCTTTTTCTTGTCCACAAACCGGGACGCAATGACAATATCATAGCCCTCACGGATCTTCTCCAGCATGGGGGCAATGTATTCGGGACGGTGCTGTCCGTCCGCGTCAAACTGGATCGCGTAATCGTAGCCCTTCCGATAGGCGTATTTCAGACCTGTCTGAAAGGCTCCGGCCAGTCCCAGGTTCACCGGCAGATCCAGCAGCTCGTAGCCATGCTTCCGGCAAATCTTCGCCGTGCTGTCTGTGGAACCGTCGTTGACCACCACGTAATCATACATGGGATAATTATTTTTCAGGTTTTCCACCACGCGCGCAATGTTCTCTTCCTCATTGTACGCTGGGATAATAACCAGACATTTCATCGGTGTGTCTCCTTTTAAGTCGTCCAGGCATGCAGCTCAATTTGCCCCAGGGCACTTTCTCGCTCTTCGAGCTCACCTTGTCGCTTCGCTTCATCTCGCTGGCGGGCTGCGCCCTATGAACGTACAAACAGAAACTGTCGCTTACGTGCCAGCACGACGCGCCTGTTTCTGTTTGCACGTTCGCATGCCTTAGTGTATGTCACATTTTACATCTTTTTTACGAACTGCGCAAGCACTCTTAGGGTTCTGCATAAATCTGTGAACCAGGCGCACCGCACCCCATTCTCACGAAGCGCCCGGTGTCCCTCCTTCATGCCGGCCAGATAAGCCCCCAGGCTGTTCGTGCTGGTGCCTCCGTGGGCCATGTAAATCAGCACCTCCGGCAGATAGGACAGCTTCACCTGATTGTCCTTTAAAATCCGGATCATGAACTCATAATCGGCGGAAATCCGGTAGTCGGTCTTGTAGAAGCCATATTTGTCATAAACGTCCTTTTTCAGATACAGGGTAGGGTGTCCGGGCATCCAGCCAAACCGGATCTTTCCCTGTCCCTGGTGCCACCAACGCACCACCTTGTCCCCCTCCATATAGTAGAGGTCGCCGTGTACGCCGTCGGTTCCTTCCTGCTCCATAATCGCCACCATCTTGCTGATCACGTCCGGCCCTGCGTATTGATCGAAGCAGCAGCCCAGGATATCTCCGGTGGACAGACGGATTCCCTTATTGATTGCGTCATAAATTCCCTTATCCTTTTCGGAAATCCAGACCAGGCGATCCCCGAAATATTCCGCCGCTTCCTCAATCACTTCCCGGGTGCCGTCGGTAGAACCGCCGTCCACGATAACATATTCGATATTATCATAGTCCTGGTTCTTTACCTGCGCTATGGTTTTTTTCAGATTTTCTTTATCATTATAGGTTGTCGTAATAATCGAAACCTTTGGATTTTCCATAATTTTACTCCTCTAACAGCTTCGCGTACAGCTTCAGATAATCCTGAAACCGATCGTTTTTGTCATAGTGGGCAGCCTTTGCAAGACAGGCCTCCCGCTTATCCGGCTCCGATCGCATGGCTTTCACCGCCGCCTCCAGGGCTTCCGTATCCCCCTTGGGAACCACCTTGCCGCAGCTTTCGTCCACAGATTCCACGCTTCCTCCGGTGGCAAAGGTAATGACCGGGGTTCCGCAGGCCAGAGCCTCCAGATTCGTCGTGGGGAAGGTATCCTCCAGGGTGGTATTCACATAGGCGTCTGCCATGGAATAGTACTCCGCCAGCTCCTCCATGCTGTTGGTACGCATAACTCCGTGAATCTTCGGGTGCAGCTTTTTCATCTTCCGCTTCGATAAACCGATTAAAATAATCTGATAGTCACCGGGCAGCCGATCCGCCAGCTGTTCAAAATAAGCATAACCCTTCCGCTCCTCCCACATACTTGCCACGCCCAGGAGAATGTATTTTCCCTCGAAGCCCAGCTTTTTGCGGAGTCCCTTATCCACCGGATGAAATTTATCCAGGGCGATCCCGTTGGGAATCACCTGCACCGGATACTCTCCCAGATAAGACTCTCTTGCGTAGCCTGCCAGCCACCGGGAGGGCGTCACCACCGTCAGGGAGGGCACGCCGGTAAAGGCTTCCTTTTTTCTCCGGTAATTAGAGGCTGTATTGTCCTTAAACAAAGCATAAGGATAGACGCTGCGGTACTGGGGGCAGCTTCCGCAGCCCGTCTTCCATTTCATACAGCCGATATAATCAAAATGGGCGCAATGTCCCGTAAAGCTCCAGCAGTCATGTAGCGTCCAGACCACTGGCTTCCCGGCCTGCTTCAGATATCGGAACAGCTGCTCCACGTCCAGATAAAAGCCGTGGATATTGTGGAGATGAATGATATCCGGGTCGTATTCCCTGATCTTTTCTATCAGTCTGCCCGTCTGCTTTTTAGAAGCAAAGCCGTGCTCCCCCCGGAAAAAGGTATGAAGCACATGGAAGCCCATGTCCAGGTCCGTTCCGAATTTATACGTGGGGATTTCCTCCGGCCCGGTCCGGCGGCCAAAGGCCACCATTCCCTCGTCTCCCTGTTCCTCCAGGGCATGTACGATATCCACCGTGATACGGCCCACGCTGCCGCTTCCGCAGATGGTATTGATCTGTAATACTTTCAAAATGATACTCCTTATACTAACTCACAGTCCCATACGTCCACGCCGCTGTCCTGGAACACGCTGCGGATCCGCTCCCGGAGCTGCTCCTTCGTGCAGCCCTTTTTCAGAATAGCCTGCAGGAAGCCGCCTCCGCCGGCGCCGCAGATCATCCGGGCCTCTAATAGATCCTCGCAGCTTAGGAAAATCTGATCGATACAGGTATTGGTGCTGCCGCCGTCCAGACGTCTGGACAACTCCCAGTGCCGCTCCAAAAGCTCCGCGAAACCGTCAATATTGCCCTTCTCCAGCTCAAACTTCATCAGAACCGCCACCTGCTGAATCTCATAAAGCACCTGCAGGGAATTGGGATTGGAACCGATATAGCCGCCGACCACCTCCCGGAGCAGATTCCGGGCAAGCCTGCGCTGCCCCGTATAAATCAGTACAAACCGGTCCTTCAGCTCCTGAAGCGCCTCCGCCGGAATCTGAAGATGCTGGACTTCGATATTCTGCATCAGTCCCGGTCTGGTCGTCACCAGCTTGATTCCATCGGTGAGACCGCCCACCTGATCCTGCCAGCCGCCTCCGGTGCTCATGAGCTGCTCCATACAGAGCACATGGGTATATAATTCATTTTCGGTCACTTCTTTGCCGATATATTCAAAAATAGCTTTCACACAGGCGCCGGACAGAATACTGCTGGTGCCAAGGCCGGAGCCTCTGGGAATTCCCATGACAGCAGTGGACAGATAAAGACCTCCGCCCAGCTTTTCCAGAATCTCCTCCAGGGAGGCTTTCCGGTTCAGGGGCACAATCCCGCAGGCCAGAAGGGCCGCCTTGTGAAGGGCATAGGTATCAAAGGGATCCCTGCAGTTCTGAAGCGCGCTTACGTCTGTAAACTCATCGTAAGCGCCGGAATCCGTGCTGGCCAGGGCGATACAGGGCTTATCCAGCTTCTTCACCGTCACCACCACCGGAAGAATTCCGTTCAGCTTCGCAGCCGCATTGAGCACCGTACCGCCGTGCTCATTGCAGTAGGGCGGCGTATCGGACCAGCCGCCGCCGAAGTTTACGCGGATAGGCAGCTTCACTGTCACTTCGTCCCGGGTAATATGATAGGCTTCCTCTGCAGGAGTCTTCCCGATACTGGCCTCGTATAAGCTGTCGCAGAGGTAGCGGAAGCACTGGTTTTCCAGGTCCTCGCTGATCTGCCCGGCGGTCATTTTCGATAAGTAATAATAGATCCGCATGCGGATACCAAACGGAGACTCCTCCGCGATTTTCCGAAGCTTCTCCACCTGGGAAGCCGTCACGCCCTGCTTGCCGAAAACGGCCCGGGTCTCTTCGATACTCTTTCGCTCCTCCAGCGCCAGCAGAAACCGGGTAATCCGAACCTGGGTGCCAAGCTTGGCCTGCCATGCGGTGATTTCCTTCACATCAGCCTGCTCAAAGCTTTCCCGGAGGCTCAGGCGCTTCACGGACGCATACCAGGCAAGCTGGCTCCCGTCGGCCCGCCCCTCCGCGATGGCCAGGATCCTCATGGCTGCCGTCACGGCTTCCTCTATGGTATCGCAGACCGGATACAGTCTGGCTGTCCAGAGATAATGGCTACCGCCCTCCTGCTCCCACAGTTCCTCCTTCGAAAGTCTGCTGTTTTCCAGGAAATCCGGAAGCGTACCACCCAGGAACGCACCGTCCTCCTCCAGCGTCACCTTCGGATTGTCCCGCACGCCATAGACGCGCACTACGAATCTGCCGTCCTTCTGCTTCAGGCCATGCAGCACCGTGTTCGCCGGAACCTGCTCACCCCGCAGCGTCACCGCAGAAATAACGCAGGACTCGCCTACCTCCGTACCGTCGTAGATATAGCTGTCCTCAATATAAGAGGATTCCGCAATCCTCGTATGCTTTTCAATATAGCTGTTGCTGCAGGCATTTCCGTCTTCCGATTCTTCCACGCCCAGAACCTGACGCTTCCAGTCCAGGAATTCGTAATTGTCAATCTCCTCGGTCACCAGCCCAAGCAGCTCATGGGTCGTCCCGAAATGGATAAACTGGGCCGGGGACAGGCACAAAAGCTTCAGGGAATAGGGGTGCAGCATCTCCCAGATCTCCTTCCGGCAGGCAAGCAGCTCCGGACAGAACTCTCCCTCCGGCTTTTCCTTCAAAAACTGTTCCAGGGTAGACCGGGACGCCAGCGGATACAGGAAATCCCCGTAAAAGCTGATACGTGCCCGTTCATTTACAAAGCGGTTGTATTTTTCCGGAATGATTTTCCCGTTTTCTCCAATCAGGGAAAACAGGCTTTCCAGAAGATCGCAGTCCAGCATGATAGCTCCCGTATCCAGATCCACCGCGCCCTGGCTGTTCACCGCGCCCAGACTGCGCAGCTGCTCCTCGCTCTGCTTATGGAGGAAATTGGCCACATAGCCGCTCTCATCCCCCAGAAATACGCCGTGATCCTTACCGGTCTCCACATCCTCCTTGATGGAGATTGCCGCCGCCCCATGGAAGGTAAAATCAATCTGCAGCGGATTGAACAACAGCAGCACATCGCCGGATAGCACCAGCATACCTTCCTTAAACCGGGAGGGCATCCCTGACATTCCCACAATAAACTCGTCAAACAGGGTAGAACGCCGTCCGTCGGGCAGCTCCCTGGGCACCGGGGAGAACAGCTTGCCGCAGGCAGAATACTGGGGCACCCGCTTGGAATCTCCACCGGAATGAATCACCAGGATCCGCTTGCCCCGGAAAAACTGCGCGTCCTCGCCCTGCTCGCTTAAATACTTCATCACATGGAAGGTAGCTCCGCCGCTTCCCACACGCTGTCCGTCCGGATCGGGCAGCACCCGGTATCTGGTCTCCTCCGGCAGCCGTCCCGCCGCCAGCCGGGCGTCAATCTGCGCCTGATAGGCGTCCGCCTGCTCCTCGTTGGAAGCCGTCAGAATCACGTAGTCCCAGTGGATAAAATACTTCCTGGTCAGGGATTTTTCATACTCCTCCCAGGCGTCCTGATAGCTTTGTCTTAAAAACAGATTCTTAATTTTCTGTGGTTTCATAAGTTCTCCCTTGTGTGTATTTCGCTGTAATGCTATAATGCGCATGATATCAATAGAAAAGGAAAGGTAACCGCAGCTGTGGAATCAGTTCGCAGCTACGGCAGGGTATACTATGTTAATAATACAACCATCCGGTGGTTTATGCAATAGGATGCGCGTGATAAATTCCGCCAGAGAGCTGGCGAAGCGCAGAAAGGAAAAGCTTATCATTCTCTGGTATCTGAATCCGGAGCTGAACTGTACCTTTGAGGATCTGTTCCTGCCCCTTCACGAGCCGGACATTACCCTTATCAATATCCGCTCCTTAAAGGATCCCCGGAAGCTGTATTATCAGCTTTCCGCCTCCCAGCGCTTCGGAAATGAGGATATTTTGAACAACAAAACCGACGGCACTCTGAATGACGCCTTCTATCAGACCCTGAAAAAACGGGTTTACATCTTCACCTGGGAGCATTTTTATCCCTCGAAGGATTACTCCCTTTACGCTCCCACCGCCGCGCTCCGGGAGCGGATTGACGCCTTTACGAAGGACTTTGCGCCCCGCTGCGTAGGCGTCCATATCCGCCGCACAGACAATGCGGTTTCCATGGGAAAAAGCACGACGGATCAGTTCATCGCCCTGATGGAGCAGGAGCTTCTGACCCACCCGGAAACCCGATTTTTCCTGGCTACCGACGACCAGAGCGAGGAAGATCTGCTCCGCAGCCGCTTCCCGGGCAAAATCATCAGCAACCAGAGCCGCACCATTGACCGCAACTCCGTGGCGGGCATGCACGACGCCCTGCTGGATCTGTACTGCCTGGCCGCCAGCGATAAAATCATCGGCAGCTACTGGAGCTCCTTCACAGACACCGCCGCCGATATGCGCGGTATCGAAAAGGTAATCGCAGGCGAATAAGCCACCGTTCATCATGACATCTAAGGAGATTTTATGACTCGTAAATGGATTTACCCGGTGCTTCTGACCGGACTTTTTATACTGCTTCTTCAGCTGTCCCTTCCCGCCGGCTGCGTCTACGGTTCCACCACAGACTGGCTCAGCCAGCACACGTCTCTGGCCGAGACCATACGCACAGCCATGCGGGAACAGCACACCCTGCTTCCCACCTGGCTTTCTCTCGGCGGCGGAAGCAACGGCTTTCAATTTTCCTACTACGGATACCTCAGGCCGGACGTCCTTATCGGCTGTCTTCTGCCCTCTGTACCCATGTACCGGATCGTCATCGCCTATGCCCTGGGCGGCTACCTGGCCAGCGTCCTTTTGTTCTATCTGCTGCTGAGACGCCATGGGCTTTCCGGCTTTGATGCCTTTATGGGAAGCGTTCTCTTTCTGACCGCTTCCTGTTTTTTCCATACGCACCGTCAGCTCATGTTTGTCAACTATATGCCCTTCCTGCTGCTGGCCCTGCTTTCTGTCCAGAAGCAATCCCACCGGATGCCGGCCCTGCTGCCCCTGTGGATGCTGCTCATCTGCCTCCACAGCTTTTATTATGCCCCGGCCTGCTTCGTAGTGATCGGCTGGTACTGGATCTGGCTCCAGGGCAGCCGGTTTTTCCGCCCCTGGTTTATCTCCTGCGCCCTGGGCGGCTTCATGGCCTTTTCCCTGCTTCTTCCCACCGGTCTGTCCATACTGGAGCACCGGCGGTCTTCCGCCTCGGGCGACGCGGGGCTTACCACCTTCTTTGAGGATTTCCAGTCCCTGCTCTACAGCTCCTACGGCCTGGGCGTGACGCTCTTGGTCCTGTATCTGCTGCTATTGGGTGTGGGCATCCGGAGATACCGGAGAGTCAGCCTGATCTTTCTTCTGCTGTTTCTCTGGGGCGGTATTTCCTACCTGCTGAACGCCACCCTGTATGCCCGGGCTAAAATCCTCATGCCCTTCCTGCCCCTGCTTCTTTTGCACTGCTCCTCACTGATGTCAGATCTGAAAAACGGACGCGAACGCTTTCGGCTCTGGCCCTTCCCGCTGATCCTTGCGGTTATCCTCCGCTATCTGCATAAGAGCTACTGGAACCTGGTCCTGGCAGATTTTCTCTTCCTGCTGGCCGCCGTGCTGCTGATTCTGGTGGTGGCGGAGGAAAAGGAGGAGGCTGCCCACGGCGCCGCTCCCCTTGCCGGAGCTCACGCCCGGTATCTGCTGTGCCGTTTTTCCTTTCTCTGTCTGCTGCTTATGCCCTGCCTGTTCTTCCTGCGCGCGGCGTCCAAGGAGGAATTCGTAACCCAGGCAGATATGGCGGAGGCTCTGGAGGAACCGGATCTGACGCTGTATACCGACTCTCTGTACCGCTACGATTCACTGGTGCACCCGCTGGTAAACAGTAACCGGGACGCTTCCCTGGCCCGGAGCAAAAGTTCCATGTATTCCTCCGTCTACAGCAACGCCTATTCGCAGGTTTACTATGACTACCTGAAGACTCCGGTGCAGATCAACAACCGTCTGGCGATTTTGAGCGCCGGCAATCCGTTCCTTTTACATTTTATGGGCGTCCGCTATCTGGAAACCAGTCCCTCCCAGGTGCCTGCCGGCTATCAGGTTCTCTGGGAAAATGGCGACACTGCCATTTCAGAAAACAGCTCCGTCCTGCCCATGGCCTACCTGACGGACGATACCATGAGCGACAGCCTGTTTCACCGTATCCTGGGCTGGGAACAGGCGGAAGCCCTGACACGTACCACCATCATTCCCGCGGAGGAGGCAGACGCTTCCACGCTTTCAAAAAAGGCTTCTTCTGACCGGGAATCGGGCTGGCAAACCAAAATCCGCTACTATCAGCCTCTCTGGTCTGTGAAGGAGATTCCGGCCACGGTACAGCTTTCGGCCTCCGGCGACAGCAAAAACCGTTCCTACGATATCCGGACCAGCCGGGACAGCACCGTCACCCTGACCTTCAAGCAGCCCATAAAGGAGCAGCTCCTGCTTCTGAAATTCGATGTGGTCAACCACACCGGAAAGGCTGTCACCATCACCATCAACGGTGTGAAAAACAAGCTGTCTGCCCCCGGCGCCGCCTATCCCAACGGAAATGAAACCTTCCAGTATCAGTTCCTGGCTTCCGCCGAGAAGGAACTTACAAAATTAAAAATCAAGCTGCCCAAAGGGCATTACACCCTGAAAAATATCCGGTTCGGTCTTCTGGACGCTTCGGTTTTTCAGGAAAAAAGCTGGAATTCTGTGGAATCACTGGATACAGAGAAAAACGAAATCCTCGCCTGCCGCGCTTCGACAGACGAGGATACCTGGTTCGTTACTTCCATTCCCATGCAGAAGGGAATGACGCTTTTCGTGGACGGTGAGAAGACTGATCTGGTCACCGTCAATACCGCCTTTGCGGGCGCAAGGCTGACTGCCGGAGAGCATGAGATCCGGCTGTGCTTCGATCCGCCCGGCATGAAGGCCGGGATTTGGATCAGTATGTTGGCTGGAATTGTGTGGCTGGCACTTCTTATTTGATTTTACTGTGCCGCGTCGGAAAGCAGGATTCTGTCATTGTCCAGCTCATGGCCCGCTCCTGCCTTGAAGCGGGTCAGCAAATCTTCTACGGTCATGGACTTTCGTTCTTCTCCACCCACATCCAGCACAATCCTGCCATCGGCCATCATCAGGGTCCGGTTACCCAGCTCCAGGGCCTGGCGCATATTATGGGTGATCATCATGCAGGTAAGCTTCTCCTTCTCCACGATATTCTTCGTCAGCTCCAGCACCTTCTCCGCCGTACCCGGATCCAGCGCCGCCGTATGCTCATCCAGGAGCAGAAGCTTCGGCGTCACCAGTGTGGACATGAGAAGAGTCAGGGCCTGACGCTGTCCGCCGGAGAGAAGGCCCACCGGCTGCTTCATCCGATCCTCCAGTCCCATGTTCAGGAGAGCCAGACGCTCCCGGAACAGCTCCTTATCCTTTTTGGAAATGCGGGAAAAGGCCGAGGTTCCCTTGACCGTACGCAAGTACGCCAGCGCCAGATTTTCTTCGATGGTCATACCCGGCGCAGTTCCCTTTAAGGGATCCTGGAACAGGCGGCCGATAAAACGGCTGCGCTTGTACTCCGGCAGAAAGGTGATATCCTCCCCGTCCAGAAGCACCGCTCCCTCGTCCACATAGAAGCCTCCCGCTATAGCGTTGAACAGTGTGGATTTTCCGGCTCCGTTGGAACCGATGATGGTCACAAAATCTCCATGGTTCAGGTGCAGGGAGAGGCCGGACAGGGCGTTCTTCGCATTGACCGTCCCCGGATTAAAGGTTTTCGATATATTCTGAAGATCCAGCATTACGCGCGGCCTCCTTTCGTCCTGTACGCCATTTTCCGTTCATTTTTCCGCTTCTGGAAAGCAATCCAGTTTTTCATGGTCGGGAACGCGATGGCAAGCGCCACAATCACTGCTGTCACCAGCTTCAGTCCCTGCACCGGCATGATCTTTGTATACAATACGATGGCGTAGATAAAACGATAGATAATGGAACCAAGCACCGCGGCCACGGCTCCCTTTACGACGCTTCTTCGTCCCAGCATTGTCTCACCGATAATCAGACAGGCCAGACCAATCACCACGATACCGGTTCCGCCGTTGATGTCGGCAGTATTCTGGTACTGGCCCACCATGGCGCCGGAGAGAGCCGTCAGCGCGTTGGCCACGCACAGGCCTACGGTGATGGTAAAGGTCGGATTTACCGAGGAAGCCCGCACCATATCGATGTTATCGCCGGTGGCCCGGATAGACAGGCCGAGACGGGTTCCCAGGAACAGCACCAGAAGGATTCCCGCCAGAATAACCACAGCTCCGGCCAGCAGCGCCTTGTACCAGGCCCCGCCGATTCCGGTCGCCTGAAACAGGGAAAAAATCGTCGCCGTCTTCAGCAGGCTCACATTGGCGCTCCATTTCATGACCATCAGGTTGATGGTATAAAGTCCCATGTTTGTGATGATACCGGCCAGAATGGACGGTACCCCCAGGCGGGTCTGCTGAAACGCAGTCACAAAGCCCGCGCAGACGCCGGCCGCCATAGCCGCCGGAACCGCCAGGAACGGATGTCCCGACGCCGCCATGGTAACAGAAACAGCCGTACCCAGAACAAAGCAGCCGTCCGTAGTCATATCGGCAATGTCCAGTACCCGGAAGCTCAGGAACAGAGCCATGGGGATTAGCGCGTACAGAAAGCCCAGCTCCAGGGCCGTTTGTAAAATATGTAACACAAAAACACCTCCATACAGAAACGCAGGCAGGACAATTGTGGCTGCCGCCCTAATTGCCCTGCTGCTATGCAAATTCAGATTTTATTTTTCTTATTCCTCAGTGGTCTGAACCTCGGTTACGCTGCCCAGGCTATCGAATACGGAAGCATCGATTCCAAGAGCTGCTGCGGTCTCCGTGTTGACTGTGATGATACCGCCCTCTGTCACGTAGTAATCCTCCAGTCCGTCCATGCCCTCTGTCATAGCTGTATAAGCAAGGTCTGCTGTCTGGGCGCCCAGGTCTGTGTAGTTGACGCCGCAGGTGGCGAAGGCTCCGTTTCTTACGAAGGAATCCGCTCCGGTGTAATGGGGGATACCTGCCTTAGCCAGATCCTCATAGATAGCCAACTCTGCCGCCATGATGACATTGTCCGTCGGTGTAAAGATGGCGTCTACCTTGTCGGCTACCAGAGCGGAGGCTGCCGCGATTACCTCGTCGTTGGTGTTGGCTGTCTGCTCGGTGTAGGAGATTCCCTTTGCGTCCAGATATGCCTTTGCGTCCGCAATCGGCTTGGTGGAGTTTGCCTCAGACAGGGAATAGAGAAGGCCCACATTCTTGAGATCCGGATTCTGTGCCAGCATCATTTCCATAATCTTATTGGTATCCAGGGCGTCGCTGGTTCCTGTCACGTAATCAATACCGGTCAGCTCTGCCGCCTCCGGATCGGAAATGGCTGCGAACACCACCGGGGTCTGGGTTTCCTGGGCACATACGGTCATAACCTGCGCTGCCAGGGTGGCAATGGGAATGATGGCGTCTACGCCGTCGGCGATGGCCTGGTCACCAATCTGCTTTAATGTGGTCTGGTCGTTCTGACCGGAATAAATCTCGTAATGGATGGTTACATTTTTATCCTTTGCAAGCTGATCCAGCTCTGCTGCCACTGCATTGGCAATCTCATCCAGGGATGCGTGATCCAGCTGCTTTACGATAGCTACGTTGTACTCTGCTGTATCGCCGGAAGCCGCTGTGTCTATACTCTCTGCCGCGGTATTGTCTGCCGCCGTATCCGCGGAGGTATCGGCCTTCGCTCCACAGCCAACCAGGGAACCTGTCAGTGCTGCCGCACAACCAAAAGCTACCAGTTTCTTCAGATTCATCTTCTTCATAATTTTGTTCTCCATTCTTTTTTTAATTTAGATGGCAGATGTAACAGCCCGCCTTGCCGGAGCCGACTGTCTGGAGGAAAGTATCATTCGTTCTACCCCGACAGGTAAATCCTGAGAACACTCCGTGTTCCCAGGCTCGCGGCTGTTCGCCGCATGTTCAGATGAAAATCCAAACCGGATGATGTGCAAGCACCTCCTCCGGCCCGGCTTTTCATCTGAACGCCTGGCTCATTAGGTATACGAAAAACGCCTTTACCCCATATACATGGGACAAAAGCGTCATATACTTCTGCGATACCACCCAAATTGACATTTCCTGCGAAATGTCCGCTCGCTACACGTACCATCATACGTGCCCCGATGGATAACGGGTGGGGTCCCGTCAGCTTCTACTTGATCGTTTTCCCGTTCAAAGCCGCCCTCCGAAGTCCATTCACCGACTGTCTCACGCTCCGTTTCCACCCTCCGGAACTCTCTGTAGATCCACATCTGTCCGCTACTACTCTTCTTCACAGGTTTCTCTGTTTGATGTTGTTTGTATTATATGCACGTTTTTCCGGTTTGTCAAGAGTTTTGTGAAAATTTATTTTATTAGTTTAGCTTATTAAAGTGGTGCTTTTTATTTCCTACTGCCTCTTATACTCCCTGCCCAGATAATACTGTACCTTAAAGAACACCAGCACCAGCCAGTAGCACAGGTTATAATGCCCCTTTTTCATCAGCCACAGATAAATCCTGATTGAAACCGACAGCTTATCCATGGTGTGCTTCTCCAGGGCCTCTTTTACCATCGCGTCCTCACAGATCCGCTTCACATTTGCCACCACGCTTTGGCGTCCGGACTGGTAATTCCGGTAGATCTCATTTTTCACGGCCAGCACTGCAAGCCCCAGAAAATCATTGCGGATCTGGGCCGTAAAGTCATAGACACCCTTGGCGTCTGAGATGGCCTGCAGACGTCCGCTTAAAAGCTTCGCCTTCTCGATATAGGAGCTGTCATACTGGCCTGTGATAGACTTCTGGTTGATCCAGTAATGATAGGGATAGAAATCCTGCACCACGCACAGCTTCCGGGTATCCAGAAGCACCGGGAAGGTGATCTGCAGATCCTCGCCCACCGCCACCCGGTTGTCGCAGAACTCCACATTTGCCTGCAGCAGGGATTTCCGGAACAGCTTGGTTACCCGGGCCGGCTGCAAGGTGCGTCCGAAGAAATAGCCGTCGTTGATGAGGGTCGGGAACAATGCCTCCAGCTCCTCCCGTTCGTACACAGCTTTCCTGAAATTGGAAATCTCATTCCGCTTCGGAATCTTCGGATCCTCAAAATCAAAGACCAGACCGCAGACCGTCACGTCCGCGTCCTCCCGCTCTGCCAGAGTCAGCATCCGCTCATACATATCCGGATCAATCCAGTCGTCGCTGTCCACAAATCCGATATAAGCTCCTTTTGCCAGCTCAAGGCCTGCCTTCCAGGCCGAGGTCAGACCGCCGTTTGGCTTATGGTGTACCCGGATATTGGTATAGCCTTCCGCATACCGGTCGCACAGGCTTCCGGAGGAATCCGTGGAGCCGTCATCCACCAGAATAATCTCCAGATCGGTTACGGTCTGATTTAAAATACTGTCCACACAGCGCTTCAGATATTGCTCCACATTGTAGACCGGAACAATCACGCTTAACTTCTTACTGTTTTCCATTTTCACTCTTCACCCGATTCAGTAATCTCCGATACAGCCCCGGACAGGCCAGAAACAGCCGGTAGCCTATCGCCGTCCGAAGGGGAAACTTTCCATACTTCTTCACACGCCGCAGGCCTTCGCGAATCAATGTCTGAATTTTTTCCTGCTGCTCTTCACTTCCGGAAAGCTGATCCCGCATGCCAAAATAGATATCAATGCTTCCGTCCGCCAGTGCCTGAAGTCCCGGTACCATAAGCTCCCGGTACCCCTTCTCTTCAAAGAAATCTATCCGCTCTGCCACAGCCGTCACCCAGTCCATCCGCCGGGGATTGAAGCCTCTGGTAATGCTCACCGGCGTCACAAAGTACCCATAAAGCGACCGATCCACATAGGCCGCCTGTCTCACCTTATCATAGATCCGGTAGGTGGTCGCCTCGTCCTCGTGAATTTTCCCAAGGGGATAACGGATTTCCTCGAACAGCTCTCGCCGGTACAGCTTGTTCCAGGCCACTACGAAATAAGCGCCGTCGGGAAGATAGAGATTCGCCAGCATCTCCCGACCTGTATACACGCGCGTCTCCCCGGTTCCATGCTCCGGGATTTTCTCGCCCCGCACGTACTCCCAGCGGCAGACGCTCAGATCGCTGCCGGTACGCTCGCAGGCCTCCAAAAGCCTTTCCAGAAAATCCGGCGCCAGATAATCATCGGAATCCACAAAGGCCAGCCACTGACCCTTCGCTACATCGATCCCTGCGTTTCGCGCCCCGGACAAGCCCTTATTTTCCTGATGAAGGACCCTTACCCGGGCGTCCTGTCTGGCGTATTCGTCGCAGATGGCCGGACAGTTATCCGGCGAACCGTCGTCCACCAGAAGGATTTCCGTATTCCGGTAAGTCTGATCCAGTACCGAATCCATACAGCGGCACAGATACTCCTCCACGTTGTAAACAGGAATAATTACTGATATCAAATCATGCATCTTCCGCTCTCTCCTCTTTTTCTGCGGCCTGCCTTGCCCTCACCAGCAGGGCGCGGAGCTCACAGAGCTGATAGGTCAGCCATTTCCAGCCTCTGCGCATACAGAAATGAATCACCCGGTAATCCAGCGCCTTCAGCGCCGCATTGGCTCCGGCCTCCCGAAGCTCCCCGTCCCGGCAATAGCCGCCGATTACCTCCAGCTTTTCCTTTTTCGTCTTCTCCCTGTCGAAGGGAAGCCCCTCCACATCGTCCAGCACGTCCTGAAGGAGTCTGGCGTTGATCACGCCGCTCTCGTCCGGATGCCCCGCCAGATCCTGATAGAAACTGCCGGTCTCCCGCCAGATACGCTTTGCAAGGGCCAGCCGGTCCGTCCGCTTCCGGGAGGACAGACTGGTTCCCGTCTCGTCCTGGATATAATGGCACAGCGCCGCCTTCACAATGGCGATTCCGTTGGCCCTTCTCATATAATCCAGATTGAACAGCAGATCCTCTCCAAGGCTTAAGGACTCGTCAAAGCGGCCTGCCAGCTCTCGTTTGTACAGCTTATTCCAGGGCATATTTAAGAAGCCCTGTCCGTAAAGCGCCAGGAAATTTTCTTCCCCGTTTTGCCCCGGCACCTCCGGAATCCGGATGATATCTCTTCCCTGATAATGATGGTGAAAACCGCAGATCGCCATATCGTCCTCGCCGATCCCTATCAGCAACTTCTCCACCATATCCGGCTCCACATAGTCGTCGCTGTCCGCAAAGAGCAGATACTCTCCCCTGGCCGCCTTGATTCCCGCATTCCGGGCCGAGGATACGCCTCCGTTTTCCTTATGAAGCACCCGGATTCCCGCATATTTCCCGGCCAGCTCGTCACAAAGCGCTCCGGATCCGTCCGGAGAACCGTCGTCCACCAGAATCAACTCCAGATCCTTCGCCGTCTGCGCCTGCAGACTCTCCACACAGCGCAGCAGCGTATCCCTGCTTTTATATACCGGTACAATCACACTTACCATATTTCCTACTCCTAATGCTTTACCAGCCTGCTGCGGACCTTCTCCAGCACCATCTGCCGTTCGCCCTTTCGCAGCACCACAAAGAAGTTTACAAGCAGCGCCAGAATGCCCGCCGCGATTCCCACGCCGAACAGCTTGATCCAGCCGTCGATATTGAGAAACAGTTCAAAGGGCAGCACCACCAGGCAAATGACGCCGATGGATACCAGACCCATGAAAATGTCGCCGTAAAAGGTGTACCATTTCACCTTCAGGCAATGAGCCGCGTAAAGCGGCGTAAAAATCAGGTTCCGCAGGATACCGTAGACCATGCTGACGCCCACGATGGCATACATACCGAGATCGGTCGTCTCCAGCAGCACAAATACCGTTGCCACCGTCAGCACACCGCTTCCCACGATGACCATGGAATTGACCTTCACCCGCTTGGTAATCAGGAACACGTGGTACAGCACCTGGATACTGGCGCTGACAAAAAGCGTACCCACATTCAGAAGCGCCAGGATATAAAGCTCTTGCGGGTCCTGGGTCTTCCCCACCCACAGGGCGAAAAAGCTCTTGCCAAAGACCGTCAGGAAAGCAATCGGAATACTGATGATAAAAATCATAATCCGGTCTGCGCTGGAAATGATCTCCAGCAGCTGCTCCTTGTCCTCCTTCGCGTAGGCAATGGTCATCTGAGGATTGAAAACTCCCGCGATGGTTCCCATCAGATTGGAAATCACTTCCGGAATCTGGGTAGAAATAGAAATGGTCGTCATAGCCGCCGAGCTGACCATAATGTTGGCAATGGAGGTATTCAGGCCGTCCAGCAGAAGCTGTCCCAGACGGGTTACGGAATTCCAGGCCCCCAGGGAAACCAGCTCCCGGATCTTGCCCCAGCGAAAATCCCGCAGCCGGATCTTCATGTCCGGCAGAAGCTTTCTGGTAAAGGTCAGGTTCGCAACGGCCTGAATTACCGTAGAGCAGACGGAGGCGCAGCCCACATAAAACAGGTAGGGCTGAAAGAACAGATAGCAGACGGACAGCACCGCAAGACGGGTCAGCTCGCCGAGAATCGTGGAAACGGAGCTTAACTCCAAACGATCCTTACTGTAGGAAGCCACGCTGAATACGGAGGTAACGATGCTGATCAGGAAGTTCAGGAAAATAAAGAAAAACAGCATCTGAATATCCGTCAGGCTGGCCGCCTCGGGAATCTGGAAAATTCTTCCCACATACAGGACTACGAATAGCGCCGGGAACATGAACACGACCGCCATCAGCACATTGGCAAAGAACACGGAGGAAAAATACTCCTCCGCCTCCTGCTGCTCATTCCGGTGAATCCGGATGGTGATGAACCGGCTGGCCATGGTGTTCAGCGCCGACACAATAATCTGGGCCGCCGATACAAATTTATTGGCGATATCCGTAAAGCCATAGGCGTTGGGTATCATGGACTCGATGACCGGCACCAGAATAAAGCCCAGAAGCATATTTACGCCAAAGGCCAGAAGCTGGGCCGTCATATTGATTGCAACTCGTTTTTTATTCATACCTTTATCCTTTTTATAAGATCAGTACTGCCTTGATCAGATAGACAACCGTAAGCAGCTGTCCCACCAGACCTGCGTACAGTAGTCCCCGCTCCGCCGGGCGGTTCCAGGTAAGCCTTCCATTGCGGAGCACCAGCAGAAACGCCGGCATAAACGGAATGAAATAACGTCCCTGCACGCCTTCGATGGAGATGTGATCCCGGGGCGTCCAGGTCAGCAGCATGCCCGCCAGGATGATTCCCGCGCAGGCCGCGCATACCAGCCCAATCCACCATTTCTGTCCAATCTTCACATACTGGGGCTCTCCCTGTACTCTCAGGGCCGATAAAATCAGCAGCAACAGGAACAGCATGGGAATCACTTCGGAAATCTCGATCTCCACCCAGCCCATCTTCTGTCCCACCAGAGACATCAGATAGAAGGAGCTCTTGTCCGCTACCGTATTGGCCAGCACCCGCACCAGCTCCAGGGGCTGGGTCAGAAAATACCCAAGTGTGTAACCAGCCGTTGTGGAAGAACCGACGGTAGCTGTGGCCTCGGTAGTGGTGGCGATGTAATTGACCGCCACGGTATTTTTATTCAGGAAGGCCAGCACCGGCAGCAGACACAGGGCCAGCATACAGAAATTCCGCACCCCGTTTCCACCGAAGCGCTTTGCTGGAATCAGCAGGGCCAGCAGGGCGACGGGCAGATACACGCCGCTCTTTCCGTAAATCATCACGATACTTAAGATTCCCATCACCAGGATATCCAGGGGCTTCACCGGATCCTCCCGCCAGGTCAGGGAAATGCAGTAGCAGATATACAGGAAAATCACGCCGTTTATCACTGCGTCATAGGAAAAGGAGGTACACTGCTGCAGATTCATGGGCAGAATCGCCAGCAGGAACAGGCTCGCCTTTCCGAAGGGCAGCTTTTTCATGCCCAGATAAGTCATCAGCGCGAAAAACAGCAGGCTGCACCAGCGGGCCAGCAGATACATGGATACCGTCCCCAGCTGTAAAAGCCTTGCCAGTGTCATGCCCAGCACTGCGGGAAGATACAGAATCATGGGTGCCTCCGTGGTAGAGGTCGCCTCTGCCTCCACCAGACGGCTATCCTTTACTCTGCCCAAAAGGCCGTCATAGATATTTTTATAATTTTCCAGGCTGGGCTCGGAGGTAAACGTAAGCTCCGCGTCATCCGCCCGCTTATAGCACTTATTCTCGCCGGCCGATTCGATTCCCAGCAGCGTATTGGAATGCCGGTAGGTCATATCGATATGATAGGACTCGTCCGGCGTCATATAGGGCGTAATCAGGAAATTATACAGGACGCCCAGACAGAGAATCGTAAAGAGAAACACCTTCTCTATCTTACATTTCCGCAGAAAGGCCAGGTAATAAAAGCCCGCGCACATACATTCCGCAAACAGGAACATACCGAAGAAATATTTCTTCAGGAACAGGTTGAAATAGGTATGGGCATTCATGCTGAGCCGGCTGGCGCTTTCCTCACCGTTTACCAGCAGCGTATTTTCCGGATAATACCCTTCGGGCGTCACAATCACCGACAGGCCGGAATCCAGAAGGCTGTCCGCGAAATGCAGCTTGATCTCATACGTATGTCCTTTGGTATCCTTCTGGGAATTGTCGAAAATCAGTCCCATATACTGACCGTCCAGCAGGGACGCTCCATCGATATCCGCCGCGCAGAGCAGGCTTCCCTGTTCGGACAGATCCCTGTCCTCGCCCTCTATGGCCGCCTCCGTCACATCGTAGACCTCCGCGTGGATGCTTCCCTCACCCGCGTAATCATCTTTCAGATCCAGGCGGACGCCCAGACCCACCAGTTCCGTCTCTTCCGTGGTATAATACTGAATCAGATCCTGACTGTCCTTTGTCACAGGCAGAAGCTGGTTGTTGTCCTTCATAACCACTTCCCGGTGGGTGCTGTTCATAGCCTTCCGGATCTGTACGTCGTACACGTACAGGAACAAAAGAGCCGTAAGAAAGAGCAGAAATCCCAGTCCCAGAAGCTTCCGGTGCTTCTGGAAAAAAGCCTTTATACCGGCTCCCGCTGCCGCCAGCTTCTTTTTCAGACCAAAAGCCTGCTTCTTTTCGGAAGCTGCGTTCTTCTTTCCTGCCACCAGGAAAAACATGGTGCCCAGAAGCGCCAGTGTAAGCGTCCCCAGAAACGGCTTCTTCACATAGTGGACCTGCGTCCGGTATACGGCGTTGAAAATCAGGTTCTTATCCAGCTTCTGTCCGTTTTCGTAGGAAGAACCAGCCGTCTCTGTCTCCGTATTCAGCCAGATATAGGGGCCGTTCTCTACCTTTTCACCGGTAATCCGGATCTCCAGAGGCTGTCCCATCGGTTCCTGTTCAAACTCCACGCCCAGGAAGCCCTCGGCTCCCAGATCCGCCAAATCATAGGAGGCGCTTGCAACAGGCTCCTCCGTTCCGGCGTAGCAGGCGTCGATGTGAAGCTGGCCTTTGGTATAGACGCCCTCCTCATCTGCCGTAAAATAAAAAGAAAGCTGGCTTAACGCCTGTTCGTCCGGCAGGTATTCAAATCTCAGCTCTGTATCATCTGTAATTGCTTCTGTTTTCAGTTTTAAGGAAGGCTTTCCGATTCCCTCCAGCCCCCGGGATTCCAGTCTGTCATGGGGCATAGCGACAGACACGGCGAAATAGAGTATGCAGAATACTGCATACCCTATTGCCCATTTCTTCTTATTCTCCAAGACCGCTCTCCACTGCTTCCATCATTGCTGCCAGCGCTTCCTTCTCGTCTGCGCCTTCACAATGAAATTCAATCTCATCTCCTGCTTTTACGCACGCGCCCAGGACGCTCAGTACACTTTTCGCATTGGCTGTCGTATTGCCAAAACTAAAAGTAATGGCGGACCGGAACTGCATGGCCGTCTTGCAGAGAATTCCTGCCGGGCGCAGATGAAGACCTGTCGGATTCTTAATCGTAACTTTTTGACTTAACATAGCTGTCTACCTCCCGTTCTTTTATTCTGTTGCCGAGTCATTTTTCTGATTTTCTCCGGTCGTCTCTCCACTGCCATTGGTTCCCGGAGTATTGTTTCCTGTCTGACTGCTTCCGGTGCTGCTGCTTTCCGTATTGTCCTCCGTCTTATTTCCGGAGGTATCCGTCGTTCCGCTGCTGCTTTCCCCGGACTCTGTGGTCTTATTCTCTGTTGCAGCCGTCCGTTTTACCAGGCTGTATTCCAGCTCTACCTCCCGCATCAGACTGTATTCGCTGTCCGGAAGCGTCACATTCAGAGTTCCCGTATAGGTGCCTGCTTTCGTATGACCGTCCACGTCCAGCGTCACTGCGATCGCGTCCGTATCCAGCTGGGCCAGCTGGGAGCTGGTTCCCATAATTACCAGCTCCACGCTGGAGACATCATCAAAATCTACCTCCATTCCCTTCGGCACATTCTGAAGGCCAATCCGGGACACCGGAATCGTTACTGTTTTTCCCTGCTTCTTCTCAATTTCCACGCTGACTGCTATTGAGGAATCTGTCTCGTCTGCCAGACGGACGCCCTCCGGCAGGTACTGGCTGATATCGATGGTCTGCTGCTGATTTTCCGAAATGCCATCGATATTCACCGCCTCGTCCGGTATGGTAAGGGACGCAATCTTGCTGATCACCTCCGCGGTTCCCGCAATCACAACCGTCTCCGGTTTATAGGAGATGGAATTAAAGCTGTAGCCGTCCGCAGGTGTACCGGTATGACCCACACTCAGTGGAACCGTCTTGGTCCGCAGCATAGTAATCGCCACGTCCATACCGTCTGTCTTTCCGATATATTCCAGATAGGTGGTATCCACCGTCTCTCCGTCGCTGTTCAGTACATTCAGCTTTCCATGGATCGTCCGGTCAGAATTTACCCCTGTGGTCTTAATCTCTACCTCGACCCGCTTAATCTTGGCAATTACGGAAGCAGGACCGCTGATCTGGATCAGGCTCTGCTCCGGAAGGGCTGTACCAATCATATAGCCGTCGGCTACCTTGCCGCTCTGTTTTACCACCACATTAAACTGTTCCGAAGAAGCGTCCTCTACGCTGATCACTACGTTTTCCCGGCTCAGATTGATATCCGCGCTGCGCACGTTCTTATTGCTGCAGCTGACCTCGATCCCCACCAGATCGTTATACTTGATACTTTTCTGCATATCTGCCGTAGCCGTGAAATCTGTGATCTCCAGCTCCCGCAATACGGACTTTTTCCCCCATACGCGGATACTGATGACGTCGCTTCCGTCTTCAATCTTATATACCTTATCCTGATCCGTTACCACATCTTCGTTGAGCATGGTTACCTGAATCGGGGAGAAATCCCTGTAGGTATAGGGATCGTCAATATTCATGACAATCAGCCACAGCATAATGGCCGCAACCACGGAAAGGAGCTTCAGTCCCAGGTTATTTGTCAGCACTTTCTTCATGCTTCTTCACCCGTCCTTTCCATAATTTGAATCTGCCCGTATCCTGAGCCTTATCCTGAATAGCCGCAAGCTGTGCCCGGAGTCCGTCCTGGTTCAGGTTCCGCTTAATGTCGCCCTCCAGCGCCACAGATACGGCTCCCGTCTCCTCCGACACCACGATGGTCAGAGAATCTGTCACCTCGCTGATTCCCACCGCAGCCCTGTGCCGGGTTCCCAGCTCCTTGCTCAGAGACAGGTTGTCAGACAATGGCAGATAGCAGGTGGCCGATACGATACGATCGCCCCGGACAATCACCGCGCCGTCATGCAGCGGCGTGTTTTTTTCAAAAATATTAATGAGAAGCTGGCTGGTAATCACGGAATCCAGCGTAATACCGGTCCGCTCATACTCATTCAGCGGCGTTTTCTTCTCGATCACAATCAGCGCTCCGGTCTTTACCTTTGCCATCTCAAACACAGCCTTCACCAGCTCGTTGACTGTCTTATCACTGAAGCGCGCCTCCGGCTCCCTGGTGCTGTCAAAGCTGAACACAGAGCTGATGATATTCTGCCGTCCCAGCTGCTCCAGCGCTTTCCGCAACTCCGGCTGGAATACGATAACCAGCGCCGTAATACCCAGGCTGAAGATATTCTTGCCCAGCCACAGGATCGTATTCAGGCGGAAGGCCCAGGCCACAAAAATGAATACCAGTAAAACCGCGAAGCCTTTCAGGAGCACCCATGCGCGGGTCTTCTTAATCCACACCATGATTTCATAGAGCAGAAAAGAAAGGATCACAATATCCAGTAGATCATTCCAGTGGATCGTATTGAAGGCCACATATTGGTTGATATAGTTCCACACAGAACCCTGCACTTTTTCACGTCCTCTCTGCCGCCCGGCTCATCAGTCCTTCGGCGCGCTGCTTTTCTTTCTTCCCGATGAAGCTTTTCTCTGGGGCGCTTTCTGCGCGTTGATTTTCTTCACCTTTTTTTCTGAAACCGCAATCGTAATCTTCGGAACGGCCTTTACATAATAATAATACTCGTCGTCCTCAAACTGTACGTATTCCGTCCGGGAGTAATCCAGGCTGAACACCGTAAGCTGCAAAACCAGCGCCAGCACAGCGGATACGATTCCCCCCACAATTACGCTGAACAGCTTCGGGGAAACTCCGAGAATCAGGCTTCCGGTCAGAAGCACAATCGCGTCCGCCACAGCGCCTGCCGCCACAGCGATGGTCCAGGCGTAGTCCACAGACATTCTCCGAATCATGTATACAATCACAATCGTCAGCGCAAAGGCTACCACTGTCAGAAGCATTTCTTTATTGTTCAGCACATTGTCCAGCAGATAGGTAATCTTTTCTGTAACCGTACTGTTCTGGGTGCTTCCCAGCATAGCCGTATTCAGTGCCAGGTAATGAAGCAGGAAATATACAATCGTGCCGCAGGCGGTAGGGATCGCCGCCACCGGCGTGGACACCAGTCCCATGGCCAGCGGAACAAAATACGGAATCTTGAATACAAAGGCCAGCGGCGTCAGAATCAGCACATAGCCGAATTTGGGCGCTGTGCTGAAAAATAGCAGAAGCATTACGGCCAACACCACAAAGGTGATGGCAAAGACCTCAATAGAAAGGGCGTAAGCGTGCAGCAGAATCAGAATCGCAGCGAACACCGCCGTCACATTCACCGGAAGGAAGGAACACAGAAGGGCCAGCACCAGGGCGATCCCCGGATTGTCCAGCTTCTTCATGAAGCCTACATGCCCGTTAATCAACAGGAACGTGGTCAGCGCCATGATAAACTTCAGCACCGGATAAATATAAATATCATATTTGCTTAAAAAGATTTTCAGCTTTTCTCTCAGCTCCAGTAAGGTTTTCATTCTTCTTGTGCTCCTTCTGTCGTACTTGTACTGCCTGACTCCGACTGATAGATGTCGGAAATGTGTTTCAGAATGTGATTGTATGCCGTCAGCTTCTTCCGGTTTTCCTGATACCGGCCGCTGTACACGATATACTGAATAATCAGATAGATACCCAGAAGCGCCGCATACAGAAGCGCCAGTCCTTTTCCAAGGGAAACCAAATCCATCTTATGCAGGTTAGTCAGCAGATATTCCATTTTATAAAAAACCCAGAGACCCACGCACAGGATAAAAGCCACCGTGTAGGAGACCCATGCGCCGATCAGGTGCAGGCTGATGTAATCGCTTCTGAAAAAGCGGTTCATCTCCAGGGCCTTCTTTCCCTCTCCTGATTCAAAGGCTGCCGCCTTCGTCATAAGTCTGATTTTTTCTTCGTTTACCATACGTACCTCTCAAAATTTCTGTTGGGTTATACTTCTTTTCAATCTTATTCAGTATAGCATATTTAGAAGCCTCTTCCAATACAAATGCTCAAAAAATACACTTTTTCCACCCCCGCGGCCCGAAGAGCCGACGCCGCCGCGTCCAGGGTGCTGCCTGTGGTATAGATATCGTCCAGCAACACTGCTTTTTTTAATTTTACATCATTCCCGCAGACTTGGAAAGCATTTTTCAGATTCTCCCGGCGATCTGCGTCGCCTAATTCCTTCTGGGGACGGGTCTTTTTTACCCGCAGAAGAAGCTTCTTCTCCACAGGAATTCCCAGCCGTTCCCCCATGCGATCCGCCACCAGTGCAGCCTGGTTAAAGCCACGCCTGCGCAGCCGGCTTTTGTGAAGGGGAACGGGAATCAGCGCGTCCGGCTGCCAGGAGCGAAGGGTGCGGCCATAACGCTTCAGCAGCTCCTCCGCATAAAAATCCGCATATTCCCTGCGGTTGTGGTATTTGAAGCGACTGATGGAGGCCCGCATCACGCTGTCATAGACAAACGCCGCCCGCCCCTTTTCAAACAGATGGTTTTTCCTGCCGCAGTCGGGGCAAAATTCGGGCTCTTCCGTGGAAAGGGGCTTCCCGCAGCGCTTGCAGACTGGCTCCTCCACCGGCTGCAGAAGCTTCTTGCAGCCCTCGCAGATCAGCCGGTCCCATTTTCCGGTTATTCCATCACAGATCGGACATCTGCGAGGATATATAAGATTTGATAGTTTCGCAAAGACCCGTGTAACGTTTCTGTTCCGTACCATTTTCTATCATCGCCTGAAAGGTGGCGGCGCTTCCCACCAGAGTAACGCAGGATCTGGCCCGGGTCACCGCCGTATACAAAAGGTTCCGGTTCATCAGGGGACGGGGACCGGAGAGCAGCGGAATCACCACCGCCGGATACTCGCTTCCCTGAGACTTATGTACGGTAATTGCGTAGGCCAGCTCCAGCTCGTCCAGCTGTTTGAAGGGATAGGAGGCCATACGCCCTTCATCAAATTCCACAGTAACCTCTTCCGCAAAGGTATTGATAGCCCGAACGATTCCCATATCGCCGTTGAATACCCCCACGCCTTTATCGATGGCAATGCCGTAACGGTTGCGGATCTCCCACTCCAGCTGATAGTTGTTGCGGATCTGCATGACCTTATCGCCGACTCTTAAGATCCCTTTTCCGCTTTCTCCGTCCTCTGTGACGATTCCGTGTCCAAAGGGAATCTCTGCCTTGTCCCGATCCTCCGGATTCAGATACCGCTGCAGGACCCGGTTCAGATTGTCTACGCCCAGGGCGCCCTTCCGCATGGGCGTCAGCACCTGGATATCGGAAATCTCCGCGCCCACATAGCGGGGCATTTTTTCCTGTACCAGAGCCAGCACCACCCGCAGAATCAGATTGGGATCCTGCCTCTGCAGGAAAAAGAAATCCCGGCTCTTGTTATCCAGGCTCACCTGCTCGCCCCGGTTGATCTTATGGGCGTTCACAATGATGTCGCTCTCTGCCGCCTGACGGAAAATCTTGGTAAGTCTGACCACCGGAAACGCCTCCGACCGGATCATATCCTGCAGGATGCTGCCCGGCCCCACGCTGGGAAGCTGGTTTACATCGCCCACCAGAATCAGTCTGGTTCCCGGTACCACCGCCTTTAACAGCGCCTGCATCAGATGCAGATCCACCATAGACATCTCGTCTATAATGATTACATCTGCCTCCAGGGGATTCTCCTCGTTCCGGGCGAACATAGCCCGGCCGCCGACCGCGTTTTCCGGGCCGCCGGACAGCTCCAGCATCCGGTGAATGGTCTGGGCCTGACAGCCGGTGGCCTCCGTCATCCGTTTGGCCGCCCGCCCGGTGGGAGCCGCCAGAAAAATACTCAGATTCTCCGCCTCAAAATAATGGATCATCGCATTGATGGTGGTGGTCTTACCGGTGCCGGGTCCTCCGGTCAAAATCAGAAGACCATTCCGCACCGCCTCGGCCACCGCCTCCCGCTGATGTTCGTCCAGCATGGTCTTCGTTGCTTTCTCTATCCTTGCAAGCCGGGTTTCTATCACCGCGTCCGTCTCGTCCAGGGACAGATTCAGATGGTACAGCATGGCTGCGATACTGAGCTCCGCATAATAATAAGAAGCCCCGTAGACAAATACAGCCTCCTGTCCCCGGCTGTCCGGCAGGCTTTTCCGGATCAGCTTCCGGTCGATACTGAGCTCGTCCACGTGACGCTCCACAGCCTCCTGCGGCACTCCCAGAAGCTCCACCGTCCGGCGAAACAGCATGGACTCGGGAATACAGGTATGTCCCTCCGCCGCCGCGTTCAGCAGGGTATACAGAATCCCGCTTCGGATCCGGAAATCCGAATCCTCCCGGATTCCCACTCTTTTTGCGATCTCGTCCGCTGTCCGGAAGCCCACGCCTGCAATATCGTCCGCCAGCCGATAGGGATTTTCCTTTATAATCCGATAAATCTCCTGCCCATACTGCTGGTAAATTTTTACAGCCAGATTCATAGAAATTCCGTATTCCTGAAGAAACACCATGGCGTCCCTCAGATCCCGTTTTTCCTCCATCTGTTCTGCAATCTCCCGGGCCTTCCGGTCGCTGATTCCCTTTACCTCCGCCAGGCGCTCCGGCTCCCGCTCCATGATTTCAAAGGTTTTCGCCCCAAATCTCCGGACAATCCGGGCCGCCAGCGCGGCGCCGATTCCCTTTACCGCGCCGCTGGCCAGATAGCGTTCCATGGCCAGAGCGTCCTTCGGCGTCTTAACCTCAAACCGTTCGGACTTAAACTGCTTTCCATACAGAGGATGCTCTGTGTAATCGCCCTCCATCTCAATCAGCTCGCCTTCGCTGATGTAGGAAAAGAAGCCCACCACCGTGATCTCTTCCTCATCTGATACCAGATTCAGCACCGAATACCCGTTTTCCGCATTCCGGTAGATAATATGCTCTACATATCCCTCCAGCTTCATACTACTCCTTTATGTGTCCATGTACAGAAATGGGCATGACAGATCTGTCTCCGTCATGCCCCTCTTTTGTGAAATCAAATTTTATTCATCCCGGTTTCCGGCCATGAACTCTACGAATTTACCGGTGCCGATGGCAACGCACTTCATGGCGTCCTCTGCGGTCATGGTATTGATACCGGTCTTCTCCTCCAACAGCTCCTCCAGTCCGCGAAGCAGAGCGCCGCCTCCTGTAAGCACGATTCCTCTGTCCGCAATATCTGCTGCCAGCTCGGGCGGAGTCTTCTCCAGCACGCTGTGGACAGCCTCCACAATCTGCATGGTGGACTCCCGGAGAGCCTCCTCGCAGTCCTCAGAGGTCACTTCTACGGACTTCGGCAGACCTGTCACCAGGTTCCGTCCGCGGACGCTCATGCGATCCACCTCAGCCCGGGGATAGCAGGTACCTACCTTAATCTTGATATCCTCTGCGGTACGCTCGCCAATCAGAAGATTGTGCTTTTTCCGCATATAACGGACGATAGCCTCGTCAAAGTCATCTCCCGCAACCTTCACGGAGGTGCTGACTACAGCGCCGCCCAGAGAGATAACCGCGATATCACTGGTACCGCCTCCGATGTCTACGATCATATTTCCACAGGGACGGGAAATGTCGATACCGGCTCCGATGGCTGCCGCAATGGGCTCCTCGATGATCATAACCTCCCTGGCGCCTGCCTGATAGGTTGCATCCTCTACCGCCTTCTTCTCTACCTCGGTCACGCCGCTGGGTACGCATACCGCGATACGCGGTCTGCGGAAAGAACGCTTACCGGTTGCCTTCTGAATGAAATACTTCAGCATCTTCTCAGTAACGGTATAGTCAGAGATAACGCCCTGACGCAGCGGACGAACCGCTACGATATTGCCGGGAGTTCTTCCCAGCATCAGTCTTGCCTCCTCGCCGATGGCGCGAATCTTGTTGGTGTCCCGGTCAAAGGCTACTACGGACGGCTCCTTTAATACAACGCCCTTTCCGTTTATATATACCAGGATACTGGCTGTACCCAGGTCAATTCCGATATCTGTTCCTGCCATTTTTCAAATTCCCCTTTCTCACCGAATCTTTCCGGATCCAATTTCTTCTATAATATCAGTCTTACACATTTATAAGCAGTTATTCATGCTTCCTGTAAAGCACCTATTTGCGTAACTTATATTATATACAAGGAATTCCAAAAAGGAAAGCATTTTTTTTCGTCCATGGGAAATTTAAGCATTTCTTAAGAACAATGGGCCAGCCACTGGCACACTTCTGTCACTTTTTCCCTCTGCTCCGGAGTGAAATCCGCAGCATCCCGCTCCACATCCAGATCCTCCATATCGTAACGGCGGCCCAGAAGCAGCTTCTCCAGCTTTGCCGGGAATTCCACATCCAGCATATCCGAATAGATCTTGAGTTCCTCGATGTGCATATTCTTCAGACGCAGCCACACCTCCAGCTCGCCCCAGTCGAAGCGCTTGCTGTAAGAGGTCTCGCATTCGGGGGATTTCCCGAATTTCCAGTCCCAGGAGGAATAGAGATTGTAGGTCTCCTGCACTTCCTCATTTTCGAAAATAGCCGGATCCAGCTCCACGAAATCACCGTAGGATTCCACAAAACTTTCCTTCAGGGCTGCCCGCAGCGCGTCTGTGGTAATCTCCGGATTCAGATCCTTCAGGTTGCATACCCGGGACTGTACGGATTTGACGCCCTTCGCCTTCATTTTTTCCTTGGACGGGGTCAGATATCTGCCCAGCTGGCTCACGTCCACATTCACCATCAGGGTTCCATGCTGGATATTGCAATGGGAATTTTTGGAAAACGCGTTTCCGGAGAACTTGAAGCCGTCCTGGGTAATGATATCATTGCGTCCGGAAAACTGCGTCTCGATGCCAAATTTCCGGCAGGCGGACTGGATCACCTTCAGCTGCTTCTCCAAATCATAACACTCCGGTGAGGCCAGGAAGGTAAAGTTCAAATTGCCCAGATCGTGATATACGGCTCCGCCGCCGGTGGTACGTCTGGCCAGGAAGCCGCCCTCCTCCTCCAGAAGCTGGGCCTTGCATTCCCGGATCGCGTTCTGATTCCGTCCGATGACTACCGTATGCTCGTTCTGCCAAAGATAGAGCACCACATCGCCGGGCTCGATTTTATCAGCCAGATACTTCTCCACAGCCAGATTTCTCCAGGGGTTCCAGGTATAGGTCTGTACAAAATAATGATTCATTTGCGTCTCCTCCTTATCGTCTTTTATCATAACATATTTTTTCCGCAGATTCCTTAATATTTCAATAAATTTTCCTTATAATTCTTGACGCATACCTTCTTATTCGATATGCTATCCCTTACAGATGATAAAGGAGTTTGTTATGAGTACGTCGTTAAATCAGCATTTCACGCCCTGGGCGCTTTTAAAATTCGCGTTTCCGTCCATCATTATGATGATCTTCATGTCCCTCTACACCATTGTGGACGGCATTTTTATCTCACGTTTCCTGGGAAGCAACGCCCTGTCTTCCCTGAATATTGTATTTCCAGTCATCAATGTGGTCATCGCCATCGCCACCATGCTGGGCACCGGCGGCAACGCCATCATCAGTAAATATCTGGGAGAAGGGCGGAGCAGGGACGCCCGGGAATGCCTGACCCAGTTTACCGTCATCGGTCTGGCCGTCAGCCTGCTGCTTCTGATGCTGACCCAGATCTTTCTGACGCCCCTCTGCCGCATCCTGGGATCCACAGACGTCCTGCTTGCAGACTGCAGGGCTTATCTGTCGGTGTCTCTGATGTTCGCTCCGGCCTGCATGCTTCAGACCCTGTTCCAGTCCTATCTGGTGACAGCCGGTATGCCTGCCCTGGGTCTTTTTCTGACTATCGGTGCCGGAATCCTGAACGCGGTTCTGGACTATGTCCTGATCCTGGTTTTCCCCATGGGAATCGCCGGAGCTGCCATTGCCACCGGTATCGGCCAATCCGTTCCGGCTGTGGCCGGGCTCTTTTACTTCCTGCTTTCCCGGAAAGACCTGTACTTTACCCGGTTCCGGCTGCATCCGAAAGAGCTGTTCATGGCCTGCTATAACGGTTCCTCCGAAATGGTTACCCAGCTCTCCAACGCGATCATTACCTTCCTGTTCAACCTGATCATGCTGGATCTGGCCGGGGAAAATGGCGTAGCCGCCATTACGATCCTGCTCTATGGGCAGTTCCTGTTCAACGGCTTTTATCTGGGCTTTTCCATCGGCATCAGCCCCATCGTAGGTTTCCAGTACGGAGCCGGGAACCGGAAGCAGCTTCGCAGTATCTACCGGACCTCGTTTCTCTTTGTGCTGGCTTCCTCCGTGGTCCTGACCGTAATTGCCATTATCTCCTCCACGCCTCTGGTCTCTGTCTTTACCAGAGATCCTAAGACCTTTACGCTTGCCGACGCGGGCTTTCGGATTTTTGCCTTCAACTTTCTGTTCAGCGGCTTTAACATCGCCTCCTCCGGCTTCTTTACCGCCCTGTCCAACGGCCGGGTATCCGCGATCATCTCGTTCCTGCGGACTCTGGTATTCATCGTGCTGTCCCTGCTCACTCTGCCCCGGTTTTTCGGAATAACCGGAGCCTGGCTGGCTATTCCCGTGGCGGAATTTCTGACTCTGGTACTGGCCCTGCGGCTGCACCGGACTTACTTTATCCGTCCCGGCGCAAAAAATTATCTGCTGTAATCCAATACGTCTTTCAAAAATAGGGCGTCCCGATAGTGGGACGCCCTATTTTATTCATTCTCTCTTACCTTTTATTTGCCTGTCTGTGAATTATACACCCAGCTTCAGCTTTCTGATTTCCTCTTCTGCTGTCATATTGGTTACCGGCTTGTAATCCTTAAGCGGCATAATCTTCTCGTTGATGGCATCCAGGATCCACTCCTTCTGCGGGAAGAAGTACTTGTCGTACTCAAACGGAGGTGTAATCCAGTTCTGAGCGCCAACGATTGCAGGCGGTGCATCCAGATAATCAAATGCCAGTGTGGTAATGTTCTTAGCCACATCGTCCAGGAAGCTTCCTCTTGCGCAGGCGTCAGAAGCCAGAACCACCTTGCCTGTCTTCTTTACAGATTCAAGAATCTTGGTGTAGTCAAGCGGTACCAGGCTGTGCAGGTTGATAAGCTCTGCAGAGATACCATATTTCTCCTTCAGTTCCTTCACTGCGTCGTATGCGCGGTACAGAGTAGCGCCGACAGTCAGGATAGTAACATCAGATCCCTCTGTAATGATATCTACATCACCCATGGTGATTTCGTACTCTTCCTTCGGAACGCCGCCCTCGTGGAACTTCTCTCCTACGTCGTAGATTCTCTGGCTCTCAAAGAATACAACCGGGTCAGTTCCGTTCAGTGCTGCCTGCATCAGACCCTTTGCTTCATACGGGGTAGCCGGGAAGCAAACCTTCAGTCCCGGTACATGAGCACACATAGCGGTCCAGTCCTGAGAGTGCTGAGCGCCGTACTTGGATCCTACAGATACACGAAGAATCAGCGGCATCTTCAGAATTCCGGCACTCATAGCCTGCCATTTTGCCATCTGGTTGAAGATCTCGTCACCGCAGCATCCGATGAAATCGCCGTACATCAGCTCGATGACAGCGCGGCCGCCGCACATGGTATAGCCTACGCCGGTACCCACGATAGCAGACTCGGAAATCGGGGAGTTAAACAATCTGGAGTAAGGAATCACATCGGTAAATCCTCTGTATACGGCAAACGCGCCGCCCCAGTCACGAACATCCTCGCCGTAAGCGATGAGTGTCGGGTCTTCATAATATTTATTGAACATGGGCTCGAAGATAGCGTCACGGATATTGTAACGCTTCATGGAGCTTACTTCTGTACCATCGATATAGTGTGTACGAACCTTCTTCTGGATATCGTTGTAACGCTTGCAGTTCTCCTTCGGTCCCATTACAGACGGCTCTCTGGTGGTATCCATGCTGCGCTGATGTCCGTTGTTCAGCATCAGGCGCTCTACGATAGCCGGATCCTTGTCAAAGTCAAGGTACGGAGAAGCATCCTTGTCTGCTGCCAGACGGCAGATACGAGCCATTCTTTCCTTGGTCTTTGCCCAGATATCGTCAAACTCGCTGTCCTCAGCAATACCTGCGTCTACGATAGCCTTACGGAAGGTGATGAGCGGATCCTGTGCTCTCCATGCCTCAATCTCCTCTTTGGTACGGTACGCGTTCTGGTCGGATGTGGAATGTCCGAGCAGACGGTATGTAACAACATCCAGGAATACCGGGCCTTCGCCGCTCTTAACCAGCGGAAGCTTTCTTCTGTACGCGTCGATAACTGCCAGCGGATTGTATCCGTCTACACGCTCTGCGTGAAGCTGGCTCTCGGTTACGCCTGCACCCATACGTGCCAGCTCGCCATAGCCCATGGTCTCGCCGCAGGTTTGTCCACCCATACCATAGGAGTTATTGTTGATGTTGAAGATCAGCGGCAGGCCGCCCTTCTTTCCTTCCTCCCACAGCGTACGGTACTGATCCATTGTTGCAAAGGAAAGAGCCTCCCACACGGGACCACGTCCCATGGAGCCGTCTCCCAGGTTTGCTACTACAACGCCGTCCTTGTCATTACATTTCTTAAACAGGGATGCTCCTGTCGCAATGGTTGCGGAACCGCCTACCAGCGCATTGTTCGGGTAGATACCGAAGGGCAGGAAGAACGCATGCATGGAACCGCCAAGTCCCTTGTGGAAACCGTTCTCACGGGCAAACAGCTCTGCCAGAGCGCCGTATACCAGGAACTCGATAGCCAGCTCTTTTACATCGCCCTCTGCCTTGCTGACTGTCTGGATTGCCTTCAGGGTTTTGCCGTCGAAGAAGTTCTCCATGGTGTCCATCAGCTCTTTATCCGAAAGCTTCTGGATACAGGAAAGTCCCTTCGCAAGAATCTCACTGTGGCTTCTGTGGCTTCCGAAGGTGAAATCCTCCTTGCCCAGCAGATAAGCCTCGCCGACTGCGGCTGCCTCCTGTCCCAGGGACAGATGAGCCGGACCCGGATAAGTAGTCTCAACGTCTGCGTATTTTGCCTGTGTCTTAATCTGGTTCAGCATATCCTCGAACTCACGGCAGATACTCATATCGCGGTAGATACGAAGCAGGTCTTCTTTGGTATAGTTACCTTCCTCTACCTCTTCCTTTACACTTTTTTTGTATACATTGATCGGAATGTCTTTAAATGTGATTTTTCCTTCCGCACGCATTTTGTCCGGATCTACATATAATGACTTTGGCATGTTTTTTCTCCTTTTTTGATTTTGTTAAGTTCTATATTATTCAGCTTCCGCTGAACAGTATCTTTCCTGCCTGCCCTTATGGCAGTAGCCGAGGGCGGGGTTGGTGTCGCCCCCGGCTTTGAAAGTTGGTTGGCTTTTTTATTATTTCATCATCAGAAGTGAGAAGTTCTCAAGCGCTCCGCACAGCTCCTTCACGAAGCGTGACGCCGGGGAACCGTCTACGGCTCTGTGGTCGTAGGTCAGACACAGCCCCATCGCCTGGTAGGGCTTGATCTCTCCGTTGACTTCCTTGATGCGGGTCGTGGTTCCGCATACGCCCAGGATACCTACCTGAGGCGGATTTACAATAGGTGTAAACATCTCTACGCCCAGGGAACCTACGTTGGATACGGTAAAGGTCGCTCCGGAAAGCATATCCGGCGTTGCCTTGCCCTCCTGGCAAAGCTTTGCCAGACGTTTTGCCTCTGTGCTGATCTCTGCCAGACTCATCTGATCCGCATTGAAAATGGTCGGTACAAACAGTCCCTTGGGTGTATCCACTGCCATTCCCAGATGTACGTGATGATACTGACGGAGCATATTTTCCTGAGGCATGGTCGCGTTCAGATCCGGATGGTGCAGAAGGATTCTGGATACCGCGAACAGTACCATATCATTCAGTGTAATATTCGGCATACCCATGGTCTCGCCGTTGGCTTTGATCTGCTTTCTCAGTGCCAGCAGTGCGGACGCGTCAAAGGAATGATAATGGGTCAGCTGAGCCATGGTGCTTAAGGACTTCATCATGCCCTTTGCGGTCGCCTTTCTCACGCCGGAGAACTTCACATCGGTGTACTCTGCTCCATCTGCTGCAGGCGCTGCCGCCGGTGCTGCCTTCGGAGCCGGTGCTTCTGCTGCCGGTGCCGGTGCTGCCGCTACCGCGGGAGCAGGTGCCGGTGCGCTTGCCGCATACTTCTTCACATCGACCTCCATCACTCTTCCGTGAGCGCCTGTGCCGGTAGCTGCGGTAGCGTCTACGCCAAGCTCTGCCGCTGCCTTTCTGGCTCTCGGGGATACCTTTGCGTCCGGGTTGGCCGGGCCGTTTGACGCTGCTACAGGCGCTGCCGCGGGAGCAGGTGCCGGTGCTGCTGCCGGTGCTGCAGGCGCTGCCGCCGGTGCGGTACCTTCCTTCAGACCCTCGATGCTGTCGCCCGGCTGTCCTACCGCGCAGACATTTACAAGCACGGGTACTTCGTCGCCGTCGCCATAGAAAATCTTGAGCAAGGTTCCTGCCGCTGTGGACTCGCACTCGAAGGACGCCTTATCTGTTTCATATGTAAAGAGAACATCGCCTACATTGACCTGATCTCCCTCTTTCTTCAGCCACTCGGTAATCACGCATTCCTCTACGGTGATTCCTGCCTTCGGCATCAGGACTCCCTGTGCCATATGGGCTCCGCCTGCCGGTGCTGCCGCCGGTGCGGGCGCTGCTGCCGGTGCTGCTGCTTCTGCCGCAGGTGCCGCTGCAGGCGCGGTACCCTCCTTCAGGCCTTCGATGCTGTCTCCCGGCTGTCCGATTGCGCAGACATTCACCAGTACCGGTACCTCATCGCCATCCTGATAGAAGATCTTCAGAAGCTGTCCTGCCGCTGTAGACTCGCACTCGAAGGACGCCTTATCTGTTTCATATGTAAAGAGAACATCGCCTACATTGACCTGATCTCCCTCTTTCTTCAGCCACTCAGTAATCACGCACTCCTCTACGGTGATTCCCGCCTTCGGCATCAGGACTCCCTGTGCCATATGGGCTCCGCCTGCCGGTGCTGCCGCCGGTGCGGGCGCTGCTGCCGGAGCCGATGCCTCTGCTGCCGGTGCTGCAGGCGCTGCTCCTCCATCCTTAATTCCGGAAATATCGTCTCCCGGCTGTCCGATTGCACAGACATTGACCAGTACCGGTACCTCATCTCCATCCTGATAGAAGATCTCCAGTAATTCTCCTTCTGCTGTGGACTCGCACTCAAAGGACGCCTTATCCGTCTCATAGGTGAAAAGAACGTCGCCTACATTGACGTGGTCGCCCTTCTTCTTCAGCCATTCCGTAATCACACATTCCTCTACGGTGATTCCCGCTTTTGGCATTAATACGCCTACTGCCATGTTTTTACCCTCCATTATAATTCCTATATAGTTCCATTTTATTGCTCACATTTTCAGGATTCTGTCTACAGAATCTGGGTTCCGGACTTTTCCGCCCGTTCCCTTATGGATGCCGGAAGTTCTCCATCGGTAATGATATAATCCACATCTTCCACATTTCCAAAAGTGTAGGGAAGAATCTTTCCACATTTGGAGCTGTCCATCAGGATTACCTTCTTTCCGGCCCGCTCCAGCATAAGCCGTTTGACTAACATCTCATCCTCTTTACCGCAGGTAAAACCACCCTTGTCCGCATAACCGGATACTCCGATGAACGCCAGCGCGATATTGATCCCGCCAAGCATCTGCAGGGTACTCTGCCCTGAGACTGCCTGGTTCAGCCTGTTCAGTGTTCCGCAGCACATATGAATCGTCGGTGCGGACAGCCTGGATAATTCAATGGCCACATTGGGGGCCGTCGTAAAAATGTTCAGATCCATGTCCGGCAGCATCTGCGCCAGGGCGATACTTGAGGTTCCCGCGTCCATAAAAATGGCGCTTCCCGGTTCAATCAGCTTCAATGCCTTTTTCGCCATCTCGCGCTTTGCTTTCATGTTCGTCTGCATCCGCGCTTCCAGCTTAACCTCTGTGGGACTCAAACCCTGCACCACTGCAATTGCGCCTCCACGGCTTCTGGTAATCAGGCCTTCCTTCTCCAGCTTTTCCAAATCCCGGTGGATGGTCATCAGACTGACCTCCGGATAAAGAGCCCCCAGCTCCTTTACGGTAACAGCGCCCTTCTCCTGGATATATTTTCCTATACTCTCTTTTCTGAGTAAATTCATAACGATACATCCTTTGTTAAGATTTGTTACATTGATCCCGTTCTGTATAACACATCATAACATTTTATAACATTTAAGTCAACGTATTTTTCACATTTTTCCTCTTTTCTTCTATAGGAAGCTTTTACTGCCGGGGCTTGATTTTTCAGTTAAACCATGTTATACTATCGCCTGTTGCAAAGCCCACAAAAACAAGGTCTTATTGGGCTTTCGCCGATTCCCGGCGTTAAATGAATCGAGTGTTCGTGACCTTCCACTCGTAAAACAAAACTAAAGGAGAACTGAATATGAAAACAAACAAGGTACAGTTTATGACCCAGGCAGCTATGATCGCTGCCATCTATGTGGTGCTCTGCGTGGTCTTCCAGCCTATCAGCTACGGACCCATCCAGACCCGGATCGCCGAGGCGCTGACGGTTCTGCCGTTCTTTACCCCGGCTGCGATTCCCGGCCTTTTCGTAGGCTGTCTGATCGCCAATCTTCTGGGCGGCGGTATCCTTCTGGATGTAATCGCAGGAAGCGTGGCTACGCTGATCGCAGCCTTTGCCACCTACGCCCTTCGCGGCAAAAGCCGGTATCTGGCTTCCGTTCCGCCGGTTGTGGCCAATGCCCTTATCATTCCCTGGGTATTGAAATACGGCTACGGCGAGCCCTTCCCCATTCCCTTTATGATGGGAACCGTCGCTGTGGGTGAGCTTCTGACCGCTACGATTGTGGGAACTATCCTTCTGGTAGTCCTGGACCGTTACCGGACCGCTATCTTCAAGACAGCATAAGCTAAGGGTATCTTGAAAAACCTTCGAACACTTTTCTGTTGAAAGAGCAGAAAAGTGTTCTTTTTTATCAGCATTTCACCGCTTTAATCCGCTGTATTGACGCATTGGTACATTGTTTGCTATGATTATACTTATTTAAAATAAGAGGGAGAATTTTGTATGGAAAAACGTGAACGCTTTTCATCCCGGCTGGGCTTTATCCTGATTTCAGCCGGCTGCGCCATCGGACTGGGAAATGTCTGGCGCTTTCCTTATATCACCGGTAAATACGGCGGAGCTGCCTTTGTACTGATTTATCTGGTCTTTCTGATCATCTTAGGTATGCCGATTATGGCTATGGAATTTGCGGTGGGCCGCGCCAGCCGGAAATCCGCGGCGCGCAGCTTTCATGTGCTGGAGCCCAAGGGCACCAAATGGCACATTGAGGGCTATCTGGCCATGCTGGGCAATTACCTGCTGATGATGTTCTATACCACCGTGGGCGGCTGGATGATTTCCTATATCTTTAAGATGGCTTCCGGTTCCTTCCAGGGGCTCGCTCCGGATCAGGTGGGCGGCGTATTCAACGATATGCTGTCCTCTCCGGGCTCGATGACCTTCTGGATGGTGGTAGCTGTACTTCTGGCCTTCGGTATCTGCAGTATGGGACTCCAGAACGGCGTTGAACGCATCACCAAAATCATGATGTCCTTTCTACTGATTATCCTGATCGTGCTTTGCATCCGCAGCGTGACCCTCCCGGGCGCGTCCGCGGGACTTCAGTTTTATCTGATTCCCGATTTCGGCAAAATCGTGGAAAATGGTCTCGGAGAGGTCATCTTCGCAGCCATGGGACAGGCCTTCTTTACCCTAAGTCTTGGCATCGGTGCCATGGCCATCTTCGGCAGCTATATCAGCCGTGACCGCACTCTGATGGGAGAATCTGTCAATATCTGTATTCTGGACACCATCGTAGCCCTGATGGCCGGACTGGTGATTTTCCCGGCCTGCTTTGCCTTCGGGGTAGATCCGGGCGAGGGACCCGGACTGGTCTTTGTCACCCTGCCGAATATCTTCAACCAGATGGCTGCCGGAAGACTGTGGGGAACCCTGTTTTTTATCTTTATGAGCTTTGCGGCCCTGTCCACCATCATTGCCGTCTTTGAAAATATCATCAGCTTCGGCATTGACCTGTGGGGCTGGACCCGTAAAAAATCTGTCCTTGTAAACCTGGTTCTGATTCTGGTGCTGTCCCTGCCCTGCGTACTGGGCTTCAATGTATGGAGCGGTATCGCGCCCCTGGGAGCCGGAAGCACTATCCAGGATCTGGAGGACTTTATCGTATCCAACAACCTGCTTCCCCTGGGAAGCCTGCTCTACCTGCTGTTCTGTACCAGCCGCTATGGCTGGGGCTGGGATAATTTCATTGCCGAGGCAGACGCCGGTAAGGGAATCAAGTTCCCGAAATGGGCCAGATTTTATGTCAGCTACATCCTTCCGCTGATTGTGCTCTTTATCCTTGTGATGGGATACTGGCAGAAATTCGCGGCGTAAATAAAGCACATTGTTTAAAAAGCCCCTCTTCATGCAGTCACTTGCATGAAGAGGGGCTTTTTATTTATTCTACATCCTGCAGAGCGTCCATATCCACTTCGCCGGTACGGACCTTAACCACCTTATCCACACTGTATACAAAGATCTTGCCATCTCCGATATGTCCGGTATACAAAGCCTTCTTAGCTGCCTCGATCACTGTATCTACCGGGATACTTCCGACAATCACCTCTACCTTTACCTTGGGAAGCAGGGTTGCGTCCATCTCAACGCCACGATATTTCTCACCTGCGCCCTTCTGGATACCGCAGCCCATAACCTGGGTTACAGTCATACCTGTTACGCCGATATCGTTCATGGCCTTCTTCAGCTTGTCATAACGTGACAGCTTCGCAATGATGGATACCTTGTAAATACCCGTTGCGGATACCGCCGGCTGGATGACCTTCACCGCCGCGTTCTTCTGGACCTCGGAAGCTGCCTCATATTCATCTACGCCCAGATTGGTGTTCTCATTTACCTCCATGGTCATGGTATTGGAGATATCCATAATGCTGAAGCCGGCATAAGCGGAGGGAAGTCCATGCTCACAGGAATCCAGACCTACAATTTCTTCTGTCTCACTTACCCGGAGTCCGAACACTGCCTTGATAAAGAAGAATACCAGCGTCATGGTGACTCCGGTCCAGGCGAGTACGGAAACCATGCCCAGAAGCTGTTTGCCCAGAAGCGTAAAACCACCGCCGTAGAAAAGGCCTATCAGCGTATCATTTCCCGGAGCGCTGGTTGTCGCGAAAAGACCTACCGCAATGGTTCCCCACATACCATTCATGAAATGAACGGCTACCGCGCCAACCGGATCGTCCACATGCAGCACATAATCCAGAAACCATACGCCGAATACCACCAGGACGCCTGCCACCGCACCGATGATAATTGCACCGAGACAGTCTGTCACATCACAGGGAGCTGTAATCGCTACCAGACCTGCCAGAGACGCATTCAGGCACATGGATACGTCCGGCTTGCCGTAACGGATCCAGGTAAATACCATACACACTATGGTTGCCACAGCAGGAGCCACCGTTGTAGTCAGAAATACGCTTCCCAGCTGCTCTACGCTTGTGCAGGCCGCGCCGTTGAAGCCGTACCAGCCCAGCCACAAAATGAAGCAGCCCAGACAGCCCAGGGGCAGGTTGTGTCCCGGAAACGCGTTTACCTTGATAATCTTTCCTTTCTTATCCTTTCCGAATTTTCCGATACGGGGTCCGAGAATCTTCGCGCCAATCAGCGCGCTGCAGCCGCCTACCATATGGATTGCGCAGGATCCTGCGAAATCATGGAAGCCAAGCTGCGCGAGCCAGCCGCCGCCCCAGATCCAGTGCGCCTCAATGGGATACACCAACGCGGAAATGATAGCGGAGTATACACAGTAGGAAAGGAACTTTGTTCTCTCTGCCATGGCGCCGGATACAATCGTCGCTGTCGTGGCGCAGAATACCAGGTTAAATACAAAGCTGGAATAATCAAACTCTCCATAAGCTGTAAAAATATCAAAACCGGGCTTTCCGATGAGTCCGACCACGTCCTCACCGAGAAGCAGCCCAAAACCAATCAGAATAAACACAACAGTACCGATACAGAAGTCCATAAGATTCTTCATCAGGATATTACCGGTGTTCTTGGCTCTCGTAAAGCCTGCCTCCACCATGGCAAATCCTGCCTGCATCCAGAATACCAGCGCGGCTCCAATCAGGAACCAGACAGCAAACAGCTGACCGTCAACAACACTTAACATTTCCTGGGTCATAACACTTCCTCCTCTTTTTTCACAGATTATCCTGCAGGGCTCCGGAGTTATAATACATTCCCTGCAGAACGGTAACGAGCTTTGCTCATTACGTGTGGCAATAAAAAAGGAGATTCGGTCCGGCGGAATATCCGCTTCCAAATCTCCTTTGATATGTGACATATTATACACAGGAATTTCAGAAACTGTCAATCATTAGATTATATAAAATTACATCTTAAATTTTTGTAAAATTCTTTGATTTTTAACAAAATGTGCAAAATCTCCGTTCATATTTTATTCATATTTCTTTTAAAAATCGTTCAATTCATGCTCATATCGAATTCATTTTCCGCCCATATAATAACAGTATAAGATAAAGAAAAACAAAGAAACACCTAACAAAGTCCATTACTTATTTTTTGAATAAACTTTTTCATAATAAATGCCAGGCAGAATAGCTGCCTGGCATCCTCCCGTTTATGGGGCTTTTTTTATTTTTCCTTCTTTTCTTCCCAGTCTTCCCCGTAAAGCTCCTCCATGGTATAAACCCGCACCACGGATTTATCCTCTACCTCCCGGTAGGCGGGCCACATGATTTTCACCACGCAAAACAGGGCGCAGCCTGCCATCCACAGACAGACAAGCGTCAGCAACACCGATATGGCCTTCCGAGCTGCCTCTCCCCACCGTCGCTCCAGCCATTTCACCCAGAAATACAGGCCTCTGGCTATATAATACATAAAGGGAAGCAGCATAGGCATACTGTAGCGTCCCTGGGGCTGGTAATCCGTCCCATAGGAATACCAGAAATTCAGGATATTCGGAACCAGAACTGCCACCAGCATTCCCAGATGCCAGCACAGACGCTCTGAACCGGGCAGCGTCTTTTCTGTCCTACCGCGGAATTTTACGATACTCTCTGCCAGCATTCCAAAAACTCCGGCTGCAAAAAGCAGACTGTAGCCAAGATACATCCACCAGCGCAGAGCATACCACAAGGGGCCCAGTACGCCGATAAAGCTCTTCCATACGGAAATGGCCCAGTCTGAATGAAACAGCATATAGGCCATGGAATGACCCTGGTTCCGATAATTCTGCCGGTTGGAGGGCTTCAGAATATCCATGGCGTAATGCTCCGCATACTCCTCCTGGGTCCGTAGTCCCAGAATGTCCCCGTCGTACAGGAAATAATTCCGTACAAACCACCAGCCTGCCAATACCAGTACGATACCCAGAATCAGAAAACCCTTTTTCCAAAATTGCTGCCAGATCAGCTTCTTCCGCTCCGGATCCGGCTCCTTCCGGCTCCATTCCAGATGAAAGCCCAGGTAAATCAGGGCCGCGGTAATCAGAAAACCATAGGCATTGTAGTAGGACAGGATACAGATAGCGCAGGAAAGCGCAATCCCGATACAGGTTCTGACGGAAAACCGGTCTTCCATTCCCCTGAGCACATAGAACAGAATCATGGCCGTAGCCATCAGCGCCATAGAATCACAATTCAGATAGGTAAACAGAAAGCAGGCCTGGGGCAGACAGACCGTCAGCAGAGTAAACAGCCACTGTACCGTCTTCCGGTCAAACAGCTTTACGGAAATTGCCCTCACATACCCGGCAAAAATCAAACCGCAGATCACGCTGACCAGACGTCCCGCAAAAATCAGGGAAAAGGCGTCCTTCGTCACAAGCATGGCAATCCGCACAAAGAGCGCCTCTGCCATCTGGGGCAGAATGGGCCGGAAGCCATAGGTAAAGCCCCAGGAATAATCCATAATTTCCTGCTGATAACCTGTGGGCAGCTTGCCGTATTCCACGATATAATCCACGATACGGGAGCGCATATACTCATCCGGCCCCTCGTTAAAGGGCAGGATCCAGGCCCAGGCGATCCAGATCAGCAAAAGGAAAGCAAAGAATGCCAGCTCTAACCCTTTCTCTTTTGTAAGCTTTTTCATAAATTTTACATATTCCTTTATTCCATATTTTTCTTGTTGTAAAAATCTATTATTTTATTATAGCAATGAATGAACGGGAACACAATATAGAACACCCACTTAAAAAGGGCAAAAAAAATGCGGAGGCATTCGCCAAGGTCACATGCAAGCATGGACTTTGGCTCACTGCTCACGCAAATAAAAGGGAGAGATAGGGCCTGGTGCCCTGTAATATAGAAAAAGGCATCACCACGGGAATTGGTAACGCCTTTGTTATCATTAGTATTTTCTCTGTATTATCTTTTGTTGGTATGATTCTACTACGCGTTCCCCCAAAAGTCAATACGTTCTGCCGTCCAAAAATGTTGGTAATTTTTGTCGATTTTTCTGTGATTTGCACAAAGCGCTGAAATCTCAGGCCTCTGCTCTTTCGTCCAGCATCAGCTTCGCGCAGCCATAGATACCTGCGTCATTGCCCAGCTCTGCCAGGGCGAACGGGGTCTCACGGGTAGATTTATAGGCTACGGTCTGATAATGCTTCTGCACATAATCCAGCAGAATGGGACCAGCTTTGGATACGCCTCCGCCGATTACGATGATCTCCGGATCTAATACGGCTGTCATGACCGCAACCACCTTGCCCAGATACGCGCCGAACTCTTCTACGATTTTCTCTGCCAGCGCGTCCCCCTCTTTTAATGCGTCAAACACGGAACGGGCGCTGATTTCCCGCTCACGCAGCACAGACGCCTCGTTGCTCTTCTCCAGCCATTCCTGCTCCAGGCGGGCGATACCGGTCGCAGACGCGTACTGCTCCAGACAGCCCTGGTTACCGCAGCCGCAGTGTCTTTCCTCGCCGTCCTTCACATGGATATGTCCAATCTCGCCTCCTGCTCCATGGGCGCCCACCAGAATCTTTCCGTCTATGACGATCCCGCCGCCGACTCCGGTTCCCAGCGTAATCATCAGGACGTCCCGATGACCTTTTCCGCCGCCCAGCCACATTTCACCCAGAGCTGCCACATTGGCGTCATTTCCTGCCTTACAGGGAAGTCCGGTCAACTCGGTCAGCTCCTTCGTTACCGCCTTATAGCCCCATCCCAGATTCGCCGTATGGGGCACGCTGCCGTCTGCGGCCACCGGTCCCGGCACGTCTACGCCAATGCCTGCGATCTCGCTCCGATCCAGCTTCTTCTCCTCCATTTTATCCAGAACAGCCTTTGCCAGATCCGGAAGAATCGCTTCCCCTTTCTTTTCCGTACGAGTCGGAATCTCCCATTTATCCAATACGATACCAGCTGAATCAAAAAGTCCCAGCTTCATGGTTGTTCCGCCGATATCGGCTCCAAAACAATATTTCTTCATGTTCTTATCCCCCATCACTTTTTTAGTTCTTTCTTGCCATGCTCTCCTGTACGCGGCGGTACAGCTCCTGAGCCGCGTTGTAGCCCATCTTCTTCTGTCTGTTATTGACAGCGGCCGTCTCTACGATGATCGCCAGGTTCCGGCCCGGACGGATGGGCAGGGAATGGCAGACTACCTTATTGCCCAGGAATTCAGTATACTCCTCTGTCAGTCCCAGACGATCGTACTCCTTGTCCTTATCCCAGTCCTCCAGCTTGATTACCATATCGATGGTCTGGGTTTCCTTGACACACTCCACACCGAACAGCGTCTTTACGTCCACGATTCCGATACCGCGCAGCTCGATAAAATGCTTGGTGATCTCCGGAGAACGGCCCACCAGGGTGTCGTCGCTGACCTTGTGAATCTCCACCACGTCGTCGGTTACCAGTCGGTGTCCCCGCTTAATCAGCTCCAGGGCCGCCTCGCTCTTACCGATTCCGCTCTCACCCATAATCAGGACGCCCTCACCGTATACGTCGACCAGTACGCCATGGATCGAGATACGGGGCGCCAGCTGCACGTTCAGCCAGCCGATGATGGCTGCCATAAAGTTGGACGTCTTCTTGTCGGAATAAAAGACCGGAACGCCGTATTGATTAGCCATCTCCAGGGCATAGGGCTCCGGCTCTGTACGGGAAGTATAGATCACGCAGGGGATATTGCTGGAAAAGAACTTCTCGTAGATAGGCTTCTTTTCCTCGTCAGTTCTGCTCTGCAGATACGTATATTCCACATATCCCAAAATCTGCACACGCTCTGTGGCGAAATGCGCGAAATATCCGGACAGCTGGATAGCCGGACGGTTAATCTCCGGGGACGCCAGCTTCTTTCCTGTCAGCTCTATCTCCGGCGTCAGATTCTTCAGATTCAGTTTTTCCACCATAAGCGTCATGTCTACGGTCTGTACACTTCCCATTTTTGTTTCCTCGCTTCCTTATTTTCCCTTTTTATCAATTCTGACTGTCTGCGTTTCCTGCATTCCCGCTTGAATCCGGTATCGCAGACTCTGTTTTTATTTTACCATACTGCCTGAGAGCGGTACAAGGATCAATGGAAAAATTTCCATACTTTCTCCGCGGCCGCCCGGTTCATGGAGGGTACGGCTGCCAGCGTCTCCACGTCTGCCTCCCGGATAGCCTCCAGCGACTGGAAATGACGCAGCAAGGCCTTTCTTCTGGCCGGACCGATCCCTTCGATATCGTCCAGCACGGAATGTACCTGCTCCTTGCTTCGCAGGGAACGGTGGTACTCGATAGCGAAGCGGTGAGCCTCGTCCTGGATCCGGGTAATCAGGCGGAAGCCCTCGGAATTGCGTTCAATGGGCAGCTCGCTATTCTGGTAATAGAGGCCGCGGGTACGGTGATTGTCGTCCTTGACCATACCGCAGACCGGGATGTTAAGTCCCAGCTCCTCCAGCACCTGCTGGGCAATATTGACCTGCCCCCGGCCGCCGTCCATCATCAGCAAATCCGGAAACCGGGTAAAGCTTCCTACCTCCTCCGGCATTTCCTTCTCCTTCAGTTCCCGGCTTTCCTCCAGTCCGTGGGTAAACCGACGGGTCAGCACCTCCCGCATGCTGGCATAATCGTCCGGCCCCTTCACGGTACGGATTTTAAACTTGCGGTAATCGCTGCGTTTGGGCTTTCCATGATCGTAGACAATCATGGATCCTACCGACTCGAAGCCGTTGGTATTGGAGATATCGAAGGCCTCGATACGATGAATCCCGGGAAGTCCCAGAATATCCGCAATTTCCTTCATAGCGCCTATGGTCCGTCCTTCTTCCCGCTTGATCCGCTCCCGATCCTGACTCAAAACCAGACTGGCATTTTTCTTCGCCAGCTCCACCAGCTTCTCCTTTTCCCCGATCTTGGGTACTCTCAGATAGACCCGGTGCCCCTTGCGGGCTGTCAGCCACTGCTCGATGAGCTCCTGATCCTCGACCTCGCATTCCAGCATCAGCTCCCGGGGAATGTAGGGTGTGCCGGCATAAAACTGCTTGATAAAGCTTCCCAGAATGGCAGCCTTCGGCTCTCCCTCATAGGTCTTCAGATAAAAATGATCCCGGCCGATGAGACGTCCGTCCCGGATAAAAAAGACCTGCACCACCGCGTCCCAGCCATCGCAGGACAGGGCGATAATGTCCTTATCTTCCATGTCGCTGTTGGTGATTTTCTGCTTCTGGGCAATCTGTCTCACACTGTTTAAAAGCTCCCGGTACTCGATAGCCTTTTCGAATTCCATGGCGTCGGAAGCCGCTGTCATCTTTTTCTCCAGCTCCTTTAAAAGCGGGGCATAATTTCCATTCAGGAAATCCAGCACCCGGGCTATGTTTTTTCCATATTCATCCTGTGAAATATAACCCTGGCAGGGAGCGTCGCACTGGTGAATGTGATAATTCAGGCAGGGGCGGTCTTTTCCTATATCCCGGGGCAGAACCCGGTGACAGGTGCGGATCTTATAAAGCTTATGGATAAGCTCTATGGTGTCCTTGACTGCTCCGGCGCTGGTATAAGGCCCGTAGTATCTGGCCTTGTCCTTCTTAAGCATTCTGGAAAACAGGACCCTGGGGTAAGGCTCATTGGTGGTTACCTTAATGTAAGGATAGGTCTTATCGTCCATGAGCATGGTGTTATATTTTGGACGGTGCTCCTTGATCAGATTGCATTCCAGAACCAGGGCTTCCAGCTCTGAATCGGTAATGATATATTCAAAGCGGGCAATGTGCGTGACCATCTGCTCGATTTTCGGTCCCTTGTTCCGGCTGCTCTGAAAATACTGACGCACCCGGTTTTTCAGGGAAATGGCTTTCCCCACGTAAATGATTGCGTCGGTCTCGTCGTGCATAAGATAGACGCCCGGTTTGGATGGAAGCTTTTTTAATTCTTCTTCGATGTTGAATTGCATGGGATGGCTCCTTATAAACGGACGGGGCTGCTGTAATATACATGGCTTTCAGCTTTCCATATCCCATGTCCGCCCGTTTCTCGTTACATCTGGATATAAGAAAGCTGTCTGCCTCATATCACAACAGCCCCTGTCTTTGAAAGGTGTTACGTTATGCTTCTGGTTCGTCGTTCGGTGTAGAAGTCGGGACACTGGCCTCCTCGCTGCCTGCCGGGGTCGGAAGACCTTTGACCTCCCGGAAGATCTGCATGAATTCTTTACCTGTGATGGTCTCTTTCTCAATCAGGAAGTCGGCAATTTTATCCATCGCTTCCCGGTTTTCGGAAAGAAGACGCTTTGCCTCCTCGTAGGAGTTCTTCAGAATCTTCATAACCTCCGTATCTACCTCGGCCGCTGTGGCGTCGCCGCAGTTCATGACGGTACGGCCGTTCAGGTATTCATTTTCCTGTACCTCCAGTCCCATCAGGCCGAATTTCTCGGACATACCATACTGGGTAACCATGGCCCGGGCCAGACGGGTGGCCTTCTCAATATCGTTGGCCGCTCCCGTGGTAACGGTGTCAAAAACGATTTCCTCTGCAGCCCGGCCTGCCAGAAGTCCTATCAGCATGGCGTCAATTTCTTTCTTCGTATTCAGGTATTTTTCTTCCTCCGGTACCTGCATCACATAGCCCAGCGCTCCCATGGTACGGGGTACGATGGTGATTTTCTGAACCGGCTCCGCATCCTTCTGCAGGGCGCTTACCAGGGCGTGTCCTACCTCGTGATAGGATACGATACGGCGCTCCTCCTTGCTCATGATACGGTCTTTCTTTTCTTTTCCCACCAGAACTACTTCTACTGATTCAAAGAGATCCTTCTGGGATACGGCCTTGCGTCCGTTCTTGACTGCCAGGATCGCGGCCTCGTTGATCATGTTGGCCAGGTCGGAGCCCACAGCTCCGCTGGTAGCCAGGGCGATGGCGTCCAGATCCACCGTTTCGTCCATTTTGACATTTTTGGAATGAACCTTCAGGATATCGACACGGCCCTTCAAATCCGGGCGATCTACGATAACCCGGCGGTCAAACCGGCCGGGACGCAAAAGCGCAGGGTCCAGAACCTCCGGACGGTTGGTCGCTCCCAGCACCAGGCAGGCAGTATGGCTGTCGAAGCCGTCCATCTCTGCCAGCAGCTGATTCAGGGTCTGCTCACGCTCGTCGTTGCCTCCCATGCGGGAATCACGGCTTTTTCCGATGGCGTCTATCTCATCGATGAAGATGATACAGGGTGAATGCTTTTTGGCTTCCTGGAACAGATCCCGCACACGTGACGCGCCCACGCCTACGAACATTTCCACAAAATCCGATCCGGACAGAGAGAAAAACGGCACATGCGCCTCTCCTGCCACAGCCTTGGCCAGCAGGGTTTTTCCGGTTCCCGGCGGGCCCACCAGCAGGGCACCCTTTGGCAGCTTTGCTCCGATCTGGGCGTATTTGCCCGGATTATGAAGAAAATCTACCACTTCCTGAAGCGACTCCTTTGCTTCCTCTTCTCCGGCCACATCCTTAAAGGTGACGCCGGTGTCCTTTTCAATATAAACCTTGGCCTTGCTCTTGCCCACGTTCATACCCATCATGCCGCCACCGCCGCCCATCCGGCGCATAATCAAGGCAAAAGCTCCCCACAGCAGCACAATCGGCAGAATAATATTAATCACCGCGGACAGGATTACAGCCTTCATATCCTCAATGGGAGAAGAATATTCCACGCCTGCTTTTTCCAGACGCTCCTGCAGCTGGTAATCCGGCACAATTCCGGTAGTATAGATCTGTTCCCTACCCAGCGCGTCCTTTTCCTTCGCTGTGATCTTCAGGCTGCTGGAGGTAATCTCAACCTCCTTTACCTTGCCCTCGTCCAGCATCTGTACAAATTCATTGTAGGTAATGGTATTGCTGGTGCTGCCCATGCTTCCGATATAATTCCAGAACAGGATCGCCACCATGGCAATGATCAGAAACATCAGAATGCTCTGACGGTTCTTCGGATTCTTATTGTTATCTCCGCCTCCGGAGGGGCGGTTGGAATTTTTGTTATGTTCTTCCATATTTCTCCTCCTTGTATGCTATAGCATGGAAATTACAGAAAATCCTCCAACCATAACACTTCTATTATAATGTCCGGAAAAGGATAAAGCAATATGGAAAAATCTGAAATTTCCCTAAACAAGTTCAGCCCAAGGTTCCATATATGCGGATTTCATGCTTGCATGAAAATCCGTATGTATGAAATCTTGGAGGGAGCGCCATGGTATGAGCAAAATGAGCTGCGACAGCAGCGGAGAGCTCCAAAGGAGCAGTTTTGCGAATGGCGCGGCTGAACGCAGTCAGCCATGATTTTTCTCTTTTTTCCTGCGTATTTCCATAATTTTTTTAGTGTGTTTTTCTGGATTTTCCTGTTTCACAGTAGTATAATAATTCAGTTATTTTTTACCTATTATCCCACTATCAAATAAGGAGGAAACGTACATGCCTGTTAAATATGTCTTTGTCACCGGCGGAGTGGTCTCCGGTCTTGGAAAAGGTATCACAGCGGCTTCTCTGGGCCGTCTTCTGAAGGCCAGAGGATACAAGGTGACTATGCAGAAGTTTGACCCCTACATCAATATCGACCCGGGCACCATGAATCCCGTACAGCACGGCGAGGTCTTCGTCACCGACGACGGCGCGGAGACGGACCTGGATCTGGGTCACTACGAACGCTTTATCGACGAATCTCTGACAAAAAATTCCAATGTTACCACAGGAAAAATCTACTGGTCTGTTCTGCATAAGGAACGCCGGGGCGATTACGGCGGCGGTACGGTCCAGGTTATCCCCCATATTACCAATGAAATCAAGAGCCGTTTTTACCGCAATTTTAATGAGGAAGAGACTCATATTGCCATCATCGAGGTGGGCGGTACCGTCGGCGACATCGAAAGCCAGCCTTTCCTGGAGGCCATCCGTCAGTTCCAGCATGATGTGGGACATGAAAATGCCATTCTGATCCACGTTACCCTGATTCCCTATATCAAGGCCTCCGGCGAGCTGAAAACCAAACCGACCCAGGCCTCCGTGAAGGATCTGCAGGGTATGGGGATCTGGCCGGATATTATCGTCTGCCGGAGCGAGCATCCGCTGGACAACCATCTGAAGGACAAAATTGCCCTGTTCTGTAATGTGCCCAGCTCCCATGTGCTTCAGAACCTGGATGTGGAGTATCTCTACGAGGCCCCGCTGGCCATGGAAAAGGAGCAGCTGGCCCAGGTGGCCTGCGAATGTCTGCACCTGCCCTGTCCCGAACCGGATCTCAGCGACTGGACTGCCATGGTAGACGCTCTCCGTCATCCCACCTCCAAGGTCCGCATTGCCATCGTTGGAAAATATATCCAGCTGCATGACGCTTACATCAGTGTGGTGGAGGCCCTGAAGCACGGCGGTATCGCCAGCCACTCTGTGGTAGATCTGAAATGGGTGGATTCCGAGCTGGTCAACGACGCCAATGCGGCGGAGTATCTGTCCGATGTGGACGGTATTCTGGTGCCGGGCGGCTTCGGCGATCGCGGTATCGAGGGTAAGATCAGCGCCATCCGCTATGCCCGTGAAAATAATATTCCTTTCCTGGGGCTGTGCCTGGGTATGCAGATGGCCATTGTGGAGTTTGCCCGCCATGTGATCGGCTACGATGACGCCCACAGTGTGGAACTGGATCCCAATACCACACATCCAATGATTCATCTGATGCCGGATCAGGATGGAATCGAGGATATCGGCGGTACCCTGCGGCTTGGTTCTTATCCGTGTATTCTGGATAAGGATACAAAGGCTTACGAGCTGTACGGCGAGGAGACCATTCATGAGCGTCATCGCCATCGGTATGAGGTCAACAATGATTACCGTGAGGTGCTGCGTCAGTCTGGGATGACGCTTTCCGGTATTTCGCCGGATGGAAGGATTGTGGAAATGATCGAGCTGAAAGATCACCCGTTCTTCCTGGCGACGCAGGCCCATCCGGAATTGAAATCCAGGCCGAACCGGCCCCATCCGTTGTTCCGGGGCTTTGTGGCAGCGGCGCTGGAATACCGGAATGAACATCAGAACTAAGCTTTCTACTTTCTATAAACGCAAACCAAAAACCGGGACTGTCTCAGCGGACAGTCCCGGTTTTCCATTCTTCTACGTTCTTTCTCTGTATCTATTTTGCCTCAGAGGTCAGCATAATTCCCAGTTTCTGGAAAGTCTTTTCATCTGCCGCATTCAGCATCCGGGAGGTATGCACCTGGCTGCCCCGGAGATTCGGAAGCTGGCGGAGAGCCAGATCTGCCAGCGGGTTGCTCTCTGTGCTGGAGGACAGGGCAATCAGAACCTCTTCCATGTGAAGACGCGGATTGCGGCTGCCCAGATACTCTACCTTCAGCTTCTGGATCGGCTTAATGACATTGGGAGTAATCAGAAGTACCTCCTCGTCAATGCCTGCCAGATGCTTCAACGCCTTAATAAGCAGGGCGGAGCAGGCTCCCATCAGATCGCTGGTCTTGCCTGTAATCAGGGTGCCGTCCGGCAGCTCGATGGCTGCGGCTGTGTGTCCGGTCTCCTCGGCGCGGGCCAGGGCTGCCGGTACGACCTTTCGATCTTTGACCGTCACGCCTGCATTATTCATCAGAAGCTCGATTTTGTAAGCCTCTTCCTCTTTGGATCTGCCCCGGGCGATATTGACCAGTGTCTGATAGTAGCGGCGGATAATCTCCTGTCCGGACGCCTCCCGGCAGGCCTCGTCGTCTATGATACAGTTGCCGGCCATATTGACGCCCATATCTGTGGGGGACTTGTAGGGGCATTCCCCGTAAATCTCCATAAACATGGCGCGCAGCACCGGGAAGATCTCCACGTCCCGGTTATAATTTACCGTAGTTTTTCCATACGCCTCCAGATGATAGGGGTCAATCATATTGACGTCGTTCAGATCCGCGGTAGCCGCCTCGTAAGCCAGATTTACTGGATGGCCGAGGGGCAGATTCCAGATGGGGAAGGTCTCATACTTGGCATAGCCTGCGCGGACGCCGCGCTTATGCTCATGATAGAGCTGGGACAGACAGGTAGCCATCTTTCCGCTTCCCGGCCCCGGCGCAGTGACAACCACCAGCGGCTTGGTGGTCTCGATATATTCGTTGTGGCCGTAGCCCTCGTCGCTTACGATAAAAGGAATATTGTTCGGATATCCCGGAATCAGGTAATGGCGGTATACCTTTATGCCCATTTTCTCCAGACGGCTCTGGAACATCTGCGCGCTGTACTGGCCTGCAAAATGGGTAATGCAGACGCTGCCCACATAGAGGTTCTTAGACTCAAAGATAGCCTTCAGGCGGAGCAGATCGGAATCGTAGGTGATTCCCAGATCGCCGCGCACCTTATTTTTTTCGATATCCTCCGCGCTGATTACGATGACGATCTCTACCTGATCGGCCAGCTGCATCAGCATCCGCAGCTTGCTGTCCGGCTCAAAACCCGGCAGAACGCGGGACGCGTGATAATCGTCGTAGAGCTTTCCACCGAATTCCAGATACAGCTTATTGTCAAACTGGGCGATACGCTCCCGAATATGCTCCGACTGCATAGCCAGATATTTGTCATTGTCAAATCCTTTTCTCATGTTTTCTCCCCTGTAATTAATTTTTCATACGTTATAAAAATAGTTTCTATTCCACAAAAAGGGGATACTGCCGCTCTGATTCGCAGCAGTATCCCGAAACAGTTCTATATTCCAACTCTTATCTTAGTCTGCATAACCGTTCGGGTTCATGGTCTGCCATCTCCAGGAATCCTCACACATTTCCTCAATGCCATACTCCGCTACCCAGCCCAGCTCCTTCTTTGCCTTGGTGGGATCTGCGTAACAGGTGGCAATATCGCCTGCACGGCGCGGTTTGATCTCATAGGGAATCTTTTTACCGCAAGCCTTCTCAAAGGCATGAACCACATCCAGAACACTGTAGCCCTTTCCGGTACCCAGATTGTAAATCAGTACGCCGGGATCGGTCTTCTCTACCTTTTTAATCGCTGCCACATGTCCCTTTGCCAGATCTACCACGTGAATGTAATCACGCACGCCGGTTCCGTCGTGGGTATCGTAGTCATTTCCGAAGACGCCCAGGCATTTCAGCTTGCCGATGGCTACCTGCGCCACATAGGGAACCAGGTTGTTCGGAATGCCCTTCGGATCTTCACCGATAAGGCCGCTCTTGTGGGCGCCGATGGGATTGAAGTAACGAAGCAGTACCACTCTCCACTCCGGATCGGATACAAAGATATCAGTCAGCACCTGCTCCAGCATGCCCTTGGTCTGTCCATAGGGATTGGTAATCTTACCCTTGGGGCATTCCTCGGTAATCGGGATAAATGCCGGATCACCGTATACGGTAGCTGAGGAGCTGAACACAATATTCTTTACATTGTGCTTTCTCATCACGTCACAGAGAATCAGAGTTCCGGTAATATTATTATAGTAATACTCGATGGGCTTGCGTACCGACTCGCCCACGGCCTTGTAGCCTGCAAAATGAATAACGGATTCAACCTGCTCCTTATCAAAGATGGCATTCAGGGCGTCACGATCCAGAATATCCGCCTCATAGAACGTAACCTTCTTTCCTGTAATCTGCTCCACGCGTTCCAGCGCTTTTTCACTTGCATTATACAGATTATCTACAACTACTACCTCATAGCCTGCATTCAATAACTCTACACAGGTGTGGCTTCCGATAAAGCCTGCACCGCCTGTTACCAAAATTGACATCAAACTGTCCTCCTGTTTTCAAAGGTTAGCCTTTGCTAACATTTGTTTCACTACTACTGCTAAATCATAACACGGTTTCGTAGGTGGTGCAAGTGCCATTTCCTCCAAAATAAAGTTTGATTTTTTCTTAATTTTCCCCGAATCTCTTGTTCCTTCCACTCTTTCCCCGTATAATAGAGACATGTCGTTAAAAACCAAGGGAGATCCTATGAAACATATTTTACGCTTTATTAAAATCCAGCCGCCCGCAAGACTGATTGCCGCGGGCTTTTTCCTGGTTATCCTAACCGGTGCCTGTTTCCTCATGCTGCCGGTATCCTTGCGCCCCGGCGTCCATACCAGCTTTCTGGACGCGCTTTTTACCGCCACCAGCGCCACCTGTGTCACAGGCCTGGTGACCGTAGACCCCGGCGACACCTATACGGTCTTCGGCCGGGTGATTCTGGCGCTGCTTATCCAGACCGGCGGTCTGGGCTTCACCTCCATGGGCGCAGGCCTTATGCTGGCTACCAAACGGCGGGTGGGATTTAAGAGCCGGCTTCTTTTAAAGGAAGCCCTCAATGTGGACAACTTCAGGGGCATCGTCCGGCTGTTAAAGGCTATCTTGCTTACCACCTTAATTTTCGAAACAGTGGGCGCTCTTCTGAGCTTTCCGGTCTTTGTCCGGGACTATCCGCCTCTGGAGGCTGTGGGAATCAGTATCTTTCATTCCATTTCCTCCTTTAATAACGCCGGCTTCGACATTCTGGGCGGTGGCCAGAGTCTCATTCCTTACCAGAACGATATCCTGCTGAACCTGGTTACCGGCGGCCTGATTATCTTCGGCGGCCTGGGCTTCCTGGTGATCCTGGACGTCCTGAGAAACCGCTCCTTCCGGAAGCTGACCCTCCACTCTAAGGTGGTTATAAGCACCACCCTGACGCTTCTGATTGCGGGTACCCTGATCTTTCGTTTTACGGAGCATATGCCCTGGATTGGCGCGTTTTTCAACAGCGTCACCCCCCGGACTGCCGGCTTTGCCACTTACCCTATAAATGAGTTTTCCCATGCAGGACTCTTTGTGATGATTCTGCTGATGTTTATCGGCGCGTCCCCCGGCTCCACCGGAGGCGGTATCAAGACCAGCACCTTCTTTATCCTGATGCAGACCATGCGGAGTGCCCTGAATAAGCGACACATGGGAGCCTTTCACAGGAGCATTTCCCCGGAAAATACCTCCCGGGCCTTTCTGATTACCCAGCTGTCCCTCAGTGTCGTTCTCATCGGAACCTTTCTGCTCTGTCTCCTGGAGCCTTCCTTTGAAATGAGGCAGCTGCTTTTTGAGGTTGTCTCTGCCTTCGGCACCGCAGGACTGTCCACGGGAATCACGGCGGATCTGCATGCAGCCAGCAAGCTGCTCCTGATTTTCCTGATGTTTATCGGAAGACTGGGTGCATTTACGATTATCACCATGTGGATTGAACGGCCGGAGCAGAATGCCCGGTACACGGAAGAATCCATCACCATCGGTTAACATAACATGTTTTTGTCAGGCTCTTTTGCCTGCTATCATTACAGAAATGAGGAAGCGAAAAAGATGAAGAAAAATGCAAATTCTACCTTTGGAATCGTCGGCCTGGGCCGTTTTGGAACTGCTCTTGCCATCACTCTGGCGGAGGCCGGAAAAGAGGTCATTGTCGTCGATCAAAATGAAGAAAAGGTCAAGGCTATGCGGCAGTATACCGAATACGCCTTTGTCTGTGACAACCTCTCCAAGGCTACCCTGTCAGAGGTGGGAATCCAAAACTGCGATACTGTCATCGTCTGCATCGGCAGCCGTATCGATACCAGTATTCTGACCACCCTGAACGTGGTTTCCCTGGGCGTGCCCCACGTGATTTCCAAGGCCACCAGTCAGGATCAGGGCGCTGTTCTGGAGAAAATCGGCGCGGAGGTGGTCTATCCGGAGCGGGATATGGCCATCCGTCTGGGCAAGAAGCTCCTGTCCGGAAACTTCCTGGATTTCATTTTCCTGGACAATGATATCGAGATCCAACAGGTACCGGTCAGCGGCTTTATCGAAGGAAAAACCATTCAGGAAATCAATATCCGTAAAAAATACGGCCTGAATATCATTGCCATTGAGCACGATCAGAATACCATCATCGAGCTCTCCCCCGACTATAAGTTGCAATCGGAGGATATCATCGTCGTCATCGGAAAAGTTCAAAATATCCGGAAGCTGGAAAGGGATTTGGCGTAACTGCCAAATCCCTTTCCGGTTTCCGCTAAAATTCTACCGTCCGGAAACTTCCGTCCTCTTCGTTATAGAAAAATACCTTCTGGGACAACCGGTTCTCCTCCCCGCAGGTACGGTTCAAATGTTTCAGGCTCCGCAGAATCCGGATAGGAAGAGCACTTCCCGCCGGGTGGATACAGGCCTCATTGACACTGGTAAACGCCACGTAAAAGCTGCCGCCGGACAGCTTTGCCAGTCGCTCCTTCACCCCAGGATAAAACATGGCAATGGCTCCGTTCAGCCTCCGGGTGGTGGTCACAAGCGGCGCGCACTCCGGACTCAGCTTCTGAATTTCGCTGTCCTCATCCATAAACATTCCCTTTTCACAGGGCGCATGGATACTGTCCACCGGATCCACATACAGTCTCGGGGGCGCGGCGGCATAGGTATTTCTCATGGCGTCCTCCCAGATTTGCTTCCGGGGCAGCTTCCAGCTGTCTGCCGTAACCCGGGGAACCTTGATGGTACCCAGCCCCTTTTCTCCCTCATACACGGTCAGATACAGCACCAGCGCCACATCTCCATACCGTTCATAGACGTATTGGCGCAGCTCCTGTCTGCAGTCCCGGAAGTAAAGCGGGCGAATCTGAAGTCTGTCCCGCACAGCCTCATAATTCCGCATCTGCTCCAGTACTCCTGTTTCTGCCATTTCCCGGGCTGTGTCAAGACTATCCTTCACATATTGCCAGACGCTGTCCCAGCCCTTCTCCTCCTGCCGTTCATAGAGCTCCTCCAGGGAAAAGCGGGAAATCTGTGCCAGACGTTCCTCCTGGTTCTGTGTCACAGTCACATAGTCTCCAAGCAGCACCCCGGATTCCGTCCGGTAATAGCGCAGATTGGTCTCCCGGACAAAGGCTTCTTCATAGCCCTCGTCCCCTTCGGAAAGACCCTCCCGGTAAAACCGTATCTCCCCGGGTTTCATTCCCCACTCCTGCTTTTTAGAAAGCTGTGTAAGAAACCTGTCGCAAAACTCCTGATATGTCACGCCATATCCTCCTTAAATTTAGCTGTATTGGTCCGAACCTTCAACCTCCTTATCTGACGTAAACGCTGGCCCATACGATTGCTCTTATTTCGTATGGGCCTTTCAAAAAAATCATGGGATCAATGGGGAAGAAATACCCCGGTGATACAAAAGATTCATCTGATACCAAAAGAATAGCATAGTGTAATGGAATTGTAAATCAGTTCCGTTCGACAGGTTCCGCGAAGTTATTCCAGCTTTCCCTGTATTTTTGCGTAATTTCGCAGCTCCAGAAGACCTGCTGCCACGCCGGCGTCCCCGCCTTCCGGCAGATCCACCGTACAGATTACACGCTCGCAGTTATCCACCAGACGCTTTGCCTCTGCCAGTGCCTCCGGGCTGATGGCCTGAAAGGCCGGAATACTGACGATCGATGCCGCCAGAGCCTTTGCGGAGGGGTAGTCCAGATCATTTTCCCAGAGAATTCCGGCCGCAAAGGGAAGCTGCTCCCGCTGCAGTCTCCGGAATACCGCCGTCCCGGTGCCGTTTCCGGCCAGCACAAAGACCTTCGGCTCCCCGGACGCCGCCGGAAGCTCCAGATCTCCGGTCAGCTCGTCGTAGGTTCCCACCGTCATGCCATACAGCTTCGGAATATAGCCTTCTGTGAAGATCTCCTCCGGCGTGCCGAACCGATCCACCTTATCTCCCCGGACGCAGGCAATCTTATCCGAGATACGGCCCGCCAGATCAAGCTCATGCAGGGACATGATAACCGACAGATTTCTGTTTCGGGACATATCCTGGATAATGGAAAGAAATTCCAGCTTGTAACGAATATCCAGAAAGGAGGTAGGCTCGTCCAGCACGATGATATCCGGCTGCTGACAGAGGGCCCGGGCCAGCATGACCCGCTGCTTCTGTCCGTCGCTGGTCTTTGTGAAATCCCGGTCCGCCAGTTCGTGAATGTGCACCAGCTCCATGGCCTCCTCCACCACGTCCCAGTCCTCCCCGGACAGTACGCCGAATTTTCCCGTGTAGGGATAGCGGCCTGTGGCCACCACATCCCGGCAGGTCATCATCTCCGGGCGTACCCGCTCTGTCAATACGACGGAAAGCTTCCGGGACAGTTCCTTTCCGCTTAATTCCTCCATCTTCTTCCCGTCCAGCACCGCCACGCCACCCAAGGGTACCAGCTGCCGGATAATGCTTTTCAGAATGGTGGTTTTTCCCGCTCCGTTGGGGCCGATCAGCGTCAGAATCTCGCCCTTTTTCAGACTGATTTCAATATTCCGGATCAGAGGAACGCCATGGTAGCCCACCGTCAGTCCTTCCGTATGAAAATAATACGTATCCATGACTATTCCCCCTTCTCTTTCTTTCTGTGAATCATAATATAGATCACCACCGGCGCGCCGAATACTGCCGTCACCGTACTGATGGACAGCTCGGTGGGGGCAAACATGGTCCGGGCCAGCAGGTCGCAGAACAGACAGAAGGCTGCTCCGCCCAAGAAGCAGGCCGGGATCATCAGGATCGGCTTCGCCGTTCCGAACAGATTTTTCACCAGATGGGGCACCGCGATTCCCACAAAGGAAACAGGACCCGCAAAGGCCGTCACACAGGCAGACAGGACGCTGGATAAAAGCACCAGCAGAATCCGGAAAAGCTGCACATTCAGGCCCATATTTTTCGCATAGGCCTCGCCCATCTGGTAAGCGCTGATGGGCTTGGACATCAGAAATACACAGATGGCCGTGATACACACTACGATAGCCATAATCAGCACGTTATCCCAGGTCATACCGGAAAAGCTTCCCTTGGACCAGTTGTGGAGATTGACGATATCTGCGTCGTCCGCAAAGGTAACCACAAAGTCCGTCACTGCCGAACAGATATAGCCGATCATGACACCGCTGACGATCAGCATGGACATCTGATCCAGTACCCGGGACATGAGAATCACAAAGCCCATACAGATCATGGAGCCCACAAAGGCCGCACCAATCATCACCCAGGAGCTTACACGCAGGGCATTTCCCAGGGACGCCACCATCACCAGGGCCACCACCAGCTTGGCACCGGAGGAGATACCCAGGGTAAAGGGGCCTGCGATGGGGTTGTGGAAGAAGGTCTGCAACAGATACCCTGACAGGGCCAGTCCGCCGCCCAGAATACCTGCCGCAGCCGCCCTGGGGAAACGGATTCCCATAACGATATCCGTATAGGTATCACTGCTTCCGTTTTTTCCCAGAATCCGTGGAATCTCCTGAAGGGGAATCGTTACGGTTCCGATACAGATGCTTAAGACCAGAAATACCAGCACCAGCAAGGCCAATATGAAAAAGGCCGCCCCGTATCGTCCTCTGTTTCCGGCATTGCTGCCGCCTGTCACCCGGTTCATGTCTATCTTCTTCCTCCTGTCTCTTCTCTCATGCTCAGTTTAGCTTATACAGGTATGTCAGATCCCCATCGTCCCCCGTCAGCATCCGGTGGATATCGGAGATAATCGTTCCCAGCTCCATGGTAGACTGGTACAGATTCTTCGTCGTACAGTACACATGATCCTCCTGCACTGCCCGGAATTTCTGAAGCAGCGGGCTCTTCGCCAGCAGATCCTCCATGGAGGACAGCTCTCCTTCGATGGTACTGTTGTAAATGATATAATCCGCGTCCTTTGCTCCTGCGTAGAATTCCTCCATCTGCATGGACATCGTCGAGGTCGCGTCCTCTTCGCTTCCCAGATTCTGGAAGATATAGCTTCCCCCTGCCAGCTCAATCATCTTCGGCAGATAATCCGCTGATTTCCGCACATTTGCCTCGCCGGTACTGGTAATATAGAAAAAGGCCACGGTCTTGCCGGTAGCTTTCTCACCGCTGATTGCTTTAAAAGCGTCGGCTTCTCTGGCAAAGGCCGCCTCCGCTTCTTCCTCATGCCCGGTCAGAAGTCCGTAAAGCTTCACCCACTCGGTCCGGCCCAGCGGCTCCGGCTCGTAGCTGGAATGATCCACCAGAACCGGGATCCCGAATTTCTCAAGCTGCTCCTTTACCTCCGGCGTATGGGAAATCATGGTATTCTCAATGGCCAGCCCGCAGTGTTCTGCCAGGATCTGCTCATAATCCGGCGCGGAATATTTGCCTGCGTAGAGAATGCTGCCATTTTCCATGGCGTTCTTCGCTTCCTCGATATACCAGCCCTCCGCCTTCGTTCCGCTAAAGCGGACGCTGTCCAGGGCGTCCAGGGATACGAACATATCCATGGCTGCCGTGGCTACCAGATATATATTCTGAATGGGCTGTCTCAGAACCGTGATATCCGAATCCAGATCCTCCGGCGCTTCTTTTCCTTCCGGAACCACCAGAAAGCGTCCGTCATCCGCAATCGTCACCAGCTCATAACCGCCCTCGTAATTGTCTACGGTAAATTTCTGCGCGTACTCCAGCTTCATGCTGTCCGTCCAGGTCAGCTCTTTACTGATTTCTGTGTCGCGCTTTTTCTCTGCTCCGCCGCCACCCGCTGATCCGCAGGCCGCTGTCAGGCACAAGGCCAGACACAGCAGCAGCGCCGTCCATTTCTTTTTCATGCCTTTGTATTCCTCTTTTTCTGAATCACGGTTGCCGCAATCCCTGCCGCTACCGCCACAAGAATGATTCCCGCCGCAGCCATACCTGCGCTCTGATTTCCGTTACCGCTTCCTTTGCCGGTCTGAATAGAATCCGACGCAAAGGTCAGGGTATACTCCACCTCGTGGGGCGTACTCATGGCTGTGGTATCGCCGATTACGGGGATCTCCTCGTCAAATACCTCCACCGGAATTTCAAAAACAGAGTGTTCCTCTCTGCTTACCGGAAGATATTTTTCTCCGTCCACCACCATATAATCATAATGATTGCTGCTCCAGGTAATCTCTGCCATCGCCTGTCCGTCCTCTACGGACAGTTCCGTAGGGCTTTCTATGGTTGCCCTTCCGCTTCCGCCCTCCAGGCTTACCTCTACGGTGTAGCTGCCGTCCTCAAGCTGTAATTCTCCAAGTGTCATCCTGCTCATCCTCTTTCTATGGAACAAGGGGGCTGCCGCAAAACGTTCTGCACATTCTACAACAGCCCCTGCATGTTATTGTTCGCTTTTTCTAAAACCTAGTCCTGAAGAAGCTCCGGATTGGATACGCTGACCTTATGGTCATACCATACGCCCTTGGTTCCGATCAGCGCCAGGTCAAATTCCTCGTCCAGTGCGGGAACCGGTACGTCGAAGGCATTGGCCTCCTCCGGTTCTGTACCATCGCCGAAATCTACGGTCTCTACGGTCGGCTGCAGAAGCTCTGCGCCGTCCTTCTGGGCATCCTCTGCCAGACCTTCATACAGATTCACAATGTTCTTGGAAGGCATAACCACATGAATGGTCATCTGTCCGTCCTTTACGGTCAGCGTTCCCTTTCCCTCGTAAAATTCATTTACATGGAACATACTGCTGTCTGTATTGAAATCTGCGGTGTAAACGCCGTCCTCCAGTGTCACAGCTGCAGCTTCTTCTGAATCAGCCTTTTCCGGCTCCGCCGTTTCTTCTGTCTTTGCAGTTTCCTCATCGGAGCTTTCCGCCTCTGTGGTAGTCTCTGCAGCCGGCGTCTCAGCCTTGCTGCCGCATCCCATCAGCAGTGCGCAGCTTATAACTGCCATTCCCATTAACGCGATGATTTTCTTCTTCATTTCTTTTCTTGTCCTTTATCCTTACTTATTTCATAGCCTCTGCGGTATGAGCAACATAGAGATTCTGGATTGCCTCGATCTCGCCCAGACCTGCGATCTGGCAGTCTACGCTCTCGAACTTGCCGGATGCGTTGAACATACTCTTCCAGGAATCGTCATCGTCGCCTGCCATGTCGTTGTTTGCATGGTCGCCGGCAACTACCATCAGCGGACGAAGTACAACCTTGGTGTAACCAGCCTCTGCAACTGCGTTAATCACATTCTCGCATGCAGTCTCTTCCGGCTCGCCCTCTACGGTTCCGATAAATACGTTCTCATATCCCAGATCCTTCATCTGTGCCTGCATCTGGCTGTAGGACACCTTTGCGTTATGGGAGGTACCATGACCCATAAATACGAATGCCACGCCATCTTCCTTTGCTGCATCCAGAGTATCAAAACCAGCCGTCTTTACAGCCTCAGCAGTAATAGCCTCGGCAACAGCCTTCTTGTCTGCGTTGATTGCGGAAGCGTCTGCTCCAACCTCGCCCAGAAGCGGCTCAGCTACCTTTACAGACTCAAATTTATCTTTGTATGCGTCTACCGCCTCCATCAGCTCGTCGTACTCAGCGCCGTGCATCAGATGGGTCGGCTGTACTACCAGGTTCTTTACGCCGTTGGCAACTGCGCGATCCAGAGCCTGATCCATGTTGTCAATTGCCTCGCCGTCGCGGGCCTGGATATGATTGATGATGATCTGTGCGGTAAAGGCACGTCTTACGGACCAGTCCGGATTTGCCTCTGCCAGAGCGTCCTCGATACCCTTGATATCAGCTACACGGCTGTCATTGAAGGAAGTACCAAAACTTACTACCAGCAGCTCGTTCTCGCCGATCTCGTCCTGGTTTCTCGGATCATCCTTGGAAGCGTCTCCGGTGTCGCGTCCGAAGTAATCCGGATCAGCGTTCTCGCCCTCTACCAGCTCCTTCTGAGCGTCTGTCAGAGCGTCCCATGCTTCCTTGGCTGCCTTACAGTCAGCGTCTGTGGTCTCTGTTCTCTCCTGAACATAGATCTTATCAATCAGGGCTGCTACGTTGTCAGCTGCCTCCTGATCTGCGTCCGCGTCGTCTGCAGTCTCCTCTGCAGCTTCTGTGGTCTCTTCCGTAGTAGTAGTGTCTGCAGCCGGCGTCTCAGCCTTGCTGCCGCAGCCTGCCAGCATGGATGCTGTCAGAGTGGTTACGCATAAGAGTGTTACAAGTTTCTTTTTCATCTTTCTTTTCCTCCCCGAAGGTAATTTTGGATTTCTGAATTAAACAGGAAAATCGGGGATAAAAAAATCCGACGATCGAATGGATCGTCGGATCTCAGTTGTTCCTGATTTCTATTTCTTCATTCGGTACAATCAATCTTCGTGATCCGGAATAAAATTTATTCCCCGCACCACAGTCTGGCAGGTCTCCTGGCTTACAGTACTATCGCGTCTTGCCGTCTTCCCGATGACTCAGTGACGTAATGGCAATCCACTCCTGCTTACAGTGACGAGATCGCGCAGGATTCTCACCTGCTTCCCTATTCTCCGTTTTTTGAAACGGCACCAGCTGCTTCCTATTTAATTTTCACAACCTACACCTGTAGTATAACAGGCTTTTTAAAATAATCAACTGTTTTCCGCGATTATTTTCCACGTTTTTTCATAAGGAACAGATATCCCAGCAGCAGCACGATACCCACCGGCAGGGAAATCACCGCAGACTGGGTAAATCCGGCCACGATGTAGGTGATAAAGGAAATCATCGCCACACTCACCGCGTAGGGTAACTGGGTCGATACGTGGTTCACATGATTACACTGGGCTCCCGCGGACGCCATAATGGTCGTATCGGAAATCGGGGAGCAGTGGTCGCCGCAGACAGCGCCCGCCATGCAGGCAGAGATGGCCACGGTCATCAACGCCGGATGGGTGGTCTGGAACGCGTCTACCACAATCGGAATCAGGATACCAAAGGTTCCCCAGGAGGTTCCGGTGGCAAAAGCCAGGAAGCATCCAACCAAGAAAATAATAGCCGGAAGCAGAGCAACCATACCCTGAGAACTGCTCTTAATCAGATTAGCCACGAACTCCGCGGCGCCCAGGCTGTCTGTCATGGCCTTCAGGGTCCAGGCGAAGGTCAGAATCATGATGGCCGGAACCATGGCCTTGAAGCCCTCGGGAATGCAGTTCATGCACTCCTTGAAGCCCAGGATCTTACGGCTCACATACAGCAGAATCGTGATGACCAGGGCGAAAGCACTTCCGATGGCCAGACCGATGGACGCGTCGCTGTTGGAGAAGGCGGTCACGAAGTCCGCGCCGTCAAAGAAGCCGCCGGTGTAAATCATGCCGATAACACAGCAGATGATCAGGGAAAGAATCGGAATCAGCAAATCCTTTACGGAACCATTTCCCACGTTATCCAGGCCTTCTGCGTTGCCGTAAGGTCTATCCGGCGTAGTAAACAGGTCGCCCTTCTTTGCGTTGTCCTCATGGACCTTCATAGAACCGAAATCAATGTTCAGAATTGCTATCGTAATCATCATAACGATAGTCAGAATCGCGTAGAAATTATAGGGAATCGCGCTGACAAACAGGGCCAGTCCGTCCTCTCCCTCTACAAAGCCGGTTACTGCGGCCGCCCAGGAAGAAATCGGGGCAATGATACAGATAGGCGCCGCTGTGGCGTCGATGAGATACGCCAGCTTCGCCCGGGAAATGTTGTGCTTATCCGTCACGGGACGCATGACGCTTCCCACGGTCAGGCAGTTAAAATAATCGTCGATGAAAATCAGAACGCCAAGGGCTACCGTAGCAAGCTGAGCGCCGGTGCGGGTCTTGATATGCTCGCCGGCCCACCGTCCGAAGGCCGCCGAGCCTCCGGCCCGGTTCATCAGTGACACAATGGCTCCCAGGATAACCAAGAACACCAGAATTCCCACATTGTAGCTGTCGGACAGAACGCCTACGATTCCATCCTCGAAGATGTGAAGCACCGTTCCCTCAAAGCTGAAGCCCGAGTAGAACAGGCCTCCCACCAGGATACCCAGGAACAGTGAGGAATACACCTCCTTGGTAATCAGAGCCAGAACAATCGCTACTACAGGCGGCACCAGCGCCCAGAAGGTAGCATACATAACAGGTACATAATCCATTTTTAAAATCTCCTTCCCTCGAAAACAGTCGAAAAAAAGACCGTGAGCACATACTTCCCGACTGTACTCACGGTCTGAACTTCCCCTTCGACCTATGATAGCTCTCCACAGTCCTGTGACAGTCTGACGCATATTCTGCGACAGCCCAGAAACCCATCCTTCGGAACGGATGAATCCCTTCGGCGGTCTTCCCTTTCCCGGCTGACTGGTTCCGACCTTATGTCAACCGATACTCCTGAAGCCCCGCGCCTCTATCATTTTCTAAAATTGCCTATGTGGCTATCCTACCACGAAATCGTAGGAAGGGCAAGTGTTCTCTACTATTCTGATACTTTTTGTACATATTTACTATATTTCGACAACATTGCCGGATATTTCAGCAATTTTTCTGTCTAACCTTATGACACTTCCCCGCAGTAATTCCGCGCAAAGATTTCCTTTACCTCCGCCGGGTCTTCTGTCTGTCCCAGCGCCCACATCATTTTCGTCACAATGGCTTCCGTAGTCATATCGCGGCCCGGAATGACGCCGCAGTCCAGAAGCTTGCGGCCCACCTCATAGAGGGACAGATCGCTCTTCTCATAGAGACACTGGCTGCACACCGCAATGCTGACCCCATGATCCGTCAGTTTCTTCAGCTTGGGAAGAAGGTTCCGCCGTTCAAAATGGGTACCGCCCGCACCAAAGGCCTCGATGACAACGCCCCGGTACCCCAGCTCCAGCAGGCTGTCAAAAATCTCCGGCTTGGTTCCCGGAATCAGCTTCATCAGAAATACGTCCGTACAGAGCTCATTTTTCAGCTCAAAGGGAGCCGCCGCCTTTTCTCCTGCCCGGCTGTGCTCCAGATGTACGCCGTCCGCATAGATTTTTCCGATATAGGGCGCGGAAATGCTTTCAAAGGCGTCAAAGCCCATGGTCCGCACCTTTACCGCGCGGCAGCCGCCCATAATCTTATCGTCAAAGGCCACCATTACCCCGCTCAGACCTGCGTCCACCGCCGCGAAGGCCGTCTGCAGGTTCCGCTTGGCATCGGTAAACATCTGGTCGATGGGAATCTGCGCTCCGGTCAGCACCACCGGCTTCGTCAGGTTCTGCAGCATATAGCTGAGTGCGGAAGCCGTATACGCCATGGTATCTGTGCCATGGGTGATGATGATGCCGTCATAATCCGGCAACGCCTCCGCCACCTGCTCTGCCATAAACTGCCATTCCTCCGGCTGAATATTGGAGCTGTCCAGATTCAGGATATCCCGGCTTTCGATCGCGAAGCCTTCCCGCAGCTCCGGCATCCAGTCCAGAATTCCGTCTCCGGACATTCCCGGGGTCAGCCCCTCCTCTGAATGGGTACAGGCAATGGTTCCGCCTGTCGCCAGCAATAATACCTTTTTCATTCTCTTTGTTCCTCCTTACCCCTGCCAGGGCGCTGCCGCCCGGTCATGAAAATACAGTCGGTATTCCACACCGCTCAGTTCTTTATCCACAAAGGCTCTCGCTTTTTCCACGTCCCGTTCCTTCAGGGCCTCCACCAGCTCCAGATGCGCTTCCATCGCCCCCACCGCGTCCGCGCTTTTCCAGTCCCGCACCAGCACCCGGCGCAGCTTGTTCAGGGTTCCCTCCAGGGTGGAAATCAGATAGGGATTCCGGGACAGATAGGCGACCGACATATGAAACTGCATATTCATGTCGCTGTACTGCCGGTAGGTGCCCTCCTTCATGGCCGCTATCTGCTTATGTACCTCCGCCTCCAGGTGTGCCAGCTCCTCTTTCCCCGCGTACTGGATCGCCAGCTCTGCAGAGGCCTTTTCCAGGATTCCCCGGAACTGAAACAGGCTCTGCAGCTCCGCCACCGAAAGCCCTCTGACCAGATACCCCTTGTTGGGAATCTTGTCCAGGAATCCCTCCATACAGAGATAATTCAGCGCCTCCCGGGACGGAGTTTTGCTGACGCCGAACTTTTCCGAAATCTCCGCCTCGGTAATCATATCATTTTCCTCATAAACCCAGTTGATGATATCCTCCCGCAGGGCTTCGAGGACTTTTTCTGTCATAGACTGCCGTTTCGCCATAATGAGCCTCCTGTATCTTAAGTCTGCCTGTTGTTTTTTGGAATATCAGTGATATATCACTGATATTTGTATCGTACACCCGGGGATTTCCTGTGTCAATAGAAAGAGGACATTATCATACATTTTCTCTGATAATGTCCTCTTTCTGTTTGTATCCTGTTACCTTATTTTTCCGGAGAAATAATATATTTTCCTTTTGCGCGAAGCTCCGGTTTTCCTAAGATATCTGCCAGCCTGTCCAGACCGCATACCTCATACACCATACTGCTTACATCCAGCCGACCGGAATCTATTAGATCCAGCGCTCTTTTCTGTGTATAAGGATTAATATAAGAAGCCTTTAGTTCCAGTTCCTTCCGAAAGATTTCAAATGGCTTCACAGAAATCGTCTCATCTGGTTTAGTCAAACCGAACATCATAACAACTGCTTTATTTCCAGCAATATCGATGGCCTGTTCAATGGTAGACGGACGTCCCACACACTCAATAACTGTATTAATCCAGGTCATGCCCGCCTCCTTCAGGCGTGCTTTTACATCTTCATGAATCGGATCGATGCACACGTCAGCACCCAGCTTTTCCGCTACTTCACGTTTACTCTCCACTGGTTCCAGAAGCGCTATTTTCGCGGCTCCTGCCAGCCTTGCCAATTGAAGCTGTAACAGACCGATCATGCCTCCTCCGATGATGACTATCTGATGTCCCGGCTGAATCTCACACATATCCATGCCATGCAGACAGCAGGCTACCGGTTCCGTCATGGCTCCCTGCTCAAATGTTGTATGCTCTCCCAGCTTGTAAACCTGACGCTCATCTACCGCGCAATATTCTGCGAAACCGCCGTTTACAGTTGTTCCATAGCCAATCATATGCTCGCAGTAATGAGCTACTCCCTTTCTGCAGGGATCACATGCCCCACAGTAGCAGTTCGGATCGATGCATACCCGGTCTCCCACCTGATAATGCTGCACTTCACTTCCTACTTCGGTTATCACGCCGGAAAATTCATGCCCCAGAATCGTCGGGGGCGTTACCTCTGCTGCTCCTTTGTCCCCTTCATAAATATGTACATCTGTTCCGCACACACCACAGGCCTTTACTTGAATCAATACATCCTTCGGTCCCACCTTTGGCATCTCATGATCTTCAATTCTCAAATCATGTTTTCCGTAAAATACTGCACTTCTCATTCTGGTTTTCTCCTTTTTATTTTCCGCAAAGCAGGGAAAGATCGATCTGCTCTGCCAATGTTTTCCCGCCTTCGATACCCGGATGCAGTTTATCCTCTGAGCCACCCTTGGGGTTCAACCTGCTCTCGTCTGCGGGATCCTTCGCCCAACTGTCAAAATCAAAAATTTCATCAAATACCGTTGACCGACGAAGCAAATCATTCACACAGTTACGTTTTTCTTCATGCCAGGGACGCCAGTGATCCTTACAGCCTTTGAACGGAAGCAGGGTCGCCGCATAAATCTTTGTCTGATGATAGTGTGCCGTATCCGCGCAGCTTTCCAGGCCTGCCACTATCTCTTCCGCACTGACCGCCTCCTCCGGGGGAGCTTCCCCTATTGCCGGATGTAGGATATCATTGATACCCTCTAACAAAATCACTGCGTCCGGTACAAATCCATTTGCAAATACGTCCCGCTCAAAACGGACAATTCCACGCTCTCCGAACCAGCCTCCATGTCCGGAACCCACGGAAGCATCATGCAAAAGCCGGTTTCCACAGATCCCCATATTCAGTAACGTTACCCTGCCCTGATACGTCTCCAGCAATCGCTCTGCAAATGGAGCTGTCCACCGGGACATATGGGTAATGGAATCCCCAAAAGCTACTACTGTAAAGACAGGTTCTTCCGTCCGCACAGCGATTTGATCCAGACCTGTCACACATTGATGTAATGGTTCTTTTTCAAAAAAACTTCCGGTCAATCCACCTTCATTTTTCGAATACCATACACCCGTCATGGAATTTGCCAGAAAGGTACAGGCACTCTTCACCACATTCTTTCCGGACCATCGAAGCTTAATCTGTATCTTTTGCCCTGCTTCTGCCTTCTGGATCACTTCATCTGACCAGATCCTTTTTCCAGGTGCTACTGCTATCCGACGCTGTCCGTTCACAGTGACAGGACATTTTTCCCCATCTCTGACCACAAGCCATGCCTCTTCTATATGAAGTGTTTCTGTTCCGAAGGTATTCTGGAATCTTATCTTAAATGCTTCGCATGGCGGAAACGCACAGATCTCCACATACTCTGTCTCATTTTCCACATAAAGCGGGAATGCCCCGAAATCCAGACTTCGGTATCCCCAGATACTGTACCAGTTTTTCAATCCTTAATCACTGCTCCCTGTCTAGTCAACGTCTCTCTCAGCTTCTCCGTCGGTACATCCCCGGCTTCACAGCCTTCTCCCAGCGCCAACGCTGCCGCAGTTCCCGCTGCCTGTCCTGTAGCAATGCAGCAGGGAATCACACGGTAACTGGCTGCCGCGCCAGAGGTTCCGCTGATGCATCTTCCGGCTACTAGAAGGTTCTCTATCTTTTCCGGAACCAGGCAGCGGAATGGAATCGTATAGTAATCATTCACCTGGTGGAAAGTTGCCCCGCCGCCCTCTGAATTATGAATATCTATAGCATAAGCAAAGGTACAGATGGCATCCTCAAAATGCTTTCTATCCAGGATATCCTCTGTAGTCAGCTTATACCGTCCCTTGATATGTCTTGTTTCCCGTACACCCAGACGAGAGGCCATCTCAATTAGCTCAATATTCTCACACCCTGGAACATACTTCTGCAGAAAATGAAGTACTTCAAATACCTGACGGCGGCCTTCCATGACAGCCTTGCTGATTTCCTCTGTCCTGGTTGCGTCTACGTAAGCCATACGGGTAGTATTGATTTTCCAGCGGCCTTTAATGGGTTCCTCATAATTTCCCACCTCGTGGCGGTCGATATCCCAGTCGCCGTTGGCGCGCGCTTCTTTAATATACCAGGACCAGCAGTTTTCGCCCGGAATTCCCAGCTCGCCCTTCGCTTTTTTCTCCTCCAAAGCGCCCACAAACTTCTCCCGATCGATATTGCCTACTTCAAAGAACAGGGTAACCGGCTGCATTACTCCATCCTTCTCATCGCCCTTTACGAAATCACCGCCTGCAAAGTAAACCACGTCTGCATCTCCGGTACAGTCGATATAGGTCTTTGCACAAAATACTGCCATTCCCTCTTTCATGGCTGCCACTACGCCTGTAATCTTCCCTCCATCAGTCAGCACATCACATACCTGTACATCATACAGGATTTCTGCACCGGCCTCACGTACCATTTCCTCCATTACCACTTCCAATATTTCTGAAGAAAATGGCGTCACATGACAATGACTTTTTATATAGTACGAACTGTAGGTGCTCATACCTTCTACTCTGGAAGGATGAATAGCGCCTCCGCGCTCCTCTGTACGGGTACAGAGTTCATCAAAAATTCCTTTCACAATCTGCTCTGTCGGCTCGTCGTTATAGCAGGTCATAAATGGACCCACCAGACCTCCGGTCGCCATTCCGCCCAGCATCTGCTCCCGCTCAATTAACAAAGTTTTCGCTCCGTTCCGTGCAGCAGCCACCGCTGCTCCAAATCCGGCAGAACCGCCTCCGATCACCAGCACATCTGTCTCTATAATTCTGTCAATCTGCTTCGTATACTGCATGATTTTCCTCCTTCTCTTTCAACCCCTTTTCCCAACATACCCATGCAAATGCATTTGCTCCTATCTCGCTCAGTGCCGGAACCCCCGTTTTCCCAACGCAGATTGGCCCAATTTTCAGAATAGGGACCTGATATCTTGCCGATAGCATACCAATCTGATTCTGCTCCAGATAATGAAAATACTCATGATAAAGAATCAGGTTCAGCCCATTCTCATAAGACATTTCGTTGTGCTCACTCCAGAGTTTCACTGATTTCTTATATATGGTCAGCTGATTTTTCCCGGACAAATATTCACAGAAATACCGGTATTTTCCCAGCACATTATCGACATCTTCACAAGTAATTTTTACCTGATCCTTTTTCAGAATGTCCAGCATAGCAGGAAGCTCATTCTCCCGGTACTGCTCCAGGAACTGCTCTGCCTGAGCTTTCCCAACTGCCCAGGCCATTTCAAAAACATCCCTTATCTTATCTTTTGGTATCTTATGAATCATATAATCTGTCAGCAAAATCTGCATACTGCTCTCTTTATCGGGAAAAGGATATTGCTTCATATAGTTCTCCTTTAGTCTGTTCGTGCTGAGGTCAGAATCATCAGCTGATCATCCTCCCGGACTGCTGCAAGTTCTACCTCTGCCAGAGACTTCATCTGTGCTTCGTCCAAAAGTCCGGACAGATCCAGGATTCGCTTTCCAAATATCAGATAGGTATTGGGCAACGTTTTGCCTCCGTCATTGTACTCCGTCATATTGTCTACTGCCCGAAGTAATGCGTTCTCCCAGTTTTTTCCATCTGTCACGTACACTTTTCCATTCTTTTTCTGAAGACGAATAACACCTTCTTCATCCGCAATCGCTGTAGGCTTGCTCACTGATTTAATCAGGCCAAAGAGTTTTTTACTCTCCATCTTATATTGCATTGCATACATCATTCCGTTGCCTGCCGCCGTATAGACATTCTTTATGTCTGTATTCAAGTGCTCTGCTACTTTTTTGCGAATCTCCTCCTCTGTCAGTTTTCGATTCGTCATATCCTTGGAACGAAGCTCTGTCGTACCGATAGCAATAGCTCTTACCATGTTTTTCGTCGCATCAACCTCCACCGATACCTCTACGGTCTCCGGTGACGCACCGGAATGAATGGCTCGTTCTTCCGCCTCACGCCGCACAGCCAGAATGTCCTCCTGAGTTGGATTGGCAATGGTACGCTCTACCGTATCGCGAATCATAGCCAGCGCTACACCGATGGTCGAGATAACCGACGCATTTTTCGCATTCCGGTGTTTCATGGACAGGGTTTCTGCCAAATGAGGTACCACCGCAGCCGCTCCTCCGCCTCCGCCTACCAGCACAATGGTTCTCGGATCCATATTGTAATCTTCAATCAGTGCTTTTACAACCTTTCCATTCTTCACGGCAGACAACCGAAGCGCTTCCTTCGCCGCTTCCTCCACAGACATTCCCATGTTGTCAGCCAGCGGCTTCCATGCCTTTCTCGCTGCCTCCACGTTTCCTTTTGCATAATCCTCGTCCTTTACATAACCGGCGAGATTGGCCGCGCCTGCCAGAGACAGGGCAAATTTTTTTCCGTTAGAGCACTGCACATACGCGTAATCCGGGTCTGTATCCGTGGGCTTTATCGCACAGAGAACCGGATCAACAATATCTGCGCTGTCAGAATAGACCTCATAATCCAGACCTGCAATATGTACGCTTCTGGGTCCTACATCTGAAATTTTTCCATTTTCAATCTGAATCATACTTCCGCCGCCGATGCCCACTGTGCGCACATCCAGAGAAGTCAGATAGGTCTTGTGACCGCCTACCTCGGCGTATTTGACCATGACCTTTCCATCTTTCACACAGGAGATATCCGTACTGGTTCCTCCTACCTCTAGGAAGATACCGTTGGTCAGCTTCTCATACATCAGCGCGCCGGCCACTCCTGCTGCAGGACCGGACAGAATCGTCAAAATCGGTCTCCTGCGCACCTCATCTACTGTCATTACACCACCGTCACAACGCATTACCATAAGCGGCGTCTGAATTCCGGCTTTTTTAATACTGGATTCTGTCATATTGGCTGCATCCAGCATCTTTGGCATAATGCTGGCGTTGACAACCGCGGTACGTGTTCTTACCTTCAGGCCATAAAGCTTGGATATCTCGTTGGTGGCTGTCGCTGTAATTCCCTTTTCCTGGCAGATCTCCGAAACCTTCGTCTCGTTCTCCGGATGGTCTACACTGAACGCCTCAGCCGCCACGATTGCCTCACAGCCTTTTTCCTGAAGCCGTATCACTGCCTCAGCTGCATTCTGGCAAAATGCTTCAGTTTCACTCTCCACATACTCATTTTCTGAATGAAGGCTCTTGGTAGCCGTCAGGGGAATGTCGCCCATGACCGTATCGCTCTTGGACTTGGCGCCCTCAATTCCTTTTCCGATGGTTACAATACCTACTTTTACTACGTCGCCTTCCAGCAGGGCATTGGTCGCCTGTGTCGTTCCATGGGAAATAAATACTACATCTTCCGGCTTTACCTGATTTTTCTCCATGATCTCACGCAGTACCTGCACGATACCGGCTGCTACGCCTGCTTTATCCTTATGGGTCGTAGGTACCTTGGCTGTGCTGACCAGTTCAAACGTATCATTATTGATCAGTGCTGCATCCGTAAAGGTACCGCCTACGTCAATTCCAATTCTAACTTTCATGTTCCTACCTCTTTTTCTGTTTAAAAGTGTTGCGACCTATAATACTACAGGCCGCAACATTTTTTACTCTGTGAAATTTTTTACAGCCACATCACTGCGCTCACTACGACACCGACGATAACAACCGGCCAGATCCAGGGCAGGAGACGTTTGGTAACAGATGTTATCTCTTCGCCTGTATAGCTTGTTACCCATACATTATGAGTATTGGTCGGACAGCACAGCAGCTGCATAACGGATACGGATGCAAAGCCTCCCATTACCGCATTGACCGGAAGGATATTCATGCCCACCATCAGAGCCGCAATTCCAGCTCCCAGGCCCCACAGGTTCAGCGGTCCACGGTACAGGCACAACGGAGCCAGTACAATGAAGAATAGCAGGAAGGAAACCAGACCGTTCGGTGTAACCACACGCATAATCGGCTCCAGAGATGTCTTTACAGAAGGCTGATTGATAGCCAGAAGCAGCATTCCGATACCAATCATCAGCATCGCCGACGGCGCTGTCGCGGAAAATCCATCAAACAGGGTCTTGGTCAGCATATTCATGGTCCGGCTCCATCCGGCCTTCAGGCTGGTGAAGATACAGGCCCATACAATCGCAATCATAAAAGAAATAATCAGCGGAAACTTAAAGCCGATAACCAAAATCAGCGGAATCAATGGCGTAATCATCGCCAGACCACCCATGATTCCTTTTATCTGATAGACATCATCCTCAGCCTCTCCTACCGGAGCAGAAAAAGCAAATTTTCTTCCCACCTTTTTACAACGAACTACAAAGAATATGATGCCAGAGACAAAAGCACCTGCCGCGCAAATTGCCTGAATTAAAAATGTGTCATCGAAGCTGGTTCCCAAAATTGCACCAATTGCGTTTACATTTGATAAATTCACGTTATTTCCTACACAATAGGAAAAGAGCATTACAGCAGAGGCGGTAAACTTATCCACACCTACTGAAACTAAAATCGGAATCACAATCGTACCAACCATGATTACGGTTCCCAGTCCATTTACTACAGAGAACAAAATGGATGCGATGATAAACAGTACCAGGGTTACAATCAGGGTCTTATCGCCGCCAAGTTCAGCTCCCTTTTTAATCATTGTTTCACTGATACGTGTTTTTTCCATCACCATACCGAGCCATCCTGCAAAAATCGCTACCATAATCGGGTCACCAAGCCGGAGAGCACCCGCCTGGATAACGGCCTGTAAAAAACCTATGGCATTGCCATCCGCATCCGTGGCCACAGCCGGGACTCCACCTATCAGACAGATTCCAACAGCCAGTACAAAAAGTGCCAGTACTGTCGGCATCTTACGGGTAACCATAAGACCCATGATAACAAGCATAAACAGCAAAATCAGTATACCTTGAAGCATATCACATTTCTCCTTTTTGTTTTATTATTTAAAAACGGCCACACCTGCGCAGTTTTATGTACCGCCTTTAAGTTCTTTTATATCAAACAGGAAAACAGATTATGCCTAAGGATACGTTAATTTACTTCAATCAGGGCGTAACAGTTTTCCCACAAAATCTGACGTGCAAAAATGTCACAAATCTGTTTTCCCGGTTCTCCCGCTTTACGAATCACCGGTTGAAACGCAAAATTCTGCGATATCTTTTCTACCACCTGCTCCAGTCCTTCCATCTGTCCTCCGATAAATACATCCTTGACCGGGAAGAATAACAGCGCGCTTTTAATTACCTGGGTAAGCTTTTCTGCAAGTTTATCCGCAGAAAAACTCTTCAGAGCCGTTTCCTGGGCAATGGCCATCGAGCCTCCGGGATTATTCTCATACCCGGCAAAGTTTCCGCTCAGGACTGCGGAACTGATATCGAAAATAGAATCCTTCGAATTATGAATCATTTTCCGGTTCAGCACAAAGCTTGCCGTGATTCGTTCTCCAATATTCACATAAGCATAATCTGTGCAGCTTGCATCAGCCGTCTTCAGATAATAATTTAGATTATAACGATTCAGAAGTTCCTTCTTTACCGGAACTCCACATCTGGTAGCCAAAGCCGTCTCAAGACGAATCAAGTCTGAAGAAAGAGATGTGGAAAATTCTGTCATTAAATCATACTCCGGCAGATCATCCTGGCACAAAAGACCCAGTCCAATGATACGCGTCGGAAGTTCTGTTTTCCCATTCTGAATTTCCTGTACAAAATCACCTATCACCTTTAAAAGTCGATTGCCGGAAGTGTACCGCGATATCAGCGTCCGCTCCGCAATCCGTTTATCGGACAGATCAAACACCTCCGCCTTCACACCGTTTCTCAAAACAGAAACCGTAATGATACATCCGTAGTCTTCCTTTATCTGCAAAAGGATCGGTTTTCTTCCGCCAGTAGATACGCCTTCCCGTACTTCCTCAACCATTCCGTTTTTCAAAAGAAGCGACACAGCCATACTTACGGTACTTGGCGAAAATCCACTTTGTTCCGCTATCTCAATTCTGGAAACAGGCCCCTGTTTTAAAATGTATTCCAGCACCTTTGCTGTATTATTCCTTTTTACATCCTTTAAAGATTTCTTATCCATCTATCATACCACCTACTAATTTTTAATATCGAATTAAGTATACAATTCTATTTTCTTTTTTTCAATGGGCAGTATGCAATTTTATAATTATTTTAGAAATAGAAATCCTTGTTTATCTTTTTTCTATCTTCGAATTAAGTATATGACGCTTTGATTATTTTGTCAATTACCAAGTCTGTTTTCTTTATTTTTTTAGCTATTTTTACAAATTTTTTAGCTCATTTTTGTATATATCATATAAAATTAAGGCGGATATGGAACCCCTATCCGCCTTTTGTTTTTTCGATTTTAAAAATAATGATTTTACACCAGATGAATGATATCAATCAGCACCACGGCCACCAGCCCGTAATACACCACGATGGCCACCAGGTCGTTGATGGTCGTGATCAGCGGTCCGGACGCTACGGCCGGATCCACGCCTACCTTTTTGAAGAAAATCGGCGTCAGGGTTCCCACCAGGCTGGACACCACCATGGCTCCCACCAGGGATACGCCCACGCAGGCGGAAATCATCATGGAATAGCCCAGGGGAAAGCCCTTAAGCAGATGAATGTAGGCTCCCAGGAACAGCAGGGCCATCACTGCCAGAATCACGCCGTTGAAGAAGCCAATCTTCATTTCCTTGAATATCAGCTTCACCTTCTGTCCGGTGGTCAGATTTTCGTCCATCAGCACCCGGATGGTTACCGCCAGGGACTGGGTTCCCACATTGCCGGCCATATCCAGAATCAGGGACTGGAAGCACATGACGATGGGAAGCACCGCTACGACGGATTCAAAGACGCCCACTACAGCGGATACTACCATGCCTAAGAACAGCAGAATCACCAGCCAGGGCAGTCTTTTGCGGATGCTCTCCCGGGTGGTTTCGTTTAAGTCCTCCTCCGCGGTCAGACCAGCCAGCTTTGCGTAATCGTCGCCCATCTCGTCGTCCACGATTTCCACGATATCCTGAGTGGTGATGATACCGCCGATACTCCGATCCTCCAGCAGTACGGGAATGGAATCCTCTGCGTAGTCCTTGATTTTCTCGATACACTCGCTGATTTTCTCATGATCCATGACATAGGGATAAGAACGGCTGATCAGATCCTCCAGCTCCGTATGCTCCCTTGCGATGATCAGATCCTGCAGCTCAATGGCGCCGTAATACTGCTCCGCCCGGTCAACCACGTAAATCGTGGAAATGTTATCATTTTCCCCCGCCTGCTTCACCAGCTCCCGCATAGCCTCCCGGACAGTCAGGTCGTTGTGGATCAGGATAAAATTGGTGGTCATGTAGCTTCCGATTTCATCCTCGTCATAGGACAGCAGAAGCCGGACGTCCTCGCTGGCCTCTTTGTCCAGCATTCCCAGGATTTTACACTTTGTGTCGTCGTCCACTTCCTCCAGAATGTCTACCGCATCGTCGGAATCCATCTCGGAAATGACCTTGGCCTGCTGTTTTAAAGACAGCTCCTTCAGATACACGTCGCCGTCGTCCAGATAGGCGAAAATCTCCGCCACACGCTCCGCGCCCAAGGCTGAATACAGGCGTTTTCTCTCCTCCGGCGTCAGAAGCTCCAGAGCATCCGCTATATCATTGTCGTGGTAATCAAAGAGCCGATCTACCAGCTCCTCCCGGGACAGACCTGCCCGGATAATTTCAATCAATTCCTCTACATACTTTGTCATTTTCTGCCTCCATACCTTTCTGATACGGTGTGAATGATTCTTAAGAGGCAGCGCACAAAAAGCATGCAGCCGTTATATTCTCACAGGGATCTTCACGCACAGCTGCATACCGCCACTTATTCTATTCGCACCGCAGTTTCTACTTCGTCCCGAACTGTCGCAACTGTCCATGAAATTCACCTCCTGGATTGTGGTTTTATTCTTCCTTTGTGAGTATAGCATTTAAAAAGGGGAGATACAACCCCCCTTTCCAATCTGCGCTATGCTTCATAGGTTCCTTTTTTCAGAACCCTTCCGTCTTTTCTGAAAATTCTGCCGCCTGCCACATAGGTATCCAGGCTCAGCTTCCGGTCAAAGAGAAGGAAATCTCCGTCTGCCCCTTCTCTTATAACGCCCTTCTTCGGAAGCAGGTCAAGACTCTCCGCCACCTGGCTGGTCAGGTAGGGAAGCGCTTCCTCCAGCGGCATCCCAAGCTCCTTTACCATATAGTTCAGTTCCTTATACAGGGCGTCCACACTGGATACGCCAATTTCCAGCAGCGTACCGTCCTCCGCGTAATTGGACCAGCTTCCGTGTCCGTCTGAGCTCATGGTCATGTGCTCTGTGGGAATTCCTCTTTTTCTGGCTTCCAGCACACATTTTCCCGGAGAGATATGCATACCGCAGGTCAGATCCACGTAACCGCCCCGTCTAAGAAGCTCGTAGCCCTCCTCCATCAGCCTCTCATTCCGGTTCACATGGGTCGGCCGGAAGATCCGGATTGGAACAGAGCTTGTCTCCAATGCCTGAAAAACCGGAGTCAGTCCCGCCGGATCGTCCCCCATATGAAGCACCACGATACCGGGCTTTCCGCTGAGCATTCCCGCTACCCGGGCTTTGCTGGCAATCTGAATCAGCTCCGCCTCCGTCACGTTGGGAGCCCTGTGATCCGAAATGGCAAGCTTCACCCCGAGAATCTCTTTTATAAATACGATATCCCGATCCGGCTCGCCTGTAATGGTCGGACCGGGATATCCGTAAGCCCCGGTCAGCATATAGGCGCTGACGCCCTCCTCGCAGAGGGCTCTGGTCTTTGCGTATAGATTGTCCACGCTTCTCGTAATCCCGTCGGTTCCCAGCAGTCCCACCACTGTGGTAATCCCATACTCCACCAGCTCGGAAAGCTGCAGCTCCGGCGTCCGCGTATGAAAGCTTCCTTCTCCGCCGCCTCCCGTAATGTGTACATGCTGATCAAGAAAACCCGGCGTCAGGATTTTTCCTTCCCCGTCCAACACTTCACATTCCACCGGAAGCTCGCCGATCTGATCCTGAATCCGCTCTATTTTCCCGCCGCAGACCAGTACATCCTTTTTTCCCAGATATTCCGGAGCATACACCTCCGCATTTTTCACCAATAACATGCCGCGTCCTCCGTTTTTCTTATACCGCTTCCGAAACGTAACTTGCCCGTATCTGTTTTCTTACCAGCAGGAAGCAGACCACCTGCAGGCTAATGGTAATAATCCAGGATACCGGATAAGAGATAAATAAAATAAACAGGGAACGGTATCTCGGAAATACCCCGTAGATCCATACAATTCGCGTTCCCACGGTTCCGATAATGGAAAGAACCATGGGCACGCCGGAGCGTCCCATTCCACGCAGGGCTCCCGGAATTAGATCCATAATACCGCACAGGAAATAGGGTATGGTTGTGATGGAAATAATTTCCATTCCCGCCTGGATTACATCTGGTTCCTTGGTATAAATCTGCAGAATCTCCGGTCCGAACAGATAAAACGTGGTACCGACGGTTCCCGCAATCGCCAGAGAAATAATGCCGCAGTCCATCAGCACCCGATCCATACGTTCGAATTTTTTCACGCCCAAATTCTGGCTGGTAAAACTCATGCAGGCCTGGGTGACAGAGTTTACCGCCGCATAGAGGAAGCCCAGCAGGTTATTGGCCGCCGTATATCCCGCCATGGCCGTAGAGCCGAAGGAATTGACGGAGGACTGCAGCAGCGCATTGGAGAAGTTGATGACCACGCTCTGAATTCCCGCCGGAACCCCCACCTGGAAGATCTGACCCAGATAGGACGCATTGATCCGCAGCTTGGAAAACCGGAGCTGATAGCTGCTCTCCGACTTCCAGAGACACCACATCACCAGGACACAGGAAATGAACTGGGAAACGACCGTAGCAATGGCTACACCCTCTACAGCCATATGGAATTTTACGACCAGAATTACATTTAAAACGGCGTTGACGATACCCGCCACAATCAGGAACAGTAAGGGCCGTCTGGTATCGCCTACCGCCCTCAGAATCGCCGCGCCGTAATTGTACAGCATAAAGAAGGGCATTCCCAGGAAATAGATCCGCATATACAGTGTGGACAGATCAATGACGTCGTCCGGCGATCCCATCAGCTCCAGGGCCTTCCGGGAAAGTCCAAATCCCACCAGCGCCATTACCACGCCGCTGATCAGCGCAACCATAATCGCTGTATGCACAGTTTCCGACATCTCTTCATCTCTGCCCGCCGCATAGAACCGGGCCGCCAGCACATTGGCTCCCAGTGAAATGCCGATAAACAAATTGGTAAAAATATTAATCAGGGCGGTCGTGGATCCCACCGCCGCCAGGGACTGGCTTCCGCTGTACCGTCCCACTACAATGATGTCCACAGCATTGAACATCAGCTGCAATACGCCTGAGATCATCAGCGGTACCGCAAACACAATCAGCTTGTCCATCAGCGTGCCGTTGCACATGTCAATTTCATACTTGCTCTTTTTCACCTTTGTTTTCTCCCGTTCATCTTTCGCCTTTTTTCAGGCTCCTCCTATTTTCTATGTTACATGGAATTATTCTCAAATGCAAGGACAGCTGTGCACAAATCTTAGCGCTTTTATCGATGAATCTTTTCCCGGATTTTACAAAGACTTAACCCGAATCTGCCTCAAATCTAACATAGGTATCCTATACTTTAAAGCATAGAGAGGTGTTTATGATGAAAACAAAAACAATCATTCAAAATGTTATGTATTTTCTTATTTTTGCCGGTATCCTGACCGCGAATATTTCATCGATTCTGTACGGCGTGAATGTATCACATCCGGTCTTTCTGGCCGGTATCCTGCTTGCGGTCTTCGGCGTAAACGGCGTGCTGCTCCTGAAGTATCCGTCTTTTCAGATTCATTACATTTCCGAGAACTCTTCTTGGGTTCACCATGTAGATTAAAATCGAAACGCGCGTTGCAAAGCGCACTAAAAATCCACCCATAGCAGCATTAATCTACCCGGGTGGATTCCTTATAAGTTACCATATTCTCATCATTTCTCGTGCTGACTCCGTCCGCCCGTAGCCCCATCAAATTCAAAATCCCTGGCAAAATGCAGGAACCGTTCCACGTCGCTGTAGATATACTGATCCCGCTTCCACAGCAATACCGTATCGAAATAAATCGGCTCCGAAAAAGGCACCGCCACAATGTCCGGATCCTGCAAAACCAGCGCATCTACCAGGAATGCTGCAGCCGTTCCGCCGGAGATGAACTGCTTGATCATACTAAGCTGGCTGGAGTAAAGAAGCACGTTGGGCCGAAGCTGCTGCTCCGCAAAAAGCGACAGCACTGCATGGGCAGGCGCCGTATCCGCCCCGAAAAGTACCAGCGGCTCATCTTCCAGCATACCCACATGGACAGATTGTTCCCTTGCCAGACGATGGGACGGGCTGACGCACAGCATCAGCTCTGTCCGGGCCAGCTTCTGATAGGAGAATTCCGCCGACGGCGGCGCGGGAAGGGTCGCCATAGCCAGATCCAGCTCCCCCTGCTCCAGAAGCTTTTCCGCGTGCAGGGAACCACATTCCGTGATCAGCAACGTAATCTCCGGATATTTTTCTTTAAACGCCTTATAGAGCTGCGGGAAAAAGATGGTGCCGGCCATAGGCGGAATCCCAATCCGGAAACGGTTTTTCTGATTTCCCAGATCCTCCATCTGCCAGGAAAGCTCGTCAAACTGACGGATCAGCTGTTGGGCCCGTTCCCGTAAGAAACTGCCCTCGGCCGTCAGAACCAGGCGCCGGCCCTCGTGCCGGAACAGATTAATCTGAAATTCGCTTTCCAGATCCCGGATAGTCCCGGATACAGACGGCTGGGAAATATGCAAAAACTCCGCCGCGCGGCTTACACTCTGAAATTGACAAACTGCAAGAAACTGCTGTAATTTAGCGATCGTCATACGCTCTTCCCCCTTGCGTTCCCATTTCCCAAATCTATAGTTTTTTCCTATAATATCTTATTATATATATATTTTACTTTTCTGTAAAGTAGCGCTATGATACTCATAGAATGATTGTACCGTAAAAAATACAATGCCGTACAACCTATCGATAACCACTGACGGACAGAGAGCCGTTTCCCAGAAAAAAAGGAGATTATATCATGGATTACGCTGCAGAATCATTGAAATTACATTATGAATGGAAGGGTAAGCTGGAGGTTACGCCGCGGGCAGCCGTAGACAGCAAGGAGGCTCTTTCTCTTGCTTATACACCGGGTGTTGCACAGCCCTGTCTGGAGATTCAGAAGGATGTCAATAAAAGCTACGACCTGACCCGCCGCTGGAACACCGTTGCCGTAGTGACCGACGGTACCGCAGTTCTGGGCCTGGGCGATATCGGACCAGAGGCTGGTATGCCGGTTATGGAAGGTAAATGTGTCCTGTTCAAGGCCTTTGGCGATGTAGACGCTATTCCGCTCTGCGTACGCAGCAAGGATGTAGATGATATCGTAAATACCGTTGCTCTGCTGGCAGGCTCCTTCGGCGGCGTAAACCTGGAGGACATCTCCGCTCCCCGCTGCTTCGAGATTGAGAAGAAGCTGAAAGAGCGCTGCGATATTCCGATTTTCCACGATGACCAGCACGGTACCGCCGTTATCACACTGGCAGGTCTGATGAACGCTCTGAAGCTGGTAGGAAAGAAGATTGAAGATGTGAAGATCGTCACCTCCGGCGCAGGCGCAGCCGGTATCGCTATCATCAAGCTGATGATGAGCATGGGCCTGAAAAATGTTATCATGACCGACCGCAAGGGCGCCATCTACGAGGGCCGCGAAGGTCTGAACCCCATCAAGGAGGAGATTGCCGCAGTTACCAACCGGAACATGGAGAAGGGTACCCTGGCTGAGGTGATCAAGGGCGCAGACGTATTCGTCGGCGTATCCGCGCCGGGCGTTCTGACCAAGGAAATGGTTTCCACCATGGCAAAGGATGCTATCATCTTCGCATGCGCAAACCCGACTCCGGAGATTTTCCCGGACGAGGCTAAGGCTGCAGGCGCCGCAGTCGTATCCACCGGCCGCAGCGATTTTCCGAACCAGGTCAACAATGTTCTGGCTTTCCCGGGTATCTTCCGCGGAGCTCTGGACGTTCGCGCATCCGATATCAACGACGAGATGAAGATCGCCGCTGCACGCGCTATCGCTTCCCTGGTATCCGATGAAGAGCTGAACGCAGACTATATCCTGCCGGCAGCCTTCGATTCCAGACTGAAGGATTGTGTCGCTAAGGCTGTAGCCAAGGCTGCAAAAGAGAGCGGCGTAGCTCGTATCTAATATCGGCAATTACGTTTACTGGATAAACTCATCAAAGAAAAACCGCAGGAATTCCGGCTATTTAGCCAGGTGTCCTGCGGTTTTTTCGTGTCAGATTTTCTCATTTTATCGTGTACACATATTTCTGCTCCCAGGTTTTGATTACCTTATCCACGCGAACCATAGTTTTTTCCGGCACTTCCTCCCCCGGTCCGTATTCCACCGTCAGTTCCTGCCGATATTCAGCGAATTCGCCGTCCAGATACCAGGAAGGAATGAAGGTGCTTCCTGTGGGGTTGAATTCCCATTCACTGCCTGTGAGCTCCAGTTTGCCGGTGTCCTGATTTCTCCGGTAGCTTTTCTGCTCTTCCATATTGCCCCAGCTTATAGAAATAGAACTGAGCTTTGTGTTCTTTTCCAGGGTAATCGGTTCCACGTACAATGTCACAACCGTTCCTCGGGCTTCCTTGCTTTCTTCTGCATCCTCCGTACCCTGTTCTGTGACCGCCTCTGTTTCTGTCGGATCCCCGAGTTTTCGCTGTATTTTTACGATATGATAGCGATCCTCTCCCACTTCAAAAGGAATATCGACCTCTTCCGACTCATTTTCCTTCGGAACCGGGATTTCGAAAAGCGGCCCTTCCGTGCCAAGCTCAGCCTTCAGGCAAACTGCGGGAATCGTCAGCTGATAGGGCTTCCCCTGCTGCGCCTTTACTTCTGCCGTGAAGCTTCCGCTTCCGTCCAGCCCGTCAAACATCCAGTTTACATAACTCTCTTTTCCCATTTCTTCCGCAGACACGGGCCATTCTCCGAGTCTGCAGACTTTCCAGATTCCTTTTGCGTAACACCAGGCGTTCAGCTTCAGGGTATCTTCATCTTCCCAGTCACCGCTCACCACCACGGTACGCTCCTTATGGGTCACGGGCTTGCCGATCGTATCCAGGTCATCGTATTCTTTCAGCGGAACCATCTGCAGAATTATCGTCTTGTCAAACAGATGCAAAAGGAACTGCTCCTGCGGCTTATAATAATGGAAATCCCAATCCAGAATCAGAAGCCCGTTCCGGAGATCCTGACCGCTGGAACCGGAACCACGCAAGTGGGTGCCATCCTCACTTTCCGCCCAGATATTCTCACGGACGGTATCAAACCAGTCGTCTTCCTCCGGATGAACGACTGTCATTTTCACATAGAGAGATTGTTCCTGCCAGATGGCATACTCTACCGTAATTCTGCCGTATTCGGTCTCCACTTCCAGGGGAAGCGTCGTCCCTCTGTAAATCTCTTCTTCCGCGTCCCGGATCCCCGTCACCGGGTTGAACCGAACCCGGATGACAGCCGCCGCGCAGGCTCCCAGAATTCCCAGTGCTGCCAGAACCATCAATGCCAGCCGAAGCTTTCTGATGCTTCGCTGTTGCCGCTTTTTCACGGTTTCCACAGGCAGGTGCATGGCTTCGGCGATCTCCCGGCAGGTCAGGCCATCGTAATACTGCATCCGGATCATCCGGCTGTCCTGCTCCTTGAGCTTGCCAAGGGCCTGCTCCAGCGCCTCCCGGTTCAGAATCGCATTCTCGCCGCTGGCATCCGCGGCCTCCTCCAGCATTTCCAGAGGAACCATGCTCTGCTTCCCATTCTGTGCCGCCATCCGGATGGCTTTTCGCTTGGCAATCACATAGAGATATGCTTTGATCGTCCCCTTTTCCGTCCGGAACCGCTCCCGGTTTCCATAAAAATCCGCAAAGGTCTCCTGTACACACTCCCGGATATCCTCCGGATTCGTCAGATACAGCCGGCAGGCGCTCCACAGAAGGCCCATATATTGTTCCATCAGAAGGCTCATGCCCTCCTCCGGGTTTTGATCCAGCAGGTGCAGAAGTTTTTGGTCGGTCATTGGGGTGCCTCCTCTCTCGATCTCTCTTTATTATATTATTGCAGAAAGAGCGCAGTTTGGGGACATTTTTTTTAACATTCTACTGCTACCTTAATTACACCGTCTCTCTTATTTTCAAAGAGCTCATAGGCTTCCTCGATTCTGCTTAAGGGATAGGTGTGGGTGATAAGCGGCTCTGTGTCCAATTTGCCCTCTGCAATCAGCCGCAATGTTTCTTCACAGTCACAGCCGTCCACCCCGCCGGTTTTAAAAGTAAGGTTCTTACCATACATATCCGGAAGCGGAAGGATCTGCGCCTGATCGTAAAGAGCAACCACCGTCACCAGACCATTGGGTCTTGCGCATTCCCAGGCCAGACGGAAGGTGGCTTCCGCTCCCGCAACCTCCAGCACAACGTCAGCTCCCCCGTGCTCGCTGTTTGCCCGGACAAACGCTTCGCATTCCTCCGGCGAAACTGTCAGAACCTCCGGATAATGCTGCCGGATAAACTGCAAGCGGTTTTCCTCCTTTTCACACACGATAATCCGCCTGGGGTTCTTCAGCATTACGGAAAGCAGGGTACAGATACCGGTGGGGCCTGCTCCGATAATCAGCACCGTGTCCTCCTCCGAGATCTCCGAAATCCGCGCCGCCCAGTAACCGGTTGCCAGAACATCGCCCACCAGCAGCGCCTGCCGGTCCGTAACGCCCTCCGGAATCTTATTCAGTCCCTGATCCGCAAAGGGTACACGCACATATTCTGCCTGGCCGCCGTCTATCCGGCAGCCCAGCGCCCAGCCGCCATTTTCATCTGTGCAGTTATTTACATACCCCTTCTTACAGAAAAAACACTCTCCGCAGAAAGTCTCCACGTTTACCGTCACCCGATCTCCCGGTTTTACCCCGGCAACTGCATTTCCAACCTCCTCCACAATTCCCACCATCTCATGGCCGACCGTGATCCCGGGAACCGCCCGCGGAACGCTGCCATGCTTGATATGCAGATCGCTGGAGCAGATACTGGCCAGCGTCACTTTGACAATGGCGTCCCGCTCATGCAGCAGAGTCGGTTTGGGTTTTTCCCTCAATTCAAATTTTCCTTTTGAAACGTAAGTATACGCCTGCATGATTCTATTTCCCCCCTTGTATACAAAGCTGTTCTTTCATAGATCATACTATTTTCGCATGGCTTTGTAAAGGAATACCATATTTTCTTCTATTCCAAAGAGTGCTATACTGTCTGTATCTGCGGCGGACTTGGGAACGGCTGCCGCTCTGATTTAAAGGTGGTTGAAAAATGAAACGAATTGATTTTGAAAATGGAACTATTACAGAAAACATTCTGCAGGCCGCGCTGCCCATGCTGGTGGCACAGCTTTTAAGCCTGCTCTATAACATTGTGGATCGAATCTATATCGCCCGTATCCCGGAAGTGGGAACGGCGGCTCTGGGAGCTGTAGGGCTGTGCTTTCCGATTATTGTCATCATCACAGCCTTCAGCAATCTCTTCGGAACCGGCGGCGCGCCTCTGTTCTCCATTGCCCGGGGACAGAAGGATCGAAAGCAGGCAGAAAACATTCTCCATACTGCTTTCTTCCTCTTATCAGTCTGTGCTGTCCTTCTGATGACAATCGGCCTTCTCTTTGCCCGGCCTATCCTGATCCTGTTCGGCGCTTCCGACAGCGCCCTTACCTACGCGTATCCCTACCTGATGATCTATCTTCTGGGAACCTTTCCCTCTATGATCACCACGGGAATGAATTCCTTCATCAACGCCCAGGGTTATTCCACCACCGGTATGCTTTCCGTTATCATCGGTGCTGTGTCCAATCTGGTGCTGGATCCGCTGTTCATCTTCGTATTTCGGCTTGGGGCAACAGGCGCTGCCATTGCCACTGTTTTGTCGCAGCTTTTCTCCGCTGTCTTTGTCCTGTATTTTTTGCGAAAAAAAGCGGACTACCGGGTCCGTTTCCTGACGGTTCCGGAAATCCGCGCCTGCGGCTCCTGCGCTGCCAACATTGTCAGCCTGGGAACCGCCGGTTTTATCATGCAGCTTACCAACAGCCTGGTCAGCATCTGCTGCAACAGTGTGCTCTCTGTCACAGGCGGAGATATCTACATCTCTGTTATGACTATCATTTCCAGCATCCGCCAGATGGTAGAGACGCCGATTCACGCCATGACCGAGGGTTCTTCCCCGATTATCAGCTATAATTACGGCGCCCAGCGTCCGGACCGCGTCCGGCAGGCCGGAGTCACCATGGCTGTCCTGGCGCTTATCTATACTCTGGGAATGTGGCTTGTCATTCTCTTTGCGCCCCATTTTCTCATCAGCATTTTCAGCTCTGATGAGAGTCTTCTGACCGATACCATTCCTGCCATGAAGCTGTATTTTTCCGCCTTTATCTTCATGCTGCTCCAGTATGTGGGACAGACCATGTTCAAATCTCTGGGAAAGAAAAAACAGGCTGTCTTTTTCTCCCTACTCCGCAAGGTCATCATCGTTGTGCCCCTGACTTATCTTTTTCCCTACGGAATGGGCCTGGGTACCAATGGGGTCTTCCTGGCGGAACCGGTCAGCAATGTCATCGGCGGCAGTATCTGCTTTTTCGTAATGCTGGCGACGGTCCTTCCGGAACTACGGCAGATGCGGTGAGCCTCCTACCCCAGCAGTTCTCTCACCATCTGCCCATCAAAGCGGACTGCCTTCACCCCGTTTACCTCGATCTGGTATAATGCGTTGGCCGCAATATGCTCGGCCGCCTGCTCCAGATCCCGGATTCCGGTGGTATCCGCGTACTTGGCAATGACCGCGTCCAGTCCCTCCGGCGTCACCAGACACTCGTCCTCCCTAAGGCTCATGCGCTTCAGTACCTTCGGCAGCGCAAACTTCGAGAAAATCACCTTTTTCTCCTCCTCCGTATAATCCGGAATATCAATCACAGCAAAGCGGGACATGAGCGGAGCGCTGATCTGGCTCTTGTCATTGGCTGTGGCGATGGGGTACACGCCTACCGTCGGCACCATACACTCCATATAGTTGTCCGTGAAGCCCAGGTTATCCAGCAGGGTCAGCAGAACGTCCGCCGGATTTCCGTTGCCCTTTCCGGCATTGGCCTTATCCAGCTCATTGATGATGAACACCAGATTGGACTCGCCCGACATGGAAAAGGCCTCCATGATGATACCCGGCTTCGCATTTGCATAGACCCGGGAGCTTCCGGTCAGCTGCTCCGGATCATTGATAGAGCTCATATCCAGGGTTGTCCAGGGCAGCTTCAGAATCCGGGCTACCGCATAGGCTATCTGGGATTTTCCGGTTCCGGCAGGTCCCACCAGAAGCAGGCCGTAAGCTGGAAGCGTATGGGTACGGTTAATCTGGATAATCGTCTCGATGATACGCTGCTTTACCTTCTCCATGCCATAAAGCTCTTCGTCCAGAATCCGGCGGGCCTCCTTCGGATCAATGGCTTCGAAATAATTGCTTTTCCACTGGATATTCATCATGATAGACAGGGCTCTCTGCGCATGACGCTTCTCCTCGGGAGACACCTCATGGGAGCGGGCTACCGCCAGGTTTCTCCGGGCCCAGAGCTGGATATTATCCGGCAGCGTCCGGCCCGCACAGGTCATAAAATCCGTAATGCTCTGGAGGCTGGTCAGCTTCATATCGTCTCCGGCTTCCTCCTGATCCTCATCTTTTTCTTCCTCTGAGGGCGCATTGCTGGCAAAAAGCCGGTCGATCATAAACTGCAGGAAGCCGTCCTCCGCGGAAAGCTTCGTTCCTCCGCCAAAGGCTGTCTCACGGATTTTATATACTGCATACCCGTCCTCCCGGTTGACTCCGGACAGGCGCACATGGATCTGGTGCTCGCCCAGCCATTTGATCAGGCTTACAAAACGGGCGTCAATCAGCAGAATATCCGCATTGAATTTGCCGTCCTCCTCCTTAAACTCAAAGGCCGTCTGCTTGGCCGGATTGGTGAACACGCCACAGGAATGATGCTCCCACCGGCGCTTTTGATTGTCCAGCAGCAGAATCGGTTTTTCCGCGCTGGCTTCTCTCTCATTGGTGCGATATGTGGTATAGGTGCATGCAGGCTCCTTTTGCGCTCCCGCAGGCGCACTGTTAAAATCAAATACTGGCATTTTGCTCCTCCTTTTTGCAGTCATTTTTGTCTACTTGAATCTCTTCTTTCAGGCAGAAAGAATAGATGATCTTTTCCTTCACCCGTTTTCCGGTGAGCCGTTCCAGAGTCAGCTCATAATAATCCAGCTGCTTCTTATATTTTTTCAGAAGTTCTCCACCGTCCTTCACGAAATCTGTCTTATAATCCACAACCACGATCTCGTTTTCCCCATTTTCATTTTTTTCATAAAAATAGGCGTCGATAATTCCCTGAATGAGAACCGGTTCGTCGCTGTCGCAGCCCATTTCCAGTTCCCTGGCAGGCAGCTGAATCACAAAGGGCTGCTCCGTATGGAATTCCTTCCGTTCCCGGGCCGCCGTCATGCGCTTCGCCAGAGGCGTCTGCGCAAAGGCGTAAATATCATAGGGACGCACCACATCGGCCTGTTCCCGGGTCATTTTTCCAATTTCTACCAGGTGTTCCAGACCTTCCTTTACTTTTTCGGAATGGTAGAGGCCCCGGAAATCTAGACACTCCAGCGCCCGATGATAAGCCGTACCTCTGGCGGCTCCGCTGACCGGCTCCTGTTCCGACATAAACCGCGGAATATACGGGACCAGATCTTCCGCCGGATAGAGCAGGGTATCCTCGTCCTCTTCTTCGGTCTGTCCCAACCGTTTCAGCTCCGACACGCTGAATTTTCCCTGCGGGGCCATGTCTTCCTGCCAAGGATACCGATAGGATAACTGTTCTTCCAGCTTCCCGGCGTAATCCGGATCCGCCCCCGGAAGATCCTCCGGATGCAGGAAGGCCGCCTTCTGCTCCTCCTGCACCATCTGCCGCAGCAGAACTTCCTCTGTCGTATCCTCCAGTGTCACCTTTCCGACCGCAAAGGGACTTTCCTCCGATCCGGCTGCCGCCGGAAGCACCCAGTCCAGATAGGTTCCGGCTGTGGAAATCGTCCGGAAGGACAGGCTTTTCTGCTTTTTCTCCTCCGGCTTCGCCGCGCTTCCCAGCAGAATCAGCTTTTCCTTCGCCCTGGTAAATGCCACATAGAGAACCCGCAGCTCCTCTCCCAGCATTTCCAGATCCAGCGCCTTCTGCAGCACCCGCTTGGGAAGGGTGGCGGTGCGGGTGCGGAGTCCGGTGTCTACCCAGTCCACGCCCACGCCCAGCTCCGGGTGGATCACCACCCGGCTTCTGCTGTCCTGCCGGTTAAAGCTTTTACCCAGGCCTGCCACGATGACAATGGGAAATTCCAGACCTTTGCTCTTATGAATAGTCATGATCCGGACGGCGTCCTCATTTTCTCCCAGGATCCCCGCCTCTCCGAAATCTTCGTTATAGCTCTGAAGCTGCTCCATATATCGCACAAAATGGAACAGTCCCCGGTAGCTGGTCTTTTCAAAGGCGATGGCGCGCTCAATCAGCATCCGCACATTGGCCTCCCGCTGGGTTCCCGCGGGCTCCGCCGCCAGGTAATCGCCGTACCCGGTGGTCCTAAGAAGCTCTTCGATCAACTCATGAATGGGAAGGAATTCGGCGCGTTCCCGGTAAGTCCCAAGCTTCGTATAAAAGCTGCGCAGCTTTTTCTGAAGCTCCTCCTCCCGGTCCGGCTCCTTCTCCTGCTCCTCCGCGATTCCCGCGTACCGCATACAGGCCTCATGGAACCCGGTCTGTGGATACGCGCTCTTGATCTTCGCCAGCTCCACATCCGTAAAGCCGCCAATCATGGATTTCAGCACCGCCGCCAGCGGGATATCCTGTCTGGGATTATCCACGATACGAAGAAGATTCAAAAGGGTCTGAATCTCTATCGTAGTAAAATATCCGGTCCGGGATTCCGTATGGGCCGGAATCCCCGCCGCGTTCAGCACCCGGGCGTAGACGTCTCCCCAGCCCGTCAGGCTGCGGAGCAGAATCACAATATCGCTGTACCGAACCGGACGGAAGGCTTCCGTCTTTCCGTCCCAGACGCTTCCCTCCGCCATCACTCTGCGGATACAGTCTGCCGCCCCATGAGCCTCCAGCTCCCGCTCCGTCAGCTCGCTCTGTTCCGGATCCTCTGCCTCCGGCACAGCTTCTTTATTCTTCTCCAGCAAAAGCAATTCCGGCACATTTCCCGTTTTCTGCTCCGGATCCGGCATTTCCGCCCCCAGATACAGCGCCGCCGCGCTGTCGTAGGTAATTCCGCCCACGGCCTCTGTCATAAGCCTTTCAAAAACGTAGTTGGTACCCTCCAGCACCTCTCTCCGGCTCCGGAAGTTCTTATGCAGGTCGATCCGGATCTCTGCTCCTCCGTCATTTTTGGGATAGCTATGGTATTTTTCCATAAAAAGCTCCGGCCTTGCCAGACGGAAACGGTAGATACTCTGCTTTACATCGCCCACCATGAACACATTGGGAACGCCCTGTCCCCGGCTTACGCTGTTCAGGATAATCTCCTGAATCAGGTTACTGTCCTGATATTCGTCAATCATAATCTGTGCGTACCGGGCGGACAGCTCCCGCGCCGCAGCCGTGGGTACCGGCCGCAGCCTTCCATTTTCATCGGTCTTCACGTCCTCCACCAGAATCTCCAGGGCCAGGTGCTCCAGATCCGGAAAATCCGCCAGATTTTTCAGACGCTTCTTTTCCTGATAGCGATCCGCGAATTCTGCCGTCAGGGACAGCAGTACCTCCGTAGCCGGCGCCGCCCTCTGTATCACCTCTAGAACGTCTGCAAGCGGTGCCGAAATATACTTCTCCTTCAGCTCCTTCAGGCTTTTCTTCATACCGTCCCGGAAAGCCTTGATCTGCTCTTTTCGCTCCTCCTCCACCAGCGGATCCTTCTTCGTGGACAGCCGCGCGAAGGAAAGCCCCAAAAGCCGCTCCCTAAGCACCTCATAGCCTTTACATTCCTTAAGCTCCTGCACCTGTATCAGATCCGCCTGCAGCGCATCCTCATACATATACGGCCCGCCCGGCAGACGGCAGACGGCCAGCATCCGCTGTAGTTCCCCTTCCAGATCTGCCAGCGTCCGGTTTACATAATCCAGCATAAACCGGATCCAGGGGCTCTCCATCAGTTCTGCCTCTGACTTCGCCCGGTAAGGCTCCATACATTCCCCAAGCCAGCGCTTCGGATAGGGATAACTCATGGCAAATTCATAAAGCTGCAGAATCAGGGCTTCCAGCCCCGCGTCGCTTTTTCCTGTGGCATAGGCTTCCACAAATTCTGTGAACCGGGCCTTTTTTTCCGGATCCGTTTCCCCGTAGCATTCCTCCAGAAGCTCCTTTACCACATCACCCTTCAGCAGCTTCAGCTCCCCTTCGTCACCGATCCGGAAGGAGGGATCCAGATCAATCTGATGGAAATAATTGCGGATCACATACTGGCAGAAGCTGTCGATGGTCGTAATCTGGGCGCTGTGGATCAGAGTCTGCTGCTTCTGCAGGTGCTCATTTTCCGGATCTTTCTCCAGACGCTTCTCCAGGGCCAGCCCCACCCGCTCCCGCATTTCTGCCGCAGCCGCCTTGGTAAAGGTCACCACCAGAAGCCGGTCCACGTCCAGCGGCTGCTCCTGTTCTCCCTCTCCGCAGACCAGAGAAAGAATCCGCTCTACCAGGACCGCCGTCTTGCCGGAGCCTGCCGCAGCCGAGACCAGCACATTTTTATTTCTTACTTCTATGACTTTTTTCTGTTCCTCGGTCCACCTGACGCTCACAGCTCTTCCTCCTCTATCCGTTTCCAGATCTCTCCGTCGTCAAAAACAGGCAGTCTCCGCCTGTGATACCCTTCCGTCTTGCTGTCCAGGCCGCAGACGCCGCTGTAGGCACAGTAATCGCAGGCGGTCCGTCCCTTCAGCTCATAGGGATTCACGTCCATCCGTCCCTCCAACACCTCGGAGCCAATCGTCCGGATCTTTCGATTGACATAACGTGAAAGCGCCGCAAACTGCGCTTCGCTGGCCACGGGGGAACCGGACCGTAAGGTTCCGTCCTTATTATAGGAAATGGGCAGAACCTGGGAGCGGCCCGGCATGGACTGATCCAGCCTTCTTATGATCTCCGGATCCTGGTTGAGCAGCCCGCCGGGCTTCAGCTTCTCCAGCACCCGGGCCGTTATATCCTCTTCCTCTCCCTCCGTATCCAGCACCGGATCCTGAATCTGATAATAGAGTATGCCCGCCGGAAGAACATCCTTATCCGGATACTCCTTCTTCATCAGCTCCATGGCCGCGTTCAGATAGACCACCAGCTGCAGCTGCAGGCCGTGATACAGGGACAGAAGCTGAAATGAGGTGCTGCCGGATTTATAATCAATCACCTTCACATAGACATGCTCCTCGTCCTCGCAGGTATCCACCCGGTCGATCCGTCCCCGGAGCTTCAGTTTTTCCTCCGGCGACAGTTCCAGATTGACAGACTCCAGATCCGAGACACTGGAAAAGGAGATCTCGTAATTTTCCGGCGTAAACAGACCCTTTCGTATCTGCTCGCCCAGTGCCCAGACTGTCCGCTTCAGAATACGGGCCATTCTGCGAATCATATATTGGTTCCGGGCCGTACTGTTCAGCACGGTATTGCCGTAATCCACCGTCAGGGCCGCCAGACACTCCTCCACCCAGTCGTCCGCCACCTCCCGGGGCAGCGTCTTCCAGGTATAGTCGCTGGCGTCCAGCTTCTTCGAAAATGCCTCCAGCGTCTCATGGAAAATATTTCCCATATCCACCGGAGCAAATTCATACTGCTCCCTCTCTGAAAGCTTCAGGCCGTACATGAGAAAATGAGCATAGGCGCAGGCCGCGTACTGCTCAAGACGGGTCACGCTGTTCTCCAGCACGGTTCCGTAAAGGGCGTGGGCCACCGCTTTTCCAAGCTTCGTATCCCGATGCGCCGAGAAGGCTCCCTCCAGAAGCTGCGCCAGCTTTTCCTCATACCGCTCCTGTCTTGCGTACCAGCGGTACAGCTCATAAAACTGCCCGCTGCCTCTGCCCTCCCGGTATTCCTTCAGGCCCTCTATCAGCAGCCGCAGTCCCTCCCCCTCTGTCCGGGGCAGGCCGGATTTACTCCGGGCGCTCTCCTGCTCCAGGGTAAGCGCCGGGAACAAACGCTTCATCACATTCATCAGATAGGAAGGCCGCAGCGCCTTTCCTCCGCCGTCCAAAAGCGTGCAGGAGATATAGAGCCGCTCCGACGGCTTCGTCAGATTCAGATACAGATAAAACCGCTGGATATATCCCTGCTCCCGGGCCGTAGGCGCCAGCTCCATGCCGGCTCCCCGCAGCTGTTCCCGCTCCATATCGGACAGAAGCCCCGCCCGGGAAGCGTTCTTCGGCACGCTGCCCTCATTGACGCCCAGGAAAAAGAGTACCTTTACGTCCTTAAGCCGGGTACGCTCCATATCTCCGGCCATCACCTGATCCACACCAGGAGGAATGACACCCACCCGGGCTTCTCCAAAGCCCGCTTCCAGAAGCTCCGTGTACTCCCGGACCGTCAGCTCCTCCTCGCCCAGAAGATCCACCAGCTTGTCCAGAAGATCCATCAGGATTCCATAAATCTGGTGATACTCCTTGGCCAGCACCTGGTTATTTTCCCGTTTAAACCGTTCCTCAAAGACAGCCAGTCTGCCCTGAATCCCCTTCTTCACGATCAGTTCGTAGAGGGCTGTGGTTCTTGTCCGGACGTCCACGGCCTTCTTACGCTGTATTTTTACAAAGGGCAGCAAGTCCTCTGCCACCCGGGCCCGGTAGCTGTCAATGCGCTCCAGATCCTCTTCCGTCAGTCCCCGGTAGCTGCGGATAAATCGATCCTCCCACCGCTTCGCACCCCGGATTCCGAGGGCCAGCACATAATTTTCCAGCAGATCCACTTCTTCCGGTTTCATGCCGGAAAGTCCGCTTCGCAGATACCGGAACACCGATTCGTATGAGAAATCCTGCTCCGCAATCTCCAGAAGCGCCCGGATCCATTCCACAAAAGGATTTTTCAGAATACTTCGCTTATTATCCAGGAAGCAGGGGATTCCATAATCTTCCAGAACCCGCTCCAGCACCGGACTGTAGGCCTCCATATCTCCGGTAATCAGGGCGAAATCCCGGTAATGATACTGCTTTTCCCGAATCAGCTCCCGGATTTTCCCGGCAGCCCAGGCGACCTCCTCCTCCGGATTCTTAAGCAGCTGAAGGCGGATCTGACCAGAGCCCTGGTTCTCCGGACAGCTGCGCCACCGCAGCCGGAACAGGTTCTGCTCCAGCCAGGCCAGCTCTCCTCCGGCGGAAAACCGGCTCTTTTCACCGGGGTGTACCCAGAGGGGCTTCTCCTCCGGTACCCCGGTCTCCTCTGCCAGCCGTTTCAGACCTGCCACTGTCTTTTTGCTCAGATAAAAGAGCTGGTGCTCCCCTTCCACCCGGTAGGGGTTCTCCCGCTCGTCTATAGTCACTGTCACTACAACCTTTTTCGCGTACAGCATCAGCTTCTGCAGCAGCAGATTCTGGATGGGCGTAAAACCGGTAAAGCCGTCCAGCACAATCACGCTCTCCCGGATCAGGGCAGATTGCTCCACTACTCGGCAAAGTACCTCCAGAAGCTCCTCCGCCGTAATATACTGATCGGCCAGATACGCATGAAAAGCCCGGTAAAGCACCTGCACATCCTGCAATTTATAATACAGCTGCGGCTTTTCCCTGCTTTGCTCCACCAGCCTGGAAAGGGCTTCCTCCGTCACCGCATACTGGGTCAGCTCGGAAATCAGCGACTTAATCTCGCTGATATATCCCATTTTCTTCAGGTTTCCGCCCAGAACCTTCAGCTCCCCTTTTTTCTCCTGGGCAAGCTTCCGAAGCACCAGATTCTTTCCGGTTTCCTCCAGCACCTTTCCCACCTGGGTTCCGGTTTCCTCAAATACCCGGTACGCCAGACGCTGAAAGCTCAGGATATCAATATTCAGGATACCTCCGTCCGGATGCAGCCGCACCAACTCCTTCTGGGTCTGCATGGTAAACTGCTCCGGCACAATCACCAGGTAGCTCTGTTCCGGGTTGCGGATGGAATCCTCGATCACACTCCGGTACAGGGTATAAGATTTTCCCGCGCCGGAATTACCGAAAATGAATTGCAGGGACATGGGGTTCTCCTTCTCCATAAGTTTTTTTCATTATAGCACGAATCCTATTTTTGGACAAAATAATTCAGCGGGTATCAACTCTACTTTCTTTGATACCCGCTGTCAAACTATGCTGTCCATTGGACTAATACCTCATTTCTTTATTCTGTTTTCAGTTTCTATTTTATTTTTGAAGTCTCATTGACTTTTTCCGTTCGATTTCTTCTGTGCTCGGTTTTGTTTTTCGATCTTCTGTAAAGTTCATTTATACCGGTTTGCTTTTTCTTCCTTCTTTCTCATCCGGCTTTTCTTCTTTTCTGCTACCGATCCTCATCGAACGTTTTGTTTCCGGTTACTTTTTTACCCTGCCTTCCGTAAATCTGCTTTTGATTAAGATTGACATCTTTCTGAAAGCTTTTTTAGGAAGTCCCTCTTACGTCTTCGGTGGTCTGTACCTCGCTTTCTCAGATTATGGGGTAATTCGTTACCTTCCTGTTGGACTGTACCTCCTTTACTTAGATTACTCATTCTCTATGTTAAATATAACTGGGTTATATTTAAGAAGATAGTTGAGTTGTTTTTCGCTTCCTTTCTTTTTGAAGCTTTTGTTTTGTTTTTTCTTGTTCCTTATCTTTAATTGTATTATAGCTGGGCTTCTTCCATTTGTCAATACTTATTTTTCATTTATTTTAAGTTTTTTCTTTTATTATTGTTTTATTTGTGTAAATATTTTATTATTTTCTGATATTTTAAAATCATTTATAAGAACAAATGACAAGAAAGAATCCTGCAAAGCAGGATTCTCCGCCTGCGGCGGGTCGCATAAGCGACATGATTCCATTCCGCCGCAGTGCGATCCCCCGGAGAGGCTTTCTTTCCTTAATTCTCATTGGACCGTTCCCCGGTTATGGAGTACTCTACCCACTCCGCGATGTTCGTGGCGTGGTCGCCAATGCGCTCATAATACTTGGTCACCATGAACAGATCCAGAACCTCTTCCCCGCGGCTGCTGCCGTCCCGGATAGACTCCAGAATCTCTCCGCGTACCTTCAGGAACAGGTTATCTACGACGTCGTCGTCCCGGATAACCTGGCGGGCCAGCTCCAGGTCTCCGTCCACGTAGGCGTTCACGCTGTCTGTGACCATTTTCATGGCTGCTACGCCCATCTTGCACACATGGAGAAACTTAACCGGAAGCTTCTCATTCATATCAAGGACAATATCCGCGATATCTGCCGCCTGGTCGCCGATACGCTCCATATCCGTCACCATTTTCAGGGCCGCAGAAACCCGGCGGAGATCCCCCGCCACCGGCTGCTGATGGAGAATCAGTTTCATACAGAGACTCTCGATATCCCGCTCCTGACGGTTGATGATGGCGTCATTCTTCATAATTTCCTCTGCCAGCTGCAGATCACCGTCTGTCAGAGCTTTTGTAGCATTGGAAATGGCCTTTTCACACAGACCTCCCATGGCGATCATCTGTGTATGCAGCTCATTCAGCTGTTCTTCATAAAAATCTCTCATAGCATCAACCAAACCTTCCTGAAATATAGTTTTCGGTACGGGTATCCTTCGGCATGGAGAAGATCTGATCCGTGTTGCCGTACTCAATCACCTCGCCCAGCAGGAAAAATGCGGTCTTGTCGGAAATACGCGCCGCCTGCTGCATGTTGTGGGTTACCATCACAATCGTAAAGCTCTTCTTCAGCTCCATACACAGGTCCTCAATCTTAGAGGTGGAAATCGGATCCAGCGCGGAGGTCGGCTCGTCCATCAGTAAAATCTCCGGCTTCACGGCCAGGGCCCTGGCGATACAGAGACGCTGCTGCTGTCCGCCGGACATACCCAGGGCGCTCTTTTTCAGACGATCCTTGGTCTCGTCCCAGATCGCCGCGTTCCGCAGGGATTCCTCTACGATTTCGTCCAGCTTCGCTTTATTCCGGATTCCGTGGGTCCGGGGACCATAGGCAATATTGTCGTAGATACTCATGGGAAACGGATTCGGCTTCTGGAATACCATGCCCACTCTCCGGCGCAGGTCATTCACGTCCATTCCCTTATAGATGTCCTGTCCGTTTAAGGTTACCTTTCCGGTAATCTTACAGCCGGCCACCATATCATTCATACGGTTCAGGGATTTGAGGAAGGTGGATTTGCCGCAGCCGGACGGGCCGATAAATGCGGTAATCTCATTTTTCTCAATCTCCATATTTACATTTTTGAGCGCCTGGAAATCCCCGTAGAACAGATCCAGATGTTCAATCTTCATAATACCCATTTCTATTCTCCTGTCTTCTTCGCCAGCTTCTTTGCAATAAAGCCTGAAAACGCGTTAATTCCGATGACAATTACCAGCAGCACTACGGCTGTGGCAGAGGCCTGATCCACATGAAGGGCCTCACTGGTCAGCACGTACATATGTAAAGCCAGAGTCCGTCCGGATTCCATGGCTCCCGCATACTTGGCCACCGTTCCGGAGGTATACATCAGCGCCGCCGTCTCGCCCACGATACGGCCGATTCCCAGGATCACACCTGCCAGGATACCCGGAATCGCGCTGGGCAGTACCACCTGAAAGACGGTCCGGAGCTTTCCGGCTCCCAGTCCGAAGCTTCCCTCCCGGTAAGAATCCGGTACGGAAATCAACGCTTCCTCCGTGGTCCGCATAATCAGCGGAAGAATCATAATCGCCAGGGTGAAGGCGCCGGCCAGCATGGAGTAGCTCCATTTCAGCTTTGTTACGAAAAACAGCATACCAAACAGGCCATAGACGATAGAGGGAATACCCAACAGCGTTTCCGCCGTTACCCGCACCACGCCGACGAATTTATTTCCCTTTTTCGCGTATTCCACCAGATAAATGGCAGAAAAGATACCCACAGGAACTGCCAGAATCAGCGCCAGGAAAATCATTTCGATGGTGTTGAACAGCGCCGGCATCAGGGAAACGTTATCCGAGGTATAATGCAGGGAGAACAGCTCCGGCGTCAGATAGGGTACGCCCCGAATCAGAATGTAGGCAATCAGGAAAATCAGTACGGCAAAGGTCACGCATGCTGCCAGCACCACCAGCAGGAACAGAATCAGGGAACCCGGATGCTTTTGCAGGGCATGGAGCTTATCGCCTGCCGTCTGCTTGTTAATTGCTTCCATTTCCGCCCCTCCTTAACAGTGATACGCTTAAGTTGATAATCAGAATAAATACAAAGAGCACAACCGCCGTGGCAATCAGAGCCTCCCGGTGCAGGTCTGTGGCGTAGCCCATCTCAATGACGATATTGGCTGTCATGGTACGGACGCCTTTAAACAGGCTTTCCGGCATCTTAGTCTGATTTCCGGCTACCATAATAACTGCCATGGTCTCGCCGATGGCCCGGCCGATTCCCAGTACAATTCCGGTCAGCACACCGGATTTTGCCGCCGGTACGATAACCGTAAATACGCTCCGCTCCTTGGTTGCTCCCAGTGCCAATGCTCCCTCATGGTACATGGCCGGTACGCTCCGAAGAGCTGTTTCTGTGGTTCCGATGATGGTTGGCAGAATCATGATACCCAGAAGAATGCATGCGGTCAGCATGACATTTCCCTTGCAATGGGGAATCTGCCGGAGCAGGGGAACCAGAACCATCATACCGAAAAAGCCGTATACAACCGACGGGATTCCGGCCAGCAGCTCGGTGGCTGCCTTCAGGGGACGGTAGATTTTCTTCGGGCAATAGTACGCCATGAAAATCGAGGTCAGGATTCCGATGGGAACTCCGATGAGAATTGCTCCCGCTGTCACGTAGATGCTGCCCAGGATAAAAGGCAGAATTCCGAAAATGTTGTTGCCCGGCTTCCATCTGGTTCCCAGCAGGAACTCCATCGGTCTGATTTTTCCGATGGCCGGAAGTCCGTTGGCAAACAGAAATACACAAATGAGTATTACTGCCAGAATAGAGGTGCAGGCGGCTATGAAGAACACCGCCTGCATAAATACTTCCTTGATACGCGCTTTCCAAGCCGCCTGTTTCATATCATTTGCCCTCTTTTGCTTACTCTACCTCGCTCCAGGAAGTAGTCTCGCCTACGTAAATGCTCTTTACCTGGTCTTTAGTCAGGTTGTCGATGGGGTTGTTGTTATTCACAACTACCGCGATACCATCCTGTGCGATAACCGTTGCAGTAAGCTTCTCAGCCTCCGTGTCCTTCAGCTCTCTGGAAGCCATTCCGATGTCACATACGCCGTCAATAGCGGAGGTCATACCGGTGGTAGAATCACTGGTCTGAATCTCAATCTTTACGTTGCCGTTCAGCTTCATATAAGCCTCTGCCAGCTTCTCCATCACCGGAGATACGGAAGAGGATCCTGCTACTGTCACGCTGCCGCTTGCCTGGCCGCCTGCGAATGCCGGAGCTGCGTCGTCGATGGTGATGTATCCCTCATCGCTTACAATCTGCTGTCCCTCTGCGCTCAGGATATAATCGATGAAATCCTGCGCAGCCTCGCTTACCTCGCCCTTGGTTGCGATGTTGAAGGGTCTGTATACCTTGTAGCTGTCGCTCTTGATATTTTCTACGGTCGGCTCTACGCCGTCAATCTTCAGTGCCTTTACGGTATCGTTCAGGGAACCTAAGGATACGTATCCGATTGCGTAATCATCGCCAGCCACGCCGGTCATCATAACGGAGGTATTGTTGGTGATGGTTGCGTCCTCCGTGGTGTTGTCAATCTTTTCTCCGTTGGCGTCCTTCTCTTCTACACCGAACAGCTCGATGAATGCGCCTCTGGTTCCGGAACCGTCCTCACGGGAATATACAGAGATATCCTCTTCGGTGTCAAAATCTGCTGTTGCTGTATCTGCCGCTGCCGCAGTATCCTCTGCCTCAGCCGTAGTATCTGCAGCTGCTGTGGTATCTGCAGTCTCAGAGCTTCCGCAGCCTGCCAGCATTGCTGCTGTAAGTGCCATGGTCATCAATAAGCTAACTGTTTTCTTTTTCATAATGCTTTCTCCTTTTCGCCGGGTGAACGTTTCCGGCCTCTTCTCTCTTTTCTTCTCCAGGGCGTTTGGTTTCTCTTGCCCGCCCTGTGATTTATATCTTAGTCTGCCAATGTAAAGGGTAAAAGCCAGGTTTCGTAAAGTGTCTGTAAAGAGGGTGTAAGGGTTTTTGCAAAAAAAAGAATCCTGCCAAACAGGATTCTAAGCAGGATTCTTCAGACCAAAGATCTTATGAAATTATCATTCAGACAAATTTGTAACCCATGCCGCGCACGGTCTGAATATACTGGGGGTGATCCGGATCCTTTTCGATCTTCTTGCGGAGATTCCGCACATGGACGTCTACAGTCCGGGTTTCTCCGGAATATTCATAGCCCCAGATCAGCTCCAGAAGCTGCTCCCGGGTAAATACCCGGTTGCGGTGGCTGGCAAGAAGGTAGAGAAGCTCAAATTCCTTCAGAGACAGGAATACCGGCTTTCCTTCCATATAAACCTCCCGGGAGGTATTGTTAATGATCAGGTCTCCCGCTGTGATCTTATCCTCCGGTTCCGACTCGATTTTTTCCAGTGAGCTTCTGCGAAGCAGGGCTTTCACCCGGGCCAGCAGCTCCCGGATACCGAAGGGCTTGCTGATATAATCGTCGGCGCCCATCTCCAGTCCCAGAACCTTGTCAATTTCCTCACCCTTGGCGGTCAGCATAATCACCGGCATAGTGGACAGGTTTTTGTCTGCCCGCAGGCTTTTCAGCACCTCAATCCCGTCCATGCCGGGCAGCATATAATCCAGCAGCACCAGATCCACCTGCATGGTTTTCAGAATCGCCAGTCCCTTTTCTCCAGTCTCAGCCCGCAGAACTTCGTATCCGTTTTTTTCCAGATTATATTCCAACAGATCTAAGATATGTTCCTCATCGTCTATCGTTAATATGACTTTTTTTGCCATGATATCTCCTCTGCAATGCTTCCGTGTCTGCAAATATTTCTATACTCTTTTTAATACGGCAGCTTCACTGTAAATTCCGTACCTACGCCCGGTTTACTGGTTACATGAACGGTTCCCTGATACAGTTCCACGATATGCTTCACAATGGACAGTCCCAGTCCGGTACCGCCCTGGGCCTTGGAACGTCCCTTATCTACCCGGTAGAAGCGTTCGAAAATCCGCTCCAGCTGCTCCTCCTCCATTCCGATCCCCGTATCCGAGATTTCCAGCACCAGTTCATTTCCCATGGTGCGGCACCTGACGGTGACGGCGCCGAATTCTGTGGCCTTCAGGCCGTTATCCACCAGATTGATCAGCAGCTGCTTGATCCGGTCCCGGTTGCAGTTATAGGGCTTCAGCGTCGGATCCGGCTGGAAAATCAGGCGGACATGCTCCTTGACCTTGGGCTGCAGAAGCTCCACCACCTCGGCGATCACTGCGTTGACGTCGCAGGGCTCCCGGTTGGTGTCCTGCTTGCTCTCAATCTCGGACAACAGCAGGGTATCGCTAATGAGATGGCTCAGCCGCTCTGTCTCAATGTCAATGATATCCAGAAATCTGTGGGCCATCTTCGGATCCTCAATAGCTCCGTCCTTCAGGGTTTCCACAAAGCCCCGGATAGAGGTCAGCGGTGTCTTCAGCTCATGGGTCACATTGGACACGAATTCCCGCCGCATATTTTCCACCTTCTTCATGGCCTGCACATATTTCCGGAAATAAGCGCCCAGGAAAAATACCACAACCAGAAGCACCAGGGTTACCAGAATCGTGGAGCGGGCAAATTCATTGTCCATATTTTTCAGTTCACTTAAAGGCAGGGCCACGCGCATGACGCCGTGAAAATCACCGCAGTCCACAGGCACCGCGCAGTAGCAGTAATCCACATCAAAGGTATCGGATTTTCGGATTAGGCTGTTGCTCTCCCCCTCCAGGGCCTTCTGCACCTCTTCCCGGTTCAGATGATTGCTCATCAGCTGGCTGGCTCCCTGGGACTCTCCCAGTACATTGCCCTCGGAATCTATAATGGTGATCCGGATATTGTAGGCTTTCGCGTAATTCTCCGCAAACTGCTCATAGCCATTGTCCCCGGCCACATCCTCTGCCCGGAACAAATCCCGCAGCATTTCCGCCTGGGTCAGATAGCTTTTCTCGCTCTGATGCTCCAGATAGCTGAAGCCATTTGTCCAAAATGCGTATTCAAACGCGACTAACGCGATAATTGCCGCAACAATATAGCCTATCAGAACCTTCTTCTTCACCGTTATCCCTCTTTCTCATCTGCCACATATTCCACAATATTATTTGCATGATCAGAAATCCGCTCAATATTGCTGAGCATATCCAGGAAAATCGCGCCCCTGGCCGCTGAGCACTGATTCTGGGCCAGACGGTTGATATGCTGGGTCCTTAAATCCTCCTCCAGATCGTCTATCTCGTCCTCAATCTGAATCACCTGCTGCACATAGGCCATTTTCTCGGTCTCCCGGGCCAGTACGGCCGCCTTCACCGCATCTACAGTCAGTTCCGCAATCTCCTCAAAATCATGCATGGCTTCCATAGAAAAATGCAGGCCGTCGTGAATCATATCCTGGGTCAGCTCTGCCAGATTGTCGCAGTGGTCGCTGATCCGCTCCATGTCGCTGACCGTATAAAACAGATTATTGATAATCAGACGCTGGTGATCCGTCAGGGATCCCTTGCTGATTTCCGTCAGATATTCTGTCATCTTTTTCTCATACTCATTCATATTCTGCTCTAAGCGGACCGCCTTGTCAACCCGTTTCTGGCTGCCGGTCCGAATGGCGTCAAATACAAGCTCCACGTGGGCAATCGCCAGTTCGCCCATGCGGACGGTTTCCTTCAGGGCGCCCTCTACCGCAAAGGACGGAGTCTCCAGAAAACGGGACTCAATATGGGGCAGCTCGAAGGCCTCTTCCGCCTGCTCCTCCTCCCCGTCATCCTTCACAATCATTCCGGACAGCTTCACCAGAAGATTGCCGAAGGGATAAAGAAGAAGGGTATTCGTAACATTAAAGAAGGTATGGAACATGGAAATTCCCACACTGTTAATTTCTGAAGACGCCCAGGCCTTGTTGATGGTAAAGACCACAAACATCAGAAGGCCGAATACAATTGCGCCGATGGTATTAAAAAGGAAATGGATCACCGCCGCCCGCTTCGCGGTTTTGTGGGCACCCAGACTGGACAGCAGCGCGGTTACACAGGTACCGATATTCTGTCCCAGGGTAATAAACATCGCCGAACTCCAGTTGACCAGGCCGTTGGCCGCCAGCGTCTGCAGAATACCCACCGACGCGGAAGAGCTCTGAATCAGAGCTGTAACCGCCAGGCCGGCCAGCATGCCTAGGATCGGATTCCGACCCAGTACCCGGAAGGCCTCGGAGAAAATCGGCGCATCCCGGTAAGGGGTAATTGCGCCAGACATAAAATTCAGTCCGATAAACAGTACGCCGAAGCCGACCAGGATTTCGCTCACATCGACGATTTTTTCCTTTTTGGAAAACAGCAGCATAAAAGCGCCGATTCCAATCAGAAGCGGAGCAAAAAATTCCGGCTTCAGGAAAGCGCCCCATTCACTCATGGACACCAGCCAGGCCGTCACCGTCGTACCGATATTGGCACCCATGATGACGCCTACCGCCTGAGTCAGATTCATGAGCCCTGCGTTTACAAAACCAACTACCATAACCGTGGTGGCCGAGCTGCTCTGGATAATCGCGGTCACTCCTGCTCCCACCAGAATTCCCATCAGACGGTTTCTGGTCAGGAACTCCAGTAAATGTTTCATCTTATCTCCCGCGGATTTCTGCAGTCCGTCCGCCATGACATTCATGCCGTACAGGAACATACCCAGACCGCCGATAAAACGAAACAGCATTTCTACATGTTGCATGTTGTACTCCCTCCTGATATTACATTCATGATAACTTTTCAAAGTTAATTTTTTCTTTTGATTCTGTTATCACCTTATCAAGGAGAGGTAAAAGAAGATCGCAGATTATGTTAAGTTTATGTAAAATCAAAACAAATCCAACATCGCGTCCAGATAAATTTCCTCTCTCACGAAAAGCTGGTATTCCGGCTTTGTCATATAATAGAGCAGAAATTCTAGAATCAGGGCGCTTCCCAGCCCCCGGCCCTCGATTTTAAACTGGGAAAAGCCCAGGGGCAGATACCGGTTCCGAATCTCATCTATCCCGATAAAGCCCGGATTTTCCATGGCCCTGGAAAAACGGTAGCCGTCTCCTCCGCCGGGAGCCCGACAGCTATGCTCAGTCCCGAATTCTCCCAGATTTTTCCTGCTCACAGCCTCATAGCAGCTTTTTCTGTCCCGGCAGCCGAACCAGCAGCACTCATTGCATAGGAATTCGACTTTGTCTTTTTCTGATTGTGATAACGTATCCCATTTATCCAACGCCTTATTCAGGCGGAAATCCGGTACTACATAGCGAAAATCTTCTCTATGGATTTCTTTATGGCACTCTTGAAAATCTGTCAGAACCTTTGTCGTGGAAGATACAAAATAAAGTCCCGGATAAGTCTTCTTTAAATAATCGAGCAGCAAATCTGAATGAAGAATCACGCCGTTTGGAACTGCCCCGGTCTTTTCCAGCAGCGCGCAGAGGTCGTTGCATTTCCTGTCGGAAAGGTGCTCCGGACGAAGCAGGGAATTGCTGAAGGTAAGCCGGGCTGAAATCCCATACTCCTCCGTGAGCGCAAGCACCTCCCGGGCTTCCACGTATCCGTTTCCTGTGCGGCCGCCGCCCCAGATACAGTCCGCCGGAGCCCCATAAATAGAACCGATGTCGCACCAGTCGTAAAACCATTCCCGGTGTTCCCGAAACAGGGGCAGAAATAACCGGTACAGCTCATAGAATTCAAACAAGCCCGGAAGATGATAATAGGCGATTCCTTTTTTCTCTGTCATAATGTTCCATTTCCTTCTCTTTCTTTTCGTTAGTGTATCATGAAACCACTTATTTTACAAATATGGTTTCTTATCTTATCAGATTGTGATATGATGATAAAAGCTATCTTTTAATGGAGGTTTTACTTATGAAACGTGAACAACTGGGAAGCCGTCTGGGCTTCATTATGCTTTCCGCCGGCTGTGCCATCGGCTGCGGAAATGTGTGGAAATTTCCGTGGCTCTGCGGCCAGAACGGCGGCGGCAGCTTTATGGTAGTCTATCTTCTCTGCCTGATTATCCTGGGCATTCCCGCTCTGACCCTGGAGTTTTCCATCGGAAGAGCGGCTCAGACAAGCCCTCTCTATATGTATCGGAAGCTTCAGAAGCCCGGCCAGAAGTGGAGCGGCTTCGGCTGGATCTGTCTTCTGGGCAATCTGGCCCTGATGGCCTTCTACACCGTGGTCTGTGGCTGGATTATTTATTATTTCTGCAAATTTCTAACCGGACAGAGTGCATCCTTAGGTTTTGCGCCCATGATCGCCAGTCCGGCTGTCAACGTAACCTTTCTTCTGGTTACGGTAGTCGTGGCTTTTGTCATTCTTTCCTTTGATCTGCAGGGCGGTCTGGAACGGATTTCCAAAATCATCATGTCCGCGCTGCTGGTTCTCATGCTGATTCTGGCTGTACACAGTCTCCTTCTGAGAGGGGCCGGGGAAGGTATGAGCTTTTACCTGAAACCGGATTTCTCCAAAATTGACGGTACGGTTATCGTGGCTGCCATGAACCAGGCCTTCTTCTCCCTTTCTACCGGAATGGGCGGAATGGCGATTTTCGGCAGCTACATCGGAAAGGAACGTTCCCTGATGGGAGAAGCCGTCCACGTTATTTTTCTGGATACTCTGGTGGCTGTCCTGGCAGGTATCATCATTTTCCCAGCCTGCTTCACCTACGGACTGGAGGTCAACGCCGGCCCCAGCCTGCTCTTTGACACCATGGCCGCGGTATTTAACCATATGTCCGGCGGACATCTGTGGGGAACCCTGTTCTTCCTGTTCATGATTTTCGCCGCCATGTCCACAGTACTGGGCGTCTGCGAAAATATTCTTGCCATGATCCGGGAGCTGACTGGCTGGTCCCGCCGCAAGGGAAGCCTGATCTGCGGAACAGGTGTCTTTGTTCTGGCCCTGACTACCGCACTGGGCTTCAGTGTGCTTCATTTCCAGCCCTTCTCCGCAGGTACCACCTGGCTGGATTTCTGGGACTTTATCGTCTCCACCAATATTCTTCCGCTGGGCTCTCTTGTACTGGCCCTGTTCTGCTGCAACCGTATCGGCTGGGGCTGGGACAACTTTATCCGGGAGGCCAACACCGGATCCGGCCTGAAGATCCAAAGCTGGATGAAGCCTATCTTCCGATTTGTACTGCCGGGTATCGTAGCAGTTATCTATATCTATGGAATTGTCACCTTCCCCTGGAAGTAATAAAATTTTAAGCAAAAAAGGGAGCCTGCGCTCCCTTTTTCTTATGTGTTTATTTTACTTCTACCAGTTCAATCTTGAAGTTCAGCTCCTTGCCTGCCATCTCATGGTTGGCGTCGAAGGTGATGGTCTTCTCGTCCTTGGCTGTCACCTTTACCGGGAAGGGCTGGCCGAACTGATTGGTCAGATATACGCCCTGACCTACCTCTAGCTCCTCAGATCCAGGAAGCTGCGCGATTTCCAGTGTGAAAATGGCGTCCGGATTCGGCATGCCGTAGGCTTCCTCCGGCATCAGGTGAATGTCTACCACCTGTCCCACTTCCATGTCAGCCACAGCCGCGTCAAAGCCGCGAATCATCTGGCCCGCGCCGCAGATAAACTCCAGAGGCTCTCCCCGATCATAGGAAGAATCAAACTGGGTTCCGTCGTTGAAGGTTCCCCTGTAATGGGTTCTGCAGGTCTTTCCCACATTCCGGCCGGTAAGCTGGGGCTGTCCGCAGCCGCCTCCGCAGGAGCTTCCGCAGCTTCCGCCGCAGCCGCCCTCCTCATGATCGCCGCAGGAATGTCCCTCTTCGTGATCGTGATGATCGCAGGTAGCTCCCGCGCTTGTCAGTTCTCCCTTCAGGTAAGCCTCTACGGCTGCGTCCGTGTCGCCCTCCGCGCCGGAGCACAGCTCCACGCCTGCCTCTGCAAGAGCCGCCTGGGCGCCTCCGCCGATCCCGCCGCAAATCAGAACGTCGATACCCTGATCTGCCAGAAGTCCTGCCAGAGCGCCGTGACCGGTTCCGTTGGATCCGATGACTTCGCTTTTCACTACCTGGTTGTTCTCTACCTCATACACCTTGAAAGACTCGGTCTTTCCAAAATGCTGGAATACATTTCCGTTGTCATAGGTTACTGCGATTTTCATGATAAAATCCTCCCTTATTCTTATCTCTCATTTATTCCTCTGCCCGGATCGCCCAACGCATTTTCGTGGAACGGGATCTCGGGTTTCGAACACATTCCTCCGCGGACGGGCGCACCACATCTTTGGAATAGCTGCTGTAGATTCCGGAACGGTATCCTTCCTTCATAGCTACCTTCACCAGCTTATCCTCGCCGGAATGGAAGGTCAGAATCGCGGCCCGGCCTCCCGGCTTCAACGCCCCCGGCAGCTTCTCCATAAACTCGTAAAGCACCTCAAATTCCTGATTTACATCGATACGGAGAGCCTGAAATACCCGCTGACAGGTTTTCTTAACCGTCTCCTTCTTTTCCTTTTCCGGCAGGAAATCCAGCGTCTTTTCTATGATTTCCCGGAGCCTCGTGGTGGTATCTACCCGGTTGCCCCGGCGGATTTCATCGGTGATGGCTTTGGCCAGCTCTTCCGCGTAGGGCTCATCGGAATTCTCATAGAGCATACCTGCCAGCTCGTCCCGGCCGATGGTATCCAGACGCTCCGCCGCGCTGATCCCCTTCTGCTGATTCAGACGCAGATCCAGCGGCCCGTCTACCTTAAAGGAGAAGCCCCGTTTCGGATTATCAATCTGCATAGATGAAACGCCCAGATCTGCCAGCACAAAATCAAAACCGCCCACTTCTTTGGCGATCTCATCGATGGTGCAGAAGTTCTGCAATTTAATAGTCAGAATATCCTCGCCGTAGCCCTGATCCTCCAGACGCTTTTTCGTTCTGGCCGATTCCTCCGGATCCACATCTGTGGCATACAGATGTCCCTGCCCCTGCAGGCACTGAAGCATAGCCTTTGTATGGCCGCCATAACCCAGGGTGGCGTCAAAGCCTGTCTCGCCAGGCTGAATCTTCAGGAAATTCAGAATCTCGTCTACCATAATCGAGATGTGCATGCCCGCAGGCGTATTGCCCTTCTGAATCACATGCTCCACCGTATCCTGATATTTTTCCGGCTGGAGCTCCTTATATTTTTCCTCAAATTTCTTTGGATATTTTCCCTTATAACGCACCCGGCGCTTATGGGGGGTCTGTTGTTCTTCCATAAATACGACTCTCCTGTTTCATTCTTTTATGATTGTATCATGTTTTCGTGTTTTCCGACAGGGAATTCTCCAAAAAAAGATATTTCCATTTTTTATTGATAAGAATAACAGGTCATGCTATACTTACATTAACTGAACAGAGAAGTTATGATAGGAGAGCAAGGCGTGATAGCTGATAACCGGCTATTATTTTATGCGCTCCTTTTATTTTTAAGGAGGAAACAGTATGGCAAACTATGTAATGGCACTGGACGCGGGAACCACCAGCAATCGCTGTATCCTGTTCAATGAAAAGGGAGAACTGTGCAGCGTCGCACAGCGAGAATTCACCCAGTATTTCCCGAAACCGGGCTGGGTTGAGCATGACGCAGATGAAATCTGGGCGAGCATGCTCGGCGTCGCAGTCGAAGCAATGAACATGATTGGCGCGACGGCAGAGGATATCGCAGCTATCGGTATTACAAATCAGCGTGAAACAACGATTGTATGGGATAAGAATACCGGTGAGCCGATTCATCACGCGATTGTATGGCAATGCCGCAGAACCTCAGAATACTGCGACAGCCTGAAGGAGAAGGGTCTGACTGACAAGTTCCGGGCGAAAACCGGACTGGTTATCGACGCTTATTTCTCCGGTACTAAAGTAAAATGGCTGCTTGACCACGTGGAGGGCGCCAGAGAACGGGCAGAAAAGGGCGAACTGTTATTCGGAACCGTTGAGACCTGGCTTATCTGGAAACTCACAAAGGGCGCCGTACATGTAACGGACTATTCCAATGCCTCCCGTACCATGCTGTTCAACATCAATACCTTACAGTGGGACGATGAGATTCTCTCTGAACTGAATATCCCCAAATGCATGCTTCCGGAGCCGAAGCCCTCCAGCTGCGTTTACGGCCACAGCGATCCCTCCTATCTGGGCGGAGCTATCCCCATTGCGGGCGCTGCCGGCGACCAGCAGTCCGCATTATTCGGACAGACCTGCTTCAATCCCGGCGAAGCAAAGAATACCTACGGAACTGGCTGCTTTATGCTGATGAACACCGGCGAAAAGCCTATTTTCTCCCAAAACGGACTGGTAACCACCATTGCCTGGGGACTGGACGGCAAGGTAAACTACGCGCTGGAGGGTTCCATCTTTGTCGCAGGCGCTGCTATCCAGTGGCTCCGCGACGAATTAAGACTGATTGACTCCGCATCGGATTCTGAATATATGGCCAAAAAGGTAAAGGATACCAACGGCTGCTATGTGGTGCCTGCCTTTACCGGTCTCGGCGCTCCCCACTGGGATCAGTACGCCCGCGGAACCATCGTAGGCATTACCCGCGGCGTAAATAAGTACCATATCATCCGCGCAACCCTGGAATCCCTGGCCTATCAGGTAAATGATGTTCTCACAGCTATGAAGGCAGATTCCGGAATCGAGCTGGCAGCCCTTAAGGTAGACGGCGGCGCAAGCGCCAACGACTTTCTAATGCAGACGCAGGCTGACATTATCAACGCGCCGGTAAACCGCCCCCGGTGTGTAGAGACAACCGCCATGGGCGCGGCATATCTTGCAGGTCTTGCGGTCGGCTACTGGGACAGCAAGGAAGACGTCATTAAGAACTGGGCCATCGATAAAATCTTCGAGCCGGAGATTGAAGCTTCCGAGAGAGAAAGCCGCATCCGCGGCTGGAACAAAGCTGTAACATATGCTTACGGCTGGGCAAAGGAAGAGGAAAGAACAGCAGAATAACATCACACCCCCGGAAACGCCAGACAAGCAGGCATTTCCGGGGGTGATTATTCAGTGAACGGCTTTTTTCTATTCAAACTCCCTAACTTAATCCTTGTCTTAAACATTTTTGTTAAGGCGTTCTGTTATGATTTGACTCCATTTGGTTTCATCTGCACCAATCACATGTGCTGTATGAGCTAATGTTATCAAATTGTTATCAGTATTATGTTATCACATGTTAAATAGATCTGCATGTGTTCCTGTATCGACCAAGGTCAATGCAGAATACCATCTTCTTTTAAATATATTAGTAGCCAATCCGGTTGAATGTGGCACTCTCTAAATCCTTGGTATTTTCCTTTTAATTCATGGTCTCTATACTTTTCTTCTAAAGGAATATTATTCTGAAGCATAGTGACGATATCCTCTAAAAGAGATATATCAAGGCCTCTCTTCCTAGCTAATTTCAAGCTTTTCTTAAATTTGCCAGTAAGTATCAATTCATACTGCATCCATCAAGGTCCTCCATGGCATCAGAAAAGCTACTGTATCTCTTTGTTTTAGGATCCTTGCTAATTCTTTTCGCTTCTTCCATAGCCTCAATAACCTCTGGCTTATATTGTGGAACTACTACATCAAATGGAAGACCACCTCTCATAACACACTGTCTGAGGAATATATTCATTGCGCTGGACATATCCATTCCTAACTGCGAAAAGAGCTCTGTAGCCTGCTTTTTTAAATTTTCATCAATTCTTACCTGAGTAGGTACTGTAGCCATTTGAACACCTCCCATATAACACATTTGCCTATAGTATATACTCATTTCTTAATACCTATTATATGAAGAAAACCATCATTTGTCAATATTTAGGTTTACATTGTAATCCAAATGTATTATTCTGTTTTCCAATACTCATTAACATTCCTTAATGTAGCACCTATTATTTTAGGATTTCTTTTGTTGGATGTCCATATCATTTCGTTGGGACAAAGAAAATGATACAATTCAACGATGAACCTTTTAGACAGCAAAAAGGGTGTTCAAATGAACACCCCCATGAAGTCTGCTGCTCTTTAATTTTATGTATATGCTGACGCATTATTTTATTATTACACCATCTGAAATCTTGGTTAGAAAGCTCTCTAACTGAGTCTTTTTTCTTCCATAACACTCATATATGCTGGTCTGATGATTTTATCCGTGCAAATCATCTCTTCTATTCTGTGTGCACTCCAACCTACGATTCTAGCTACTGCAAACATGGCTGTATAAAGTTCTACCGGTATACCCAGCATATCGTAGACAAATCCACTGTAAAAATCTACATTGGGACTGACACCTTTATAGATATGTCTTTTATCTGCTATGATCTTTGGAGCAAGCATCTCTATGTTTTCATACAATTCAAGATCTTTTTGCCTTTTCTTTTCCTCTGCCAGTTGTTTTACATAATCTTTAAATACTCTCTCCCTCGGATCAGAAATAGAATATACTGCATGTCCCATTCCATAGATTAAGCCCTTTTGGTCAAATGCATCTTTATCAACAATCCTTCTTAAGTATGCTTCTATCTCATCCTTATCTGAATAATCCTTTATATGCGCCCTAATATCATCCATCATTTCCATTACCTTAATGTTGGCGCCTCCGTGTTTTGGTCCTTTTAGCGAACACATTGCTGCTGCCATCGTAGAATAAGTGTCAGACCCGGATGACGTAACGACTCTTGTGGTAAATGTAGAATTATTACCTCCTCCATGTTCCATATGCAAAATGAGTGCCGTATCTAAAACCTTTGCCTCTGTAAGGGTATATTTCCTGTCTGGTCGCAGAAGCATCAATAGATTTTCCGCGGTGGAAAGCTGTTTATCGGGATGATGAATATACATACTCTCATTTTTTTCATAATGATTGTAAGCATTATATCCATATACTGCCAACAATGGGAACTCACTGATGAGCTGGATGCACTGACGCAGCGAATTGCTGACACTTGGTTCTTTTACCTTTTTATCATAAGATGCCAGGGTAAGAATACTTCGGGTCATGGAATTCATGACATCCTCCGAAGGTGCTTTCATAATGACATCCCTTGTAAAATTGGTTGGCAATGTCCTACACTCTCCAATAATTCTATCGAAGTCTTCCTTCTCTCTTTCATCAGGCAGTTTTCCCATCAAAAGAAGATATGCTATTTTTTCAAATCCAAACTCATTTTGTCCTAAACAATGAATCAAATCTTCCACTCGATAGCCCCGGTACCACAATTCCCCATCGCAGGGAATCTTCTGATTATCAACAATTTTTGAAGACACTATTTTTGATATGTTGGTAAGTCCTGTAAGGACACCTTTCCCATTTTCATCTCTAAGCCCTTTGTTTACGCCATATTCTTCAAATAACCGCGGAGCAATGTTATCATTTTTCAGACAAACTGCTTCCAATTCTTCAAAATAATCATTCATCTGCTCCGTTGTCATCTCTATTCACCTCCAGATTCTCCACCTCACTGCTCATAATAGTTTCCAACTGCTTCATAAGCTGTAGTAACTGAATCAAATTATCCTTTCCAAACTTTTCAAACACCTTCCCGTAATACTTCTTAAGTGTTTCTTCCTGCGCCCTTAACAGGCTTCGTCCGCTTTCAGTAATTGTAACATAGGTGCCCTCACTGCCGTTACCGTCATGAGACCATAATACATATCCTACGTCTCGTAGCTTTTCTACCATTTTAGAAATCTGTCGCATCGTCATCTGAAGCTTGTCCGCTAAATCCTTCAGATAGACTCGTCCTGAATAAATGTCGGATGTCTCCTCCATTGCAATATATTGTAATGCAATGTATTCCGGGATACTCATTTTCATAAAGACATCTTTTCTATGCTCCCGGTTAAACAAGTGCCTTTGGTATATCAATTCGTTGGACAGCTTTATAATATCTGTATTTCCTATAGTTTCTGCCATATTACTCCTCCTTTATTTAAAATAAGGGAAGCAACAGACTGTCACTTCCCTTCGTAAAAGAGAATGGATTATTTTAATAGCCCATTTCCGGTTGTGCCGGCATTGCAGGTGCTGTTTCCTTAATATTTGCCACAGCAGCTTCCGTTGTTAATAAGGTTGATGACACACTAATCGCATTGGAAAGTGCACTTCTTGTAACCTTGACAGGATCAATAATTCCTGCATCGACCATATTGACGTACTGTTCAGAAATTGCATCAAAGCCTATGCCCTCATCTGACTCCTTTACCTTATTGATGATGACAGCACCCTCTAGGCCTGCATTTTCAGCAATGGCACGAAGCGGAGCCTCCAATGCCTTGGCTACAATCTCTGCTCCTGTTCTCTCATCACCCTCCATGCTTGATATCATGTCATATACTGCCTTTTGTGCGTGAACATAAGCAGATCCGCCGCCACTGATGATGCCCTCTGACACAGCAGCCCTAGTGGCATTTAATGCATCCTCTATACGATACTTAGCTTCCTTCATCTCTGTTTCAGTTGCGGCTCCAATCTTAATAACTGCAACACCACCGCCGAGCTTAGCCACCCGGTCTACCAGCTTATCCCTGTCGTACTCAGAAGCATCTGCAGCCTGTCTCTTAATCATTGCGATTCTTTCTTCAATGTCCTGTTTCTTGCCCTCGCCATCCACGATGGTTGTATGTTCCTTTGTTACTTTAACTGATTTAGTCTGTCCAAGCATATCAACTGTGATATCCTTTAATTGCATGCCAAGGTCATCGAGTACTGCCTGTCCACCTGTCAGAATTGCAATATCCTTTAACATCTCCTTACGACCATCACCATACCCCGGTGCCTTTACAGCTACGACCTTGAGTGTGCCTCTCAACCTGTTTACGATTAGTGTTGTAAGTGCTTCACCCTCTACGTCATCTGCAATAATCAGCATTTCTCTTCCCTGCTGCATTACCTGCTCCAATATAGGAAGAATATCCTTTATATTAGATATCTTTTTGTCCGTAATCAAAATGTATGGATGATTCATATTAGCTATCATCTTTTCTTTATCATCACACATGTAAGCAGATAAATAACCGTTGTCAAACTGCATTCCCTCTACAACCTCTATCTCTGTCTGCATCGTCTTTGATTCTTCTATTGTGATGACGCCATTCTCTCCAACCTTTTCCATTGCATCGGCAATCATTGTTCCGACTTCATCATTACCTGCAGATATTGCAGCAACCTTTGCAATGTGATCTTTTCCGGTTACAGGCTTGCTCATTTTAACCAGTGCTTCAATAGTTGTATCTGCTGCTTTCTTCATTCCTTTTCGCAAAATAATTGGATTTGCACCTGCTGCTATATTTTTCATACCCTCGCCTACTAGAGCCTGTGCCAAAACAGTTGCCGTTGTCGTGCCGTCTCCTGCAATGTCATTCGTTTTGGTTGCGACCTCTTTCACAAGTTGTGCACCCATATTCTCATAAGGATCTTCCAGTTCAATCTCCTTTGCAATCGTAACACCATCGTTCGTAATCAAAGGAGTTCCGTAAGATTTATCCAATACAACGTTACGTCCCTTAGGTCCGATTGTCACCTTTACTGTATCTGCCAGCTTATCAACGCCTGCTTCCATCTTTTTTCTTGCATCGATATCAAACAAAATTTCCTTTGCCATGTTAATTCCTTCTTTCTACATATAAAATAACTGTATTTTTATTTTACTACTCCACAATTGCAATAATATCGGACTGATTTACGATGATATATTCCTCATCCTCCAACTTAACATCTGTACCGGAATACTGAGAATAAATCACACGGTCGCCTTCTTTTACCTGCATTTCTGTTTTCTTTCCATTCTTTTCACTTCCAGGTCCTACTGCAATGACAACAGCTGTCTGTGGCTTTTCTTTTGCACTATCCGGTAATATAATTCCGGACTGGGTTTTTTCTTCTGCTTCCTGCTGTTTTAAAACAACACGCTCTCCTAATGGTTTTAACTGCATAATCATTACCTCTTTTCTTTATTGTTAGCACTCTCTTGTATTGAGTGCTACTTATTTTGTAAAAAATATATGCTTCATATGAAGCATATATAAGCAGTTTGTTTCCAAACTGTTTGTTTAAAAAGGATTATAGCACATAAAAAACCTATGTCAACCCATTTTTTCAAAAGAAATAAAAAAATTGCACACCGATTACTCGGTGTAACAATTCCTAGTCATTCTCCAACAATCTGTCTATATTATGACTAATCTGCTCAGACACCCGGTTAAATACCGCCAAAGAACTTTCATCAATTCCTTCCACCACCTTGGCGGTTAACTCTGCCCAGAGAATCTCCATTTCCTGACAAAGATGTTCCGACGCATCAGTCAGCTCATATTTCACATATCTACGATCTTTATCATCTCTTTTGCATACAATGTATCCTTGTTTAACAAGATTCTCTAAAGTAGTAGACATATGACCTTTATTCATCTGCGTGTACCGACATATATCCGTCAATGTTGTTATATCATCATAATGAGATAGCAAATAAACAACTTCCAGTTCCAATCTGTTTAGGTTTGTCTTATTTTTTACATCAACCATAGCTTTTTCAAGAAGACGATTAAACTTTCCACCTCTCAAATTTTTTTCAATATTCATCAAAATTTCACTCCTATTTTGTTTTTACTCTTTTTACAAAATATCAAATTAATCCATCAAAATTTTTTTCATGGGACATCTTATCATTTATCATATCATATCGCCTACATTTTTTCCACATAAACCACCCCAGTATTTGACTGCCCGAGTGCCATCAAATCCTATTTCTATACTCTTACTTCAAATCCATTCTTGAATATGAATCTTATATCATCCTTAGCTTTTACAACCACTTCCTGCACAAGGCTGCTCCAAATCCCGGCATCGAACTCGCAGGTTAAGCCGTCCTGCTTCTCCAAAGTGCGAATGAACCCTTTGAACAATTCTCTCTTCGCCTTCTTGCTTTCTATCTGCTCGGCGATGTCATCATACTTAGCTTTTGACTTTTCATACCTTGCCGTAAGTTCGGCATAGCGTTTTTCATACTCATCTTGGTCTAATGCCACACGGCTGTTCTCTGCAATGGCAATCTGCATCTGCTCCGAGATGATATTAAGTTCTGTGATGCTATCCTGTAAATTCCTGTCAAGTGAATCCGTCTCACAGACCATTTCCATCATAACTTTGGTGTTAGCAAGAATCTCATCTCTTTCAGAAAATAACTTGTTGGCTGCCTTAATGAATAATTCCTTTAACTCATCCTCGTTGCTATGATGACTAATTTCTAAACAAGGCTACCCTAAATCCCCTCATCGAACAGACATTGATATTTATATTGCAATGTCCTTTTCCCTCCTCGCTGTAGAATTCACTACCTGTTCGCATTTCTGTTTTTCAACAACCTTCTGCTTAGCCTCCATCCGCTCTTTTATAGACTTCGGCCTTACAAATTCCTTGAACTCTTCCACTAATCCTTTTACATTAAAGAACTTATCATATTGCAGTACTTTATCCTTCCATGTTTTCACTTGAACCATTAGGTCATCAATTATCCCCTGCATGTGTTCCAGTTCCCGATCATAGATTTCATTTAATTTTTCCAAAGTCCCTGGTGCCTGCGCCATATCAATAAGACGGTTGAAATCTTTCTCAGAAATTTTGACTGATGGCTCACTTCCAAGAATAGAGGGAAGCTGTTTTGCATTCTTACGAATCACCGCAAGTTCCTTTGCAACAGGCTTTCCAGCAGCCAATACTTTATCAATTTTCTTTTCATATACTGCATAGCGTTTTTCCCTGTCTTCGATTTGCTCATTTATTTCATCAAGATGCTTTTTGCTTTCTTCAACTTCTTCCCTTGCATCTGCAATTTCAGCACCTACTGATGCAATCACACTCTCAGCTTCCTGTTTTTCGGCATTTAAGATTTCAAGTTCTGCCGTCAATTCCTCTGTAGCCCGCATAGCTACCTTATATTCGGGAATTGTGTAATTATCACGTTTTACTCCAAGGATTTCTACCTCAATCCCCCGCTCCAAACACAATCCTTTTAAATATTCACGTTCTCTTTCCTGCCAATGAGTTGTCTCATTATCTGTCTTTGAGACAGCCGGAGCAATCCCCATTTCCTGTAAAGCCTTTGTAAGACTATTTCTTGTATGCATCTTTGTTTTATATCCATGTGCTACAGGAATATAATCAAGATGCAAATGTGGTGTTGCTTCATCCATGTGGAGAACCGCATTAAACAAATACAGATTCGGATTTCGTTCCTGAAAACTTCTGGCATATTCATCTAATATTTCACTTGCTGCTTTTGCGTCCACAGATAGATTTCCCTCTGAATCCAGGACACCTGTATCATCCTTTTTTCCAATCTGTACAACAATCTCATAAAATTGTTTCTCTCCATTTCCGGAATTCTTTATGTCCTTCAAATAATCCGTAACCTGCCGGTCCTTTCGTTTCTGCTTTGCATTATATTCTGCTATCGCTTCACCAAAGAGCTGATTATAAGCTTCTCTGATTGGCTGCTTAATATACTCCACATTCCACGCAGTTCGATTACGCTCTACATTTTCCGCAATAAAATCTCTATTATTATGGGATATGCTCCCTTTTCCTTTTACAAATGAAATTGTTTTTCCCATAGGCATTTTCTCCCTTCTAAAACCATTCTTTTTCACTATGCCCGCCTAAGCGGGTTCCCGGCGCATACCGCCGGGGTTCTGTTACTCTTTCCAAGAGTAACTCCTTATTAGTTTTGACACTTCGCATCAAAACATAAGTCGCTCTTCCGAGGGACTCCTGCGGAGGGCTTCTCGCCAACGATAAAAACTGTTGGCAGGTACACAGGTCATATCTTGCAAAAGTACATCGGCTTCGATATGACCTGCTTCGCTTTCCTTAAAATGTGGCATCATTTTTATGCCACATATATCCGTTTGGCATCATTGTGATGCCTATCCAAATAGATCGAGGAAATCGAGTGCATCCTCCCCGAGCAATTCCGGTTCGTCTGATTGGGACTTTGTTTCATCATGATCCTCGTCCCTTCCATTACCTGAAACAATAGCTCCATTTGATACGCTACTGCCTGTCTGCATTGTCAGCTTATTTGTAAGCTTATCTGCAACCAATTCAGCAATACGCTCCGCAAGTACATCATCAGCATTCCTTTTCGTTGAACCTGATAAAATCAGTTCAATAGCAACTGAGTTCTTCGATGCATTTTTCTTTTGCGCCATTTCTTCAAGCATTTTCCATGTTTCCATATCCCTTTCGTTGTCAGCCCGAAATCTGAGGCTTATCCTTTTATCCTTCATAAACATTTACCTATAATGTAGAAAAGAGAGCTTACGCTCCCTTTCTCATTCTCACTTGGGTTGGAATTATCCTCATTACTAAATGGGCAATAAAAAAACAGGCATTTCAGCCTGCTAACCTTCCGCCACTGATTGGCATTTTCATCTCCGCTATGTGTTGGCGAGTTCTTTTTTGTCACTTCACATAAATTGCTTTCTTTTCAACTTCGCCAAGTCTTGGTTCCGGTAAAATCAATGCTTGCCACCCTTCGGTCATTTTGGTCTTTCTTTGGTGGGTCATCCTATAAAGTGATTAACAGGATACGCCTAAAGTTACAACCACTTTACGCAAAAACTCCGTGCTCCTATGTCGCCCGTATCATGCTTCGCCTGAAATCAAATACTACTGCGTATCAAAAAAATGACTTCTGGTCCACTGGACCAAAAGTCATTCTTAATAAAAACCTCAATTTATACGACACGAACTACCAATCATCTTCGTCATCATCAAATAACGAATGTGACCCACTGTCCGTAAGATGTAATTCTCCGGATTCCATATCCATCGCCATACCAGCCCCCATATCTTGCATCATATGACCTTCAGAATCCATCATCATTCCGCCACCCATGTTATAAAGAAAATCTCCATCACTATAATCAAATCTATCCATATTGCTGGTCTCCTTTCTTTACTCCTCTTCATAGTTATCTAGTACATACTGTAGCATCTCAAACGCAACTTCTTTCTTAGCCTGTTTTTTTGATGAAGATTCAGAATCAAATGCAACATCGATTTCATCAATATGACATTCAACATGCCAAATCGGATTTCCATCTTCATCATGCGATTCCGTATAATCATATCTTGGAATACTGAAATATCCACGCCGAGCAAGTATCTCAAGCTGATTTATTGCCATTTCAATAGATGGCTCATCTATTTCGTCACGAATCGTAAACAATAAATCATGTTCTACCAGATAGTCATATGCAGCCTTACAAGCTATCTTGCGCGCTTCATTCTTTGATAATCCATATGCTTTAAATCTTGGGAGATCATTTCGTATAGACATTTCACATGAATGATTAGCATTTGTAGGATAATAGCGACCTTGTGGAACAACCTCGATTACTTCAGGGCTACTTGGAATATATAGACTATAGCGCTCATTTTTATACCTAAAGTACGGAATACAACCAAAAGATTCATCCCACTCATAGATTAGCCTTACATAATCTGCTTCTTCCCCATTATCCACAATAGAATCCGGTCGAAGCATTACCTCTGCCACATTCTGGATGATCTCATAATCATAATTGGTATCAAGCGCAACTGCACCAAGTATGGCCTCAAACAAATCTTCTTTTACAGAAGGTTGCTCAGCCATATTTTGTTCTATATCTCCCTTACCCATAATAAGAAACTCAGTAAAGCCCAATTCGTCAATACGCATTGCCAGCGTCTTTTTTTCTACCAGTTTTTGCTTTATTCTGGTAAGCTCACCTTCTGTTTTCTCACTATGAAACTCTTCTGGTTCCTGTGGTACTCTAAATCCAGCCGGTATCTTCTCCTGGATATGAAGGTCATTTCCATATTTCGTTGTAAGATACCTCATAACGGAAGCACTTAAAACCGTATCGCCAACAAATTCCAAGACCTCATTGTTCTCTCCACCATTCTCTTCGGAATACGATTTTCGTACAAATGCCTGTTTTAACAACTTTTGATTCTTAAACTCATATCCTATCTGATTCTGTACTACTGTTTCAAAATACTCTTTTTTGTCCATAAAACAAAAAACTCCTTTCAACAATAAATGTGAAAGGGGCATAATAATCTAACACAAAATAGACTACTCGTGAGATAGTAATCGTCTGCATCAGACATGGATCTTAAATTTTCTTCTCTATTTTCATGTATTTACTAAAGCACACTTGCATATGCAGTAATAAATCTCGTACAAATAGAACACAAAATTTAAAAAGCATCACGCCCCAATTTTCAGTTACATGGTAATATTACCACAATAATCAGGATTTTTCCACAGAATTTTATTCTGTCAACCCGTAATTATCCACTTCTGGTCCACTGGACCAAAAGTTATAATTCTCTCCCATCATTCCTCATAAGTTGACTGCAGGGACCCACGGCTGTGCAAAAAGGCATAAAGAAAGGCTCCCATACCCGAGTAATCCAAACCAGAATAGAGAGCCTTTTCGCGAGAGACAGCTTAGCACAGCCGTCACCTACAGTAAACCTATGTAATTTATCGCATCAATATCTCATACAAGTCATCTGTTAGATGCTTCTTTAATATGCCTTCCGCATCTATATCTCCAAAGCCATGATAAAACTCTTCCGCAACACCACCTGCGATTGCTCCAAATGTATCACTGTCACACGGCAAACTGTAGATATTTCTCATGAACGATTCATAATCCGTACTTTCATAAAAGCATCGCATAGCAGCCGGAACGGAACCCTGACAGCTTTCATTCCATTTATAACGTGGTCTGATATCATCCAGACTATTTCCGATGCTGTACTCATAAAGATCTACTGGATATTCCGACAAAACATAATCGTATATCTCCTGCTTAGACTTACCACGCTTTGCCATCCAGATACATGTAGCTGTAACAACAGCGCCTTTGATTCCTTCTGGATGATTATGAGATACTTCAGCCGTTTTAGCTGCCATCGCCTGCATTTCATCATAATCTTCGTAGAAATCTCCCACAAAAGCAACTCGCATGGCAGAACCATTGCCCCAACTGTTATACGGCTGATGCTTTTTACCATTGATCCAGCTAAAGAATTTCGCTCCGTATCCACAGAACGGATACTGCTGACCAACAGCTACCATTGTTTCAACCAGGTCATTATCTTCCACCAGAGCTTTTTTTATGGCAAGCATCATAACAGAGTCGTCCGTAAACTTAGCTTTATCATCTATGATAAGCGGTATGTTTTGCCAATCCAGATTTTTTGGACGGTTAAACTCATACTGAGATCCCAATATATCGCCTAATACTGCACCCTTAATAGCCATTAGTTCTTACCCCCATTCTTCTTATTTCCACGAGTTAAATAATCTGCTACGATTGGAGCTTCCCATCCACTATCATTAAGACAATCCTCCATATCTTCCGCAGAACTTGCCTTCATCGCAAAGCACACTGCCTTAGATACACCTTCATAAACTGTAGCGGTTCCGATATTGTCATGCACATAATTTACGGCACGCTCTTTTCTGATTCCAAAACGCTGAGCTTCCGCATATGCATCAATGTTAGCTCCGATGAAAATAAACTCCCAGCCGTACTTTTTCTGCTGGCGCTTTACCATCTTTTGCACCTTATCATAAGAATACTGTCTGCTGGCATTTTCCATACCATCTGTTGTAATCACAAAGATGGTCTTCTCCGGACGGTCTTCAGGTCTGGCATACTTATGAATATTTCCGATGTGATGGATTGCTCCACCTACAGCATCAAGAAGTGCTGTACATCCGCGAACGTAATACTCCTTGTCCGTCATCTTCTTAATCTTATCAATCGACACTCTATCATGTAGCACTTCACAGGTATCATCAAACAACACTGTAGATACATATGCCTTCTCACCGGTCTTTTTCTGCTTCTCCATCATGGAATTAAAACCACCGATGGTATCTGCTTCAAGCCCTCCCATAGATCCACTTCTATCCAAAATATAAACGATTTCCGTTAATCCTTTACTCATGATCCTTTACCTCCGTTTTCTATTACTGACCTCCCTGCAGTGAGGCATTTCCTTGTTGTGATGTAATAATAAACCGTAGGCAAAGAAAAAAGGTCAACCGTGAGGCGACCTTTCATATTTATTGATTTGACAATGGATCCAGCCCATAATCAAACAACACAATATCTATTTTTAAGACGTTATAGTCTTCGTGCTCTATGAAATACTCAACTATCTTATCGGTCTGCGATATCGGTGACAACGCATACCCGGCTATTCTAAGAAAATCTATCGTTTCGTCAAGATTAAGGCGCAACCCAACAGCAAGTGCAAGCATCTTCTCTTTTGAAGGCTTTACCTGCCCCTTAAGAAGTTTTGAGAAATACTGCTTTGAAATATTCGCTGTTGCGTATACTTCTGAGTTTTTAAGCCCCTTTTTATTGATAAGCTGCTGTAAATGCTTTTCAAAAGAATCCGTATAGATTTCCTTTAACGCATCCTCCAAAGACTCTGACTTCTTTTCAAAGGAAACCGGCTTAAGATACTCCGGCATCATAACCGAAGGCGCTTCCATTGCAGAATATGATTGCATCATATCTGCATCCGGTGATTCATCTTCCTTAGCCTCTTCCTCTAAAGGAAGCGCATCAAAACTATCTTCCTCCTCATCCCTGTTTTCTCTTCGCAGGAATGATGGCATATGGAAAGATTGCAATGTAGCACCGACTCTGCTCTCTGGCCGTTTTCCCGTTTCGCGCGGATAGTTATCATTTCGGTATTCCTCAGCAAGAGCTGTTTCTACATAGCCGTCATCAACAAAGCTGGCAACATCTTCTACAAGCTTACCAGAAATAGTAACATCCTCGCTACCAAACACAGCAAGCGTAATCTCTATATCATTATCTTCCAAGAAAGCCGTAAAAGTATCAACAGCAATCTGTATGCCAAGCTCCTTCGGGAACCCATATGTGCCCGTGGCAAGAAGTGGGAATGCAATGGAATTACATCCATAGTCCTTCGCCAACTGTAATGCCTTCGCATAGCATGAACGAAGACACTCTTCCTCACCTTTACTTCCATCCGTCCACCAAGGACCACTTGCATGAATGATGTACTTTGCATCAAGATCAAATGCATCCGTGATTGCTACTTCACCCGGCATCAAAAGACCAATCTTCTTACGTGCTTCAAGAAGCTTTTTCTTTCCGGCAGCTTTATATATGGCAGAATCAACACCATCACCAACGGCAACGTTCGGATTTGCTGTATTTACTATGGCATCTGCTTTTACTTTTGTTATGTCATTTCTAATAATCTGAAAAGGCAAATCCTCACCTCCCACTTAAATCAAATAAATAATGCTTCCATCGTCATTTGATATACGCAGAAACTCTTCTGCTGTATAATGCTTTTCATCATTCTTGATAGTAAAATAGCTTTCTACATTCGCTAAATGCCCTATCTTTTCGTAAAGAGGAACAGACTTTTTCCAATTACCATTCTGTTTATCCGACGTAGATAACCAACCACTTACCCTCACTGTTTCTTTTATGAAATAAAACTCCTTAAAAGTCCTTATTGTATCAATAACGGAAAGCATAAGTGTTGTGCCTATTCCATGGTTGCTAATCCTTGAGGGTACTTCCAAATAACCAAATCCGGCATGATGGTCATTTTTAAATTTTTCGATGTCTATGTGAATCTCCACACTACCATTCCATAAATCGTCTCCATGAATACCACAACGTATTTCACCATCTATATGATTATTCTTATTTGTAAAAACTTCCTCTATCCAGAATTCTCCTCTTAATGACTTAATACTCTTCTTTTCATATGGATGATTAAGCAATTCCTCTATGAAATTATTATCCATCGATATTATTCCCCCTGGTCCACTTCTGGTCCATTGGACCAAAAGTTATTGCTCTTTAAAAATCTGATTGTTTAGATCAAAATATACCCAATCTCCTTCATTGATATCTTTACTGTATAATTCTTTATCAGCAATCTCCATATCAATTTCAGATCCGTTTTCATCTCTTAATAAGACTTTGTCCATAGCCACATAATCATCTGGGCGCTCCTCACAACCGTAATCTGGTTCCATGATTTTCTTTACGATATACTTCAATCTAAACATCTCCTACAAATCTTTTAATTTCGTTCCGTTCTCGGTTTTCCAATCAACATTACCATTGGATGTATGTCCAAGTATTACAGCCGATGCAGCGGATGGAGCACTAAACTCATAATCCTTTTGGAATACCCCATCCTTTATCACTTCTTCTTTGATAAGAGTATTTCTCAGATTAAAATATCCTTTTCCCTGTGTCTCTAAAGACGGCACTGTATGATCGGATATTTTCGACCCGGACAGAACTGTAAAACCACCGGTGCTTACAAATCCTTTTGCATTTGCCTCAGTGCCCTTACAATATAAGTAAACCGTGTCATCCGTAGCCTTCGGAACAGGTACGAGCACCTTATATCCAAGAGTATTGATAAGAATCTTCACATTATCAATAAACTCTTCCATCGTGGCAATTTGAGCTTCCTTCAGAACAGTATTCTTATATGTATTCTTTGTCAGAATCGAATACCTGCCACAGTCCTTGGCAATCTCAACAAAGCGATTCTCTAAATATCGGATCAAGGCTTTATTCAAGTCTCTACCAACAAAAATTACCGCTGTATTCCAGTAATATTTTTCTTTACCGGACTGATAATCTCTAAGGTGCTGAGAAAGCCTATCCAGCACATTTTCTGCCTCACCGATATAAACAGAATCTGTTCCGTCATCCTCCTGACACATCAAGAAGTACACGCCAACACCTTTGATATCATCCCGGTCACATCCTGCAATCTCTGTTCTTGGAATCTTAATAGCTTTACCATTCCAGTTTGATAATTCCGCTGTAGTCAAACTATCCGCAGAGCCATTTACAAGAAAGAGTTCAATAGCTTTTCCATACATTCAAAACACCACCCTCTCAATATATGCTAATTCCTTGTTCCCAATTCCTCGGACTTCATGTAATTCCAGAAACTTCTAGCTGTTTCAAAACAACTATTGTAACGATATTCTTTTAGGTCTCCTTTATGAAACTTTTCTTCAACATTCTTATATTGTTCTTTAAACTCATCAACTGTTTCATAATTAAGAACATACATCATATTTTTCAAATGTTCCTTGGACACTAACCTTTTTGAATATGTTGCAAACAAGCCCCTATACTCATCGCTGTTATACACGTAAGTCAAAGGAAACCATGCCCAATCTTTCTCGTAATTAGAAATCAAGAGCGATGCACTGTGGCAAAACAAATCACCTGAAACAAACTCATCTTTGTTGCAAACGTCTACATTAAGATTTTCAATCCATAGTGCTGCTGTTCCGCAATAATAATTCTTATTATCTCTTTTACATACAGCACTATCCAAGACATCGTTATAGCAATAAAAACAGTTATAGCTATCGGCATCCTGATTATAATGTGAAGTTCCTGCAAAATATGTCTTATTTAAAACATACCTCAAAGCTTCATTTGCACTCTTTTTAAGATAATATGCCACCACATATATGAAACACTCATGTACAAACGTCACCTTCAAGTTGGAATAATTTGTTTGCTGTCTGCGTATTTCATACATTAATTCTTCCAGAAACTTTGCTATCTGTTTATATCCCTCTTGAACATACTCAGTGCTTTTGACAAGAAGAAGGAATTCGTCTCTAAATGGCATTAGTTCAAGATAGCATGAAATAACTTCTTTTTCGGTATAATCATATCCCAAAATCTGTTTTTTTAATTCTTCAAGGTTCTCAACAAACTTACTCTTTTTTACGGCATCACTCGCCGTTCCCCGAAAAAAATCGCTTGTCACCCTCGACTTATATGACACCTTTGGCGTCTCTTCCAGCCACACTGGGGGGTTACCTAACTCTGGCTCTTTATATGTATCTATCCCATATAATGTGCGTACCATTCTCTGATACTCAGTATCATATGTGTCAGGCATAGATAAATCGAAATGTAAAAGTCCCTTTAAATACTGCGGTTTACATACATTTCCTTCGGCATCTCTCTCAAATACAACCGGTATAAACTTTCTCTGTTCTACCTTATTGTAAACTTCCGATGAAATAATCTGAGTTTCTGTACCTACACCACCAGCTCGTTCATTTGCCTTCTTTGCATACACAGGATCTATGAGAATCAGAACGTTTGTAATACTCTCATCCAAAACACTTTTTTCCATGAATTTAAAGGTATCATTGCCTTCTTTCAACTGCCATTTATCAAAAACGACCTCTACTCCATCACCCTTAAGATTTGTAGCTAAAGCAATAACCTTTTCGTCATGTTCCTGCGTTCCCCAGGCATATGAAATAAAGACCTTAGGGTGTTCTATCCTATTCTTCATCTGTTTCTATGCCCCCTGTGTCGCTATCCGAATCATCTGCCATGCTATTATCAGCCTTGAACGATTCACCAATATTATGGAACTTCTCAAAATATGCCTTCAGTCTTTCGATAACTCGCTCCTTCTTCTCGGATCTGTTACCGCCACCAAATCGTGATACCGGAGGAAGAATCTTATCAATGTCTGTACCTGTTGTCTTGATTTCTCCGATACGGAAAGCATACTCCATGAACCTTCTTGTCGCTTCTTCCTGTAACTTCTCCTCATCAATGATAATAATAAGCTGCTGATCACGCTGAGCTGCAACATAGTTGTTCCATTCTGTCATAATGTCATCAACATCATTGATTCCGGCAATGAAGTTTTCGATAAGAGCTTTCTTACTTCTAAGTTCAGGACTTGCTGCAATCGCTTTCTTGATGGTAACAAGAACCTCTTTATCCTCGCAGTGGCTGTCATGATACTTCTTCACCAGCATGAGAATGTAATCAATATTGATTTCAATCTGCTTGATAAGCTCGATTTCAAATACAATATCATCATCAATATTTACTGCGGTATGTTCTTCTCTCTTACGCTTCCACTCATCGCGAAGATCCTGATACTTTCCAAGATAGTCTTGCATATCACGGTCAGAAAGAATCTCTTTTCCTGCAAACTCATCAAAAGAGCTAAGCAGATTTCTCATTCTAAGGATTGCACCAAACAATGAGATAAATGCCTTCTGATTGGTTTCACCTTCAATACGGGCCTCTTCCACAGGGAACTTTGTTGTAAGTTCTTCAATCATATCAACATAGCCCGGATGCGGTGTATCATCTACTCCGGTATAACCGTAATAGTAGTCCTTAAAGCTCTGCATCAAAACGATGCCGCCTGCATCCTTATCTCCAAATAAGGAGATTGCTGAATCCACTCTCTTCTGAAGATTACGGAAGCATACAATGTTACCGAAAGTCTTAATAGAATTGAGGATTCTATTCGTTCTTGAAAAGGCCTGAATCAATCCGTGCATCTTCAAGTTCTTATCAACCCAAAGAGTATTCAGCGTTGTTGCATCAAAGCCTGTAAGGAACATATTTACTACAATAAGAAGATCTATCTCCTTATTCTTCATTCTAAGAGATACGTCCTTGTAGTAATTCTGGAACTTATCGCTGGATGTATCATAATTCGTATTGAACATCTTATTGTAGTCATCAATAGCAGCTTCCAAAAAGTCTCTGCTTGACTGGTCAAGTGCTGATGTATCCTCAGAATTTTCCTCGCCTAATAAACCATTATCCTCTTCTGCTTCCTCTTCATTTGCAGCAAAACTAAAGATTGTAGCCACGCGAAGCTTCTTAGAAGGATCCGCCTGCATCTGCTTTTTAAATTCCTCGTAGTAAAGCTTTGCCATCGGAACGGAAGCTACCGCAAAAATAGAGTTAAAGCCGCTAAGTCTTTGCTGCTGTTTAATCTCTTCTACGGTTCCTTGCTTTGCAGATGCAACCTCTTCAATGTTAATCAAAGAATTATAAACGTATGACTTATCGCCTCTGTAGGTCTTTCTATCAAAGTTATCAAGGATATACTTTGTAACCATAGAGATTCTTTGCGGTGCCATCATTGCCTTTTCTCTGGCAATATCCCATACCTCTTCATCTTCGATATTATCATCAATATCCATTGTCTTTATGTAATCAACACGGAACGGAAGAACGTTCTTATCATTGATAGCATCAACGATGGTATATGAATGAAGCTGGTCTCCAAAAGTCTGCTCTGTCGTAAAGAAAGTAGTCTTTCTTGTACTTCCGATATTAGTCGGGAAAATAGGCGTACCTGTAAAACCAAATAAATGATACTTCTTAAAGTGCTTTATAATCGCAGCATGCATATCGCCAAACTGGCTACGGTGACATTCATCAAAAATAATAACTACATGCTTGTTATAGATCTCATGCTCTTTATTCTTCTTAATAAACGTAGCAAGCTTCTGAATGGTGGTAATAATAATCTTATACTCGTGATGTACACCATTCTTATCCTTATCCTCCAGCTGTCTCTGTAAGATAGATGTCTTGGTATTGCTATTGGCGGCACCCTTTTCGAATCTGTCATACTCCTTCATGGTCTGATAATCCAGATCCTTACGGTCTACAACAAAAAGCACCTTATCAATGTACGGTAAATTGGATGCCAGTTTGGCCGTCTTAAACGAAGTGAGGGTCTTTCCGGAACCTGTGGTATGCCAAATGTATCCACCTCCGGAAATGTCACCGTACTTCTTATAGTTATTTGCAATCTCAATACGATTAAGAATACGCTCTGTCGCTGTAATCTGATAAGGACGCATAACCATAAGCATATTCTCTGAAGTAAAGATACAATACTTCGTAAGAATATTAAGGATCGTATGTCTTGCAAAGAACGTCTTTGTAAAATCAACAAGATCTGCAATTACTCTGTTCTTTGAATCTGCCCAGTAAGATGTAAACTCAAAGCTATTGCTGGTCTTACCCTTCTTAGTCTTTGATGCATTCGCATCCTTGATAGCATTAAATCTCGTACTGTTTGAGTAATACTTCGTATTTGTACCATTAGAGATTACAAATAACTGAACATACTCAAAGAGTCCTGATCCAGCCCAAAAACTGTCTCTCTGGTATCTGTTGATCTGATTAAATGCTTCTCGAATTGCAACACCACGCCTCTTAAGTTCCACATGAACCAAAGGCAAACCATTAACAAGAATCGTTACATCATAGCGGTTATCATGCTTAGCTCCATCTGCTGTTCCGATAACATACTGATTAATAACCTGAAGGAAGTTGTTATGGATGTTCTTCTTGTCGATGATGGTAATATTCTTTGTACTGCCATCATCACGCTTAAGAACCTGAACATTATCCTCCTGGATCTTTCTTGTCTTCTCAACAATACCTTCATTCTGATTTGCCAAAGACTCACTAAAAAATCTTTCCCACTCGCTATCAGAGAACTGATAATCATTGAGGATTTCAAGGCGTTTACGCAAGTTTGCAATCAAATCAGATTCCTGATGAATCTTAAGATATTCGTACCCCAATCCGCCTTGGCCATTTTCTCCGGACAGTAGTTTAATAAACTCTGCTTCCAGCGCAGCTTCTGACTGGTAGTTTTCAGAGCGAGCCTTTGATGACTCGTACTCTGTAACTACTGTATTTTCATTTGTCTGTGCAACAATGTTAAAATATGCCAATTATCACACCCCCTACTATTTAATCTTATTAAAACCAATTATCCTATTCTGATAATATGAAAACTGCTTCTTTCTAGCCTCTATCTCTGCTGTTAGTCCACAATTAGGACGCTCACATAACTCTTCAAACACATCTAAAATTCCAGCTATTTTCTTTTGTTCTTCTATTGACGGTAATGGAACATAAAGGTTTCTAAAAGTTTGAAGGTTTAAATGCTTTATAGCATTACCAACTTTTTTCTCAAGCATTATGTCCTGTATTTTTGTTGACCGCAGTAAATGTAACAGATAACGATTATACACTCCTTCTTTAGGGCGTAAACAAATCAAGCTCTCGTAAATACTGAATTCCTCATCTGTATCAATAATACATACTGCTCCAAGCGTCCCAGATTTACTGACAAGCAAATCACCTTTTCGTGGCTTATGATTCTTCGTTAGTTTTTCATGCTGTTCATGTGAAATACATCTAATATCTGACAGATCAAGAGTTCCTGATGTCATATTATTGGCTCTTACCAATGGAACTCCTCCCTCTTCTACATAATCGACTTTTGCTGTTAGTCCCAAAAAAATGTCATCACAAATATCAACAACATTTGACAATGCTTCTTGATTAAACCCATCTAATAAGTGGTCTCTATAATAATAGTATTGTCTAGTCCTATTTTCCTGCTCTTTTTCTATGCCTTCTATGCATTCTCTAAACTTCTTCAGTGTATCCACTATCTTTGTCTGAATCTCTATAGATGGAACAGGGACTTTAATCCAATCCCATCTTCCAAAATCAAATCTAAATCTAGCTCCTTCCTCCTTAAATGACTCAATTTTGGCTAATACATAATCAGAACCCATTAAGTACTCAAAGTATTCTTTAGTGATTCTTTCTTCATCTATTTCAAATACGACATACATTGGACTTACTAATCCAGGCTCATCATACTTCAACATACCAATAGAACCAATATTTAATCTAGAAGGATTGTATGCAATCATTCCCGGTCTAATAATCGTATAGTTTGAGGTATCTTCACTATGAATTGTGTTGTCTCGGTACTCTTCCGCCTTCACTATTCCAAGAGAATTACTAACTACGTAGACTTGCTTTACAGTTTCATCGTTTTTTCCTTTTTCTCTTATTCGTTTTATAAGAGAACCGATAGAAACAACAGCGTCCTCGTCCAACGATGTACTATTAATATATTCGTTAAAAACATCCATTTACTCGTCCCCCAATTCCTTAATTATCTCATCCACTCTATCGCGTAATTCAGCATTCTTAATGGATAAGTCAGTAAGATAGTGGTTTAATGCAACAATATCAATTTCCTCCTGTTCAATAACAGTATCTACATAGCTCGAAACAGAAAGGTTGTATTCCTGCTCAACAATTTCATTAAATTGTGCCCTGTGACAAATGTTTTCTATATCTTTACGATTAGAGAACGCATTTACAATTGTATCAATATGTTCCGGCATTAATTTATTATTTGTTGATACCTTTTTGCATAGCGTCGTTGCATCAATGAACAAAACCGAATCATCATTTTTGTTCTTTTTTAATACCATAATACATGTAGCAATCGGGGTTCCAAAGAATAGGTTTGCTGGCAATTGAATAACACAATCCACAAAATTATTATCAATTAAATACTTACGAATCTTCTGTTCCGCCCCACCTCTATACATTATTCCCGGGAAACAAACTATAGCTGCAGTTCCATTGTTTGCTAGCCAGCTAAGCGAATGCATAATAAAAGCCATATCCGCTCTGCTTTTGGGTGCTAATACACCTGCAGGTGCGAAACGGGGATCGTTAATAAGTAATGGGTTTTCATCACCTGCCCACTTAATAGAATACGGAGGATTTGAAACGATAAGTTCAAATGGCTCATCGTCCCAATGCTGCGGCGCAGTAAGTGTATCTTCACATGCGATATTGAACTTATCAAATCCTACGTCATGAAGGAACATATTAATTCTACAAAGGTTGTATGTCGTAATATTGATTTCCTGTCCAAAGAATCCATTACGCACCTTGTCTTTTCCAAGAACCTTCTCGGCTTTCAGAAGCAACGATCCGGATCCACAAGCAGGATCATAAACCTTATTAACCTCTGTTTTGCCAACAGTTCCGAGTCTGGTAAGTAGCTCAGAGACATCAGCAGGGGTAAAAAATTCTCCACCGCTCTTTCCGGCATTTGATGCGTACATAGTCATCAGATACTCGTATGCATCACCAAATGCGTCAATATCATGGTTCTTAACATCACCAAGATTCATTTCAGCTACTCCCTTGAGCAGCTTTGCAAGCTTTTCATTTCTCTTTGCCACAGTTGCACCAAGCTTATTACTGTTTACATCAAAGTCATCAAACAAACCTTCAAAATCACTTTCAGATTCACTGCCCTTTGCTGATTCCTCAATATGACGGAATACCGTCTCTAATGTCTCATTGAGATTTTCATCATCGTCTGCCTTTGCCTTTACATTGCAAAACAGTTCGCTAGGAAGAATGAAGAAACCTTTTTCCTGTACAAGATCCTTTCTTGCAGTCTCTGCCTCATCATCAGACATCTTTGCGTAGTCGAATCCAGTATTTCCGGCCTTTTCCTCGCCTTCGTTTACATAGTTTGTAAGATTTTCTGAAACATATCTGTAGAACATTGTTCCAAGGACATAGTTCTTGAAATCCCATCCGTCTACAGCTCCTCTTAATTCATCTGCAATCGCCCAAATAGCGCGATGTAATTCGTCTCTCTCCTGCTCTTTCTTAGTATCAATCATTTTATTTTCTCCTTTACTGGGTATATTTTTTCCACTTTACTTCAAATTTTAACTCTTATGCTGTCCCATAATACGGACTATGAAAATAGTTTTTCATTAGAGCTTTCAGCATTTAATTCGTCTAATCTCTTATACAGCTGCTTCAATTCCTTATTTATTTCCGAAATCGGCCTTAATTCAATCGCTTCATCAACATCAATATACTTTGAAATTGACCAATCTCCGGTCTCGATTACTTCAGCGTTAGGCACTGTAAAGGAAACACCTTCAACCACCTTTTTACCTTCAAGAATCTCGCTGAGTTTCTTTTTATTCTCATCTGTGATATAAGCATCATTTCTGCGTTCTCTTTGAACCAAAGATGTGCCATCTACAAACAGTACATCCTTGTTGTTATGTTCAAGGATAAGCATTGCCGTATTAATCATCGTACTATTATATACTGGAGGTAACGAAACTACTGCTTTGAGCAAACCTTCCTTGACCAGATTTTTGCGAAATGCACTTAATGCTTTCGTCTGTTTGAACAGAATACCCTGCGGCACAATCAAAACCACTCTTCCGTTATCTTCCATGGCATCTAATGCACTTGCCATAAAGAGACACTCCATTTCCTTACACGAGTCAGCATCCATCCATTTCTTTACCCTATGAAGCTGATATCCTGCCAGTTCGTTCATAGGTCGCATACCAAATGGAATATCCATTACAACTTTGTCTGCTGAATACGCAGAATCCATTGCCGTAAAATCCTCCTGCATGACATCAAAGTTGATGCCGCTTAGAATCATGTATAAGGTAGCTACCTGAATGGAGTCTGTATTGATATCTACACCATAAAGAGTTACATCTTTTTTACCTCTAACCGCGCTGATAGCCGAATATCCGTATCCTATCGTTCCATCGAGTACGGTTTCTCCATCCTGAACATTCGCTGCAATACTAAGTAAATCTGCCACCGCATTACTAGATACCTTTTCCGCTGTATTTCTTCTTGCATCTTTAGATGCCATATTAATCAGCTGTGTTGCGTATGGATAGTATCCTTCTTCGTCTACTACAATATCAGCTGTTGCAGATACTACACCGAGAAAAGCTTTCTTCCATGCTTCCTCTTCTGATCTGAAAGAAGATAACACGTCGGAGAGTAAACCTCTCTTAACTTGGTATGTTTCTTCCAGAATATCAGATGCTCTTCTGATAACCTCTATGTCTTCAGTTGATACCGGGCGGTAAAGAACTTTGGTTAGTTCTATGATTGAAGGCATATAGTTTGGATTTATACAAGCATTTTCTTCAACCATCTTCTTCAAACACATAATGTATAAGGTACTTCCTACATACTGTGTTCCATCCATTCCGGCGTTATGCCAAATGTTGGCTATATCCCAAATATATTTTTCAACGTTCTTAATATCAGCCATCTTAATTACCTCCTAAAACTGTATCCAGCTTCTCTTTTTCAAGAGAGATAATCTGCTCCATCACAACTTCCTTTTCACAGAGGTTTCTGTAAAACAGTGCCACCTGCTCCTGTTCTTCCATCGGCAGAAGATTTACCTTTGCTTCCTTAACCTTTCCTATGGTTAGCATTGGAACCTTTGCTCCACTTACCATATTCATGACCTGTCTCATGTAAACACCTGAATTACAAAATGCTGCGATAAATTCCGATGATGCATTCTTTCCTGTGTTACGGATGATGATACAGAAGGAAGTAATCAAAAGCCCTTCATCTTCCTCGCTTACATAAGCCGCATCATATGGTGAGGAAAGTTTTACTACGATATCTCCTGCTTTTGTGAGCTTCTTTTCATCAAACTCTGTTTTGTAATCGACATCGTATAACTCTTCGTGTTCGATCTTCCCTGCCTTTATAGCCTTGGGCGGGATAACCTTGACCGTGCCGATAGCTCTTTCGTTTTTCTTTTCGTCTGCCTCTATTCTTGATGTAATCTGACCTCCGATAAAGGATAGTCCCTTAATATCACTTAATTTCACTTGTTTGTTCATTTTATATCCTCCATAATGTTGATATATTTTTAAATGTTCAAAACCGGTTTGTAAAAGAAATGGCACGGTACCAGTGCCTCTTCCTTTTTGATGATCTCATACTATCATAATGTTCTTTGCTTGTCAATAACATTTTTCAAAAAATCATAATTATTTTTGATATATTTTTTTATGTTCAGCATTATCCATCTATTTTTCTAATTCTTGGCGGTGTTGCAGTCTTCCTTTCCAGCCACGGCAATGTCGCATTTATCACAATACAAAACTCAATCATTATCGCAATGATAAGGATTATTGCCTTTACGATTATACTTACCACATTATTTCCAATATGATCCGCCGGTGCCCAAAACAGAGCAGTCAAAATTATAACGCCTCCAATTCCCGGAGCTAACGCTGCAATCGGAACATATGATAAGAGAATATACAACACAAAGAAAGCAGCCACTGCTATATATGCTCCCATTGTTCCTACCAACGGAGTCAGCTTCTGATGAACTGGGATACACCAAATGATTGCAGGAATCAGATTTATCATCGGGAACTTATAATTCTTTTCATATTTACTTCTGTTTGTTTCTTCAACAATATACTTAGCCATAATCATTCCTCCAATTACATTGTACCATACATGTCATGATTTACCTCAGCAGTATAGTAATGATTTATCGTATTCGGTGCGTTATAGAGTGCTGTTGTTAGGTATGCTTTGATATTTGACACCTTGGTTGTGTTATTCTTCATACAACCAATGACATATTCCAAATGCGTTGAATTAAGTTTAAGGAACTTGCTTTTAACCAGGCTATAAGGATAGTCCTCTCCTGCAATTCGAATTGTCTTACGAGGGACACAGACAACATCACAAATTAGCTGGTAAAGCTCTTCATACATATCCCTGTCCAACCATTTGGGGTTACTCATCATGATATCATAATCAATGTTCTCACGAATAAGCTCCATGTATGCTGTGGTCTCATCCATCTGATCCATCCTCGTAATGCGGATAGAATTATCCACACGCTCACTGGATAGACTGATATGATTAGTCTCACTAGAATCTGTATTGTTAAAATCATTATTATTCGGGTCTGAATTCTGTACTACCCCTGGTAAAGAATCCTGACCGGTACCAGTACTACTATCTGACTGGTCTTCCTCATATACCGGTTCATCTTTTATACTGGTCTGATTATTAGACTGGTCATCTTTCACCGGTTCATTTTTCTTACCTGTACAATTTTCTGACCGGTCTAATGCTTCTTCTCCCCCAGATACAAAGTTTTTAACGTAAATGATGTTAGCAAGCCCATTCCTCTGCTCAATATCCACTAAACCAATGGCCTGTAGCTCTTTCAAAAGACTTACCGCCGTCATCTTGCTACAGTTAAGATCTTCCATAATGCTTTTAATCGAATACTTAATATAAACCCTGTTCTGATCATCAAACCATCCGCTTCTGACGGAAAGAGACATGCGATCGAGCATCAGTCCATACAAAAGCTTGGAATTATTCGATATATCTTTAAATCTACTGTCTGTTATCAAAGCCTTCGGCAGGCGGTAGAACGTAAACTGCTCTGCCTCCTGCCCATAATAAAACTCCAGCTTCAGCCTCTCCATTAACGCGGTTCCCCTTTCTCCTTCCATTCATCAAGGAGCTTTACGATAAGTTCCTCGATATCCTCATTGCTCATATCCGGGGTAAAATAGTTGTCCAGCTTCTTCTGGTTAAATACTACCTTACGTGGTTTTGGTTTCTTCTCCGACAGATAATCCTTTAAGAAATCTGCGTTCAGATAACCCTTGCGGGACGATTCCTTTATCCTTGCACTCTGTTCCTGGCTAAGTGACACTCCCATCTCCGAAATCACTTCATATACGATTCTCTGCTGTTCCTGCGGAATAAAAGAAAGATCCACTCCCTGACGAAGGCCCAGCTTCTTTTCATCCACCATAGCAAGCAATTTCTCATCCAAGCTTGCGATACAGATTAAACGCTGAATGGTCTTCATGCTCTCCCCCGCCTGCTCACTCATAGCTTTAAGGGAAATACCCTGAGCCTTGCCCTGATGCTTCATGGCTTCATATTTCATCTGATAAGCCTTTGCTCGCTCACTGACAAGAATATCCTCACGCTGGATATTGGCATCCACCATGATTACTACGGCTTCATCATTGTCGCAGTCACGCACAATAACCGGCATGGTATCTTTACCTGCCAGTTCGGATGCATGTTTTCTTCTGTGACCGGATATAAGTTCATATCCGCCTTCTGCTCTCGGTCTTGCGATAGCCGGAACCAACACGCCATATTCCTTGACACTTTCCACCATTTCTTCCATATTTTCATCGTCTACGACGCGAAAAGGATGGTTCTCAAAGGTATGCAGTTCCGATAAAGGAATCTCTACTATCTGTCCCTCAACAGGTTTTGCTTCTGCTGTGGTATTGCCATCATTCTCCGCTGAAAACATATCATCATAGCTGGAAAGCTTGATTCTGTTTGATAATCCCTTACTGCTCATTGGCTAAAACCTCCTCTACAATCTTTTCATACGCAGCTGCTACTTTACCCTTGCCATCATATTTATAGATGCTGACTCCTTCGGCAGATGCCTCCGCAGCTCTAACGGAAAGCGGAATCACATCATCGAAAATATGGATACTGCTTCCATAGTGCTCATACAGCACTTCCGTGATTTCCTTAGCATAAATGGTTCTGTAATCCACCATCGTAATCAGAATTCCCATAATATGAAGCTTCGGGTTCATCTTGCGTTTCACACGGCTGATGGTCTTTAAAAGCTGTTCCAAACCCTTTATAGGCAGATATGCAGCCTGTACCGGAATGATTACTTCATCCGCCGCTACAAGGGCATTTAAGGTAAGCTGTCCAAGATTCGGAGAACAGTCCACAAGAATATAGTCATAATCGTCTCTTACAGATTCGATATACTCCCGAAGCGTTGTCTCCGAACTCATGATTCCAACAAGGGATGTTTCCACACCGGACAATTCGATATTTGCCGGCATAAGGTCGATACCTTCCTCATGATGCAGGATACCGGCTTTCAGATCATAATCGTCCTCGTTTAACACCCATTCCATTACATTGGCAAGTGTGATCTCCAGCTTATCCGGCTGCGGATATCCTAATGCTTCCGTGAGAGATCCCTGTGGATCATTGTCGATTACAAGGACTCTCTTTCCCTTATTTGCCAGACCGATGCCAAGATTTACCACAGACGTACTCTTGGCAACTCCCCCTTTTTGATTTGCACAGATAATTACTTTACACATCTCGATATGCTCTCCTTTCCAAAAACTTATCTTTCCTTCTGATTTTATTTTTCTTATTCTTATCCTCGTTCTCCTTAAACGCTTCTAAGATTTCCAACATAGTGCGAATCGGTGTAAAAAGCTCCTCATCTATCTCGGAAGCTTCTTCTAACCGCTCCAGTTCTTCGAGAATCCCGTACAGCTCCTTACGGAAATTAACCAGCATCATGGGATTTCCCTTCGCCGTAACCTTGTTATGCAATACCGAATCAAGAACGTAGTCCTGCTTTGTCGCATACCCAAGCAGTTTCCATCGCTTATCCAATTCCTTTCTCTCAGCAGGAGAACAACGGTAAGCAATAGTCTCACTTCGCAATCTTCCTTTTGGATCAAGATTCTTCGCTGACATCAAATCCCTCCTTCCATTCTTCATCAAGAGCCTCTGCCATATCATCCTGAATAGACGGCATCATATGTGCATAACGATAAGTAATATCCGAACTTTCATGGCCTACACGGTTACCGATAGCCACTGCCGAAAATCCCATATCTATAAGAAGCGATACATGGCTGTGTCTTAAATCATGAAGACGAATACGCTTTACCCCACTTGCCTTTACACCCCTATCCATCTCATGGTGCAAATAAGACTTTGAAATTACAAAGATCCTATCGCTCGGTTCAATGCCATAAATGCTATCAAGGAAATCTTTCATTTCTAATGCCACATTCTCCGGCATAGATATCATACGCACACTCTTTGGAGTTTTAGGTTTTGTAATAACATCCCTTCCACTTATCCTTTGATATGACTTTGTGATAGATAGCTTATTCTTATCAAAATCAAAATCCGCAGGAGTTAAAGCCATCAGTTCACCAATTCGGATCCCACACCAATACAAAAGCTCAAATGCCATATAGGAATAGGTTTTATTCGCGACCTCGGGAATGAAGCGCATATACTCTTCCTTTGTCCAAAAAAGCATTTCATCTGCATGGTGTTGTCCAAGTGGACCAGCAATTACAGCCGGATTCTTTGGCAGTTCGTAATACTTCACCGCATGATTGAATATGGCTGAAAGTTCCGCCTGCATCTTCCTAAGATAGGTTCCTTTGTATTTTTCACCATCCTGCGACTCACACTTACGCATCTCGTTTTGCCAAGCAATAACATCTCTCGGTGTAATCTCACGCATTACCAAATCTTTAAAATACGGTAGTATCTTTAACTCGATTACATATTCTTTGGACTTCCACGTATTCTCTCTAAGCTTTGGCTTTACATCATCGGTATAGCGTTTGTAAAAATCCCCAAAGGTCATATCAAGGCTACTGGCCTTTTCCAATGAAAAATGTCGTTCCCAGTCCTGTGCTTCCTTTTTGGTTGAGAAGCCACGCTTTAATTTTCTCTGCTGCTTGCCTGTCCAGTCGATGTAATACAACGACACATACCAAGTGCCTCTCTTCTTATCTTTATAAACTGCCATCTTCGTCCTCCTTTTCAAATGAATCAACTCCATAGAATCTTTCTTCGAAATACTTTCTGCTTACTCTACCCGGGATTACCATGTAGCCTTTATCAGAAAGTTCCTTATTTAAGTCACGAACGATTGCATATGACTTTGATTCGGAAACACTCAATACCTGACAGATCTCTTTTACTGATATAAACGTTCTGCATTCAAACATATCTTTTGCCCTCCGCTTACGTACTATTTCTTGTTACGTAATACATTTGGGTTGAAAAAATCCCCATTACTAAACGAGAGCAAAAAAAGTTTGAAATTTTATAATTTGTGGAAAATAAAATATGAAAAACAGATTTGGACTTTATTCTGGAATAATTCCGATACAGTTTTTTCTGAGAAAAACAGTATCATAATCGTATCACGACACAAAAAAGGCCTGAAATCATGTTTTCTTAACATGATTTCAAGCCTTGAAAATACTTGATTTGTTATACCAACCTCTAAACCACTTCAGGTCTACTCAAACTCAATCGTTCCGGGCGGCTTGCTGGTCAGATCATAGAATACTCTGTTCACTCCCCGCACTTCGTTGATAATTCTGCTCATGACACTCTGCAGGACTGCGAAGGGAATCTCCGCTGCTTCTGCGGTCATGAAATCGATGGTGTTCACAGCGCGCAGCGCTACTGCGTAATCGTAGGTTCTCTCGTCTCCCATAACGCCTACGGAACGCATATTGGTCAGAGCCGCGAAGTACTGGTTTGGCAGCCACTTCGGGTTCTCTCCATGTTCCTTCTTATAAGCTGCGGCCGCCTTATCTACCTCATCCCGGTAGATGAAGTCAGCGTCCTGGACGATATGTACCTTCTCGGCATTGACCTCGCCGATAATACGGATACCCAGACCGGGACCCGGGAAGGGCTGACGGAATACCAAGCTTTCCGGAAGACCAAGCTCCAGACCTGCTTTACGTACCTCGTCCTTAAACAGATCCCGCAGAGGCTCAATAATCTCCTTGAAATCAACGAAATCCGGAAGGCCTCCTACGTTATGGTGGGACTTAATCACTGCGGATTCTCCGCCGAGACCACTCTCCACCACGTCCGGATAAATGGTTCCCTGTGCCAGGAAATCCACCGCTCCGATTTTCTTCGCCTCTTCTTCGAAGATACGGATAAACTCCTCACCGATGATCTTGCGCTTTGCTTCCGGTTCGGTTACGCCTGCCAGCTTGTCATAATATCTCTGCTGCGCGTTCACGCGGATAAAGTTCAGGTCAAACTGACCCTTAGGTCCAAAGATCTGTTCCACCTCGTCTCCCTCGTCCTTACGAAGAAGACCATGATCTACGAATACACAGGTCAGCTGTTTTCCGATAGCTTTGGACAGAAGTCCCGCTGCCACGGAAGAATCCACACCGCCGGACAGAGCCAGCAGTACACGGCCGTTTCCGACCTTCTCCCGGATATCTTTTATGGTATTCTCCACAAAAGAGTCCATTCTCCAGTCGCCTGCGCACTGGCAGACATTCTTCACGAAGTTATTGATCATCTTCGTTCCCTCAGCAGTATGCAGCACCTCCGGGTGGAACTGAATCGCGTAAAGCTTGTGCGCCTCGTCCTCGGCGGCTGCCACCGGGCAGTCTGCCGTATGGGCTGTGATCTCAAAGCCCGGCGCAATCCGGGAAATATAATCAAAATGACTCATCCAGCAGATCGTCTTCGGACTTACGCCCTCAAAAATTCTGGAGTCCTTTTTATCAACGATAACCTCTGTTTTTCCATACTCTCTTACGTCCGCGCGCTCTACTCTGCCGCCAAGCACATGACTCATCAGCTGTGCTCCATAGCACAGACCCAGAACCGGGATACCAAGCTTAAACAGTTCCTCCGTATAAGTCGGTGAATCCGGCTCGTAGCAACTGTTCGGTCCTCCCGTCAGGATAATTCCTTTGGGATTCATCGCTTTGATTTTTTCGATATCAATCTTATAAGAGTAAATTTCACAGTATACATTACACTCTCTGACACGGCGTGCCACCAGCTGATTGTACTGGCCGCCAAAGTCGAGAACGATGACCATTTCTCTATCCAATCCGTATATCCTCCTGTTATTATTATGATGTACGTTCCGCAGCTTAAACTACTACATTACATTATATGCGATCCTTTTCTCCTTGACAAGTTCCAAATCTGGTATACCTTTGTCCTTTTTTTCATACTTTAACACAAACAGGAAAGGATTCATGCCCTATGAAACACACTGCCAGCCCCCACGAACCTCTGCGCGGACAAAATACACTGAAAGACAGCCACAAAAAGACGCCTGTGGAAACCTTTCTGGAACAGTTAAATGATCCTCTGATTTTCGTCCTCTTTGTGGCTGCTGCCATTTCCATCCTTCTGGGAGAATTCAGCGATGCCCTCATTATCCTGACCGTTATCCTGGTAAATGCCCTTGTCGGCGTCGTACAGGAGGGCAAAGCCCAAAAAGCCCTGGACGCCCTGAAGCAGATGACAAGTCCCACAGCCCTGATCCGGGAAAATGGCAGAATCACGGAAATTCCAGCCCGGAATCTGATCCCGGGAGATATGGTCTGCCTGGATGCCGGCAGGCAGGTTCCGGCTGATCTGACGCTTACCTCCGCCGTCAGCCTGAAGCTGGAGGAATCCTCCCTGACGGGGGAATCTGTTCCGGTAGAAAAAGTGGCGGGAGATCCGGTTTTTATGTCAACCAATGTCACCTATGGACGGGGCGAAGGCGTCGTCACCGCCATTGGCATGGACACCCAGGTTGGACACATCGCCAGTCTCATTGACAGCAATTCCGGCGAAACGACGCCCCTGCAGCGCAGGCTTGCGGATCTGGGACGTATCCTAAGCATCGTTTCTGTCATTCTCTGCGCCCTTCTGTTTGGCGTTGCAGTCCTGCAGAAGCGCGATATCCCGGAAATGCTGATTACCGCGATTTCTCTGGCGGTGGCAGCCGTTCCGGAGGGCCTACCCGCTGTCGTAACCCTGGTCCTGGCTCTGAGCGTCTCCCGCATGGTGCGGGTCCATACCATTGTAAAACGCCTTCCCAGCGTGGAAACCCTGGGCTGTGTCAGCACCGTCTGTTCCGACAAGACCGGCACTCTGACCCAGAACCGCATGACCGTTACCGCCTGTTGGAGCGACGGAAGGCTGGTGGAGGCTTCCCGGCTGGATCCGGCCCGGGATCGCCTTTTTCTCACCGGCCTGGCTCTCTGCAATGACGCTGTGCGGGATCCGGACTCCCGACTGGGAGACCCTACGGAACTGGCGCTTCTGGATCTGGCCGGGCGCTTTGGCCTGTCCCGTCCTGCCCTGGAGCAGACGCAGCCCCGTATCGATGAACTGTCCTTCGATTCCCGGCGGAAAATGATGACGACCCTCCATCGGCAGGGGAACGGCACCATTTCCTATACCAAGGGTTCCCCGGACATCATTCTCAGCCGCTGCGACACCCTTTGGGAGCATGGGCAGACAGTCCTTTTAAGTCCCTCCAGGCGCCGGGATCTGGAAATAGTTCTCCACACCCTGTCCGGCCGGGCTCTCCGGCTTCTCGCCCTGGCCATGCGAACCAATGATCGGAAGCCGAAAGAGGAAGGTCTCACCTTTCTTGGTATCGTAGGCATGATGGATCCCATTCGCCCGGAAGCCGTACAGGCTATACAGGATTTCAAAAAAGCCGGCGTGCGGACCGTTATGATCACAGGGGATCGGCCGGACACAGCCCTTGTCATTGCCCGCGAGCTTGGCATTGCCAGGAAAGCCTCCGATTGTCTGAGCGGAAATCAGATCGACAGCCTCTCCGACCGGCAATTTGCCCGGGAAGCCCTGCGCTGTTCTGTCTTTGCCCAGGTATCCCCTGCGCACAAGGTTCGGATCGTCCGGGCGCTTAAGGCGTCCGGGCATATCGTGGCCATGACCGGCGACGGCGTCAATGACGCTCCCTCCCTGAAGGCCGCCGATGTGGGCGTGGCTATGGGAATGACCGGAACCGATGTGGCGAAAAATGCCGCAGATCTGATCCTGACAGATGACAATTTTGCCACCATCGCCAGCGCCATTGCCGAGGGCCGGGGAATCTATGCCAATATCAAAAAAGCCGTGCTCTTTCTGCTGTCTTCGAATTTTGGGGAAATCATAACCATGCTGGCAGCCATTCTGCTAAATTTCAATCCTCCGCTGAAGCCCGGTCACATTCTCTGGATTAACCTGATTACGGACAGCCTGCCTGCCCTGGCTCTCGGTGTCGATCCGGAGGATCCGTCCCATTTTATGCGGCGGCCACCCCGTCCCCGGGACGAGAGCCTGTTTGCCTCCGGCGGACTCTCCTGCACGCTCTTCTACGGCTTTCTCATTGCCTTTATCAGCACAGCCGCCTTTCTGTGCCTGCCTGTGGAGAGTCTCCGCCATGCAGGGCTTCCGCTGACCCTGGACCATTTACGCACCCTTCTTGAGGATCCCGGGCTTCTGACCCGCTGTCAGACCTATGCATTCACCGTGCTTGGAATCTCCCAGCTCTTCCACGCCGTAGGCATGCGGGATGTAGAAACCGGCTTTTTCCGCATGAATCACCTGGAAAATAAGCTGATGCTGGCCGCCTTCTTCCTTGGCGTCGGCCTGCAGGCCCTGGTAACCGAATGTCCCTTTTTCGTAACTGCCTTCGGAACCTGCCGTCTCACTCCGGAGGAGTGGCTGCGCCTGATCCTCCTGGCGGCTGTACCGCTGCTGGCCCATGAGCTGCTGATTTTTATCCATTCATTCTCCAGAACGCCAGAAGTATGAGGATTCCGCCTCCCAGAAGTCCCGGCCGGAACCGCATACTTTTACACAGACGCGCCCCACACCCCTCTCCCAGCAGCAATGCGGCCAGTCCGGTCAGAAGCCCGAAGGCAAATGCGGCGGCCAGATACACCGCTTTCCCTGTACCCGCTCCGATTCCACCCGCCAGACTGTCCAGAGAAAGCGCGGCGCTCAACGCCAGGGCCTCCGGACTGCTTATTACCTGATCCTGATTTTTATCTGCTTTTGTCACAGTCTCCCGGGGCGGGCGTTCCCAGAGATTCCAGAGTCCAAGCCCCGCCAGCAGAGCGGTCCCCAGAATGCGGGATACTTTTTCCGGGAAATAATTTTCCACCGCGCCGCCCAGTCCCATGAACAAGGTCAGGACCAGAGCCGGCAGCCCGGTCATGCAAAAGCGGGCAGCCGATGATAATCGGATTCTGCCCGCTCCATATGTGAACCCAACGGCAAAGATGTCGACCGACAGGGCCGCCGTCAGTAAAAATAGCTGTACCAGAACAGAAAACATGCTTTCACCTGATTTTAAGGTTTAGTTTATCATATTCTGGAAAATCGATTCCGGAAGCGCTTAATAGTACATACCGGAACTAATCGCGGAGGAAATTGCCACTCCGAAAACAGCAATCAGAATGATATAAATCACCAGCACAATAGCTGTAAAAATCAGACATGCCTTGAAATAATTGGACTTACTCTTCTTCTCCTTGGTGCTGAAGGCCCACACAAACATCATGACAATATTCACGCAGGGAATCAGAAGAATCAGCATACTAATCAGCCATTCGCCCATGGTTACCGGCTCCTCCAGATCACTCTGAGGTTCCCGATACTGGTTTTGCAGCTGTTCCTGAATCGGCTGCTGATACGGATCCGGATAAGGCTGCTGATATCCTGTATCGTCGGTTCTTTTTGCTTCTGTCTGTGCGTCGTTGTTGTACCAATCCTCCATAGCACTGTCCTCCTCATTTGCTTGTACTTTTTACAGGCTGCCGCATCCCGGGCTCCCGTTTTCATAGTTATAATATCAGTGTATCATGTTCTGTCTGTTCCGACAATCCACTTCATAAAACCTTAACTTTTACATTCCCCTCAGCAGCTCATACAGCGTTTTACCCGGATCCATCACGCTGACCGGAAAGCCATACAGCAGTCTCCACAGGTACAACAAAAGTCCCCATATGAGCAGAAGCAGCAAAATTCCCAGCCACCTCTTTGCTTTCTTTTCCATGCCGGAACGGCTTCGGGAACTGTCTGTCAGATATCGCTGTGTACAGAAGCCGACTCCCGCCACAATCCAGCCATACACCGGCGGCTGCAGCTTCCAGGCCTCCGCAAACCGCCCGGTCAGTACCAGGCCCAGAGCCCTGGTCATGCCGCAGCCCGGACAGGGAATATTCCACAGAATCTGTGCCGGACAGAAACGGTCAAACAGCAGATGGGTCACAAGCCAATACAGACCCAGTCCCACCAGCGCCGGAAGGAGACTCCGGATATCTTTTCGAAACAGACAAAAACCCTTTTTTATTCTCTGATACATCTTTTCTTCCTATCTTAACAGAATTCTCTATTCCATAAAATAAGACCGCAGATTTCTCTGCGGTCTTATTGAATATACGGTTTCGTCGGTAAGACTTAAGCCCTTCCAGCACTTCCCAGTACGTCCTGGATCTTGTGAGCAACAACATCCTTTACGTTCTGACGAGCTACGGTCAGGTACTGTCTCGGATCAAAGTAATCCGGATGAGCGAACATAACCTCGCGGATACCTGCTGTCAGGCCCAGACGAAGGTCAGAGTCGATGTTGATCTTGCAAACTGCAGATCTTGCAGCCTCACGCAGCTGATCCTCCGGAACACCGATAGCATCCTTCAGAGCTCCGCCGTTCTCGTTGATGATCTTTACATACTCCTGCGGTACGCTGGAAGCGCCGTGAAGAACGATCGGGAATCCCGGGATCTTCTTCTCGATCTCATGCAGGATGTCGAAACGAAGCTGCGGCTTTGTGCCCGGCTTGAACTTGAATGCGCCGTGGCTTGTACCGATAGCGATTGCCAGAGAGTCAACGCCTGTCTTGTCAACGAACTCCTCAACCTCTTCCGGCTGTGTGTAAGAAGAATCCTCAGCGGAAACCTTTACATCATCCTCGATACCAGCAAGCTTACCAAGCTCTGCCTCTACTACTACGCCGTGAGCATGTGCATACTCAACAACCTTCTTTGTGATCTCGATGTTCTCCTGGAACGGATACTTGGAAGCATCGATCATAACGGAAGTAAATCCACCGTCTACGCAGGACTTGCAGATATCGAAATCTGCGCCGTGGTCCAGATGCAGAGCGATCGGAATATCCGGGTTCTCGATAACTGCTGCCTCAACAAGCTTTCTCAGATAAGTAGCGTTTGCATACTTTCTTGCGCCTGCGGAAACCTGCAGAATAACCGGGGACTTCAGCTCTCCAGCTGCCTCTGTGATAGCCTGAACGATCTCCATGTTGTTTACGTTGAAAGCACCGATAGCGTAGCCGCCTTCATAGGCTTTCTTAAACATCTCTGTTGTTGTAACTAATGCCATGATTATCTCCTCACTTTACATGATATTTTAGGATCGTGCTTAGTATACTACAAAATTGCATTTTCAGCAATGCAATTTTTGAAAAAAATGTGTAAATCCGGGCTTTTTGACTATATCATGAGATTTCTGTCATTTTTTCGTTTCCTTCTGGACTTATGCGCCAATCTATGCTACCGTAATATTGATTGCAACATCATTTTTACTATATTAAATATATGAAAAGGGAGATATTATGGGAGGATTATTTGGCGTCGCATCTAAGGGCGACTGTTTGTTTGATCTGTTTTTCGGTACTGACTACCATTCCCATCTGGGAACACGTCGGGGCGGTATGGCTGTCTATGGAGAAAAGGGCTTCGACCGCGCGATCCACAACATTGAGAACACCCCGTTCCGTACCAAATTTGACCGGGATATGCAGGAAATGAAGGGAAATCTGGGCATTGGCTGTATCTCAGACTACGAGCCCCAGCCGCTTCTGGTGCGTTCCCATCACGGCACCTTCTCCATCACTACCGTAGGCCGCATCAACAACGCTGCGGAACTCACCCAACAGATCTTTGACCGTGGAAATGCCCATTTTCTGGAAATGAGCGGCGGCGATATCAATCCCACGGAGCTGGTAGCAGCGCTAATTAATCAGAAAATGAACCTCATCGACGGAATTCACTACGCCCAGGAAGTGATTGACGGCTCCTTAAGCTTTCTTATCCTGACTCCCAAGGGCATCTACGCAGCCCGTGACCGTCTGGGACGGACGCCTCTGGTCATCGGTAAAAAAGAAGACGCTTACTGCGTGTCCTTTGAGGATTTCGCCTATCTGAATCTGGGCTACGATACCGAACATGTCCTTGGCCCCGGCGAGGTGGACGTCATCACCCCGGAGGGCTACAAGACCCTGATTACCCCCGGAAAGGATATGAAGATCTGTACCTTCCTGTGGGTATACTACGGTTATCCCTCCAGTACCTATGAGGGCTTGAGCGTAGAGAAAATGCGTTACCGCAGCGGAGAACTGATGGCGCGGCGCGATACGGTAAAGCCCGATACAGTAGCCGGAGTCCCCGATTCCGGTCTGGCAGCAGCCATCGGCTACTCCAACGCTTCGGGAATCCCGTTCTCCCGTCCTTTTATCAAATACACCCCTACCTGGCCCCGGTCCTTTATGCCGACCATCCAGAGTAAACGGAACCTAATCGCAAAGATGAAGCTGATCCCAGTACATGATCTGATCGAAGGTAAGAGCCTGCTGCTGATTGATGACTCCATCGTCCGCGGTACCCAGCTGAGCGAAACCACAGAATTTCTGTACCACAGCGGCGCTAAGGAGGTTCATATCCGGCCTGCATGTCCGCCCATCCTGTACGGCTGCAAGTACCTGAATTTCTCCCGTTCCACCTCGGAAATGGAGTTAATCTCCCGCCGTGTCATCGAGAAGCTGGAAAACGGTCATGTTACCGACGAAATTCTCAAGGAATACGCAGATCCGGAATCCGAGCGCTACGAGGCCATGCAGGAAGAAATCCGTAAGCAGCTGAATTTTACCAGCTTGCGCTTCAACCGCCTGGACGATCTGATCGAAGCTACCGGCCTGGATAAATGCAAGCTCTGCACCTACTGCTGGGACGGCCAGGAGTAAGGGCAAAGCTCCCGAATCACAACTTACGATAACACACCCCGCCTGCGGCGCGAATTCGCCCGACAGACGGGGTGTGTTTTATTCCATAAAAAGAAAAGGCGCTGCTTACCGGCAAGCCGGAAAACAACGCCATTTCTGGGATTTCAGGTTATCATAACCATCGCCTATCATACTCTCCGAAGAGAGATATAAGCCATTATGTAATTCTCAAATACCTTAGAAGATTCCTACCAGTGCTCCCAGCAGACCTACTACCAGCAGAAGTCCGATACAAGCAACCGGAGTCCAGCCTTTCTTCTTAATCAGGAAGTACAGACCCAGTGTGATGGTCAACGGAATCAGCTTCGGCAGAACGCCGTCCAGAATGCTCTGGATAACGATCGGGCTGTCGCCGTTTGCAATCTCAAGAGCTACCGTTGTTCCACCGTAGTTAGATGTCAGAGCACCTACGATGAATACACCCAGCATGGAAGCTGCACGTGTAAACTCTTTTGCGTTTGCGGTCAGAAGCTCGATTGCCTTGGAACCAAGCTCGTAAGACCAGTTCATCAGCCAGAAACGAACTACCATCTGAACGATGTTGAAGATCAGAAGGAACAGGATAGGTCCTGCAAGGGATCCGTTAATAGCCATGTTTGCTGTAATACCAGCGGTAATCGGAACCAGAGTGAACCAGAAGATAGCGTCTCCGATACCACCCAGGGGTCCCATAGCTGCAACACGTACGGAACGAATCATGTTGATGTCAGCCTTCTGCTGCTCCAGAGAAAGTACAATACCCATTACGAATGTTACCAGGAACGGATGAGTATTGAAGAACTCCAGGTTGTGCTGCATAGAAGCTGAAAGGTCTTCCTTATCGGTATGGATTTTCTCCAGTCCCGGAAGGATACAGTAGAGCCATCCTGCTGCCTGCATTCTCTCATAGTTGAAGGATGCCTGCAGATTCAGAGAACGCCATACCATTTTGTTCAGAGTTTTCTTATCAAGCGGCTGAGCCGGTGTTAAATTCTTGTAAGTTGTAGCATTAGATGCCATCCTCTTCACCTCCGTTTCCACCATTTCCAGCGTTCTGCTTAATAGCAACGCGTGTCTGGAAATCGTACAGTGCAATTGCGATACCAACAAAAGCAATCAGAAGCAGTGCAGAACCTGCCAGCTCCGGAATGTAGCCGATGATGGTTGCAAGTGCGAAACCTGCAAAATAAATTCCCCACAGGTCGTTGGAAAGCATGATACGAAGCAGGATAGCAAATCCAACGAAACGCATCATTCCACCAGCAGTGCTGAGACCAGTCATGATCCAAGCGTATTTCTCAGAAATAGCGGTCAGAGTCTCACCAAGTGCGCTTCCGCCGAGCAGACCAGCTACACAAACGATAGCGAACAGAAGTCCCAGAGCGCCCATAGCCAGGTAGTTCAGACGAACGATACCCTTTGTGTCTGCGTTCTCTGCCATCTTGTCTGCTGTAGACATCAGCGGAGACATAACGGTGAACAGAATGGTTACCATGTACTGTCCGATCAGAGCGAAGGGAACAGCCAGACCAACTGCTGCACTGGTATCAAGACCGGAAGAGATAGCGAATACAGTAGCCATAATTCCACCAATTACGGCGTTAGGCGGCTGAGCTCCACCAACCGGCATGTTACCGATAGTCATTAACTGATAAGTACCACCTACGATAAGACCTGTCTGCAGGTCACCAAGGATTGCTCCGATGACTGCTCCTGTTACGATAGGCTGGTACAGAGATTCCAATAAGTCGAACTGGTCGATGGCCACGATGAAGGACCATACAGCAACCAGTAAAATCTGAATTGCATTAAAACTCATGATTTATACAATCTCCTTTCCAATAAGTATAAAGCTGCTTAAAATCCCCCTCATAGGAATTCACAACTTATTTGAACAGCTTCTCAATGTTCTCCGCTGCCTCGGTCGGAACACGACGAATCTCGAGCTCCACACCCAGATCACGAAGCTTTGCAAATGCAGCTACATCTGCGTCGTCTACAGCTACAGAACCTGCAACCTGACGCTTGCCGTCTGCCATATGCATATTGCCGATGTTTACCTTCTTAATCGGCACGCCGCCTTCTACCAGCTTCAGTACATCCTGCGGATTCTCACATACGATGAAAATCAGCTGCTTATCAGATGCCTTGTGAATGGTAGAGATGGTCTTTTCAATGGTCCAGTAACGCATGGAAGCATAAGACGGAGCTGCCATATCCATCAGTCCCTGACGAAGCTTGTTTCCAGCTACTTCATCATTGGCAACCAGGATTAAGTTCGCGCCGATGCTTCCGCACCACTGTGTTGCAACCTGTCCGTGAACCAGACGGTTGTCAATACGTGTTAAAACGATATTGGGCATTTTCATTCCCTCCTTGTTATGATGTACCCCGAAAATCCCCTTCAAGGTGATTTTATTATATATCCTTTTACTTGCTTTGTATTTGTAGTTTTTAGTTGAGTTCGTGTTGTTTTTAGTTTCTGTTAATCAAGTTTATTCTTTTTTTATAATTGTTCTAGGGTTTTCTGGACATTTTGACTGAAAAAAGGTATAATATTCCCTATATATGGAGGTAATTTATGCAATTAAAGACATCCAGCCTGGAATTTGAACGTTTTGGTTCTATCTATGATCAGCCTGTTTCCCAGAATGAAACCGGCATGATCAGCCGTGAACTGCATCTGATTGCCAAGAGGAGCCTGAATCAGCTCTATCACTTCGACTGTGAAGTATATCTGGAGATCGAGGACGGTATGGCTGTCCTTATCGTAGGGGAAACCCTTGACTCTGGTAAGCTGCAGGAATTTGCGGTTCACCGTAATGTAAAGCTGAAACCCGGATTGTACTGGAATCTGATTGCGGTCACTTCCAATATGACCTGCAAGATGATCGCCACTTCCGATTACAGCTATTCTCTGGAGACCCTGTCCTCCCCCTACCTGTTCCGCCGGATTCTTCCCCGCGTGCGAATCAGCGAAATTCTCGGATATTATTACAATATCCGGAATTCGGGCTATTCCTTCAAAGGAGAGACACACGGATATTTTGAGCTGACCTATGTGGATCGGGGCGAGCTGCTCACGGAAGTGGATGGAAAAAGCTATACCATCCGGGAAAAGGAACTGATGATCTACGGTCCCGGCCAGTTTCATACGCAGAACATTGCCGAGGGACATTCCTGTTCTTATGTGACGATTATCTTTGATATGGAAACCATCGTCTACGATGTGGAGAGTACCCATTACGAGCTGCTGCTCAACAAGATCTTTTCTTACGATAAGAAGATCTATACGCTGATCAAGACCTTCGTATCAGAGAGCACCTCCGAGATTCCTTATATGAACAGTCTGATGCTCTGCCTGCTGCAGGAAACCATTATCCGTCTGCTGCAGTCTGAATTTATCGGCCAGAAGTCCGAAAAACCGGTCACTACGGCCCGGCAGCATTATGAAGACGAGCTGTTGGAGAAGATTCTTACTTATATTGATGAGACGCTCTATGAGCCTATCACAATTGCGGAGATCTGTCAGAAGTTCTCCATGTCCCGTTCTTCCCTGCAGATCCTGTTCAAGGAAAATATGGACATGCCGCCTAAAAAGTATATCAATGAGCTGAAGCTGGAAAAGAGCCGCCAGATGATTTGTGAAAACAAGTACACCATTAGCGAAATTGCCCTGATGCTCGGCTTCAATTCCATCCATTACTTTTCCAGGGCTTTTACCCAAAAATACAACATGGCGCCCAGCGAATACGCCAAAACCATTTATAAATCCTAAGAGAAAAACTGATACAAAAAGCGGAGGCCTTCCCGATTGGGAAAAGCCTCCGCTTTTTATACTTTTTAATTTTCCAGAGACTGGATTGCAAACCGGGAAATCTTAATGACGGTTCCCTTTGCCACCTCGACATTGACGGTCTCATCTTCGATTCCTACAACCTTACCGTAGATTCCGCCTCCAAACATGACCTGACTGCCAATCTTCAGTTCCGTGTGTACTTCTGTAAGCTCTGTACGGCGCTTCCGCACGTTTCTTGCGGAAATGACAGCCAGCACCAGGGCAATCACGCCCATGATAACTGCCAGTGTGATACAGGTCCAGCCAATTACTTCCCAGTTCATTCTCATACTTAGATACCATCCTCTTCTGTGTCGTCATTATGCTCGGCCAGCTCAAACCGGATGATGTAATCCTTTCCGGTCGGGATCAGAGCCTCTGCCATCTCCAGCGGATTCTCATAGATAGCCATGGACATGGAACCCTCAATCAGCATCGGCAGGTTGGAGCCTGCGATAACCTCGATCGCCTGATCCGGTCTTGCGAACTTGCACTCTACCGCTGTCTTGAAGGGTGAACCTCCTGCCAGGTCAGAAAGTACCAGTACGCCGTCGCAGTTTTTCAGTCTGTCGAAAGCCTGATTCAGATTGTGTGCCAGTGTCTCTGTGGAGTGGTCTGCCTCGAAATCCACATATTCAATGTTCTCTGTATTGCCGGTGATCAGGCGCAGGCTGGAGCCCAGTCCTGTGGCGAAATGGCCGTGGCCGGTAATCAGTAATCCTACCATAATCTTTGTCCTCCGAAATTATTTTACTGTGTACGGATACAGGGTTACGCCCTTCACGACACGGTTTACCTCACCTGTCGGGCAGGGGTTGTCCGGTGTGATACCTAAGGACAGAGACTTCAGGACTGCCAGAGTCTGTGCGAAGGTAATGTAGTTGAAGCCAAGCAGTACGTTCTCCAGAGACTGACCGATATGCATTTCTACGGTATAGTCTACCAGACCTTTGATCGCTTCGCAAGGAGTATTCATAACAGCTACGATGCGGTTCTTCTTTCTCTGGGGTCCCATTTCCTTAATCAGATCGATCTCGTACTGTCTCTGATACTCATTGTCGCTTAAGTATACAACAGTCAGTGTGCGGTCATCGATAATGGACTTCGGGCCATGACGGAAGCCAAGCGGTGTATCAAACATGGTTGCTACCTTACCGGCTGTCAGCTCCAGCATCTTCAGAGCGGACTCCTGGGATACGCCCTTCAGGCTTGCGGTTCCCAGATATACGATACGGTTGAAATCAAACTCGTCTACAATCGTCTTTGCGGCAGTCCAGTTCTGATCCAGGAATACTTCACCTGCTGCAGCGATCTTCTCAACTGCCTCGCAGATCTCATCCAGGCGATCCAGGTTGAATGCCAGGTAAGTTGCCAGATACATATTGGAGAAGCTGGAGGTCATAGCGAAGGACTGGTCATGAGTCTCCGGTGTCAGGTTGATAGCAAAGCAGTTATGTCTGTCATTTGCCAGCTTGGAAAGTGTTCCCTCATGGTTGCAGGTTACGAACAGATGATACAGATTCTTGCAGACTGCCTCAGCGTTCTCTACTGCGCCCAGGGACTCCGGTGAATTTCCGGAACGTCCGAAGCTTACCAGAAGGGTCGGCTTGGTTGCGGAAAGGAAGCACTCCGGTGACGGAACCAGGTCTGTCGTTCCGAAGGACTTTACCTTATAATTATACTTCTGATTCAGCGCCTGATACAGAGAGTTTCCTACGAACTCACTGGTTCCTGCTCCGGTCAGAACGATATCGAAATCATCCTGCTTTACAACCTGGTCGATGAACTTCTGAAGCTCATCCTTGCATGCCTTGATCTGCGCGCAGGTTTTTCTCCAGGTGGAGGGCTGCTGATGAATCTCAGTCAGCGTAAATGTGGAAGATGTTTCTTTCATTTTTTCATCGGTTACATTGAAAATGGTCATCTCATTTTCCCCCTTATTATGATATTTGTTTGTTGTGGGTTTGGGCACACCTCTTGTGGGTTCCCGTGTCTGATATCATTATATAGCACACCATTTTCAAAAAACAATATGGCTACTAAAACTCATAATCTTTGTCCTAAAAAATGCAAATTCATTTTAAAAACGGGTGTTATAATAGGGTTAGAACACATTTACGAAATAAAACAGGAGGGAATTTTTATTATGTTGATTCAGAGTAAAAAGGTTTGGATCGCAGATCAGTTCATTGCCGCAGAGCTTGAGATCGAAGATGGAAAGATTACAGAAGTTCTTCCTTATGGAAGCAAACCCGCTGACAAGGATTACGGCGATCTCCGCATCGTTCCGGGCTTTATGGATATCCACTGCCACGGCGCGTTCGGCTTCGACACCAACGACGCCAATGAAGCGGGGCTTCGCAACTGGACCAAGAATATCGTAAGCGAAGGCGTCACCTCTTTACTGGCTACTACCATTACCCAGAGTGAAGAAGTTCTGACCAACGCCGTTGCCAATGTGGCAAAGGTTATGGACGAGGGATACGAAGGAGCTGAAATTCTCGGTATCCACTTCGAGGGACCGTATCTGGATATGGTTTATAAGGGAGCGCAGCCGGAGCAGTACATCGTAAAACCCACCATTGAGCAGTTCAAGCGTTATCAGGAGGCTGCAAAGGGACATATTAAATACATTACCATGGCTACCGAAACCGACGATGATTTCGCCCTGACCCGTTACCTCACCGAGAACGGCGTTGTAGTCAGCATCGGACATTCCGCGGCAACCTATGAGCAGGCCGTGCTCGCTTATGCTCACGGCGCCCGTTCCATGACCCATGTATACAATGGCATGACTCCCTTTAAGCACCGTGATAACGGTCTGGTAGGCGCTGCTTACCGCCTGCGCACCATGTACGGCGAGATTATCTGCGACGGCAACCATTCCACACCGGCTGCCCTGAATAATTACTTTATGTCCAAGGGACCGGATTATAGCATCATGGTTTCCGACGCTTTGATGGCGAAGGGTTCTCCGGCCGGAAGCAAATACATCTTCGGCGGAAATGAGATTATCATTTATGAGGACGGAAGCGCTCACCTGACCTCCACCGGCGGTCTGGCAGGCTCCACTCTGTGCCTGAATCAGGGCCTTCGTATCCTGGTTGAGGAAGCTATGGTTCCCTTTAACTACGCCCTGAATGCCTGCACCATCAACCCGGCCCGCTGCCTGGGTCTCGACGATCACAAGGGTGCTATCGGCGTAGGCTACGACGCTGACATCGTAGTTCTGGAGAAGGATTACAGCGTTGTCCAGACCTACTGTAAAGGCGCAGCCCAGTTATAAAAAATGAATCCGATATGAGGTTTGCATTTTCCGTCTGATATCTCTATAATAAGACTGTATGAATACCATGCAGTCTTGTAGAGTTTTTTACAGATACATATATTAAGGAGGATTACCCACATGAAACACCCACTTCAGAAAATGATGGAAGACCGCCGCAATGGCATCAAGGCAGGCATTCCTTCCTACTGTACCGCTAACCCACTGGTTCTTGAGACGGCTCTGCGCCGCGCAAAGCTTCTGAACAGACCGGTTCTCATCGAAGCAACCGCCAATCAGGTAAACCAGTACGGCGGATATACCGGAATGCTCCCGAAGGATTTCTATAAGCTGGTTCTTGAGATAGCTGAAAAAATCGGCGTACCGGAGCATCAGATGATTCTGGCCGGCGACCACTTAGGACCGCTGACCTGGCAGAATCTGCCGGAGAAGGAAGCTATGGAAAAATCCATCGAGCTGGTATATGAATATGCCCGCGCAGGCTTCACCAAGATCCACCTGGATACCAGCATGAAAGTTGCCGATGATCCGGAAGGACTTCTTTCCACTGAGACCATCGCGCGCCGCGGCGCAATCCTTTACAAGTCCGCTATGAAAGGTTACGAAGAACTGAAGGCTGAGAAGCCGGACGCTATGCGCCCTGTATTTGTGATCGGAAGCGAAGTACCGATCCCGGGCGGCGCTCAGGAAGCTGAGGACACCCTGGCTGTTACCAGCCCGGACGCTTTCCGTGATACCGTAGCTACTTACCGCCGTGTCTTCAAAGAAGAAGGCATCGAGGATGGCATGAACGATGTCATCGCTGTTGTCGTACAGCCCGGCGTAGAGTTCGGCGACGATCAGGTATTCATGTACAATCATGACGCGGCCGTAGATCTGTGCGCAGCTCTGGAGGAATACCCGGAGGTCTGCTTCGAGGGACATTCCGCAGACTATCAGAGTCCCCAGAGTCTTCGCAACATGTGTCAGGACGGCATTGCTATTTTGAAAGTTGGACCGGCTCTGACCTATGGACTGCGCGAAGCGCTGTTTGCTTTAAGCTTCATGGAAAAGGAACTGGTTCCGGAAGCTGAGCAGGCTCACTTTATCGAAACTCTGGACGAGGTTATGCTGAAGAACCCGGCCAACTGGCAGAAGCACTATCACGGCGATGAAAAGCAGATGGCACAGGCAAGAAAATACAGCTTCTCTGACCGCGCGCGCTACTACATCGGCCAGCCGGAGGTAACGGAGGCTATGAATCAGCTTTTCGCAAACCTGCGCAAGTACCCTGTCCCGATGAATATGCTGCATCAGTATATGCCGATTTCCTACAATAAGATTCGCGATGGCGAGCTGGAACTGGATCCGCGGGAGCTGGCTATGGACGGCGTTACCAACTTTATGATGGATTACGAGTACGCAGTAACACTGTAACACTTTATTTCCAAAATCAACCGGATCAAAAAACAGCCCAGGCGACTATGCTGACCGCCTGGGCTGTTTGTATCAATTTGTCTACTTCATCTCTTCTTTTGCATGGGACATCACTTCATCAATATTCCTGTTATATCCATTGGCATTCAGCCAATCCATCCGGTCGCTGTCCAGTCGGAAGTCAGAACCCATATTCTGATAAAGGCGTACCTCATTGCTGATTCGATTCCCCGGTTCACCGTATAAATCATTATAGCTGCAGATGATAATCACATCTTTTTGCCCGTCCCCGTTATAATCCTGAAAGCTGACTGCCAGCACCTCCTGAAACAACAGCGGATCCCGGTAGCCATTTTCCGTAATTCCCGGAAAATCATAGATTTCCGCATTATCCTTTACCAAGGAAAAGCTCACGTCCTGATTGCCGTACATGGTCTGTCCCGGCGCATAGGAGGTAAATATCACCTCTCCCCAGCTTCCGCCCAGGTCTACCTTAAAGCTCTGGTTATCAATCCGGTAGATGGATTTGGAATAGGTCAGACTGTCGTCGAACACATTGGAAAGAATCCGGTAATCCTCTCCCTCCGCCTGCAAGGTCAGGTGACAGGAATGCACATAAGGCCGGTAATTCTCATCTCCCGGTACGCAGTCCAGCTCATAGACGCCCGCTGACAGCTCCCGTCCGCTGACGCAGGTAAAGTTTACATAATTCGTGTCTCCATGCTCCGTGACCCAGACCTTTGCCTTCTCCAGATAAAACCACGGCAATTCCTGGCTCATCTCGTCCAACGTACAGCCAAGCCTTTTGGTCAGAACACGGTTGATCTGTTCCGTCGTAAGCCGGACACAGTCCGTCTCTATATCTTCCCGACCGGATATCTTCAGATACTCCTGCTGCTCTGACTCCGTCAGCGGATCTGTCGCAATTCCCGCGCCGGAATAAAAGATTTCGCCCAGATCGGCGTCCTTCGGATTCCGGTAATCCGATAACAGGAAACCATAGTTACCGCCGTTATCGCCTTCGTTGATCCAGTCGGTAAATTCCTGCAATTCTGCAGCTGTCAATTCCCGGACCTCCGCACTGTCAGAGGTACTCTCTATTCCTTCTGATCCGACAGCTGCCTCCCCTGCTCCGTCGGCACTATCTGTCTGCTCCTCACCCACCTGAGCCACGCCCACGTCTGCACTTCCGGTATCTGACTTTTTAGAAGCTCCGCAGCCGCCAAGCACAAGCGCCGCGCTCAGGCCTCCTATAACAAAATACATCTTCTGTTTCATGCAGGCCCTCCTTTTAGCTGTTTTTTTTTTATTGTAACGTATTTCTGATTCTCTGACTATCTTTTCTTTCTGTTTGTTGCACTTTTTAGCAGGTCACTACACACTGTAAGCCCACAAGTTTTTCATCTGATTCATCAGCTTCTGCAGATCCCAGTGCTGCTTCGTCCGCTCCAGGCTGTTCGGATCCCTCAAAATAATATCGCCGTTCTTATCTACTCCCGTTAACACCAGAAAATGTCCTGCGTCCGTAAAGTCGCCCGGGCCCATCACGCAGATAATCGGCTGGCCCGCCTCCAAGGTGGAACGGATATGCTCCGCGTCAAAGGTCACGTTTGCTACGGTAATCCCCAGCTTTTCCGCTCCGCTGCTCATCAGTTCCCAGGAGGAGCCGGAACCGTCCACATAATAGCCATTGTCCTCGGCCATTTTCGCCACCTCGTAAGGATTCCATTTTGTATCGCCGGTCAGCCCGCAAGTCACCATAGACAGACAGGTGGGTCCGCAGCCTGTCACTGCCAGAAAATCGCTGCCATAGGTCTCGTATCCCCAGCGCTCATCCCACTGCAGGAAATGGGGAATCTCGCCCTTCGTCACCTCTTTCGAAATATCAATTTCTTCCAATCCCTTGTATTTCGGATAATCCAGCACGAAATCCTTCGTCTCCGGGTTACGCTCCACCAATGCGATCAGACTTTCGGGATATCCCTGTTCCTTAAGTTTCCCGGTATTTACTTTTCCAAACCCGCAAAAAAGATTTAACGCCGTATAGGCCACCAGAACCAGCAGAACTGCGCTAAGAAGCGTACCCAGCATGGACGCCAGAAACCGGACACGGGCTCTGCAGCGATTTCGGCGGCGCCTGCTCTTTCTCTTCTCATTCCATTTCTTTCCCGGCTCTGCTGCCCTCTCACCCCGGTAGCCTTCTCTGTGCTTCTGTCTGGTCATGATAGTCCCCTCTTCTTTCGTTCTATGGGTTCAGTATAACAGAGACATTTCCCTTCTTCTTGTACATTCTCTTTCGAATTTCTTATGTTTCTCTTATTTTTCTTTCTTATGGGAGCTTGGAAATGGTATAATAATATTCTCAGCAAATTTTTTCCAAAGGAGCTTTTTTATGAAATCATCAGAGGATTTGCGGAGCAGACTCCGCTCCATCGATCACCGGAGCTATCCGGCTTATAAAGATTTGAAAGGACAGTATGATTTTGGAACATATATACTGTCCATCGACCATGTGCAGGGGGATCCCTTCGCAGCGCCCTCCCGGCTGTCTGTGATTGTGTCCGGGAAAAAGGCAGGCTTTCCGGCTGAATATTATGACGCCCTGCCAAAACGGGTTACCCTGCAAGATCACCTGACCCGGCTTTTCGGCGCACAGCTTGCCCGGGGAAATAAGCAGGCCGGCGGCTCCGGAAAGAGCGGTCTCCTCGCCGTCTCCCGCTGTGGCCAGGAGGTGCTGGAGCGTACTGCCTGCCGGATGGAGCAGGGGACTGTAACACTCCGCTTCGAAGCCGGTTTTCCCGCCCACGGACGGACTATCGACGCACGGGGACTGGAAAAGATGCTCTTTGACATTCTGCCGGGCTGCGTACTGAACAGTCTCTATTTTCAGAATATCAATCAAAACCGCCTGAAGTCTGCCATAGAGCTCTGCGAGGATCAGCAGTACATCCGGGCAGAGCTTCCCACCCTTGGGCTTTGCGCTTTTCTGGCCAATGGCTCCATCCTGCCCCGTCAGAGCGGCGTCTCCGATAAACCTATGGAGCAGGCGGTTCCGTTTCGCTCTCCGGCTTCCATGGAAGTGACGCTTACGCTGCCTCACCGCGGAGCGGTCAGCGGTATGGGCATTCCCAAAGGCGTCACTCTCTTTGTGGGCGGCGGCTATCATGGAAAATCCACGGTGCTGCAGGCGCTGCAAAACGGCGTCTACAATCACATTGCGGGAGACGGACGGGAGCTTGTCATCACCGATGACAGCGCCTGGAAGCTTCGCTCCGAGGACGGACGCAGCATCACAGATGTGGATATCTCACCGTTTATTCGGCAGCTTCCGGGAGGGAAGGACACCGTTCACTTCTCTACCGAAGACGCCAGCGGAAGCACTTCTCAGGCTGCCAATCTGATAGAAGGGATCGAAAGTGGAAGCCGGTTGCTGTTAATCGACGAGGATACCTCTGCCACCAATTTTATGATTCGTGACCGGCTGATGCAGCAGGTGGTTTCCCCGAAAGAAGAACCGATTATCCCCTTTATTGAGCGGGTACGGAGCCTCTATGAGGATCTGGAAATTTCTTCCATCATTGTAGCCGGCAGCTCCGGTTCCTACTTTTCGGTGGCCGACCACGTTATCCAGATGAAGGAATATGTGCCCTATGATATCACCGAAAAAGCCCGGGCTGCAGCTGCGGAGTTTCCGGTTTTCTCGACTGTGCAGAGTTCCTTTTCCAGTCCTCAGCTGCCACGTTGTCCGCGCCCCTGCGCTGCCCTGAAAAAGGATGACCGCATAAAGCTGAAGACCCTTGGAACCAGTGAACTTTCTCTGAATTATGATTCCGTGGAGCTTCGCTACCTGGAGCAGCTCCGGGACAGCGAACAGACCATGGCTCTGGCTTATATTTTAAAATATCTGGAGCTGTCCGCTATGGACGGACGGAAAAGTATGAAGGAACTGGCTAATCTTATCGAAGACCGACTGAACCGCCAGGGACTGGAAAGCCTCTTTGCCGGGCAGGATATCCGGGCTTCCCTGGCACGGCCGCGAAGACAGGAGATTCTGGCCTGTGTGAACCGGTATCGGAGGCTATAATATTGCTCCAGAGATTGTTGTCTCACTAAGGCAGCAATCTCTGGAAAACACTTCTTGAATTTATATTTCCCTTTTCCGTGACCGGATACCGGCTCAATCATATCTGCCTGCACCAAATTGGAAGTCATTGAGAAATTCCAGATATCTCTTAAATGGATTATCTTTGGAATACCAGATAATTATCCATCGGAAAGAATCGAATTTCTCTGCTGTGCCACGGTTCTTCCTCATAGAGCCGATTTCTGTTCGGCATAGTATCCAGATCCCGGCAAAACTCTCTCGCCATTCTTCATGATGGATATACAGCGATAGCTCCTTATATTTTCGGAAATCGGAAAATAAAACTCGTTCCGATACCTTCAATACTTTCGACGTGAATGGTTCCATTGTGGAGGTTTACAATCCAGCGCACCATAGAAAGGCCGAGTCCGGTACCGCCATTTTCTCTGGAACGGCTTTTGTCTATACGATAGAAACGCTCCCAGATTTTGTCCAGGTGTTCCTCACTTATTCCAATACCATCATCTTTCACTTCACCGACAATCTGGTCATTTTCGACCTTCAGGATAACATGAATATGTCCATTTGCTTTTCCGTAATTGATAGCATTGGTTATTAAATTCATCATCATACGCAAAATCAATGTCTGGTCGCCGTTCATAAATAAGTCGTCCTGCTTTTGCAGGGTGATCTCGATATTTTTTTCCTGTGCTTTTGTCTGCAGTTCTTCTATTACAAGCTCGCTTAATAATCCAAAATCCAGTTTTTCCATCAGATGCTGCTCACCCTGTTCGTTTCTGGCGATCATTAACATTTCGCTTGTCAGCTTTGACATTCGTTTTGCCTGCTTTAAGATGACTGCAATCTCTTCCTTATCTTCCGCAGATAGGTTTTCATTTTCCAATAAGTACTCACACTGGGAAATGATAACAGTAACGGGAGTTCGCAGTTCATGAGATACGTCTGATGTGAATTGACGCTCCTTCTCAAACGAAAGTTCCAATCGTTCGAACATTTCGTTAAATTTCTCCGACAATTCGTACAATTCATCTTTTGCTTTTGGCAGAGACAATCGTTTGGAAAGATCTTTTCCATTGCTGATGTTTGCAACTTCATCGCAGATAAGATCCACCTGTCTCAATGCCCGCTTGAGCATAAAATATCCGATGGCCCCGATCAGAATAATGAGTAATGGGAATACAATCAACAGCATTTTCTCGGATGTCTGCATGAAAAGTTCTATAGAATGTACGGAGGTAATTCCTCGTACCCACATTTCGTCATCATCACCGTAAGTGTAAACGCTGTCATATACCATCCATTTTCGATTTGATCCGGTTATCATTCGCGGTGTATTCGACTTGAGGATAGTTTCTTCTGGAAATTGGGATGGAATCATTCCATAAAGCAATCGTCCGTTTTTGTCATAAATACAAAACATAATACCGTCATCGTAAAATTCGGTATCACCGTCAAGATAAAAGAAATCATCCTGAAAATTAATATTTGAAGAAAAACCTGTCACTGCGGCACTGATTTCTTCTTCTGTCGCAGAAATTCCAACCCTATCCACAAAAAGAAGGACGAGAACCAAAATAGTCCCAAGAACTACAGTGATGATACCGGTGTACCATAGCGTAATTTTTTTCTTGATCGTCATCTGTTTCATTCGTTTTCCCTCATTACATATCCGACACCGCGAACAGTGTGGATGAGTTTTTGTTCATATTGTGCATCGATTTTTTTTCGCAAATAGCGAATGTATACGTCGATCACATTGGAACCACCTTCAAAATCAAAGTCCCACGCATTCTGTTCAATCTGCTGTCTTGTCATTACGATATTTTTGTTGCGCATAAGACATTCCAGAACCATAAACTCTTTTGCTGAAAGATCAATCTCATTTCCGGCTCTTGTAACCTTTCTTGTGTCACGATCCAAAATAAGATCTGCTATTTTTAGTTGATTAGATGTAAATTGTGGCTTTCTACGCATCATGACACGGATTCTTGCAAGCAGTTCTTCAAATGCAAATGGTTTGATCAGGTAATCATCGGCACCAAGATCCAGTCCTTTGACACGGTCTTCAATGCTGTCTTTTGCTGTCAGTAACAGGACCGGTGTATCATTTTCTCGTCGCCTTAATTCTCTTAAGATTTCATATCCATCCTTTCCCGGCAACATGATATCAAGAATAATACCATCGTAGGAAGTCATATCGATATAATCCATCGCTTCCAGACCATCCCCACAGGCATCTACACTGTAATGTTCTTTGATTAGCCTTTTTTTGACAATGTTTCTTAAATCATTCTCGTCTTCTACAATCAGTAATCTCATAATGTAATTATTATAATACCAATCGTTTTCGGGTGCTAGGGTCCTTTTTTTCAATTTTTGAAATTACTATTTGTTTTAATCTTTTTTTAATCTTCCCCCTATATGATACATATAACAGCAAAAACAAAACACCCAAGAGACGGAAGGAGAACACGTTATGAAAAAATTATTAGTAGTTTTATTATCCCTCACATTAATATTTGCTTTTACAGGATGCACTTCATCCAATAATGAAACTGCAGAAGATATCGAAATTAAGACGCAGGAAGTTGTAACATCAAATACAGATTACGATGATGATAACATCAGCAACACAGAAAACGCAGTAGAGAATGTGGACGAAAAAGATTATGATTTTTCTTCTTATGAAAACGATATCCGCAATATAACAAAAAGTGTAAACAATGCAAAAACATCTGCAAATGCAGCTGAGAATCACGAACAATTCTACGCTTTGAAAAAACAGGTAGACACAGTTGAGGATGAACTGGATAAGCTTGACGATGAATTTGAGTATGCTTACCAGATGAAAGAGATTAGCTTCGAGACATACAAAGCGAGAGAACGCGCGATTGAAAAACTGGAAGATGAACTGGAATTAACAGAAGAAGCTCTGGAAAACAAATACGGCATTGATGATTAATTCCATCGAGACTATGAGAAAACCTCCCAATCGTTAGACTCAAAATCTAACAATTGGGAGGTTGGTACATATCCATCACTCCTCTGTTGAGCCGACGATTATTGATTGTGATTTTTGTCGTTGCACCACTATCAAGAGAGTTCAGAAGTTCGGAATATTCAAGGAACATCGCTTCCTTATCCTCACGGCTCGCCACTGCATAGTTAATATCCGTAAAGCGGTAGGTCTTTGAATATTTATCCTTTCCCACTTTGAAAATGCCATCATCAAAAATAGCTGCCACGGGAATCACGTCCTGCACCCCTTTCGGTACAACAAATTTTTCTTTGTCCTGCTTAAACAGGTTCGTAAGAGTCTTAATCATAAAAACTCATGACCTCCTTTTGGTAAAAAAATATCGCCACTAATTATAGTGACGATACATCAAATTGGTTTTATTTAGTTCCAGTGCTTTCTTGAATTATATACATTATTGACTGCTTCAATATAGCAAATGAAAGAGGAATGGTTGTAGTCGTTGGAAGTCAAATACTGATTTTTTATTCTCAGATACTGCTCTCTAACTAATGTCCATTTTCCTTTTTCTTTGATATACTTCGCTTTCTCTCTAATGTTTCTTGAATTAGGTGCTTGATTCCAGAAATATCTGTTTGGAAAACATCGCTTATCGTGAATAAGGCGATGATAGTTCCCGTCTGTATCCTCGCAAACAATACAAATATCCATTGAAAATTCTGTACTATTTCCCTGATTAAAGTGTCGCTTTTCCGTTGTCAAAGATGAGGTAGAATCTTGGCAGTCGCTCCACCCATATTCTCTAAGAACAATATTGAAAGCCTTTCTGACACATTCTTTGATTTCTTTGCAATCTTCCCAATCATCTGTTCTTGTGATTTCAAGATTATAATCCAAATCAATCGGTTGATTAGCATTTTGTAATATCAGGTTTCTTGCACCACTACCCACGAGATAGAATGAAGCACCAATATCATATTCTTCTTTAATCGTATGGCAAAGGTCTTGCATTATTTCTTCTCGAAATAGACCTCAATGCCTTTATCCTTCAGCTTACGGATGGTGGTCAGGCTGTCCACCGTGTTTCGTGCAAATCGGCTGACCGACTTGGTAATGATAAGGTCAATCTTTCCGTCAAGGGCATCGTCCACCATCTGATTGAATCCGTCACGCTTTTTGGTGTTCGTGGCGGTGATACCCTCATCCGAATACATCCCCACAAACTCCCAATCCTCATGACCTTCAATGTAGGTCTTGTAGTAGGTCATCTGCGCCTCGTAGCTGGTTGCCTGTTCCGTCATCAAGAGTAAACTGTAACAGCTTCTTTGACTTCGGTACTGCAACGCACTCTTTAACCTTTACTGCACGGAAATCTGACTTGCTGAATGTATCAAAATCAACCATTTCTTCAAACAATGGCTCGACTTTTACCTTAGAAAAATCAATCTTTTCAACCGGTTTTTCAGCCTCTGCCGGAGCTGCTTCAGAAGTCTTGGAAATCCTGCCGATCCTTTCTCATCACTTACTGATGAAGGCAGGGAAAAAGCTATGGATTATATCAATCTGCTCCATGCATCCGGAATGTATGAAAAGCAGACTGCTAAGATAATTCCATTCCGAAACATTGATATTTTTGAAAATGCCGTATCAGCCGGAACCGGTAACTTCCTTGTAGACGGACCGAAAGAGACTGTACGCATAGATGAATCTATCCTACCGGAAGATACTACTTTCGGTGTCCGTATTAGTGGTGACAGTATGGAACCTGAATTCCATGATGGTCAGATTGCATGGGTATTACAACAGGAATCTGTTGCTAATGGAGAAAATGACCGCTTAGACATATTTGGAAAAGTTCTTGGAAAATCTGATGCTTCTGCTATTGAGGATTGAGTTGGAGAATTTATCCAGCCCAATCCTCCAGTCCTCATTTTGACTTTTTAAATCTGCATTGTTACGTCTATGAGATTTAGTTCAAAAATCAATACTATGTTCCTTCCTTTTTACGGTTTGTGAAAAACTGCGGCTTCTTTCATACTGTTTAACTGTCCGTTTCTAGTTTCCGACCTCGAATACTCTTTCAGGTAATATCATCAATCCCGTTTTTTTCGGCTCGTCCTCCTCCATAATGTTAATGTTGTTCGTCTGCCGCATCATCGGCGGCCGCCACGATCACAAGCCGTCCGTCTTCTTTGGAATATTCACAGGTCGATAACGTCAGAAGTTTCGTTCCCGGATGCGGTAATTCACTGCTTTTCCAGACAGCATATTCGCTGCAGCCGTCCAAAAACTCCTGATATCTGTCTTTATTGGACAGATCCACATAGTCATAATATGGGAACGTCTCTGTTTCTATTTTGGATATTACAATCACAAAAACCACACGATATCTAGTGCTCTCCTCTAAAGTGTCCCACAAAATCCATTCATTCGATGTGCAAAACGCAGCATCCCGATACAGCATCAGGTTTTGAAACATCGTTCCGTCTTTCATGTGATGACCATAAATGATCAGATTGTCCGATGTCTCAAGACTGCAGTTCACATCCAGAAACGGCGTTCCATGTACGTTGTCATTCCGTTCAAAATCATGTGTCAGATAATAATCATTGTCCGTTGCCGTCTGCATGACCGGATAATCGATCACAGTTCCGTCGATTTTCAGCCATCCGACAAGTTCCTCATTTTGCTGCTGCAGCTTTTGGATTTTTGTGTTGATCCCAAAACTGTGATTTTTGGAATGATTCTTTTGAGAATCTTTGGCTTTTGTGTCTGACTGTGGTTCTGACTTTGAAGAGTCCGCCTGCTGCGCCAGTTTCTCGTACAGCTCCTCGGTCTGCCGGGTGGATGCCTTTATCTTCCACAAATTCCAGCATGCAAAAACAAGAATAATCAGGCAGAGCGGATAGAGGATTTTCTTTAACTTTTTCATGTTTTCCTATCTCTTATGCTTTCCTGTTCCCGGCTTTTTATGATTTCCTGTTTTTTCTTTCTCTGAGTCGGTCGATACTTTCAAATACGGCTATAAATAACAGGATGCCGATAATCACCCGCATCCAGAACTGCGGATTCTGTGTGTCTCCGGTTTTCTTTAAGCCGTTTCCGATGATCTTATCATTCTTTTCCTTGTCGACCTGCTCATCCACAGGCTGATTATCTTTTGTGCGGATTAAAATCAGTATGGTTCTGTCATTGGTACTTCCATCTGAACAGGTGACAAGTGCTGCCACTTCCATCCGCTCGGGATGTTCGATCAATGCCTGAAGATAACCGGAATGATACCATTTACTGTTCTCCTGAAGGAATTTCCCCAGACCGTCCAGATTGTCTTTCCATCTGTCAGGATTAAAGATTTCTTCTGTTCCTGCCGATATCTGGAGAATAGCTGCCGTATAGAAGGTTCTTTTCTCTCCTGGAATCAGAAGCGTTGCCGTACGGTTCGTCTGGAAGAATGTTCTGTCCTTGAAAAGGGCAAGATCCCCGAACATCAGATGTTCATCCATATTATGACCATAAATCAGGGAATAGGAATCCGAAAAATCGGCTTTGTTTCTCGTGTCCAGAAAGATACTTCCCGCCAGGGAAAAATTTCCATAGACGTCTTTGTTCATATAAGCCAGATTTGTTTCACCCTGAAGAACGGGATAATCAATATTGGTGCCGTCTACGGTAATCCATGCAACCACGTCCGGATTGATGGCACGCAGCTCATCAAAGCCCGGGCCACCATCCGCATCACTCTCAGGCTTCAGCTGGCGGATCTGATCCTGAACCGCTTCCGCCTGATGATAAATCTGTGCATTATCCCAGATGGCATATCCCGCAAATGCAGCCGACGCCATAAGGAAAGTGCTCAAGATCAAACCATATATTTTATTTAAGCTTTTCAGGATCAGCCAGCTCATTCGTCTTTACTCCTCAATTATGCTCTTTTTTCGGATGAATACAACTACGACAATCCCAATAAGAAGCAGCAATGCCACATAGGGTGCATCGGAGGTCATTACACCGATGTCAATCACAGATGTCTTGTTGTTAGTAATCGTTATCGTATCGGAATCATCGGAGATAGAACCCGTTGCTTTTGCTTCATTCCATTTTTCAGCTGCTGTCTTTGATATATCTGTACTCTCTGCTGTTACTCCATCAGCAGCTAACGAAACACCATCGAAGGTTACAGTGACATCTTCTTTTTCGTGTTTAAACGTATGTGTATACTTGTCATCACTTGGCTGTGTCTCTGTAACCGTATAGGTCACACCATATGGGATATTGTCAAACATGACAGTTGTGCCGTCCTTGACATAGAATTTTACTTCTTTCGTTTCATTGGTATGTGTTGTGGCGGTATCATTGGTTCCAACTGTATCTGTCCAGCTCAAAGAAGTTGCAGCTGTTGTTTGAGTACCATCAGCTTTATAAAAATTCTTATAGGTAATATCACTGTTCATGTTTGCCTTGGATTCATTCTTGAATGTGACGGTAACTTGAAACAGCTCATTCTTATCACCGGCATTTCCGGTTACTGTTTTTTTAATGTTCAAAGAGCCTGCATAATATTTGTTCTGGATATCTGCTACTTTTTTGTCATTCTGACCTTCCGTGTTCTTGTTATTGTTACTATACCATGTTTCATAGTCTGCATTTGTAATAACACTTGTTACGTCAGGTGCTGTTTTATGAAGCGTTACGGTACGGATATACTCTTCTTTCTTTGCTCCATTGGTGACCTGTACATGGATGTAATAAACTCTCTCATGAGCACCGTTTGCACTTGTCGTATCTTCTGTCTCGCTGTCATTGGTACCGTAGATAACACCTGCTGTATTGTTATCCATCTCTGTTACCTTGTACCAGTAATCGCCAACGGCATTATAGGTCGGAACAGTCAGTTGTACAGATGGTTTAGTTGTAGGGTTTGTTCCTGCTGCACCTGCAGTTGCCTCAATTGTAAAAGTGTTTGTAGGAGGTGTAGTGCCACTGTTGGAAAATGTTGGCATATTATCCTTGTTATACTTTGCCTTACCATTTCCGTCTTCTCCGACATTCCACAGTCCATATCGATCAATCGTAAAGGTAAATGTTTCTGCTGGACTATTTGTGTTCTGCTGCGATTCCGAACCATTGACATAGTCCTTTTGAAGTGTAATTGCAGAGGTATCCGATATCCCTGTCGCACTGGTTTTTAATCCGGTGCCGGTTGTTGTGGTGTTACCTGTTTCTTCTGCAAATACAGTGGTTCCCATTCCAAGCGTCATTATGCCGACAATTGCAAGGGCAATTCCTTTTTTGAAATATTTGTTCATTCCTTAAGTCTCCTTTCTGACATCAAGGCTGCCCTCCCCCCCTAAAATTTTTCAATATTTTCATTTTAAGGGAAATGTCATTTTTGATTTTATTTTTTTACTGTTTTTATTTTTTTGTTTTCTTGTCATCTTTGTATGCTTCGATCAGATACCTCTGCGTCTGAAGATACTGACGACTTTTGCTTTGATATTTTCCACCTTCACAGGTCCGAAGGTTCTGCTGTCGGTGGTATTCGTACGGTAATCACCCAGGAGATACACACATCCGTCCGGTACCGTATATGGATAGCTTTGCTTGCCGGGATTCGTCGGGAAAGCGATCTCTCCCGTCTGCTCTGTTCCATTGACAAGCAGTCTGCCATCTTCTGTCATATCGACACTGTCACCGCCTCTTGCGACCACTCTGCCAATGACTCTCCTGCCGTCTGCTTCACACACCACGACATCATTTTTCAGATAGTTTGTATCCAGTCGATAGCCAAGGACAATATCGCCATCCAGAATCGCCGGATACATATCTGTTCCACTGGAAACTGTGATATAAAATACCTGTGTAAATGCAATCAGTACGATAATCAGTATGATTGCAGCATTTTTTGCCAGTTCCAGATAACCTCTTTTGAGCATCAGCTGCTGTCGTTTCTTTTGCAGCTGGTTTTGAACATCCGCAAATGGATGCAGCATCGAATTAGTATTCATGGCCTGCACCACCTGACGGATTCGTTTTTAAGAGGGCATTGTATCTGGCACGTTCAGCCAGTAGTGCTTTTTCGTAGAGGGTGTTCAGCTCCTCCATCTTTTTTAAGACATCTGCCTCATCCACACCACCAAATACTTGCTTTTTAAATTTCAGTTTCTTGATCCACGAAAGAATTTCCTCATGGACTTCATTGCTGTTTGCATCTTTCATTAAGGCGGCACCTCCTTTCTCCTTGCGCCCGGGAAGTGATTGTTATACCGTTCCATGCCAGTTTTCACCTCGCCTGCGCTTTCTCCTGTATCGATCTGCCAGCCACACTACCGGAATAAGCAGTGCTACTGCTGCCAGCGGCGTCTGATTTTCCGTATTAACGCCAACATCGATGGTCACATCTTTCTTATTCGTCAGTTCGATTTCTATCGTTCCGACACGATCCAGTGTTACTTTGACCTGTCCTTTGTTCGCTGCTTCGTGGGTAATCTCCTTTTCTGAGTCGTCCTGCTGTTTCATTTTGACTACCGCAGTGTAATTCAGTTCATTATTCTCTGTAATCACCAGGGTGGAACCCACCGGAATAGCATCTGTGCCAAACGCCTTTGCAGCCTCTCCTGACAGTCCAGCTAAACCATCTTTAGATGAATACTTACCACCATTTTTCAGCGTGATCTCTTTTTCTCCAACTTTTGTTCCGTCCGGTTCATAGACTTCCAGCTTGATCGCAAACGATCCATTATAGTCGCCCATATTTCCGGATACGGATTTTGTCAGGTTAAATGCCGTTGACTCCATATTTTTAGCAATCAAGTCACTGCCAGTGTTTCCCTCCTCCGGTTTTAGGGTTACCGGGCAGGAGCTTACCGTTTTTCCATCCTTGGTAATCGTTCCATTAAATTCATCCAGTCGGCGAATGCTGACTTTTCCGGCACTGTCTACATCAAGAATCACTCCGGTCCTGGCTTCCTTGCTCAGATAGTACCCACTGATGGATGCCGTCTCACTAAGCAGATAAGAATTATCATGCTTTAACAGGCCATCCGGGAACACAATCTTACCCTCGTCATTCGTTGTAAGCGTATAGATATCCTTAGCTTTGTCATAAGTAATGTTGCTATATCCAGCAAGATTGAAATCTGCCGTAAAACTGCTTTTCGTTCCGTCTGCCTTGTTATATGGTGTCAGAGTAAATGTTACACCTTGTAGCGTTTTGGTCTGATCTGCATCATCTACTTTTGTCAGTGTCACCCGGACTTTTTCATCACGGATGGAAATGGTTGTCTTACCGGTATCCAAGGATGCACAGCCTGATGTAGATTCCTGCGTGGCTTGTATCGTTTCCGTCTTTGGTACATAACCTCCGGAAGCTGTCATGCTGCCCTCGTCAATCGTTCCGTCTGTCTTGACTTTAAATGTAACTTGTGCAGTTGCCTCGTAGCCATCCGGTGCTTTCGTTTCCGTCAACGTGTAAGTATGTCCACCGATCACTCGCTCAATCGGAATCAGGATACCATCTGTACTGTTTACTAGAAGTGTCTCACTTTCCCTGCCATCTGCCAGCTTATTGCTTGTCTCACAGGTATCCTTGCCGGATTCATCCTTCGGACAGGTGTCTTTTAATGTAAAGGTGGCACCGGTCAGTCCGTCCGTTCCGGATTCCCCAAGTTTCTTCACATAAATCTTGATTGGTTCATCCTGCATGCTGACCCCCGGAATACTCTTTACGTTTCCACTCTTCTTCTGAATCTCTACCTTGCCCTGGCGGTCGATTGTGAAAGTTGTCGGCGTTGTCTGCAGTATATAGCCTTTTGGTGCTTTTACCTCTACCAGATGATAGGTTTTTTTGGCAGTATCACTACTCGTATCCGTTGGCAGACCATAGATCACAACATTTCCGTCTGAATCCGTCGTTACTTTATTTGTCTGACTGTTTTTATCAGTAGCGGATGTATAGAAGTTGACTTTCGTACAGCCAGTATGTTCCCCACCACAGTTATTCCCTTCATGGATCTCAAATTCTGCTCCTGCCAGTGGTTTGTTGTTCAGTTCTAACGCTGCATCTGTAATACTTGTTTTATTCAGCACAACGCTGTTCTTTGCATTTATTTCTTCATGACTGACCGAAAGCCGATTTGTTTTTCCATCAATGATATAGGTATGTGTGTTTGTCGCATTGCCCGCACTGTCTTTTTCCAGCTTGTATCCGGACAATTCTGTTTTTTCCGTCAACACATAAGTTCCCCAGTTGAGACCGGTAATAGAAATCTTGCCTTCCATGTTCGTTCCTGTCTCTTGGATTGTCCACTTTTCACTGATTTGTTGTCCGGATTCCTCCGTTTGCTTTCCGGATTTGTCAGTCAGCTTAATAGTTTGATAGTTATGACCTGTCTTGACTTCCACAGAATCCTTCAGCAAATAGTCGCTCAAATCGTTTCCTTCCGCAGCTTTTGGCACATCTGTTCTTTTCAGCGTATAGACAACTTCATTTAAAGGTTCTTTTGTTCCTGCATCAGTCTTTGTCAGTGTCAGTTCCCCGGTCAGACGCTTGTTTGCTACGCCATTCTCATCTTTCTTTAGAGAAGTAGTCGTTCCATAGCCGTAGGATGTCAAAGAAGCGTTATCTGCCAGCACAAAGGGAAAACTGTTGTTTGCATCCCACTGATAGCCTGCAGCAGCCTTAGTTTCTTTCAGGATGTAGGTACCCTTTTCATGAATCTCAATAGAAATGTCTCCGTTTCCATCTGTCGTAAAGATACCTGTATCATTCACTTTTTTATAAATATTTGCTTCGGAGACGGAATCTTTGTAAAGCGTAAATTCCGTTCCCGGAATTGCGGCTTTCTGTCCTTCTTCATCTGCATCGTACTTATGCAGTTTAACCGTTGCCTTGTAAGGCAGGTTGACTGCCAGCTTCTTCTCTACCTCTGCAATGTCTGTATAGGAAACATCCACCGCCTTGTAATGATTGTAGCTCGTTGTCTCTACCCTGTCTGAAAGTGTTCCCACCTTATGATCAGCGGCATTTTCCGCTTCCACAAGGTTTATAAACTTATTTTTCATGTAAGAAACACCGGAAGCTGTTTTGCTTCGATACTCCTCATAATTCTGATCGATAATGGTTACATGATAGCTTCTGCCATCGTTATACACATCACTCGGTGCAGTGCGTTCGGTAAAGACATAGCCAAGTGCATTCTGTTTCAGAATAATAGAAGAATCGATAGCAGGTTGACCAGATGTGATAATTGCTCCCTTTGCATCATAAATCAGCTTCGAAGCATAACCCTCGTCAGTAATACTCTTCCATACAAGGTATCCTTTTTCATTTGTCACTGCCACGCCCAGCTGCTTGATTGTTTCTGTGCTGTTTCCGGAACTTCCGGTTACACTTACCACCTCGCTTACGGTAAATTCTACATCTTTTATCGCTTTCCAGCTTTTTCCATCATAACCTGCCACTACCTTTTGCAGATCTACCGGCGCAATGATGGTTTCATCTACCATTGTCAGGACATTGTCTTGCAGGTTGGTCGTTTTCTTCCACTCATTTCCGTCTATACTTGTCGGTGTTCCGGTGCCAGTCCATACATACAGCTGAGATACCATCGTGGAATCTTTTGTAGTTGTTCCTGACAATTTAAAGTACAGATTCTCCGCTTTCAGATACCCGATCGGTGCTTTCGCCTCATGCAATGTATAAATGGTATTTTCTTTCAGCGTTCCCTCCGGAAGTGACGCATTGCCATCAGCGGCTGCCCCTTCCGGAAGTATCCAGTTCCAGCTGCTCTGGTTGTTTCCCAGAGTGGCTTTTTTCTTGTCGGCAGCTGTTGTATCTGTTCCTTCATAGATCTCCAACGTGGCCCCGGATAATGCTTCGCCGTTCAACGACTTCTGATCACCAGTTTTCTGTTGTAAACCGTTTCTGGTTTCGATATCGTTTTTCTTGGCAATCGTAAGCTTTGTCTTTTCATTCTGGACTTTTAGATTCAGTGCGATATGTTTTTTATTGTCTGTATCTCCTTCCGAGATTTCAGGATCCTGTTTTAGGGCAAGTCCGGAATCCAAATACCTAACCTCTTTGATCTTGTTGTCTGAATCGACCTTAAACGTCACCAGCGTAATTGGCTGACTATTCTCTGTCCGGGTCATATAGCCGTCCGGTGCTTTTGTTTCCTTCAGCGTGTATGTACCCTTTCTGGAAATATCCGGTTTTACTTTGTTTCCAGCGCTGTCTTTTTTGATTTCAGTACCGCTATCGTCCAGCAGATAAAGCTGACCCCCCTGGTCTGTCATACAATTCCAGCTCATGGTACCTGCAGAGCCAGGTTGTGATTGTGTGATGGACGTATAACTTAAGCTGAATTTTCCTCCGGCAAGTTTTCTCTCTTTATCCTTGCTGTCTACTTTCACCAGTTCCAGTGTTTTCGGAATGTCTGTTACCGGAGTATTGGTTACAATCGCTGTTGTTCCATCCGTACCGGCGGTCACATCGGTACGGCCTGTCGTCTCATAAGTCACCTTTGCATACGCTTCGTAATCAATATTTGTAATCTCATTCGATCCTGTATCTGACTCTGGTGACTTTGGCGTAATGGTAAAGTACAGATTCTCCATCAAACGATACTGATCTGATGCGCCTCGTTCCACTTCTTCAAAGTAATAGCTTCCAACATCAAGACCATTTTTTAATGCCGAGCCAGTGATTCGGTTCGTGATCGAAGCATCGCAAACTTTCAGATCTATCTTTCCGCTGGCATCCGTTGTCAGGTAAACATCCTCTGCCAGAACCGGCTTTACATTCGTCGGTTTTCCATCTTGATCTGTTCCATCATACTTGTACAACTTGAAGGAAATATTGGCAATTGGCTTCTTTGTCTCAGAATCCTTCTTTTCCAGCGCCACGTTTTTCAGATGTCTTGCGACATCTCGCATGACGATCCGGTTTTCGTCTGCATCCGGCTTGTAATAGTTCTGATAATCTGTTCCGTCTGCGCTTAATGGATTCTCATTTTGTATCGTGTCCGGCTTACTTCCGTTTTCTTCCACTGTAATCGTACCATCTGCATTCATCGTAAACGTAATCTCTTTGGCAACGATATAATTTGCATGAACACTGCCTGCCGGTTCGGACAGGGTATAGGTTTTTCCTGCATCCAATAGTCCTGTCAGCGTCCACGCACCGGTACCGGTATCATAGGTCACGCCTTCGATTTGGGTTGTTCCGTCCGTCTTTGTCGCTGCCGGAGTTTCTTTTTGATTCAGCCGAATCGTTTTTTCCCCGGACGGGAATGTAAGCCCAGAATCTACAGCTTTCAATTCCAGATAACCAGTGTCACTTAACGGAACCTTCCTTCCATACTGATCCATCTTATAAAGTGTGACTTTGTTTGGCTCATTGCTCCATTTGTAGTCGGCCACTGCTGAATCTGTATTCTCAGTTTGCAGTGAAATTTTCGCCTTATTAGACGGATATATGCCGGTAAGATCTTCCTCCATTACTGTCTGGTCAATCTTTGCAATGACTGCTTTTCGAACCTGTGTATCCAACTTATAACCGGCCGGTGCTGTCAGCTCCTTGATGTAGTAGGTGCCGGAAAGAAGGGTGAAGGGATAGCTGTCGTATGTCGTATTGGATTCGTAAGCGCGAAGATACGGCACGTTATTTGCATCTTTTACTTCGTCAAGCGTTTTGTTGTCCTTCGCCTTATTTGTCAGAACCATTGTGGTCTTATCCGTTGAACCTGCTACTACAGATGCTTTTGGCACCAGACCTGCCACCTGTGTTGTACATGCTTCATCCAGATATACGCCAAAATAAGCACTACTTGCACCCGTCGCCTCGCCATAGGCGTTCAAATCCTCATAGCCTTCTTCTGTCTTAGGTCCGGTCTTTGTAAAAGTAAGAACACCACGGCTTTCCAGATTGACCGCTGTACTATCGTTTGTAGCCGCCTGGCAGGTATCCTGAAACGTATGTGTTTGATTGCCTGCAGCTTTATACTCTGTTTTCAGCTTCAGACCGCCCGTCAATGGCGTTTTTTCGGTACTGATCCAGGCGGTTCCATGTTCTCCGGTATCTTTTAAGTCGTCTATCAGCAGTTTCTTTTCTCCACTTCCCACTGTAAATTCAATGCCCTTACTCCAGACACTATACTCACTGCCTGTGGATACTTCTTTTAATACATACGTTCCGGCAACCAGATATTTTTTCTCATCTCCGTATTGTCCGTTCTTATGAATCAGATTTCCATTCGTATCTGTTTTGATATTGGATGCATACAGTGTTTCCCCGGTATCGAACAGCCCCTTTTTATAAATGTTAAAGGTTACATTTTGCAGATCTTTGTCTTCCTTGACATCCGGTGCCAGGTAGGCTGCCTTTTTGCTTAAATTGACAAATCCATAGATAACACGGTTTGTCGCAACCGTCAGATCCGTTTGAAATGCCGGTTCTGACTGAGCGTCCTCTCCATACTGGTAAGAAACAACGTAGGCGCCATTGGTCTTTGACGTTTCATCTACTGATTTTCCATTGATTTTCGTTTCTACCGCACGGTAGATGATTTCTTTGCCATCTGTCGTGTACAATGGAAGCTTCTTCCATGTTGCTTCTTTCGTATCATTTGGCTTTGAGGAAATCAGCGTGATCGGATCGCATCCATTTACATCTTCCCAATCACCGTCCGTGCTGTCTTCTTTCCTGATCATCTGCTGGAGTTTGAAAGTTGCAGTGTACCCGTCATCGGTCTTCTCGGAATAGTCCGTATTCTGCCAGATCTTTCTTACCGTGTAATCCTGCAGTTCGATATTGGTAAACGTATATTTTGTAATATCCGTTCCAGGCGTTGTTTCTGTTGCCGCTTTCTTTTCTGTTTCTTCATCTGTCTTATAGCCATCAATGGAATGTTCGATGACCTTGTATTCAAGTTCATACCCATCTCTGTCATATTTCGGAAGGTCTGTCCATGTCACTTTCTTTTCCGAGATTCCCGGTTCTGTGAAAGATACCGTATCAACGATGCGGGTTTCATAAGAGTGCCAGCTTTCATCGTTCTTTGCTTTCGTCTTGTACAGGAGTTCAAACTCTGCCGTTTTTTCTGCTTTGTCCACACATCGCCAGATTTTTGTAACCTCGATGGATTTCGACGGATTATCTGTTACCAGCACATTCGTGATCTTACTTTCGTTGCGTCCCTCTTCCTTATTGTATACATGATCTGCATTTGTAGCGCTAGTCGAATAATCCGTGGTATCTTTGTAATTTTGTGCACCACTGACAGTTGTTCCATACTGCTTTTTGCCAAAAAAGCTTGTCGAATCATCGGTATGTAGTTCTACTGCTCGGAAATAAAGGGAATAAATCGTATATGTTGTCCCATCCTCTCCGGTATAAACTTCCACTGTCGGAAGATCTTCCAGTGTCTTCTTCCATTCCCCCTTATTATTCGGGGTAATAATAAAGGTATATGGTGTTCCGTCTGATTTTAATACATCCGCCCATTCGCTTAACTGTGGTTCTTCCGTTTTTTCAGAATCCGAATTTTCTTCTTTCGCATTCTCATTCCCGTTTTCATTTTCTACTTTTACGCCACGCTTTTGCAGGACAAATGTCAGGCTTTTCGGTCTGGACTGATACTTGTTATCCTGATCGCCTGCCCATCTCTTCGTGACAACAAGAGATGTGGATTTCAGTGTATTCTCTATCACTGTCTTCGTCTCATTTTGCGTGGAATATCTGCACTCATAAGCACCGGCTGTATATTTCACTGTCTGGTCTTCCTGTATAATCTTATTGATCGGAACACCTCCGATTGCCGTTTCCACACAGCGGTAGGTATAGGTCTTTCCTTCTTTGTTCTGCACCGGCAGATTCGTAAAGGTATATCCCCAGGAATTATTTCTTGTATTTCGAATCACATTCGATGCATTTAATGTAACAGATACGATGGATGTTCCGCTTTCATTTTTCATTACACTTGGCAGACCGGTCCATTTTCCTGTTGTCTCATCATAGCTGCCGTATTCAGTCTTCCATTCAATATCTTTCCAGCTTGTGCCCTTATCCACGGAACGCTGCAATTTCACAGTTATACTATTCGGACGCAGATTATACTTATTATTTCCGTCCATCCAGTTCTTGCGGACATAATAAGAACCATTAAAGCCGTTGGTCATTGTTCCCAGCTGAAGTTCCTCCGTATCTGCTGTTTTTGTGATGTCCGGTGCTTTCTTATAGCCTGTAACCTGTTCTTCGGAAAGCGCATAGATATACGGCATTCCGTTTGCGCCATAGCGTTCCAGATTGTAGATTGTATAGGTCCAAGTATCCGAGGTATTATTCTTGCCTGTATTCCAGACAATATATGGCATTTCGACACTTTCGTCTTTCTGATCTTTTACCTCCAGTGTGATCTTAGTTGCATCTACTTTGTTTTGCTGACCCTTTTCATTGTTTGTATGACGTGTCAGTGTAACTTTGAAGTCTGAAACGGATGGGCGAAGTCCTTCCCCGTTGTTGTAATCATCCCATTTCTTCTCACCGGATATTGTGACATTTCCGGGATCACTGTAGGTATTTGTCGTTGCAACGTCCGTATTGATTGCAGCATCCGGCTTATCCCAATTTCCCGGCAGGCTGGTCACATCCATTCGCTGATTATTCGTTAATGTCTTATCATCAAGTCCGTCTTCATCATGATAACTGATCCCATAACCGCTGATTGCCTTTTCTTCTATATAGTAGCAATACTGCTTACCTGTCGGTGAATAGATCAGAAGATCTTTAAATTTATAGGAAGCCTTTCCATTCTGCCCTGTAAATTCCTCTGCATTGATCGTATGCGTTTCAAGTTTTGTCGTTGTATCTTTTTCTTTATCCTTTTCATAGCGATACAGCGTATATGTAACTGACGGATACCGCTTTTCGTTGTCTGCAAGGTTCTCACGCCCCGCCCAGTTCTTTGTGACGGTAATCGTCCGTCTGTTCAGATCTTCTCGGAACAGATTGGATATCGTGCCGTTGATATTTGTCGATATATACAACTGGCTGGCAATCGGATCCTTAATCGTCTCCCGAACAAGATATGTATATCGATTGCCGTTCGCATCAAACTTCGGCAGCATCGCTTTTCCATCCTGCATGGAAATCAGACCTTTATCAAGTTCCTCTTTCGTAACATCCTTGTCCGGGAACGTATAACGTGTCTTGTCATTTCCGTCTGTTTTACTGCTGCCAAGATGCGTCGTGTCCACAAGTGTCAGCTTTCCAGCATCGATCAACGCTTTTATCTCGTCATCGCTTTTCGTCTGTACTTCTATAATCTCCGGATCTATTGTCCGATACAGGGTTAGCAGCGGATCCGGAAGTTCATCTTCTACGGTCTGATAACCAGCCAGGCCTGTCCAGGTCTTATTGCCCTGTATGGTCATGTAATCGCTGATAACATTGGTAAAGACTTCATAGGTATCTTCATAAACAGCTGCATCATTCTCACTGGCGATTGACTTTGTCTGAGTAGACGGAAGATAGGTACCAAGCACAGTTTTTCCATCGTTGTTCATTTTTTCTTTGAATACATAACCGTACTCACTTCCGGATTCGTCAAACTCCGGCAGATCAGAGACGGTGATTTTCCAGTTGTAGCCTGTTTCCAGTTCGATGCCTTCCGCAGGTTCCGTAGGTTCGGGTGTCCAGATCTGATCCTTATATTCCGTATACAGAGTAAGCTGATCTGCTGAAAGATCCTCCACCGTTGCCTCCGGATTTTCTTTCTGCAATTCTCTCAGATCTTTTTTCAGATAACGATACAGATTCATATAAAGATCTGGTCGGCTGTCTGAGCTGATACCGGAATCTTTCCAGTATTTGTAAGCTATATGACCGGTTGTTCCTGTGATCGTATTTTCAAACGCAAAGGTGTAGGTCTGTGTTTTGCCGGTTTCTGTTACCTGAGGGTCTGTCTTTTTCAGGACATAGCTGTAGCCTGCTGTTTTTTCTTCCACATCATCTGCATTGTCTGTCTGGACTTCATCCAGGCTGTAGGAATGCGGCACAGCCGTCGCAGAAAACATAGCAAGCCCTTTGATGGTAAAGCACCATTCACGCTTCCCGTTTTCTTCTTTGTCTATGCTGCTTACTGTGATCACGCCGGTGCTTTGATTCAGTACTACATTACAACTATCACTGCCATCCTCTTTTTGGGACGAAACTTTAACCGCGTCCGGAATGTCTGTATAGGCAACTCCGTCCCGATAAAGCTGAAACTGTATAGACTTTGGCCGTACTCCCTCGGCATTATTCTCATCGTTCCAGACTTTTTTCGCAGAGATTTCAGTCTGACCGATACGGGTGTTTGTAATAAATACCTCTCCATTTTCCGCCTGCATCTGTGTCCGATAAGAACGTTCTTTATTCTCTGCTATTCCTGACAGAATGACATTATTTCCAGATGCCGCAGCAATCAGCTGCTGATATGTATACTCTGCCGGTGTTGCCTGATCCTTATTCGGATCTCCGACGTAGTGTTCTACTACAATGTAATTGGTCCAGCTGTCTTTTTTTCCGTCCTTTTTTCCATCTGTCCACGCATTGCCGTCAATGTTTTTCTGCAAAGTGGAGTAAGAAATCTGATTCGTATATTCCCCCTTATTGCTGAGTGTGGTCTGATAGTATTTGACACCTTCCAGATTATTAAGATCTACCGTGTCTGTGTCATTTTTATTCAGCGTTTTTTTCTGTTTCTCCAGTGCCTCTTTTATCTGGGTCTTTCGGTAGACACGAATCTGAACGTTTTTTCTCGTTTCACCATCTTTCACTTCGTCGCCGTTATCCTGCCAAAGTTTCGTCACAAAGATATACGATGTACCATCCTCTGTCAGTCTCCAGTTTACGATTTTCGTTTGTTCAGGTGTCCGATAATGTCTGACGGACCAGTTTCGCTTCTTGGAAGTGTCCTCTAAGGTTATGTTTTCGCCGCCTTGGTTTATAAAGCCAATTTCTGTTGCGCGGTAATAATACACATAACCTTCTGCATCATACTTTGGAAGATCTTGAATCGTTTTTTCCCACGTTCTTCCCTTCTCTTTTGCAATCTGCCACACTTCAGATGCTGTATCGCCTGTACCGTTTTTTACAACTTCATAATCGGCAAGTGAGCCGTCCGCCTTATCCTTTGTAGAACGACGTTCCAATTTGAAGAGCACCTGAGAAATATCCGCAAATTCATTTTCCTCAAGATTTTTATCCCATTCTTTTACGACTTTGTACTCTCTGCGTGCAGTAATGGTATTCGTCTGTTCATAGCGATACTCGCCGATACCATCGCCAAGCATTACCTTATTTTTATAGGAAGACTTTACCACATACTGGCTGCCATCGATGTCTATGATCTGATCGCCGCTTTCATTTTGTGTGACGGAATAGGTTTTCTCTCCGATGGTAACAGTTTCCTGGATTATGGCATGCTCCATGTCATAAGGGCGTCCTTCTTTGTCATATGTATTGACATAATAAACCACATCTCCCTGGGATATGCTGGAAGTAAAGCCTGAAATCGTCTGTGCCTGTTCCTTCTCATTATTCTTTAACATATCATAGGATTTTGGTTTGTCCGAATAAACGGTCAGTTCATCATACGTTGTTCCTCCATCCGCACTGGCTGTTATCTTGACCGTAACAGACGCACCATCGATCTGTGCCAGACCAGAGGGATTCTTCCAGATCTTTGTAATTGCTACCGCTTCTTTCTTGCGGCGGACGTTGGTAATGATTCCATTAACCGGAGCACCATTTTCATAAATTTGCGTAATGTTGTTATTATTCTGACCAGTATATTGAATCGTATAGTCCTCTGCATGCTCTCCGGACAGGCTCTCCCTTACGAAGTACACGTATTCCTGACCTTGATCATCATGTGATGGCAGTGTATAATCCTGCGACATCCCACTGACTGTCTCGCTTGTGAAAGTGATTTCTAATGGATCCTCTGCCGTTCCCTTTGTCTTATCCATCTGATAGGATACGATTCGATCCTTCGTCTGACCATCCCCGGTTGTCTGGAAAATGACCTGTGTTGCAATGCCCTTTGTATAGGCATCATCAATGTCTTTGGCTTTCTTTTTTACATATCTCCAGAGCGTAACGACTGCATCCGGACGGTTCGTGACATCTCCGGTTTGATCCTTCCAGATTTTCTTTGCATGGAATTCAACTTCTTTATTCAGAACTTCTGTGATGATTCCGTTATTATGGCAGAGTGCGGTATCGTTTACAAAACTTCCGCTGCCATTGCTGTAGTAAGTCTTATAGTATTCCAGTCTTCCCTGGGTCACTGTCTGATCTTCTCCGATAGATCCCTGTACCAGCACATAGTCATATTCTTTATTGTCCACATGATATCTGGTAAGATCCGGAATCTTCACCTGCCAGCCTGACCCTCCTGTTGTGACTGTGCCTTCCGGCAGGGTATCATAAACAAGCTCATAAGTTCCGCCCTCTGTCCGCCGATACAGTCTCAGTTTTAAATCCGAAGCATTCTTAGGACGGTAACGATGTCCTTCCTCCCCCTGTCCGTCTATATCATTCCATGTGATTGTTGCCTGAAAGCTTGTCTGTTCTTCAAATATAATCTCACGTCTTCCTGTATCCTCGTGATCTTTATAATCAGAGACGTAATTGTCCGGATTTTTCTTAACAACCACACAGTATTCCAGAGCTTTCCCCTCTGCATCTACCGAAGGGCAGCCTTTATAGGCATACTGATTAACAGATGCATTTGACTTGTCAAAGGCAGGCATTTTTTCCAGATTCAGTTTTTCGCATTCTGCTTCTGTCAGTTCCGTCCATTTGCCATCTGCTGTCCGGTATTGAAGCAGGAAAGAATCCTCAGAAAGTGTCGGTCGTGTTGCCTTGTTATTGTCAACCCAGCTGACATCAAAGCCCACTTCCACATTTTGTGCGTAGTTGACTGTGATAATCGTGACATCTGTCTTCTCTGCAATGGTTCCTGATACAGAGTTTTCGGATGTTGACGTCTTTGTTTCCGTTTCTCCTGCATCGTTTGTTGTGGTCTCTGTGACTGTATATTCTTTATTCAGCCGATAGCCATCCGCTGCTTCCTGCTGCAACGTATAAGTGATTCCCACCGGCACCAATACTTCCGATGGGGTTTTTTCGTTTGATTTATACGTTAGTTCTAATTTTCTTCCCTGATCTCCCTCTCCTGTAAGCTGCGGATATGTAAATACTGCTTTCATATTAAAAGACGGATTGTCGGTTCCACCTTCCGGAATAACTGTGGGCTTCAAGGTTAATTTCTGGCTTTTCAGGCTCATCATCAATGTGCCCACTGCACTGGTCAGATTGGCAGGATCTTCCATATCCACTGAGATTGGCGTGTCGCTCTCGTAATACGGCAGTGCCGGTTCTACATTGACTGTGCAGGAAGTCACCTGACGCTCCACTCCATTTTCATCTGTAATGCTCTTTGGAATATTTTCAATGATAAAGTCACCGCCGCCATCTCCGTCATGTGCAAATTTCAGATAATAGTTCTCCTTCGATATATCATGCTGGGCATAGGATGTTACTGTCTGTACCTCGCCGTTGCTGTCGATATAGGTTTGCACAATGGTAATCGGTTGGTCAAACTCTAACGGTCGAACCAGGTCTTTCCAGTCTGTGCCATACAGATTCTCATCGAATACTATCGTGCCGGACACTTTAAAGGTTCCTGTCACAACTCCCTGTGCAACCGGTTCTTGCTCTTGTGCGTACATTTGAGTCTCTTCCGTTTCCTGAGTCCCTTCCGTTTCCTGAATCTCTTCCGTTTCCTGAGTCTCTTCCGTTTCCTGAGTCTCTTCCGTTTCCTGAGTCTCTTCCGTTTCCTGAGTCTCTTCCGTTTCCTGTATATTTTCTGTCTCAAGATCGGCAAATCCTTCTGTTTCCCGGAAATCCTTCATCTCCGAATCGGCGGTCTGTCCCTCCACCGTATTCTGTGCTGTCGTATGATATTCCGTCGCACTTGCCGGAATATTAACATTCGAAGCCAACATCAGACCTGCAAGTATTCCGCTTAATACTCTCTTTCGTATCGATTGTTTCATCTATCTTCTCCTTTAAACTTGCTTTGAGAGATTATCTATGCCGTAAAATCCCATAACTGCATCATTGTCATAAAGCGGAACGACGACGATGGAATGAATATTCTGCCGTTTCAGGTTTTCGTACTGCAACGGATCATCCTCCCGCATTTTCTCTAAGTCATCAAACAGGATATTTTTATTACTGCAAAATAGCGGTACCAGTTTTCACAAATTTCCGGAGGCAGATTCCTTTGCGTTCTCAAAATAATCCCATAAGTAACTCATCTGTCCTGTCACTTCCCTTTTTGATTTATCTGTATCTAGTAATCATAAAAAAGCCGACGTTAAAAAAACGTTAATTTTCCCCTGTTTTGGTAAAATATATTGCACAAATTTCCCCATATTTTTTTTGCAATATTTATAGATTTCTTTCAGAAAAAAAATCCCGTCCTGCCCTGTTTTGAGGGTAAGACGGGATTTCCCACCTGCCACTGCTTCTTTCCTAAACCCCGATGTCCGGTTTTTCTTCAGCTCATCCATAAGCTGGTAGAAAGTGACCCGATACAAGGTCTGCATCTTTTCATCCGCACACCTGTCCTGCCACAGACAGGCTATGGCTTCCCCGGTCGTCAGCCCTGTTTCCCCTCTGTCCACCAGCATAGCGAGCAGCTCCTGTTTTTTTCCGCCCGGAGCCAGCCGCTTCCAACGCTTCCCCGATCTCCGCCTTCGTGTACGGCTTCATGATATATCCAAGTGCCTTCACACCAAATGCGTCCAGTGCATACTGCTCAAACGCCGTCATAAAAAATATCCTGATGTTGCAGTCCTTTTTCTTTAACTCCCTCGCAAGCTCAATGCCTCCCATGTCCGCCATCTCTATGTCCAAAAAGGCTACGTCTATCCTGTTCTCCCCTGCATACTTGATTGCCTCCTCGCAATCCGAAAGCAAACGGAGGCTTTCGATTTCTGGAAACCCCTTCGCCTTTAACTGGAACGTGTCAAGTGCCGGCTGTTCATCATCCACGCATATTACTTTCATTTCTTTTTTAACTCCGTCTTCTGTGTTTTATGTTTTCCGGGAATCGTAATGATTATTGTTGCACCCTGTCCCGGTGCATTTGCCATGTCAACCCCCACACAGTCATCGGAAATCTCAATGATGCTGTCGCCGTTTTCCGCCCATGTGTGCAGGATGACGGTTCTTCCCTGCTTCTTATGAAGCAACCCGTGCCTGATTTCATTTTCCACCAAAGGCTGGAGAACCAGCGGAGGAATCTTGAAATTATCTGCCTCAATGTTTTTTTGCAAACTGTATCTTTTCGCCGAAACGCACCTGCTCAAGAAAGACATATTCCTCCAGATGTTCCCGTGATTTTGTAAAGGCTTCCGGCTCGTCCTTCTCCATAATGTTAATGTTGCTCCTTAAATAATGGGCGAACATGACCAATGTTTCATCCGCTTTCTGTGGGTCATATTCACACATACCACTGTTCAAAGTCTTACTCTCCAAATCTCTTCAAAATTACTTCCTGTAATCCGAAAACCTCTGATACTCCGGCACCATATATCTGCCTTTATAACTTTCTATAATGTCCTCTGCCAATTGTTCCTCGACCGGCTCTGCGCTGCTTATATCCCAGTCCCTGCTGTATGCCATATACCACAGCTGATCGGGTGATGCTGCCGCATTGTAGAGAATTGCCTGGACAACTGAAAGTTCCTTGCCATCCATAGCATAATAGAACCATGCGCTGTTAGCAGCTCCCGATGATGCCTCATTTGCAATAAGATAGCCGCCTTCCTCCAGTCCGGCGATATAATAACGATCACGCTCCTGCCCGACAAAAATCTGTACAGGAACGCTGTCTTCCAGGGTATACAATTCAAAGAGCATTTTATTCACAAATTCATCTCCGTGAATGGCTCCGATCATCAGCTCACATACCCCATCGCCATTTACGTCCAGAAAAGCATATCCGACATTTTCCAGAGCGTTTCCCTCCTGACAGTAGAGGCTTAACTGGCTTAATCCTTCCCTGGATAGTTTCTGTCCATCCCATTTTTCGCTCAGAGCAGCATAGTATTTATCCAAAACCTCTCCATACTGTTCTTCATAAGATCCCAAAGCATCTGTTTCCTCTTTTTTAACAGATTCCTGCACAGTGCTTTCTGTCTGTTCTGTGACACTTTCTTCTCCTGCTTTTGCCGATTCCACACTTTGCGTTTTAGTGCCGCAGGCAGTCAGGACAAAAAGCATCATGCCGATGCTACAGGCTGACAACATCTTTTTCTTTATGACCATTTTTTTCCTTTCCATGTGTTATTATCTTCTTCGGTCAATGCCGGTCATGCGGAAATACTCACTTTTATCCTCAAGATTGTTTTGAAATTCCCTCTCCCATACTGAACCGACCGCCAGCATTACCGAGTTTTCAGCTGCGTTTTCCCACAGAACCGCTATACGCTTTTGCGGGTTATCTTCATCTGTTTTACGGAACCCAGTATCGGATAATCTGTACGATCTGTTCCTGTCTGACCGTGATCACTGTATTGTTACAGCCAAACGACATATCACTATTTTCAATGGCATCCGGCAGGTCTTTTAACTCTACTATCGGCAGGTCTGACTCTTGTTCAGAACCTGCCTGATCTTCAAATGTTATATCATCCGCCAAAGGAATCGTTACTTTGCCAACAGAATAATAAACCGGATAATCGTTAAAGGTCACAGTACGATACAAGCCGTCCTCTTCCATCAATTCAATTCCATCATTTTCAATGCCCCCATTAATCTGAATAAACCCTGTTTCGGTATTTTTTTCCACCTTGTCCACTGTTATTTCTTTGTTGCAAAATTGAATTTTGGAACCGCTCGCTAATTTGTCTATGGCTTCCATCTCATAACGGTCATATTCATATACTTCTACTGTCAATTCATATCCAGCGTCTGTTTTAATAAGATCATCTGCTGTAAATGAAACAGAATATCCGCCATCAGCCAGAGCATCCTGAGCCGTTTCCAAAGGATATAACGGTTTTACCACAGCTTCCGATTCTTCCATATTTGTCCCGGTTTCCGTGTTTACCCTGGTTTCTGCATCTGGTGCAGAAGCTCCGCATCCAGTTGCTGCAACTATGGTCAATACTGCTCCCACTAACATAGTAACTAATAAATTCTTTTTCACAATCTTTCTTACCTTTCCTTTTTATTTTTTCTGAATAATATGATTATAAAAAACCGGTGTTAAAAAAGCGTTAATTTTTTCCCTGTTTTGGCAAAATATATTGCACAAATCCCCCCCCCCACACATTTTTTGTGTAATATTTATAGATTTCTTTCAGAAAATTCAAAAAAATCCCGTCCTGCCCTGTTTTGAGGGTAAGACGGGATTTCCCACCTGCCACTGCTTCTTTCCTAAACCTCACTGCCCGGTTTTTGAAAAACTGTGGCTTCTTTCATGCTGTTTAACTGTCCGTTTCTAGTTTCCGACCACGAATACTCATTCAGGTAATATCCCCCGTAACTTTTCAATCCCTCCGTCTCCCCGTCCAGTATGCGGTACAGGTCACATTCCACCATGTCCTTCACGATATACTTGCTCTTTTCACCAGAACCTATAATATCCTCAATCCCATTTTTCTTCAGTTCATCCATAAGCTGGTAGAAAGTGACCCGGTACAAGGTCTGCGTTTTTTCATCCGCACACCTGTCCTGCCACAGACAGGCTATGGCTTCCCCGGTCGTCAACCCTGTTTCCCCCCTGTCCACCAGCAATGCAAGCAGCTCCTGTTTTTTTCCGCCCAGAGCCAGCCGCTTTCCGTCCACACGCACGGTAAAATTGGGAATTGTTTCGATTTCCACCCTCTTTTTGGGACGGGAGTGCATCAATGCAGCCGTTTCCAACGCTTCCCCGATTTCCGCCTTCGTGTACGGCTTCATGATATACCCAAGTGCCTTCACACCAAATGCGTCCAGTGCATACTGCTCAAAAGCCGTCATAAAAAATATCCTGATGTTGCAGTCCTTTTTCTTTAACTCCCTCGCAAGCTCAATGCCTCCCATATCCGGCATCTCTATGTCCAAAAAGGCTACGTCTATCCTGTTCTCCCCTGCATACCGGATTGCCTCCTCGCAATCCGAAAACAGACGGAGGCTTTCGATTTCCGGAAACCCCTTCGCCTTTAACCGGAACGTGTCAAGTGCCGGTTGTTCATCATCCACGCAAATCACTTTCATTTCTTTTTCACTCCGTCTTCTGTATTTTATGTTTTCCGGGAATCGTAATGGTTACTGTTGTACCCTGCCCCGGTATGCTTTTTATGTCCATTGTCCCTCCCACCATATACTTCAGGCGGAAACGGACATTTTTCATTCCGACAGATTCCTGCCCCGGTGCATTTGTCATGTCAAACCCCACACCGTCATCGGAAATCTCAATAATGACGTCGCCGTTTTCCGCCCATGTGTGCAGGACGACGGTCCCTCCCTGCTTCTTATGAAGCAGCCCGTGCTTGATTGCATTTTCCACCAAAGGCTGGAGAACCAGCGGAGGAATCTTGAAATTATCTGCCTCAATGTTTTTTGCAAACTGTATCTTTTCGCCGAAACGCACCTGCTCAAGAAAGACATATTCCTCCAGCTGTTCCAGTGATTTTGTAAAGGCTTCCGGCTCGTCCTTCTCCATAATGTTAATGTAGCTCCTTAAATAATGGGCGAACATGACCAGTGTTTCTTCCGCTTTCTGCGGGTCATATTCACACATACCACTGATTGTATTCAGGATATTGAATACAAAATGCGTCCGTATCTGGCTCATGGCGAGGACTATGTGGCTATTTTTCAGTTCCTCCCTGAGCTTTTCCGCCCTGATGGAATCCTGCCGGTTCTTCGCCACCAGCCATGCTGCTCTGACAAAATGGAACACAAACAGCACCGTAAATATTATTTTAATGCAGATGCCGCCCCGCCACCAGCCCGTACAGGAGTTAACAAGCTCAAGCAACAACACGGTCAGCAGCACAATTGCGGAAGGCAGCATCAGTCCCCTACGCTTTCCGCCGTCCTCTGCCTCCATAACGGTCAAAACGAGCAGAAGCAGGCTGACAGCTCCCTGCACCGCTGCCCAATAAATACCCGTGTCATAAATCCCCTTTGCCCCGGCAAGGGACACCACCATAAGAACAAAGTCAGTGAGCATCAGCACATATACTGCAATTTCCGATACTTTTCTGCGTTTCCCATGCAGCAATTCAGCCACACACGCACCCATCAGCCATGCCGCACCCATCATAGCAAGCCGTCTGGCATATGTATTGAATGCCATCTGCCCACTCCAGAGGGAAATGTCCTTTGCGTCAAGATACATATACACCCCCATCATGAGTGACATGAGTCCGGACTTTAGCAGCAGACTGTTGCCAGGGAGACGTAAAAGCCTGTAGCCAGCCGCTGTTCCGATGAGTGCAATGGAAACCACAAGAATGAAAATACTAGTTGCCTTATACGGCAGGCTCTGCCGCTCAAAATAGTTTTTCATTACCACATCACTACCAATGTAGATGGAATCCAGAAACTGATTATATGCGTCCCTGTTTCCAAAACCATGGGGATTATACAATTTTATTTCAAATACGTCCTCCGGCGATGCTGACGGAAACACCCACGATACCCACGTGCTACCGCACATATCCGGGAACTTTTCATGGCTTGATTCATATAGGATTTCCCCGTCCCTGCATATATCCACACCGATGTGGTTTAGATAAAATCTTATTTCTGCCCCCTCCAACAGTTCTGTATCAAATCTGCCACGGAGCGTTACAGCCCCGTTATAAGAAGACAGATCTGTTTTTGCGTCAAGCATCTGCCATTCTCCGCCACCTTGACTGTACTCGCCTGTAAAATGAACAGGCATGGGGATTGGCATGACAGCCTGATGACTTTGGCAACTGGCTGATATTACAAGAAGTCCTGCTATGAGGAACATAACTGTATACAGAATTAAATTTATTGGTATTTTCTTCAAAGTATCATTCCTTAGTGAAAAATTTTTTTTATTATATCATAAATAACCTCGCCATTCCACAAAAAAGGACGTACCACCAGCAATATATTCAGTTTCTTCTACACTAAATCCATATTCCTGAGCTACCGCTTCGACCCTTATGTATCTTTTTATTACCTCTCCACCATGAAGGTAAGCCCTAACATCCGGCTGTAATTGTGTTACCATCCTTTTCACCTACTTATAAAATTCATCATCTACTATATGGAATGTCTCAATATACTCATCAAATATTTTCAAATTCACAAGTACTAACTGACCTAGCTTATAGATTGCTTTGGCATCCTTAGCCATCTGCATAAACTTTGATATACTCATATGATACATTTCTGCTCCTTCGCTATATCAGCTGTTCCTATAACGCAAAAAGAGGACATCTTCTAAATTTCTTTAGAAAATGTCCTCTAAGTAATACAATCTTTAATTTTTCAGACTAAGCAATCTGTACTAACGTGTATTGACCTTTATATGACTATAAGTTTTTTTGGTCAAAACTTGGTCAAATGACCTTGACCAATCAAATTTAGATGAATTTAATTCTCTTAATACAGCTTAGCTCCAGCAGGAATTACATCATCTAACATAAGCAGATTCAGTCCTTCGTGTCCGTCATACTCGTACACTGCTGAAATTAACATTCCTTCTGATGGGATTCCCATCATCATTCTGGTAGGAAGGTTTGTGATTGCTACGCATGTCTTTCCTACAAGCTGTTCCGGCTCATAGTACTCATGAATACCGCTTAAAATCGTGCGTTTCTTGTCAGTTCCATCATTTAATGTGAACTTGAGAAGCTTCTTTGACTTTGGCACTGCTTCGCAGGCTTCAATCTTTACGACTCTGAAATCAGATTTTGCAAATGTATCAAAATCTACAAATTCCTCAAAAAGTGGCTCAATTTTTACTTTTGAAAGATCGAGCTGTACGCTCTCTGCGGACACACTTGTTGTCGGCACACTTTCTGCCGGAGCTGCTTCGGAAGTCTTGGAAGCCTTCTTGTCTGAGCCTAATGACTTCATTGTCGGGAACAGCAGTACGTCGCGGATAGCTGCGGAATCTGTCAGCAGCATACACATACGGTCGATACCGAAGCCGATTCCGCCTGTGGGCGGCATACCGATCTCCAGAGCGTTCAGGAAGTCCTCGTCTGTGGTGTTGGCTTCGTCGTCGCCCTGTGCCAGCAGCTCCTCCTGTGCCTTGAAGCGCTCCCGCTGATCGATGGGGTCATTCAGCTCGGAGTAAGCATTCGCCATCTCCCAGCCGTTCATGAAGAACTCAAAACGCTCTACATAATCCGGGTTCTCCGGCTTCTTCTTGGTCAGCGGAGAAATCTCGATGGGGTGATCCATTACAAAGGTGGGCTGAAGCAGATGCTCCTCTACAAACTCCTCGAAGAACAGGTTCAGGATATCGCCCTTCTTATGACGCTCCTCGAACTCCACGTGATGAGCCTTTGCAGCCTCACGCGCGTCCTCCAGCGTGTGAATCTCATTCCAGTCCACACCGGAATACTTCTTAACGGCGTCGACCATGGTGATACGCTCAAAGGGCTTGCCCAGATCCATCTCAATGCCATTGTATACAATCTTGGTGGTTCCCAGTACATCCTGTGCCACGGTACGGTACAGGTTCTCTGTCAGATCCATCATGCCGTGATAATCGGTATATGCCTGATACAACTCCATCAACGTGAACTCCGGATTGTGACGGGTATCGATACCCTCGTTACGGAATACACGGCCAATCTCGTACACGCGCTCCAGACCGCCGACGATCAGACGCTTCAGATACAACTCCAGGGAAATACGGAGCTTGAAGTCCTCGTCCAGGGCGTTGGAATGTGTAATAAAGGGACGCGCTGCCGCGCCGCCTGCGTTGGCTACCAGAAGCGGAGTCTCCACCTCCATGAAGCCCTGGGAATCCAGATAACGGCGGATGCTGCTGATAATTTTGGAACGCTTGATAAAGGTATCCTTGACATCACTGTTCATGATCAGGTCGGTGTAGCGCTGACGGTAACGCACGTCCGTATTGGTCAGACCATGGAACTTCTCCGGAAGAATCTGAAGACTCTTGCTGAGCAGGGTTACCTCTGTCACATGAATGGAGATCTCACCGGTCTTGGTGCGGAATACCTCACCGTGGATACCGATGATATCGCCGATATCGAATTTCTTGAAATCCTTATATGCTTCTTCACCTACGTTATCTCTTGCCACGTAGCACTGGATATTGCCCTTCAGATCCTGCACATTGCAGAAGGAAGCTTTACCCATGACACGCTTGGACATCATACGTCCCGCGATGGTTACATTCTTACCCTCCAGCGCGTCAAACTCATCTTTGATCTCCTGGCTGTGATGTGTCACGTCAAATTTTGTAATCTGGAACGGATCCTTTCCGCGCTCCTGCAGATCTGCCAGCTTCTCCCGGCGGACCTTCAAAAGCTGGTTAATATCCTGCTCCTGTCCATTCTGATTCTTCTGTTCTCCCATTCCCGTACTCCTCTCGTATCTCTCTTACTTGGATCTCTGGATCTCAAGTACCTTATATTCAATTTCGCCTGCCTGCGTCTCTACCTTGATGGTGTCGCCTACACGCGCGCCAATCAGGGCTTTTCCTACCGGAGACTCATTGGAAATCTTGCCGTTCAGACTGTTTGCCTCGGAGGAGCCTACCAGCTTGAACTCTTCTTCCTCATCATATTCCACATCCAGAACCTTAACCACGCAGCCTACGCTGATCTTGTCCAGATCTACCTCGTCCTCTACTACAACCTCTGCGTTCTTCAGGATCTTCTCGATCTGCTCGATTCTGGCCTCGATATCACGCTGCTCGTCCTTTGCTGCATCGTACTCGGCATTCTCGGACAGGTCTCCCTGCTCTCTTGCCTCTTTGATCTTCTGCGCAACCTCTTTTCTCTGGACAACCTTCAGATCCTGAAGCTCGTCCTCCAGCTTTTTCAGTCCCTCATAAGTCAGTAAGTTTTTCTTCTCGCTCATTTTTTACATCCTTCCTGGTTCTTATCTATTCCATTATATCTTTTTCTGTCACAATTATTCCTGTCAGATTTCTGAGAAATGGCGTAACCCAATACTCTCCCATCATCAGAATATCCACGATATTATACACTCAAAGCTTCCGGTTGTCAATCATTCGTGGGTTTTTCCCTACATTTCACGCAAAAGCGCTTCCATTTCCTCCAGGCTCTCCACACTGTTGATTCTGCCCCGTAGCTTTGCGGATCCGGGCAGTCCCGTGGTATACCAGGAGATATGCTTCCGCATCTCCCGGATGCCTGTATAATCGCCCTTATGCTCCACCTGCATCCGGGCGTGACGGAGCATCATTTCCTTTACCTCTTCCTTCGAGGGCTTCTCCGGCGCCTTCCCGGTTTCCAGGTATTCACTCACCCGGCGGAATAGCCAGGGGTTGCCTCTGGCAGCCCGTCCAATCATAACGCCATCGCAGCCGGTCTCCTTAAGGAGCGCCTTTGCCTTCTCCGGGCTGTCCACATCGCCGTTTCCGATAACCGGAATCGACACGGCCTCCTTCACCTGACGGATAATCTCCCAGTCGGCCTTTCCGGAATAAAACTGCTCCCTGGTCCGTCCGTGTACGGCCACAGCCGCCGCGCCGCTGGCCTCAGCAATTCTGGCAATCTCCACCGCATTTACATGGTCATCGTCAAAGCCCTTCCGGAACTTCACCGTCAGCGGCTTTTTCACAGCCCGGGATACCTTGGTAATGATCTCCTCTATCAGCTTCGGATTCTTCATCAGCGCCGAGCCTTCTCCGTTTCCCACAATCTTCGGTACCGGGCAGCCCATATTGATATCCAGAATATCGAAGGGGCGTTCCTCGATCTGCGCCGCGATTTCCGCCATCAGATCCGGTTCGGATCCAAAAAGCTGCAGGGATACCGGATGCTCCCTTTCGTCCGTCTCCATCAGCTTCTCCGTATTGCGGTTATGGTAAGCAATGGCCTTGGCGCTGACCATCTCCATACACACCAGCCCCGCGCCCTGTTCCCGGCATAACATACGAAAAGGCAGGTCGCTTACACCTGCCATTGGCGCCAGTATGACCGGATTCGGAAGCTCCACGCTTCCTATCTTCAATGTCTTCATTTACTGTTCCTTTTCTTTTCTGCCGAAGCCGAAGAAAAAAATCGCTCCGAATACAAACATAAAAATTGCGATAAACTGGGAGGTAGACAATACGCCTACGCTTCCTCTTTCCAGGTCGCCCCGGAAGTACTCCAGCACGAACCGGCCCGCGCTGTAAAGCATAAAATACAGACCTGTTACCTGTCCGTCCTTCTTTTTCCATTTTTTAACAAAATAAATCAGAATCAGAAAATGAAGGAAATCCAGCCCACTGGAAATGATCTGTGTAGGAACCAGCGGTACGCCGTTGGGAGCATAAGCGGAATTGTGAAAGGTGATGGCAAAAGCGCCTGTTGTCTCCCGTCCGTAGCAGCAGCCTGCCAGCAGACAGCCGATACGGCCGAAGCCCTGGGCCAGAGCCACAGAGGGCAGGGTCAGATCCAGATAAGCCAATAGCTTCATGTTCCAGCGTCTGCAATAAAGGACAACACCCACAAAGCCTCCGATCAGCGCGCCGTAGATGACAAATCCCTCCAGCAAATCCCGGTAAAGCAGGCTGGGATCCGCCGCAATCTGGGGCAGCACCGTAAGGTAATACAAAAGCTTTCCGCCCAGGATTCCGCCGATAACAGCCCAGAAGGTCATGCCAAATACCCGCTCATCATCAAGACCGATTTTCCGGGCCCGGTATTCCGCCAGACAGTAGGCTGAGAAAATACCGATGGCAATCATCAGGCCGTAACCGTATACGGTAAAGGGTCCGATTTTTAAAAGTTCATTATGCATGTTCTGTCTCCTCGTTCAAAAAGAATACGCGGTAAAACATTTCCAGGGAAGCCAGAAGCTCTCCCTTCTCTCTCCGCAGCTCCTTGATCTGCAGGCTGCTTCCGATCTCGTCAAAGAAGAAATCGTCCTCGTGGCTGGATACCCGGAAAACCAGGGTACCGTCCGGCTCAAACTCCAGAAGCAGGCTGCCGCCCACCTGATTGACAAAAAGGACACATAGGATCTTCAGCTCATCCTTGATGGCTGCGGGAAGCGCCGCAAACTGTTCATTAAAAAAGTATTTCTCCTCGTAGGAATTGGCTCCGCAGAGGACTGTATTTTCCTGTTCCATCATTTCTCCCTTATACATAGCCATACACGCCGCGCACCGATACCTCTCCGGCATAGATGGCCTCTGTGTGTCCGTCCGGGCAGCGCACCAGCAGCTCACCCTGGGCGTTGATCCCAAGGGCGGTTCCGGTATATTCATGTCCCGGCTCCAGCACCCGCACCACCTGATCCCGGTTCACCAGCAGACGGTCGTATTCCTCAAGCAGCAGGCTCAGGTCCTCGGTTTTTTCAAACAGCGTATAATATTTCTCAAAATACTTCATACACAGGGCAATCAGCTCTGCCCGGCGGAAGCTGTGTCCCACTGCCTGACGCAGGGAAATCGCCTGATTCAGTTCCTTCGGAAATTCCCGGGTATTCACATTGATCCCGGTGCCAATCACTACATAGTGAATTCCGTCCATCTCCGCGCTCATTTCCGTCAGGGTTCCCGAAGCCTTCCGCCCCTTGATTACCACATCGTTGGGCCATTTGATACCCGCCAGCTCCTGTCCCATCAGTTCATTGGACGCGTCTGCCACTGCCATTCCCATGACCAGTGTCAGCATGGATGCGTGCTCCGGGCGGATATCCGGCCGCAGCAGCAGGCTCATATAAATTGCCTCTCCCGGAGGAGAGTCCCAGGCGCGTCCCCGCCTGCCCCGGCCCTTTGTCTGCTGATCGGCGCACACCAGGGTTCCGTGGGGCGCTCCCTCCTCTGCCAGTCTTTTGGCCTGAATATTGGTGGAATCCGTATCCGCGAAGCAGATCAGCTTCCGGGCCATAATCTCTGTCTGAAGATAATTGCGGATCTCTGCCTCCGTCATAGCGTCCGGTGACGTCAAAAGACAGTATCCCCGGTTCGGCACACTGTCAATCTCGTATCCTTCTTCTTTTAATCTGCTGACTGCCTTCCAAACAGCTGTCCGGGACACCGAAAGCCGCTCACACAGCTCCTGTCCCGACACATAACCGCCGCTCTCCCGGAGCGCCGTTAAAACCTTGTCTTTTATCATAAAAACCACATCCAGATGATATTGAAAATCAGTGCCACTATCATGATTCCCGAAAAAATCGAGCAGATATAGCCTGTCACCTTTTTATTTTTCGCCAGCTCCATAATGCCTGTCACTGCGGACATTCCCGCTCCCAGAAGAAAGACAAGGGGAATCAGCATTCCCCTTTTTTCTCCAAATAAAATTAACAGAGCCAGAATCAGCACCGCGCAGGCCAGGACCATGGAAATCATTTTCCAGTAATAATAAGGGTCCCTGCTCACATGGCTTGCTTTTTTCATGCTTAAGCCCCCAGTGTCGCCGCCATCACAGCTTTGATGGTATGCATCCGGTTCTCTGCCTCGTCAAAAACTACGGACTGGGCAGACTCAAATACCTCGTCGGTGCATTCCATCTCGTCGATACCGAATTTTTCCTGAATCTTCTTTCCGATTCCGGTCTTCAGATCGTGGAAGGCAGGAAGACAATGGGTAAAGAGCGCCTGAGGTCCCGCATTCTCCATGACCTTCTTATTCACCTGATAGGGCATCAGTTCACGGATCCGGCTCTCCCATACCTCGTCCGGTTCTCCCATGGACACCCATACGTCCGTATAAATAACATCCGCGCCTCTAGTGCCGTCTATCACGTCCTCTGTCAGGGTGATTGTAGCTCCTGTCTCCTTCGCCACGTTCTCACAGTAGGCTACCAGCTCCGCATTGGGGAAATACTGCTTCGGCGCGCAGGCGGTAAAGTGCATACCCATCTTCGCGCAGGCAATCATCAGGGAATTACCCATATTGTAACGGGCATCGCCCATATAGACCAGCTTCACGCCCTTCAGATGTCCCAGGTGCTCCTTCACCGTCAGAAGGGTTGCCAGCATCTGTGTGGGGTGATATTCATTAGTCAGGCCGTTCCATACGGGAACGTCGGAATATTTCGCAAGCTCCTCTACGATCTCCTGCCCGAAGCCCCGGTATTCAATACCGTCAAACATCCGACTCAGCACTCTGGCTGTGTCCGCAATGCTTTCCTTCTTGCCAATCTGGGATCCGGACGGATCCAGATAGGTGGTTCCCATACCCATATCGTGGGCAGCCACCTCGAAAGCGCAGCGGGTACGGGTGCTGGTCTTTTCAAAAATCAGCGCCACATTTTTCCCGCGCATATCGCGCTCTACGATTCCGGCTTTCTTGCGGGCCTTTAAGTCTGCAGCCAACTCTACCAGATACTCAATCTCCTCCGGTGTAAAATCCTTCAGTGTCAGAAAATCGCGTCCCTTTAAGTCCATTTCTTTTGTCCTCCAGCCTCGTCTTATGTCAACTAATTCTCTTTTGCTACCTCGGCAACTGCCTTTACCATACCTGCCAGTCCCTGAATATCGGACGGAATGATAATCTTAGTTGCCTGACCGTCTGCCGCCTTGGCAAAGGCCTCCAGGCTCTTAAGCTGCAGAACCGCACTGTCTGCGGAAGCCTCCTTCAGCATTTTCAGACCGTCTGCATTCGCCTGCTGCACCTTCAGGATAGCCTGTGCCTGACCTTCCGCCTCGCGGATAGTCGCTTCCTTCTTTGCCTCTGCCCGGAGGATCGCAGCCTGCTTCTCTGCCTCTGCGTCCAGAATCGCGGATTCCTTCTGTCCTTCCGCTACCAGAATGGTGGACTTCTTCTCACCCTCTGCCCGGAGGATCGCCTCACGGCGCTCACGCTCTGCCTTCATCTGCTTCTCCATAGCGTCCTGAATCGCAGCGGGCGGAATGATATTCTTAAGCTCTACACGGTTTACCTTGATACCCCAGGGGTCTGTGGCGATATCCAGAGATGCCCGCATCTTGGTATTAATAACCTCACGGGAGGTCAGGGTCTGATCCAGCTCCAGATCTCCGATGATATTACGAAGGGTTGTCGCTGTCAGGTTCTCGATAGCCATAATCGGATTCTCCACGCCGTAAGCGAACAACTTCGGATCGGTAATCTGGAAGAATACGACGGTGTCGATCCGCATGGTTACATTATCCTTGGTAATGACAGGCTGGGGAGCGAAATCTACCACCTGCTCCTTCAAAGTTACGCGCTTTGCCACCCGGTCGATAAACGGCGCCTTAAAATGAATTCCCACGCCCCAGGTTCCCATATAAGCTCCGAGACGCTCAATTACCAGCGCCTGCGCCTGGGGAACAATCTTGATACAGGAAGCAAGAATCATCAATATAAATAAAACAAGAATCAATACTAAAATAGTTCCTACAAAACCCGCCATTTTCAGTCCTCCTTCTTCTTTCTCACAATCAGTTTCACGCCTTCTACGGCAATGATTTCCACATGGGCATCCTTCGGTATGATCTCCGAATCCTCTTCTGTACGGGCCGTCCAGGTCAGACCGTTCACAAATACTTCACCCCGGCCCTCCAGATTGCAAATCTCAGCCGTCACCACAGCCGTCTTTCCCATCAGGCTGTCCACATTGGTCTTTTCCTGCTTCTGTCCGTTGAAAAACTTCAGCGCCCAGGGTCTGGTTCCAAAAAGTAAAACCAGGGATACCACGCAGAACACCGCCCACTGAATAACAGGGGACACGTCCAGCATGGCGAGAACAAACGCCGCCAGCGCGCCTCCGGCAAACCAGATGGTGGTCAGGCCCAGCGTAATAATCTCAATCACAACCAGCACAATCAGTAATACCAGCCAGTACATGGCATCCATCACTTACCACGCCCCTTTCCTGCCTGTTCCTTTTCTGTACGGTCAGACTTTCTGCCAACCCCGGAACGGCTGTTATAATCATACTATAGTTTGCTCTCCAGCACAAGAAAAATAATTATCCCATCACAAATTCAGGGATCTGTGAAGCTTCACAGACCCCTGTCATTTCTCTCTTTAATAAAATACGTGATTGCCAATCACAATGTGATCACTGCCCACCGGAGACGCCGCATTTTTGAAATGGGTAAAGCCTCCTACATTGGTATAACCATTGATGGCTTCCTGGGCTGCCTGTCTGCAGCTGGCCTTCGGATTGCTTAAATATCTTCCGATGGTTCCGTTGCTTACCACGCCAAACTGTCCCGGCGCGTAAATCACTCCCATGATACTGCCGTAACGGCCGCTGCGCACACGGTTCATAACAACAGCGCCCACTGCCACCTGGCCTTCATAGGGCTGGTTGCCGGCCTCCGCCTGAATCAGAGCTGCCAGAAGCGTTACCTCGTCGCCGTTGGCCTGCAGCGCGCTTAACTGCTGCTTCAGCTTCTCCCGCTTCTCCTCAGCCTCTTTCTTCTCGATTTCGTCCATGGTCATGGCTTCGCCCAGCTCGTAATTTACGTCCACATATTCTGCGGAAACAAAGCCTGTCTTATCCTCTGCGTACTCTACCTGTACCCATTCGCCGGCCTGCTCTACCACGTCCAGCTTGGCGCCTTCTTCCACATTCTTCAGAATCTTCGCGTCGGTGCTGGCTTCGGAACGGATCCGCAGTCCTCCAGTCAGAGATGTGGCGGTCAGGGTAGCCTCCTCCAGGGATTCGTTATAAGCGTCCTGCCCGAAATGCAGGTATTCGTCGCTCACATAGCCTTCCACATTTCCGGAACGGACTTTTGTCCAGCCCAGCTCTGTACGCTCCAGAATCTCTCCTCCGTCGCCCTTGAACATCCGGCCGACAGCCTGGGCGTCCGCATTGGGCTCCTGGCGGACTGTCACATAGTCCTCCACATTGGCGAGAACCTTTTCTCCCCATTCCTCTTCTATCTTCAGTGTTTCAAAATCTTCGCTTGTCAGATCCGCCATCACGGACTCGATACCTGCCGAGGTCTCCACTTCCAGATTATCAAAGCCGCAGCCCAGAACCCAGACAAAAACCAGAGCGAAAAATAACGGTACCTTTTTGCTGATTGCGTTCATAAAAAACCTCCTGTAAGTCTTAATCGTGATAGTAACATTACATGTTATTTAACATTTCATGTCACATATTACAATTAATTATTACAAATGTTACATTTTTGTTACAAGAAGTATTGTAGCAGAGGAACGGGGATTTGTCAATCTCATCTTGTTTTTGTGCAGAAAATGCCCTATAATATTCATAAACCACTTGTTTTTGTAAAAAAATCACTTGTATTAACCGGAAAAAGAGGAGAGTTCCCTATGAATATTTCAGACCTGGTCAACCGTTCCGCCGACATTATTAACCAGTATTATCAGAATAATATTACGCCCTTTCTGGAGGCCTTTCACGAGGACGCCCTCTGGATTGGCCCTGCGGAAAAGCAAATCCTGCGTACTCGGAAAGCTATTCAGGAGGCATTCCATAGGGAAAAGCATGAGCTGAAGTTCGTCCTGCATGATCTGACCCTGACTCCACTGACCGTAGGCAGCCGGCAGGCCTGTGAAATCATGGTCTTCTACCGGGTAGATACCATCTGGCCCGACGGCAGCTCCAATCAGGTGGTTCAGCGGGTCCAGCTGAGTTGGTGTCTCCAGAATGGCGAACCCCGCATCCGGGTCTGCCATATCTCCAACGCCATTTCTTACGACGAGCGTGACACGATCTACCCGGTGCATTACGCGGAAACTTATCGCACCATGGCCCCGGCCGGACAGGCCCGCTCTGAGCGCCTCTCCTTCCGCAGCCCGGACAAGTCCTTCATCTATCTGAACCACAGTCATATTATCTATGTTGAGAGCAACGGCCATCACGCCATTCTTCACACCATTGACGGCGATTATGAAACCCGGGACAGCCTTCCTTCTATAGAAAAGCGATATGCGGATTACCTGCTCCGCTGTCATCAGAGCTATCTGGTGAACCCGGAGCACGTAACCCAGATCCAACGCTTCCGCCTTCATCTGACCGGCAGTATCACCCTTCCGATCCCGGAAAAAAAATATACCTCCGTCAAAGCGGCCCTGTTAAAGTAAGCCTTCTCTGCCGGTAGGCCTCATACATCAAAAGCGCGGAAGCCACGCCTGCGTTCAGGGATTCCAGGTGTCCCTCCATGGGAATCCGGATCAGCGTATCCGCTTTTTCTGTCAGCTCCTCTGTCAGCCCGTTCCCCTCATTTCCGATAAGGAACGCGGTGCCGCCCCGGTAGTCCTCCTGATCATAGCAATTCACGCCCTTCAGATGGGCCGCGAAGGAACGGATTCCATGGGTCTTCAGCAGCTCCACGGTATCGCACAGGTTCTCTGTATACAGAGTCGGAACCCGGTACACGGAACCCATGGTAGACCGGATCGTCTTGGGATTATACAGATCCACGCAGCCCTTACTTAAAATCACGCCGGTTACGCCCGCGCCCTCCGCGGTTCTAAGAATCGTTCCCAGATTACCCGGATCCTGCAGGTTCTCAAGAAGTAGCAGCAGCGGTTTTTCCGCCTCCAGAAGGGTCTTCAGCTCGCTTTCCTGCTGCCGCACGATACAGAGCACGCCCTGGGGCGTCTGGGTATCGCTGGCTGCCTTGAAGACATGATCCGTCACAATCTCATAATCCAGCTTTTCCTGCTGTATCCGCTTTTCCAGCTCCGCCTTATGCTTTTCAAAAAAGCTTTCGGAAAAATAAACCTTTTCTATCCGCTCCCCGGGGGCCTCCCGGAACATCTTCGGTCCTTCCACTATAAAGACGCCGCGCTCATCTCTGAGTTTTCTCTTTTTATTCAACTGAACCAGCAGTTTCATCTGCTGGTTCGCTGTGCTTGTAATCATAAAATTCTATTCTCCTAGCAATGTCTGGACAGGTCCTTAGCCACCTGATACTGGTACGGATCAATACCCTTCACCATAGCCAGAGCTTCATCAATATCAAAATCCTGGAACCGTCCGTGCTGATAGCCTACTACCCGGTTGGTCTTGCCCTCGCAGAGCAGATCCGCAGCCATAGCTCCCATCATGGACGCGTATACCCGATCCTTACAGGTGGGGCTTCCGCCTCGCTGCATGTGTCCCAGAATCGTCGCTCTGGTCTCAATACCGGTAGCAGCCTCGATCCGGCGCGCCATACTGGTGGAATGTCCTACGCCCTCCGCGTTTACGATGATATGGTGCTTCTTGCCCCGCTTCCGGTTCGCAATGATATTGTTGATAATCTTCTGCTCATCGTAATCGTAATTCTCCGGAAGCAGAATATCCTCCGCGCCGTTGGCAATTCCGCACCACAGGGCAATGTAGCCTGCATTCCGGCCCATTACCTCGATAATACTGCAGCGCTCATGGGAGGTAGAGGTATCACGCACCTTGTCAATGGCCTCCATGGCTGTATTGACCGCCGTGTCAAAGCCGATGGTATACTCGGTACAGGAGATATCCAGATCAATGGTTCCCGGAACGCCGATGGTGTTGATACCCAGCGCAGCCAGCTTCTGGGCTCCCCGGAAGGAACCGTCTCCGCCGATGACCACGATACCGTCGATTCCATGCTTCCGGCAGATCTCCGCGCCGCGCTTCTGTCCTTCTTCTGTCATGAATTCCTTACAGCGTGAGGTAAATAACATGGTACCGCCGCGCTCAATGGTATTGGATACATCGTTTGCGGACATATCTATGATTTCCTCGTCCAGAAGTCCCGTATAGCCCTTCAGGATACCCTTTACCTTTTTGCCGTTTACCAGAGCCTTACGTACAACCGCACGCACTGCCGCGTTCATACCGGGCGCGTCTCCTCCGCTTGTCAGTACTCCGATGGTTTTGATCTCTTTTGCCATGATGATTCCTCCTCGCCTCTGTCCGGATTCACATTTCCGGGCTATTCCTGTGATCGTTACATGAAACGCCTTTGTGTCCGATTTTACACAACTATTCAGTTCCCTCATAGTTGTGATTCGCAAATCCATTTAAAATCTGCTTTGCAGATGGGATTTGCTCACTCCTGAATCACTTTCTTACGTTCTGTGCAATAAATGCACAGAACTACCTTTAGCTTTTGATTTTACTTCATACGACGTATATTTTCAATACGTTTCTCCACAACTTTTACATTTCCTTTCCCAAAGCTTTTTTCCAGCTTTTCCATCAGATCCGGTCCCGCATTTACGCTTTTTCCGGCCGGAAGACGCTTCACACGCTTCTCTGCCGCCGCGTAAAGCACCACCGGATCCTTCCCGTCGCTGTCCGCCAGCAGAGAGAGAAGCTCCGGCTCCCGCTCCAGACACGCCGCCTGATCGGGAAACTGAATCCACAGCTCCTTTTTTCCTGCGTCAAAGGGGATAATCCGGTCGCAGATCAGCTTGGCCGCCCGGTCGTCCCCGGCGTCCACGTGACCGCTCAGAAAGATTTTCGCATCCTCCTGAAGTGCCTCCGCGCTTCGCTCATACACGTTGGGGAATACCACAACCTCCACCGTTCCCAGCAGATCCTCCAGCTGCAGGAAGGCCATAACCTTATTATTCTTCGTATATTTGATGGTTTTTCCGGTAATCATACCGCCGATGACCACGGACTCCCCGTCATGCAGCTTCGTCTCGCCCGTCTCCTCGTCCAGCGCAAAATCCGTGGTCACCGCCGTGATATTTTTCTTCCAGCGATCCATGTATTTTTCCAGGGGATGGCCGCTGACATAGACGCCCAGCACCTCTTTTTCAAAGAAGAGCTTCTGCTCCTTGTCGTACTCGTCCACATCGGGAAGCTTGGCCTGGAAGCTTGCCTTTTCTTCCTCGCCCACCAGATCAAACAGGGAGAGCTGTCCGGCCATCATCGTCTTCTGGCTCTGGGTTACCCCGTCCATGATCCCGGCGTAGGCCAACATAAACTGCTGCCGGTTGCCGCCCAGGCTGTCCAGGGCGCCCGCCTTGATGAGATTTTCCACCACCCGCTTGTTGACGTCCTTGCCGCCCAGCCGCTCGATAAAATCCGTCAGGCTCTTGAAGCGTCCGCCCAGCCTTCTCTCCTCGATGATCGCCTCCACCACCGGACGTCCAATGCTCTTGATAGCGCAGAGCGCAAATCGGATGGAACCGTCGGCTACGGAAAACCGGGCCTCGCCCTCGTTGATATCCGGCGGCAGTATATCGATTCCCATCTGCCGGCAGGTCAGGATATACTCGGATACCTTTCCGGAATTGTCGATGACGGAAGTCATCAGCGCCGCCATGAATTCTACCGGATAATAATATTTCAGCCAGGCTGTCTGATAAGCCACCACCGCGTAAGCCGCCGCGTGGGATTTGTTGAAGGCATACTTGGCGAAATCTATCATTTCATCGTAAATCTTCTGGGCCGTCTGCTCGGGAATGCCGTTTGCGATACAGCCGGGCACGCCCTCCTCCGGGTTTCCGAAGACGAAATTCTGACGCTCCTTCTCCATCACCGCCGCCTTTTTCTTGGACATGGCGCGGCGCACCAGATCACTTCGTCCCAGGGTATAGCCGGCCAGCTTCTGCACGATCTGCATAACCTGCTCCTGATAAACGATACAGCCATAGGTGGGCTTTAAGATCTCCTCCAGCTGGGGACAGTCATAAGTAATGCTCTCCGGGTGATCCTTTCCCCGGATATACTGGGGAATAAAGTCCATGGGGCCCGGACGGTACAGGGAAATGCCCGCAATCACGTCCTCCATGCTCCTGGGTCGGAGCTCCTTCATAAAGCCCTTCATGCCGCTGCTTTCCAGCTGGAACACGCCGTCGGTTTTTCCGGTTCCTAAGGAAGCATATACCGCCGGATCGTCATAATCGATATGGTCTATATCAATGGTCTGTCCGGTCCGCTCCGAAGCCATACGGGCCGCGTCCTGGATTACCGTCAGGGTACGCAGTCCCAGGAAATCCATTTTCAGCAGTCCCAGCTCCTCCAGGGTCGTCATGACAAACTGTGTCGTGATGGAGCCGTCGGAGGCTCTGGACAGCGGCACATACTCGTCTACCGCCTTCTGGCTGATCACCACGCCCGCCGCATGCATGGAGGTGTGTCTGGGAAGTCCCTCCAGGCGCATGGACATATCGATCAGCTCCTGCACCTGCGGATCATTTTCATAGCTTTTCCGGAGCTCCGGATTCATTTTCAGGGCCTTTTCCAGGGTAATATTCAGCTCCTGGGGTACCATTTTCGCAATAGAATCCACAAAGTTATAGGGCAAGTCCATCACCCGGCCCACGTCCCGGATTACGCCCCGGGCCGCCAGGGTACCGAAGGTTACGATCTGTACCACCCGGTCCTTGCCGTATTTCCGCACCACATAATCGATCACCTCCTGCCGCCGTTCATAGCAGAAGTCAATATCGATATCCGGCATAGACACACGCTCCGGGTTCAGGAAGCGCTCAAACAGCAGCTGATAGCGCATGGGATCGATATTGGTGATCCCCATAGTATAGGAAACAATGCTTCCGGCCGCGGATCCACGTCCCGGTCCCACTGCGATTCCATGCTCCCTGGCATAATGGATAAAGTCCCAGACAATCAGGAAATAATCCACGTAGCCCATATTTTTGATCACGCCCAGCTCATAGGTCAGACGATCCCGCATGGTACCGTCATCGTCCGGGTAGCGCTCTGCCAGTCCGTCAAAGCAGAGCTTATTCAGATATTCCCAGGAGGTATAGCCCTCCGGCACATCGTATTTGGGGAGCTTGGTAACGCCGAATTCAATCTCCACATTACAGCGCTCCGCGATTTTCCCTGTATTTTCCAACGCCTCTTTCGCATACGGAAAAAGCGCTTCCATTTCCTCCGGGGATTTCACATAATACTGACCGCCCTCGTAGCGCATCCGGTCCTCATCCGCCAGCTTCTTGCCGGTCTGGATACAGAGCAGGATATCATGGGGCTTCACATCCTGCGCATAGGTATAATGACAGTCATTGGTGGCTACCAGGGGGATCTGAAGCTCCTGACTCATACGCAGCAGCGCCTGATTCACGGTCTTCTGTTCCGGAATGCCGTGATCCTGCAACTCCAGGAAATAATTTCCTTTTCCAAAGACTGCTTCATATTTTAAAGCAGATTTTTTCGCTTCCTCATAAAGTCCCTTCTGGATATACCGGGGCACCTCGCCCGCCAGGCAGGCGGACAGGGCGATGATTCCCTCATGAAACTCCTGCAGGACCTCCATATCCACACGGGGCTTGTAGTAAAAGCCCTCCACATAACCGCAGGATACGATTTTCATCAGATTGGCGTAGCCCTGGTTGTTCTCCGCCAGCAGCACCAGATGATAATACCGGTCGTCCCCTCCGGTGGTCTCCTTGTCAAAGCGGGAATTTGGAGCCACATAGACCTCGCAGCCTAAGATCGGCTTAATCCCCTCCGCCCGGGCCGCCCGGTAGAAATCAATGACGCCGAACATGGCTCCATGATCCGTAATGGCCGCCGCCGTCATGCCCAGATTTTTCACCTGGGCCACATATTCTTTTATCTTATTGGACCCGTCCAGAAGGCTGTATTCTGTATGGGTGTGTAAATGTACAAATGACATGAAGTCTCCTTATCCCAGTTTTTTACAGATCTCGTTCAAAATCTCATGGGCCGTCTCTTCTTTGGAAAGCAGCGGAAGCTCCCGTTCCCCTTCCCGGCTCAGCACCGTCACGCAGTTGGTGTCGGTTCCGAAGCCCGCGCCCGTCTTCCGGAGGCTGTTGGCGCAGATCAGATCGCAGTGTTTGCTCTCCAGCTTTTTCTTCGCGTTGGCCAGCAGATCCTCTGTCTCCATGGCGAAGCCGCAGAGCACCTGGCCTTCCCTTTTGTGCTCGCCCAGATATTTTAAGATATCCCGGGTTCTGGTAAGCTCGATGGAAAGTCCGCCCTCGGCCTTCTTTATCTTATGGTCTGCGGTGGTCGCCGGCGTATAATCCGCCACTGCAGCGGCTTTGATAATCACATCAGACTCCTCCGCACGCTCTTTCACAGCCTCGAACATATCCTGCGCTGAGGTTACACGCACCACATTCACCAGCAGTGGCGCTTCCGCCTCCGTGTGGGCTGCCACCAGCGTCACCTCCGCGCCCCGGAGCATGGCTGCGTGGGCCAGGGCAAAGCCCATTTTCCCGGTAGAATGATTGGTGATAAAGCGTACCGGATCGATGGCTTCCCGGGTGGCTCCCGCAGTCACCAGCACCTTTTTCCCTGCCAGATCCTTCTCGCAGGCAATTTCCTTCAGAATATATTCCAGCAGCAGCCTTTCGTCGGGCATTCGTCCGTCGCCGCTGTCCCCATTGGCCAGCATACCGGTCTCCGGCGGAATGATCTCATAGCCGAAGCGGGCCAGCTTCTCCAGATTATCCTGGACGATCGGATTGTGGTACATATTGTGGTTCATGGCCGGGGAAATGATTTTTTTGCAGGGACAGGCCATGACCGTAGTAGTCAGCATATCATCGGCAATGCCGTTCGCGATCTTGCCGATCACGTTGGCAGAGGCCGGAGCTACCAGCACCACGTCCGCCTGCTTTGCCAGCGCCACATGCTCCACACTGTACTGGAAATTCCGGTCAAAGGTGTCGATGAGGCATTTATTGCCCGTCAGCTGCTCAAAGGTCAGCGGCGTGATAAATTCCGTAGCGTTTTTCGTCATCAGTACCTGCACGTTGGCCCCCAGTTTCCGGAGCATCCGCGCCAGATTTACGATTTTATATGCAGCGATACTTCCTGTTACGCCCAGTACCGCGGTCTTTCCTTTTAACGTATTTTTATCCAATGTCATCTGTCATTCCTCCCGTTTTATTCCCCTTGATTATAGGGGAATTTCGCATTTTTTTCAATACAAAGGCCCCCGAACTTTTTATTTGCTTGAATTACGGATTTTCCTATGCTATCATTACCCCGTAATTGTATTGTATCCGCGTATGCGGAATAATAACAAGGAGGAAAACTGAATATGAAAACATCTAACAAAACACGGCAGCTAACCATTCTCGGACTGCTGACCGGCATCTTACTTCTGATGGCTTATACGCCTCTGGGATACCTGAACATCGGGCCTCTGGCTATCTCGTTCAATGTGATCCCTGTCGCACTGGCTGCCATTACCCTGGGACCTGCAGGCGGAGCTGCCGCGGGAGCCGTATTTGGACTGACCAGCTTTTTACAGTGCATCGGTGTGGGCGGTGTAAGCGCCATGGGTGTCGTACTCTTCGGCATCAATCCCGTACTGGCATTTATCCAGCGTTTTATTCCCCGTCTCCTGGACGGACTTCTGCTGGGTTATATCTTCCGCGGTGTAAAGAAGGCTTCCAACGCGCGCGTAGGCTGCTTCGTAACCGGCTTCTTCTCCGCATTTTTAAATACGCTGTTTTTCATGACCGCACTGGTTGTCCTGTTCGGCAATACCGAATATATGCAGGGACTCATCGGCGGTAAAAATATCATTCTGTTTGTCTGCAGCTTCGTAGGCATCAACGCCGTCTGCGAGATGGTTTCTTCTACCATTATTACAGGCGCCGTGGGCTTCGCCCTTCTGAAGGCAGGCCTCATTAACCGCGATTAAACCCTTTCTATTTAAACTATATCACAGCCTGAAGCACTTGCTGCTGAAGGCGTATAAAAATGATTTGAGAGTGCAAAATCCCATCGACGAAGTCGATTCTCATGGATTTTGCATCATAACTGCGAAGGCACTGAGCAGTTAGGAGGAAATGATGATACTCACCATTGATATCGGAAATACGAATATTGTCATGGGTTGTTTTCACAAAGACCAGCTTCTCTTTCTGGAGCGTTTTTCCACAGAGCAGGATTCTACCTCGCTGGAATACGCTACCATTATCCGGGAAATGCTGGATCTGCATGAAATCGAACCCTCCCGGATCCGGGGCGGCATTATTTCCTCCGTGGTACCTTCCGTGACCAATACAGTCCGGGAGGCAGCCGAGAAATTCACCGGCGCCCGGATGCTGGTGGTGGGACCCGGTATCAAAACCGGAATCAAACTGGCCGTAGACGACCCGGCCCAGCAGGGCAGCGACCTGATCGTAGGCGCGGTGGCAGGCGTCCACAGCTATCCTGTCCCTCAGATTATCATCGACATGGGTACGGCTACCACCGTCTCTGTCATCAACCGGGATAAGGCCTATATCGGAAAAATGATTCTGCCCGGCGTGGCCGTTTCTCTGAACGCCCTGTCCGGGAAGGCGGCCCAGCTGCCCTATATCTCTCTGGAGAAGCCGAAGAAGCTCATCGGAAGCAATACGGTGGACTCCATGAAAAGCGGCATTCTCTACGGAAATGCCGGAGCTCTGGACGGTCTGATCGACCGGATCAACGAGGAGCTTGGAACCACCTGTACGGTGGTCGCCACCGGAGGTCTGGCAGGCGTCATCGCGCCCCTGTGCCGACACCACATGATCCTGGACGATGATCTGCTGCTGAAGGGGCTGCTGATTCTATATTACAAAAATTGCTCAAACTAAAGATATTGTTGCAACAAAATGCGGGCAGATTTCCATATCCCATGTTCGCCCGTTTCTCGTTACATCGGTATGCCTGGCCCGGACTCAAGTCCGTTCCATTCATACCGATGTCTCGAAAAGGCGGACATCTGGATATAGGAAATCTGCCCGTGTTTTTACGCCAACTTTTTATGGTTTTCGCAGCACCACCGAGGTTCCCAGATCTGTCATCTCGTAGCCTGCGTCCAGGTATCTCTGCATCAGCTCCGGCTTTTCCCGCATACTCTCCTCATAATCTGTACAGTACACTACCGTGGGCGTCTTTCGGGGAAAGAAAAACTGATAGACGTCATACAGGGAATCGTAAAACTCACCCCAGCAGGTATAATTGGCCACTGCCGCGTCCGTGCAGAGGTACGCCCATGGCTCCATATTCATGACCAGCAGGACATCCTGCTCTGTCAGCTGCAGAAACTCCAGCTCCCGCACGCGTTCCGAATGAAATTCTGCCATGCCGGAGGTCGTATAGAGGCCTTTGGCAGGACCGTCCGTCACTTTTTCAGTCAGCTCGGACAGCGGCGCTTCATTATAAAAAAACGCAATTCTTAAGCTTCCTGAAATTCCCAGTTGAAGCATTAGAAGCAGCGCAGCACAGACCGCCGCACCGCGGCCCCATTTTCCAAGAGCTTCCCTCTGCTCCTGAATGAACTGTGCCAGAAACAGCGCGCTGACGGAGCTGCTGAGCACGTAACAGGAGGTAATGCAGAGAATTCCCGTATCCGAAGCGAAATGGGAGCACAGGGAATAGAGGATTCCCGGCACAAACCACAGTCCGAGATATCGGTAGTCCTTCTTTCTCAGCAGACGGAAGCACAGAAGTCCTGTCAGGGACAGAGGCACCATGCAGAAGTTTGTCGGCACCCGCTGCTGTAAAAAACCGTGATACCAGAGGTAGAAGCCCGCCAGCGCCGCCACCGGAAGCACATAAGCAAACGCGTGCTCCCGGCACTTCCGATCCAGACAGGAAAGCAGCAGCGCCCCGCCGGTTACCCAGAAGAGATACCTATATTCCGGATATAATTTTCCGAAATAAGAGGTAAATTTCCGCATCCACTGACCCGCGTTCTGCTCGTAGCCGGGAATGTGAAAATTGTAAGAAAATGTCAGCCGCAGCTCACCCAGGGACGCTCTCTGATACAGCATCAGACAGAAAATCAGAAATACTGCGAAGGCTCCCACGCTCATCCAGAAGAACGGAACCAGAAGCTTCTTTTCCCGTCCTACAGCCACCCGTAGTATCTGAACCGCGCCATACAGGAGATACAGCACCAGGGCAAAGGGATTGGCCAGGATACAGAAGGCGGCGCAGATACCGCAAAGCAGCGGATCTCTCACCGGGTGCTTTTCCTCTTGCGTACATAGTATGCAGAAGGAAAGCAGGGCAAAGCCGATTCCCAGTGTATTGTAGGACAGGGACGCAATGTTAAAGGGCGTGAAAAGCAGATAAACCAGGCTCACGAGAAGCGCGCCCCTTTCCCGCTTCCGAAGCCGCAGATACACAAAGCAGGCCACTGCCGTCTGAAAAATCACATACAGAATCCGCAGATACAGGATCACGCCTTCATTGGATTCTCGCACCAGCCGGAACAGCACATAAAACGGATACACCGGGATCATGGACATCAGATGCATCTGCCAGTCCTGCACCAGATACACGTCCCCCCGGTACAGACGGTAAAGACAGTCTGCGTAATACATTTCATCATTATAATTCACGCCGTAAAATGCCCGCCAGATAAGAACCAGGCCCAGAAGCGCCAGCAGAACCGCCGGGGCGTACGCGGCGTATTTTGATTTCTTCATGAATGTGTTTCCTCCCTTAAAGCTTGCCATATTATAACAAAAAAAGAGCTTGAAGTAAACCCGGACGCCCCCTATAATAAAACTCATATCATAGAAAAAGAGGTACTGAATTTGCATCCGTTTTTCACCTGTCTTTTAACCGCGGGACTGACCGTTTCCTCTCTGGGCGCTCCGGCTCTGACCGACGGCAGCGTGCTGGGCTTCTGGGGAGACAGCATTACCCATGCGGAATACTCAGAAATCAATTACACACACGTTTTATATAATTATTATGTAACCCATATGCCGGATACGAAGCTGGAGCTCCGTAATCTGGGCGTGGGCGGCGCGCGGCTGACCCACGCTCTGGATCTGTATCAGGTGGATCCGGCTGCCCGTGGCCTGACGGACGCCGTGGTAGAATACGGAATCAACGATCTGCAAAAATACCTGTACGAGGATCCGGATCTGTATCCGGAAGGAAGCGACGCCCGGGAAGAAAATCTGGTGGATTACCAGGCCAACCTGGAAGCCTTCCTGCATACCCTGGAGCAGGGCGGCGTCCTCGCCGATCACATCGCCATCGCAACCCTCCCTGTTCCGGACGGGCTCCGTTTCGGAACAGACGATGAGGACTACCAGTCCAAAAATGAAGCCCGAGCCCGGGTAGAAGAGGGCTTTACCCGTATCTCTGATGTTATCCGTGATACTGCGGCAGAGGAACAGGTTCACCTGCTGGAGCTGCAATATCCCTTAAATAAACTGGCCGCTTCTCTTTCTGAAGAACAGAAAGCTTCCGATATCATGCTGGAGGATCTGCTTCACCTGAACACTGCGGGACAAATCTATCTGGCTTATCTCATTCTGGAAGAGCAGGGCGCTCTGACGGAGGTTTCACAGGTAAATATTCAGAAGGGAAGTCTCCTTTCCTCCGACGCGGAAGTGTCCCATTTACATTATAAGGACGATTATCTGTATTATGATTACCGTGCAAACCGTCTTCCCATGGGCGTTTCCCACGAATACTTTGAAGCCGACGAGACCCTGCATATTCTGGATCGGATGAACCGGGAAATGATCCGGGTTTCTGATCTGGATCCGGACGCAACCTATGATCTCTATATGGACGGCCGGATTCTTGGCAGCTACACCGGCTCCGATTTTGCTTCCGGCGTCAATATCGCCAATCTCCGGGAGAATCCGACCCAGGAATACGCCCGGGCCATCGAGCAGCTGAACCGGGGCAGGCGGGCCGAAGAGCTCTCTTACCGTAAGCTTGTGCAGAATTATACCGACTGCGGCTCCGGCGCAGTCACCGCCGAAGATATCGCTGCCGGATACGCAGACTGGCAGCCAAAGGACACTGAATACCGGGAGGCTATGTACACCTCAGCCCGGACCTGTATCCAGGCTGTCCACCGGGTGGCCATTGTCCGGCAGGGCATCACGCCCCCGAAAGCGGCTCTGTCCGCGCCGGGCGGTTCTTCCCGGAAGCTGCTTTTTGTAGGCGTCGCAGGAGGATTTGCAGTTATCGTTCTTGTTGTTGGAATTTTCCGGACTGTATATCGGAAACGAAAAACAGATTAACGGGATTTCGTAAAAAAGGGCAGAAAAAAGCGAGGTATTGTTCCAGCGGAACGGATACCTCGTTTTATTCTTTAACCATTGATCATAAATGAAACTAATTTGTCGATGTCTTCCTTCTCGTATGCGATGATCTCAAGCTCCGGAATCTCTCCGTTGGAGAAGATGTTTGCCATAGATACATACTGGGAAAGCTTTGACTTCAGGTTCAGTCTGTCGCCCTCGCCTGTAACCAGCTCAACCTTACCCTTGCAGCTGTCTACTACCTTGAAGAATTTATCGATATCGGTAATGTTCTGTACTTTCATTCTGATTCACCCCTTTCTTTTCTTTCCCTATTATAACCGCAAAATCCGGCTTTGGAAAGCACTATTTTAATTTTTAAAGATTTTTTAACAATTTTTACATTTTTCTGCGGATACTCTTTTCCGTTATCTCTATTTTGCCCTCTTTTAAGAGTCTTCCCACCGCTCTTTTAAACGCATTTTTGCTTAAATGCAGTTCCCGCTCGATCACTTCCGGTGACGCTTTGTCTGTAAAGGGCAAGACTCCGTCAAATTCATCGATCACCTTCAGCACATTTTCCGCGTCCGCATCCATCTGCAGATAGGCTTTTTCCCGGAGACTTAAGTTCAGCTTGCCGTCCTCATGGACGCCGGTCACCCGGGCTTCTACGATATCGCCGATTTTCGCGTCCCCATGGAAATCCTTCCGGGGCACCAGACCGGAATAACGGTTATCTACCGCTACGAACGCGCCGAACTCCTCGCTGATCTCGTAGACGGTTCCTGTGACCCGATCGTCCTTCTTATAAGGAGACGAAAGCTCCAGATATTCGTATACATTCATGGTCGCGCAGAGCCGGCTGCTCTTGTCGATATAGAGGGCCACCAGAACTTCCTGCCCCTCATGTACCCGTCGGGTCTGCTCCCGGAAGGGCAGCAGCAGATCCTTTTCCAGTCCCCAGTCCAGAAAGGCGCCGATTTTCCCTACCTGGGCCACCTTCAAGACCGCCAGTCCGCCCAGCTCCAGTTTTGGCTCATGGGTGGTGGAGATCAGACGATCCTTGGAATCCTTGTATACAAAAACAGTCAGCCGGGAACCGATTTCCGTCCCCTCCGGCACCTGCTTCTTCGGCAGCAGTACGCGCTCCTCCGCGCCCTCCTGCTCTCCGAGATAGACGCCAAACTCTACTCTTTTTATTACGGTTAATTCCTGTTTCTTTCCTAATTCAATCATGTGTGTTTCCGTCCTCCTGTTCTCTTCGTTCACAGGAGACCGCTCCGTAATGCACAGAGATTATGCTATACGCATAATCTCGCGCTGGCATAACTCGGGATTTTGGCATATACATGCCAAAACACCTCGCGGAACAGTGTCCTGTTGAAGTTTACTTAAGTAATATTTACGATAGTTCTACGACCGCGTAGGGCCGGCCCAGCTCGTCGCAGAGCCCCACCGTATAGCGGCCGTCCTCCAGGGCCGTCACCGGGTAAATCATATCCCCCAGCACCGCTGATTTCTTATATTCCGCCCGCAGCTGATGGATCGGGAAATCCTCGGGAATATATTCCCGGGCCATCTGGATATACTGACCGTTGTTCACATGATGGTTGGTGTCCAGATGGTGCTTCTGCACGGGAAACGGCTCTCCGGTCTCTCCCTCCTTCGGCATGGGAACCTTCCGGGAAGCGTACTTCATATCCAGCTTCTCCTCCAGCACGTATGCCTTCTCGATATCCTCCGGCACCCGGACCGGCAGTCCCGTATCTGTGTCCAGGAAGCTCCAGAGACTGTTTCCGTAGGCAAGCCGCTTTCCCTCCTTGTCCTGCATGACAAAATTGCGATAGCCCATAAAATTTTTGAAATGATAGGGCCAGGTGCCTGTCTCGATCTCCTCGCAGAGATCCGGATAACGCTCAATGACGATCTGCCAGGAAGAAAGTACCCAGACCCGGTGCAGCTTCTCCAGACGCTCCACTCCATTGTTCAGCTCCTCCGACTGAAAGGTGCTGCAGTCCTGGAAATAATTAATGATACTGTTCAGCGACAGCTTTTTATCCTCGCCCACCTCGCTGTAGCGGACCCGGCTTTTAAATGAATACATATATTACGCTCCTTCTTATCCGTCTGCGTTTCGTATTTATTATAGCGAAACACCCGCGAAAACACAAGCGCTTCCTCTGTCCCTATACCCCTACCCCTATGGCTTATTGACAAAAATTATCAGTAAGATATACTGGAACAACAGCGTTTCAAAGACATTATTTTATGCTAAAGGAGAACTTTGTGTTATGAAGAAAAGTACCAAACGCTACATTGCCGCTTCCGCAGCCTTCATTCTGGCCTTCGGAATCGCGCCCAGCGCAAATGCCATGCACATCATGGAGGGCTACCTTCCCGCAGGCTTCTGTGTAGCCTGGGGCGTTGTCTGTCTGCCGTTCCTTCTGGCAGGCTTCCGTTCCATCCAGAAGACCTTAAAGGCTGACCGGAAGGCTCTTCCACTGCTTGCCATGGCAGGCGCCTTTGTATTTGTCATCTCATCTCTGAAGATTCCGTCCGTAACCGGAAGCTGCTCCCATATGACCGGAACCGGTCTGGGCGCTCTGCTCTTCGGACCCTCTGCTGTCAGCATCTTAGGTATTATCGTACTGTTATTCCAGGCGATTCTGCTGGCTCACGGCGGACTGACCACTCTGGGCGCCAACACCTTTTCCATGGCTGTTGCCGGCCCCTTCGTGTCCTTCGGTATCTATAAGCTCTGTCAGAAGATAAAGCTGAACAAGAATGTAAGCGTATTCCTGGCTGCAGCCCTGGGTGACCTGTTTACCTACTGTGTAACCGCTTTCCAGCTGGCGATTGCCCATCACGCAGATACTACCATTGGTACCGCCTGCCTGAAATTCCTTGCGGTCTTCGCTCCTACCCAGATTCCGCTGGCAGTCATCGAGGGAATCCTGACCGTTCTCATCATTTCCGCCCTGGAATCCTATGCAAAGCCGGAGCTTCGCGCCATCGGATTTTTAAAGGAGGACAAGTAAATGAAAAAGAGTACCGTAATCGCACTGATCCTTGCAGTCATCCTGATTGCCTTTATTCCGCTGTTCGCGCTGAAGGACGCCGAGTTCGGCGGCTCCGACGACGCCGGAAGCACGGTTGTTGAGGAAGTGGATTCCTCCTATGAGCCCTGGACTGAGCCCATTCTGGAGCGTCTCATCGGCGGCGAGCTGCCCGGAGAAGTAGAAAGCATGCTGTTCTGTGTCCAGACCGGTATCGGCGTAGGCATTCTGGCCTTCTGCATGGGCCGTTTTGTAGAACGTAAGAAATGGGAAAATAAATGATCGTCATTGATAAGCTTTGCTATAATTCCCGGCTGCGCTACGTAAATGCCGGAGAAAAATTTATCTTTGCAGTGCTCACGCTTCTGGCGTGCGTCATCAGCCGCTCCATTGCCGTGGCCTGCATTGTGCTGGCTGTTACAGGGATTCTCACCGTAAAAAAGGGTGGAATCCCTTTTTCCCGTTATCTCCACTTCATGACCGTACCGTTGGTTTTCCTGTTTTTCAGCACTCTGGCCATTGTCCTGAATTTTTCCCGGACGCCCCTTGATCTTTTTGCCTGGAAAATCGGCTCTGTCTGGCTGACCGGAAGCAGGGCTTCCCTCCACTATGCCATACAGCTTATCCTGACTGCCCTGGCCAGCGTATCCTGCCTGTATTTTCTTTCTTTCAATACGCCCATGCCGGATATCTTAAATGTACTGCGGGTTATGCGCTGTCCGCGCATTATCCTTGAGCTGATGCTTCTGATTTACCGTTATATCTTTGTATTGTTGGAGATTGCGTCCAACCTGCGCACCTCCCAGAATTCCCGCCTGGGCAATAAGGATTACCGGACCTCCCTGAAATCCTTCGGCGCCCTGGCCTCGGCTCTCTTTATCCGTGCAATCAAGAAATCCAACGCCCTCTACGACGCCATGGAATCCCGCTGCTACGACGGCACGATCCGGGTGCTCAATGAGACCTATCCGCCCGCAGGAAAGGAAATTACAGCCATTGTGCTTTTCGAGCTGGCCCTTTACGCTTTTTTGCTGGCAGAAAAATTCTGCTTCTAAGCCTTCCATATTAGGAAAGGAATTTCGATACCATGAACGATATTATTTTGAAAGCGGAGAATCTGTACTTCTCCTATGATGATGAAAAAACACATTCCCTGAACGGTCTTTCCCTGGAAATCGGCCGCGGGAAAAAGATTGCCTTTATGGGAGCCAACGGCTCTGGAAAGTCCACCTTTTTTCTCTGCTGCAACGGCATTCACCGTCCCTCTAAGGGAATGCTTTATCTGAACGGCGAACCCTATGACTATTCCCGGCAGGGGCTTTTAAAGCTCCGCCAGAAGGTAGGCATCGTCTTCCAGGATCCGGACAACCAGCTCTTCTCCGCCAGCGTTTATCAGGAAATTTCCTTTGGTATTCTGAACCTGGGCGTTTCCGAAGAACAGGCAAAGGACGAGGTAGAGCGTGTCATCGATTACCTGGAAATCACGCCCTTCCGCCACAAGCCGACCCACGCCTTAAGCGGCGGCCAGAAGAAGCAGGTATCCATCGCCGATATCCTGGTTATGCACCCGGATATCATCATTCTGGACGAGCCTGCAGCGGCCCTGGATCCCAAGCATACCGCCATGGTGAACCACATCGTAGACGAGCTGACCGCCCAGGGTATCACGGTACTGATGTCAACCCACGACGTCAACTATGCCTTCGCCTGGGCCGATGAAATCTTTTTATTCAAGGATGGAAGGGTTCTGAAATCCGGGACGCCGGAGGAGGTCTTTACCGACACCTCTGCCCTTAAGGAGACCAACCTCACCCAGCCTGCCGTGCTGGAGCTGTTCGACAGTCTCTGCGCAAAAGGAATTTTAAAGAAAGAATGGAAAATCCCCAGGAACTTAAAGGAACTGGAAGCCTATATCAGCGCACTGTAAACAGTGCGCTGTCATTTGGCTATATACAACAAAAAAGGAACCTCACAAGAGATTCCTTTTACCAGGGCTACAAGGATTCGAACCTTGAAATGACGGAGTCAGAGTCCGTTGTTCGAGGACCTATCAGCCGTGGATTTTCAATGGTTCGTTTTTTCGGGATAGGGAAATTGACCTATGGATTGACCTATCGAGGTAAAATAACTTTCAGCAGTTATTTTTTCAACACTTCTTTATGCATTAAAAACATTTTTACCGCCTTGTTAATATAGGCGGCTGATTCGATCTGCTGGTGCGCTTCCTCAGCAGATGCTATATAAAAATCATCATAATCGCTTGCTTCCCTCTTTTTCTGCAGCTTAGCAAGCTTCCGTCCACATTCTTTTTCAAATATTTCCGTTGCCACATAATGCTGATTAAAATATGCCACCACATCTTTATGACGCTTAAAATCCACATCCGAAATTGCCAAAACCGCTTTCACCGCATAGAATGCGGAGTAATAGGCTCTGTTAATAGCGTCTTTATAAAACTTCATATTTTCACACAACTGCGCACTCTGTAGTGTTTCCTCTGCCTGTGAAAATCTGTAAACACTTAAATCTCTTTGCTTATCTGTCATGCCACCCGTACTCCCTCTCTTTTAATATTCCGGTAAAACGGCAAGGTATCAGACCAATAATCGAATATTTCCTGATTTTTAATGATCGGAGAAAGGCATTTACCATATTCCAATTCCAAATCAAATGCATAATCTATAACCTGATCTTCGTACTTCTTAATCTCCGTTTCAGAAAGATTGACCAATATCAGAATATCAATATCAGAATTCTCATTATAATCGCCTCTTGCATAAGAGCCAAATACAATCATGCTATTTACGCTGCTTCCCAAACAGCTCTTTACATCTGTTACAAATTGCTCAATAACATTCTTTGTTTCATCTGACAAAACAGCTTCCTCCTTTCCCTTTATCATCCAATTAGCTTATTACTAAATTTGAAAATCAAGTCTATCCGCCCTAAAATAAGGCACTGCATATATCTTTCCTTCTGCTTCAATGTTTTTAAAATAAGGATACCATTCTTTTTTCTCTTCAAATTCCCCATATGGAATACAGATAAAATTTACCACCGCAAAATACTCCATTGCAAATTCTGTTGCAATAGCTGCAAGTCCATCATTATATTTCTGTGACTCTATTCGATTACTCTTTGTAAGAAGGGCTATATCCACATCGGAATCCTCTGTATAATCGCCTCTGGCACAGGAACCATACAGTATTACTTCCACGAGATCGTCTTTCATAAGCTCTTTTACCGCTTCTGTGGTTTCCCACATAATATTATCAATTATTTCAGCAGTTAATTTTCGCATCTTCCTTTTCTTTTTTCATCCTTCCCCGTATATACTCCATCACCTCAGCATGAGAATATACTCTCTCTTGTTCCAAATCATCTATTCCTTTATCCAAATTTAAAAGCAGAACTTTTTCTTGTTCTTTATATCTCTCTTTTTCTGCTGATTCCACCAATACCGCCTCTTCCAATGAGCCTAAAATTAAATTCAATAATAGTATATCATCTTTTTATCCTTTACGCACTTATTTCTGAAAATTGGGGCATAAAGTTTTCCCTTTTATGTCGCATGGAATAACTTTACTCCCTCTTTCATTACATTCGCATAAAATGGATATGTATCCATCCACTTTTCAAAATGAACTTTACTTTTTGCTATAGGCTTAATATCTATATCGTATTTCAAATTAAAATCGTAGGTTACACTGGACAGTTCATGCCGAAACTGCTTAATCTCCATGTCATCCAAATCAAGCAGAATCATAATATCTACATCTGAATCTGTGGTGTAATCACCTCTGGCATAGGAGCCATATAAGATAACTGACTTCAAAAGATTTCCGTATATTTTTTCAATCTCTTTTGTGTACTGCTTTAACAGTATCTCCATTTCTGCAGACATACTATCACTTATCCTTCTGCTTCAATTTTGTGGAAATAAGCATCCAATACTTTTTTCCACACATTCTTCATATGAACTGGAATCAATCAGTATTTCCCTATATGAAGTTCACATTTTTCTTTAAATCAACTCTGAAAATAAACGAGTCATTAAAATTTGAGCATGGTATCCTCCGTTACTCCCTACGCCTTTAACTAATATGTAATCTTTTTTTAATATATCAAACAAATTTGTCATCTCAAAACATGAGTGTTTTTCAAAGTTCATAAGATTATATATGAATTTGTTATCGGATAACTCATATACAACTCCCTCTTCAAACTCTATTTTTCCAGTCTCAATATCCTTCATTCCCATGAGGTCACTACTAAAATCCCTTTTGACAAAATATATTCTCCACCTTCCAGAATATTCTGTCGCCGATTCATTCTTAAGAAAATCAAGGAAATCAAAATTTTCATTCTTTGCTTCTGGAATCGAAATAAACTTACCAAAGATTGATTTTATTATATAAAGTTTTGTATTTTTACTAAAACCTCTTATAGCTTTTGCTTCACCATCAAGTGAAAAAAACTTTAAATATGCCTCATCGTATTTCCCTAAAAAAGTATTGCACTTTCTACAAAGTGTCCTTGCAGTGCGACCACATGGGTATAATGATTCTGCTAATTCGTTGTCAAATATTTCGCCCGAAATCCGTTCAATACTTTCACCATTAGAAAGTTTATTTATTATTCTTTCTCGCATTTCTTCAGATTGTAAAGAGTCAAGCATTTTGGTAATATTAAGTGCAACAATATCTTCATTACCAACACTCCGAGCAGGATAGTGTTCTTCACTCATTTCTTTGTCATTAAAAAATTCTCCACACAATTTACACTTCAATTTTTTTTCCATAGAATGTTTATTTCCTTTTATGAACGCTGATTTACGTAATAACAAATCCGCTATCTATTTTCAAAATTCCTAATTTCTATTAATTTTGCTTCAATTTCGGCTATTTCTTTTCGGAGTGCTGATTTTGTAATATCAATTGCTGGTTGAAATATATTCATATTACCCTCAAAGTGATTAAACTCATTAAGAAGGGTTTTCCTGCTTGTAAAAAATACTCTAAACTCTCTCATTCGTTCGTAGTTTAGGTCTGTTTTTTGGCACCTGAATGCTTGCTGAATTATTTGATTTAACATTGTCATGTCGTTTGGGTGAAGATTGAAAATATCCACTAATTCTTTTTCAACTTTCATGCGGAGATGATAGTATACAAGTGTCTGCTCAAGTGTGTCTGCAAGTAACGGGAAACGCACTCTATCAAGCATATCCAAATTATTACAATCTATTCCAAGAACATCAGTTACGCCAATAATTTCTGAACCCTCAAACACATTTCCAAAAAGTTTATTATAGATTGGAATTATATCCAAACTTTCGGTGCCATATCCATGCATAATACCCGATAACTTTCCATAGTAATCTTCTGGATCTAAGCAGATATGAGCATATCCACGAATGAATGGAATCATAGCCATAAGAAATTGCCTTCTATTGTGAAGTGATTCTATCAATTCGTTATTATTATTCTGGAAAAATGCTATCAAATAATGAAGATTAATTAGCAATTTCTTTTCTCGTTCAGACACGGGAATAAATCCGTTTTCTCCGTCATGTACATTGTTCAAAATATAAAGATTAAAACAATTATTAAGTTGAACATCTAATAAACGGATTAAATCTGTATTATGTGTAAGAATAATCTGTTTCTTATTCTCCAAGAACTTAATAATGCAGAAAGCAATTTTATTCTTATATACAGAATCAAAACTGGAAATAGGGTCATCCATGACAATATAGTCCTTGTTGGAATGTCTTGCCAGAAGTAGCTCAAATGCTAACGAAATAAAATTCTGTTCGCCTGTGCTAAGTTCCATTTCTTTGCGTTCTGTACCGAGTAAATCTTTATCTCCTATTTTTAATTTGTAGTTTCTATCGTTGTCTTCATCTCTAACAATCGTAATATTTTTTCCAATATTTTCATTTATAACATTCTCGATAAATAAAAGTTCTTCTGAGTCGAGTTGTGGCTGCGTCTCGGCTAATTGAGCATATTCATCAAAATCATTAAATAAACTCGTACCATCAAAGCAGTGAAATAGCTCGTCTATCATTTCGTTGCCTATACTGTTGACATATGCTGTTAATTCCCGTTGTAATTCTATTAGGTATGTAGAATCTTGACCTGCAATAAATGCACCAACGATTTTTTTGATATCAAAAGGATCTGAACCAATTAGAGAACTATCACGCACGATTTTATCAAGAATATCTTTTGTTTTTTTATCGAGATTATCGTAGATATATTTTCTGTTTCCTTTTTTCCTTTCAAGAAGTGCATCACCATTAAAAGAAGGATTATCACAAACTATACAGCTATCAAGAGAATGGTATTTATTCAATATTTCAATCGCATCATCATGTCGCTCAACTAAAATGACATTTGCATCAGTTATGACCTCATCCGGGTTAATAGAAAGAATTTTTTCTATGATTTTTGCCTTTGATAAATCTGTAACAACAAATAACTTTTTTTCATCATTTAGTTCCGGTATGGTCGGTCTATTTTCATTATTACGAATAAATGTAACAAATGATGTTCTATCAATATCTTTTCCATGTTGTTTTGAATTTACAATACTGCGAATATAGGGATAAGCTGCCTGATGAATTTGGTCTGTTAAGGATTGCATCTGAATTAAAAGATAATCCTTAACTTTTGACACGTTAAATTCTTTTTTATATTTTGAAGCAAGATTCTCAAAAGCACTTTTAAATAATGAATTGATTTGATCCCTCAATTCATATTCTCTGCGAATTTGTGCTCCAATTAAGTAATCAGTGGTTTCTCCACGAATAACATTTCTATTAAGTTGATCCTGTATCACATGGAAAGATTTTGTTTCTGGTGTGATTATGTTTCCATGTTCGTCAGTAGCATAAAAAGAGCTTTTTTCTTCAGACACCTCCATGGAAAGTAGGTTAGCAAAACTGGTTTTTCCTGTCCCATTCGGAGCGTAAACAACTGCGATGCCTCCAGCCGTTTGCATTCGTTTAAATTCTATTGTTCCATTCTGTTCTGAAAGGTACATGAAATCATCCTCAAATATACCGGAATTTTTAAGTGATGAAAAAATAATTTTCATTGAATCCCTCCCAAATCGTGTTATGTATTCTTTATTTACAAATTTCGATTATCTAACTAATTAATATTTACAATATATAATTCTTTCATGCCCATTTCAAGGCATAACTATCCTTATTCAGCAGATATACAATTCCGAAAAGGAACTTATAAAATAAAGAGCTTCCTTTCAACCTCTGTCAGTTCCATGACCTTTTTCCTATTACTTCTTGCATATTTCATCATGCCTCTTAAATCCAATTTTATCCGAGGGCACTGACTGAGCAAAATCGGTTCTGATGTTCTTGCCAGACTTTCTCTATATCTCTTCATCTGTCCATTCATAATCATACATCTCCCTGCTTCTCCAATCGTTTGTTATTCTCTTTCCTTTTTACTGAATCCCAAATATAAGCCTATCTGCCAGACAAAGCGGCACTGTAAATATCTTCCCATCATCGACTCTGTCTTTTACTTCATCCTTCAAAAGATACAAATAGTCGACCTTCTTATCTTCCACCAGCTTCCTTGCAGTTTTTGCTTCTGCATCTGTACCCTTCACTTTAATACCGTAATCCTTATAATCCAGTAGACTTCTTACATAAAAATCCAGGTCTCCATGAATTTTCTCAAAAGCCGCAAACCAAGGTACGATTCCTGCAATCTCAAAGATATTTTCAATTCTGCGTCTTAGAGCGAGATATACAAAATTCTCTGCCAGAAGTCCCTTAACCGTTTCATAAGGCGCACCTGTCCTGCTTAGGAAGTAATAAGCGATTCCCATATCCAAGAAATAATAACGACTGTTATCTTTTATCTGCTTATAATCACAGTCTACAGCTTTCGAAGCATATCCGAGCATGTGTGATTCCTGCAGCCAGCTTATGGCATGATTCACCATCTTTTTCGTCATGCGTCCACTTTCTTCCTGATAAGCAATTTTGCTCAATTCAGAAGTCAGGTCGCGCACCCCCTGTTTCTCCTGTATCATCAGCAAAGCAATCGCATGAAAAAGCTTCTGGAACAGATTCACGTCTGCAATATCCGTTAAATATCTTTTGGACTCATTTTCAAAAACCTCCATGAGTCCTTTTATAATGCCGAAGCACTTATCCAGATCTTTTTCCTCTGCATAAGACACGACTACTACCGGATATCCACCGATTTTCTGATAGACCTCATAATAAGACATCAGCTTTTCATAATCTTCGGATTTTCCTTTTCCATAAAGGTCGATGGCTTCATAAAGCTTACGTTCTCCAAAAGCGTCCAGGAATTCATCAAAGGTCAGCACTTCCATTTTCATAGAATCAACGTCGCCCACAGGGAAGAAAAAATCCGACTGTGATATTTTCCCCGGATAACTTTCTGCCACAATCACATAAGCCTGAAATTCCCGTGCAAATGTACGAATCTGGTTGTAAACCTGTGCAGATTCCTGAATCTCATCTATAATAATGACTGTCTCTTTATCATCTGTAAATGTCTGGTCGTATAGTTTCAATGCTTCCTGCAGTGGATGCTCCAGATATGGCTCACCCGGTTTCCAATCTGTTGCAGTTTCTAAACATTTTAAAAAAATATCTCCAGACCATTCTGCCATGTTAATATAAATCATCTTCTGGAAATTTTCTTTTCCAAACTTCTTTAGAATATAGGTCTTGCCAACCTGCCTGGCCCCCTTAAGTTCCAGAACCCTGCCTGTATTTTCTTCTTTCCATCTAAGCAGCTTTTGGTATATATTCCGTTTCAATTCCATAACTTATATTTTCCTATCTGCTCTCATCTCCCGGATTTTCTTTTATTTTATCATATTTTTTCCATGACAACTATGTTCGTCTGTATTTATTTCAGAAATAAAAGCAATCCATAAGCCCAGCCTGCCGGAATCCATTTTCCAGCAGGCTATTCTCAATCAACGTGTTATTTACAGCTTCTTATTTCTCCTGTCTCTCCGTCATAATAATAGGCATGGTCCTGAAACTGTTCCTCGTCTGCCACTTCATCATTTGCGCTTTGCGCCATTTCATTCATGCTTTCCATATCCAGTTCCTCTGAATCCAGAATCAAAATGACTTCATGGACTGTACTGGGAAGAATATAGATGGATTTTCCACCGGATATTTTTCTAAGATACTCCTGATTGAGTATCATAGACACTCCATAATACTGGACGGAATTACTTAAAATATAGACCTTTTCTTCCTGCATTGTTTCCACCAATGGCGGTTCCATTCCAAGAAGTGTTGCTTTCAGTACACTCTCCAAATCAACCAGCCTTGCTTCCTCTTTTTTCAGATTATTCAGAGCTGTCTGATGTAATTCTTCCAGCGAAATATCCCACATTTCAAATAAGGTCTCTGTAACCCGTACCGCAATGGGGTATTTATCCTCGCCTACTCTAAGCCGAATCATATATACAACAGATAAATCCAGCATCGGTCTGGAAACCAGTGATTCCAACAGCAGCCAGTTTGCTTTTGTGGAAAGCAGAACCGGATACACCATTTCTTTTATATTTTCCCATTCTACCGTTGTTTCTTTGAAACCATAAGATTCCAGTATTTCTTTCTCTTCCAGGCAGTTTTTAACGATTGTCTCCACACATGCGGTAAATTCTGCTTCACTCATGTAAGGTCTGTAACGATTGCGTAACGTAACAACAGAGGCGACACCTGCCGCCCCTGCTAATGGCTGAATACTTATTACTTCCTGAACCAGTCCATTATTTTTTATGACTGTCTTTACCGTAACATCGTATTGTCCTTTCAACCGTTTCTTTACTTCCTGCTTTAATCGTTCTACAAATTCATTGTACTTCATATATCCTCCTGTCAGGCTGCCGCCTTGCTTCTGGACTTTCCAAGCCCATTCATCAGTGCTTCATACGTTTCAACTGTCATCTGGGTAATTGCCTGCAGCCTGTATTTCGAAAGAACCGTATTCATACCGATACCCGTTCTTTCCAGTTCTTTCTCCAGACTTTGAATTTGTAATTCATTTACCCGGATTTCTTCTTTTCCCATGGAAAATACAGTTATTCCTCTCTGATTCACAATTACTAAAGATGATATTTCCCTGTTCTGGTTATAGGAAATCTCCTTGACCACAAACTTATCACAAACAACATAGCGTCCCTCTCTTTTCTGAATATCAGTTCTCTGTGCCGGAATCCAGATAAAGGGAGCCGTATAAAGCTCCCTTCCAAGTCCCCAGTTAAAGCAGGCTCTTTTAAAGCTGTCCGAAGCCTGTCCTTTCTCTTTTTCTGAATAGCTGGTTGTTCCTACGTCCTGCTTGGCTATCCACTGCTGTTTACTTTCATCCCAGATTTCCACTGTGCAATACAGATTCCCGTCAATGCTCTGATGTGTCCGCCTCCAGCCAAACGGAGTAAAGGTCTCGTCCAGAATCTTCTGATCCACTCTGGCATCCTTGAAAAGGAGAAGGCTTAATCCCTTTTCTCCGATACTTCCTACCCGGCACTCAATTTCAGATGCCTGTAACAATCTTATTTTAACCTGTTCCATTTCTCTCCTTCCCGATGCCCTTATGCAGCAAGCACCATCTGATATGCCCGGTCAATCAGAGGATTTCCCTCTACTGTCCGGCTGAATAGATTTTCCTTGTAATTCTGTGTTTTCCGCAACGGTTCTGCATGGGTTGCAAAATCTGAAACTGCATTAATGAAGCGGTATGCGTTTCTTCCCAGATTCTTCAAATCCGGCGCACCAAAATACCTTAGCTTCATGTCATCCCGCAGTCGCTGTACATTCTTGTTCTGCTGGGGAGTAAAATCTTCCTCCTTTGGAAGAAGCAGGTCAATAAACTCCAGAACCTGCCTATCAGATACTTCCTTTGCCCGGAGAGCTTCAAACTCTGCTCCAAGATGATCCATATACTCCTGAGCCATAAAAAGCGTTTCCCTGGCTTCTGCCAATTTCCCCTGAATATCACCAGTGTGAATCATCGACCAGGAACGTTTTGCCGTATCCAGTGCCAGATTCAACGTGTTATTGCAGACCACACGAATCGGCGTCACCGCTACACGGACAGCCCCGGAACCGTCATGAGTATTGGTAAATACCAGATACGGGCTGATGCGCTCGCCTGCGATAATGTACTCATGGGGCATATGGGCCAGCAGCCAGATTCTTTTCCCCTCCTGTAGACTTCCGGCTGTCTCATAACGGACGCCCTCTCCCAGAAGCTCATCCGTAAAAGCAAAGGCTTCCTCATTCTGGATAACCTTATACCTGTCCGTAACAACTCCAAGTGTCTTTCTGTCGCTGTCTCTGATATTAGCCTTGTAGCCAGGAATCACTTCGTTTTCCCCAGTATAAATTGGCTCCTGAATAACCCTCCAGTCCAATCCCGCCAGACCAAGCGCCTCCTTGGATGACGGCGCTTCCAATACTCTGGTTCCCAAACCGTGCCACGGGGTTTCTCTCACATAAAACATACTTTCAACGTTTGCTGCCATAACTCATTCCTCCTAATCTTTTTTCCCATTGTCTTTTGTCAATTCACTCAACGCCGCAACCACACCACAGATGATTGCAAAAATCACTTTTTCCATTCCGTTCCTCCACCAATTTGTGCCTGTTACCGTACCTGTGTCTTAAAAACACTGCTTATACTACATTTACTTCCATGACCGTTTCCTCCTTTTGGACAAAATAATAGACAGCAGAGCCTTTGCCCTGCTGCCTGGTATCATGGATATAATATATGATTGAATATTTCTTTTTTTACTCTTAAATCAAATTTTATTTCTTAATATTCTCTATACATTTCCCAAAATATCTTTATGTTTATAATTAAAATCCATTGTCGTATTTATAGTTTCATTAAAACCCTGAAGCTCAGTCTCAATCTTCTCATATATTCTATTTTCAAGGAATTCTTTTTTTACACGTAACATAAACAAAGGATCTAAAAATAAATGCGATACAGTAACAATGATTCCTCCAATATCCAACATTTTGGGATTCTCTGTAAGTATTGCAGCTATGATATTACTCGTTGTTGCTATTATATTTGATATTAACAAAATTTTTCGTGTTCTTACCTCAAATAGTTCTCTTGACCCATCTTTCTGCGAATCATAATATAATCCGTGAAGTAATCCAATAATCATATCAACGAGCAAAGAAACTGTTCCAGAACTTCCTACAATCTTTAAATCTCTACTCAAACACAACATGTCATACTGACTTTTATATAATTTTCCTGCTATATCTGGGGCAAAAGTCTCAATGATTGGTACCGGAAGACCGAATTTAGTATACGTATCTGATTTTAAATGAATACACTCTGACGCAAGAGCCGCCGGCAAATTTAGCACTCCAGTTTTGCATACATCCAAACTATTCGCAAACAATTCCATCAATGTTACCCTTTGGGGCGTAATCCTCATTGGATTACGAACAACTTTATATGTAGCAAATGTATCAAATGTAATTGTATCTGTTAGAATATTAGCAGTACCAAAAATCCATCCTAAAATAGGGTCATGCCCTAGGGAATGTATTCTGTGATATCCCCCTTCCATATTGAATCCAATATCAGGAGAACCAGAAGTAATATCATATGGTGGAGTTCTATACAAAATATTTATCCATTCCCCTGACTCGTTACCCCTCTCAAATTGCTTTCTTTTAAATACCTCTTTTTCCTGCTTTTCTTTTGCCTTAATCGATTTATCATTATGATTGAGACGTTCAGACTTATCAAACCCTTGACCATATCCTGCCTTTTCTGATAACACAGAGAACAAAACTGACTTTACTACCTGCAATGCTGTAGCAACCGCTAGAAACAAAAGATCTGTTTTATGAAAAATACTGGTTTTTTTTGCAAAATCGTCATTAATCTCATTTTGCAGTTTTTCATAGTCACTTTGACTCAAAGCACCCAAAAATGGATCTTTATCTAGGTCTATTGAATTTTTAACCGCATAGCGTAAAGTGTTTTTCTTATAATTCTCCCAGCTATTTCCGGTGATAATGGCTTCTGTTCTTTTTATTTTTATCTGTATCTCGTTATCCACACTATTTCTGTCATCATCAGCAATATATGTCTTATTCTCTGTTTCTTTCAGAATTTGATTCAATTCTTCCAGAGCTAATATGCCACACGCATCCTTTATCTCTTGCTCCAATTCAAACAAATCCTGACATTTATCAAGATTACTTTGGTTCAATTCTTCCAAATCAGTAAGATGCTCTTCCATTTGGCTGCATTGTTCTTGTGCGCTGTCCATTTGGTGTCGTTGCACTTTCATAGCATCCCCCATTTCAAATAGGGTCATTTCACTAATCTTTGCTATTTTTTTCTTTTTCATAGTTATCTTCCTTGGATTTCACATTTACATCGGCAAACCATCTAACATATTCTGGTTTTTTTCCTCCTTGCTTTTCGCAACTGCAGCTCCCCGAATAATTTTTAGAATCATTTGCTGTAATTTATCAATCTTTTCTTTACTTTCCTGACCTTTCTTTAATTCTGTCTCAAGACGATCCGCCAAAAAGTTCATATCTCCGATTAGAATATTTATTGTTTTCTGAGTATTAAGAATAATTTCATGTAAGATAAGCTCTCTATTCTTATTAATGGCCTCTTGATCCATACTACTTGACCTCAGGAAGCCGCAATATGATTCAATACCATAAACAGAACCTGAGCAAAATAAATACATGGATGGTACATATCCTTTCGTATATTGTATTTCTTTCAAAAGGTCATCCCATTCTTTTCTTAACACTTTTAAATTCGCATCTTTATACATCATTTTTTCATTAAGCAATACTGCTTTTACCATCACTTCCATTTGTTCAGGGCAAAGTTTTAGATTCTCCATTAAACTTCCGATAAAACCATCCTCATACCAATTTTCTTTTCTTCCTTGAATCTTATGTATATAAAGTGCATCCTGCATAAGACTATAACGAAAAGCATTCCACACTCCTGTTTCAGTAGAAATTAACTGTCTGGCACTTTTCAAAAGAATTCCCGTCTTTTCACGATTTTCCAAGGCATTCATATATATCTGAAGCATATGTCGCATATTCGTATCTTCTAACCCCATGCGAATAGAAAAACTACCTATCGCATTATATTCTTTCGAATCAATAAGCTTATCATCTATGTAAGCATAATTGCACAAAATTTTTAAATATAATACTTTCAATTCATCTTTTAAATCACACAGAGTAATCCTTTGCTTGCTAATAGAGAACTGAATTGTTCCCCTTTGCTGCCTCTCTAAAGTTGCCAGTTCCAATATTTTTACGAACAGATCTACAAACATTTCCACACAGATTCCATCGATGCAAGCGTCTAAAAGAATCGTTTTCCCATTTTTCATTTTAACTGAAATCTGATCTGCCGAAAAATGCCCGCCTTTTTTAGCGGACAAACTTTCAATATCTTCAAACCGAATCTGTTTACCACCCCCCTGCATAAAATTATCATAGTAAATTGCATCTCCCGTTAACGAAAAACTACCTGTTTTCGCATAAGAGAAAACCAACAAATAGTCAGAAATAGCATTTCCAAACATCTCTCCATATTTCTTTTTCCAAATTTCCAGTGATTTTTCCGTGATGTCTGAGCCAATTTCAATATTCCGTGATGTTATCTTAAATCTCACAGCATATTCTTGAATCAACTGCTCTACATTCATACATTTTTCTCCTACAAATCATCAAAATTTATTTCTTCTTGTGTAAATACATTTTCTTCATTATTATTTCCATATAATCTTTCTGCATATTTAGTTGCACCATACAAGTATTCTTCCATGCTGTCTACGTAAGTAAGCTTCTGTAAAAGAGCCGGAACATCTTCACTAGTCCTTTCACATGCTTTATTAACCATTCTTTCCACAAGGGTTCTATCAGGAGTTACATGGGTGAAGCGCAGTTGGTTACAATATACCTCACTTAGCATCTTGGTAATCGTAGTACCACTTGGATTATTCACAATATACAACAGGAAATCGCGAAACCAGCCATTATACTGTATTAAATATTGTTCCTTCATTTGTTTTGCAAAGTTCTGTGTAATTTCCTCAAAACTTGTTGTATACTCCTTATTCTTATAATTCCCCAGTTTCTTTTCCCACTCTTTTGGGGGCATATATCCGAGATGAGTACACGTGCTTTGTAATACATTTTTTAAAATAATGTCATTTTCATGCGTTTCTCGCAATTTTTCTGTAATCCGCTTCTGCTCTTCAATTTGTAATTTCTCTATATTTCGTTCATGAGCGAAATTTGCAATTGATTTTCCAATATATCCAACTATAGTACCGCAAATCATCATCATTATTGCACCTGGAAAAGAACCAATAAAAAAGGCTAATATACTCAAAATTAAAATGATAATTACCGATTTCCGACCTAACAACTCTACATATACTTCCATGAATCCAATAAACTTTTCACCTAACCAACTCAATAGTCCAATTACAAGTATTCCAATAACAATCCACCAGATCATATATTCCTCCTAAGGTTTCTCAATTTCAAATATTAAATGTTCATTACCTATTTTCTCTAATGTCTCAGTTGTAAATTTAATAGATGGTATTTTTCGTGCTGCTTCTTTCTTTACTACTTTCCCATATTCATCCTTAAAAAATACTTCTACTTGAAACCAAAGTACATCATCTGATTCCCGTTCTCTCTTTACACTACATTCCCCTCCATAAAAATGCATTCCTTTTTCTTCCGCAGCTATAATAATCCGGTTCGTGTATTCCCCAACAATTTTTAAATACGTTTCCAGACTGTACTTTCCTTTTTTAGACTCCCAAAAAAATTTTAAAGACTCTATAAATTCTTTCCATGCGGAATCACATACTTCTCGGAAGGACAACTGGGATGCTGTTTCTCCAATTTTTAAGTTTTCAACCACTGTCCGGAAGGTCATTTATACAACAAATGCGATAGAATCGCTGAATTCCACATACCGGAAACTGAATCGCCAGAGAAGCGTATTTCCGAGTGATACAGCACTACTGAAAGCCCTGTATCTGGCAACCTTTGAAGCAACCAAAAAGTGGACTTCCACAATCCGAAACTGGGGAGCGGTCTATGGAGAACTAAGTATTATGTACGAAGGACGCCTTCCAGAATAGGCAATATTCCATCGCAAAACAGGCGGCAGAACCGCCTGCTCTTGACATGCGTTTTAGTAACTGTTATATATAAACAAAGGGCGAAAAGCTGATTTTTCAAGCCTTTCGCCCATCATTATCATAGAAGAATCTAATTTACAGACTTTTCTTCATAGTCTCGCGCTTACAATTCAAAAAAGATATTTTCAAATCCTATCGTTGTTCCTTTCAACACTTTCAAATCTTTATTTTTATTTGCCAAAAAATCATATGGCTTAATTGAACTTTGTTCCTTTGGCACAAGTTGCAACATTTCTCCATCATAAGTAAAAATATAACTTTTTTCTTCCAAATCTATATAACCACTTTGCATTTTACTTTTTGGCATTATAATTACTCCTCCCAACTACTACAATATAAATTCAATTTGCTATACACTACCAATATCAAAAAATATACCTCCATCTTTCATAAAATTCCATATACAGTAATACTTTATTTCCACGCACACAAAAAGTGGCCAGAGGCATCTGATACAAACACAATGCCCCGGCCGCTACTTTCTTCAAATCGTTGTATTGACTTTCGTCCCGTTTCTAAAAGTAAAGACCACCTTGCCATCTGAATAAACCGTAGCCTCGTTCCCATTAGCACAACCGGCGCAAACCCGCATAAATACTGGACTTTTCAAAAAATCTAAAGACAATTAAACAGCTCTATAATCACACTAAGACGCTTTTTTTCGTTAACGTCATATTTCCCGCCGGCGCTCGGCGATCTGATGGATATGGACTGGACAGAACTGCTTTGATTTAGAAATGCGAATAAGATAAATGAAGAAAGGGCAGCCTAAGGCAAGGGCGATGCGAGAAGGCGGCAGGTAATCGCCGCCTTCCTGATTCTGTTTCAAATAATTTGGAGAAGTTTTGCTCCATTTTTGTAAAATATCAGTTCCAATTCATCCTGCGTAAAGGGAAGGGTTTTCAAATATTCCACTTCTTCTTTCTGACTGCACCATGGCGAGTCTGTTCCAAAGAGAATTTTTTCTGTTCCGTGTTTTTTTACTATACGGACAAGCTGTTCTACCGGTATGTTCTGCAAGCAAAAAGACAGATCCATATAGTAATCTCCTCCTGCCAGCAATTCTTCCGAACGACTTTCCATACCATTTCCGCCCAGATGAGCTAAAATCAGATTCCGAGCTGCGCCGCCCTGATAAACGTCCCAAAGCATTTTCCGTATTCTTTCTGGCGTACACAGCTCCTGTCCCGGGCAGCTGGGATCTGTCCCGCAATGAAGTGTCACTAAAAGGTCCAGCTCACTGGCATAATCAATCACTCTTTCACATTCAACAGCATTTATATAGACATCCTGATAGCAGGGATGCAGTTTAATTCCTTTCAGTCCCATTTTTTTTATTTCCCGCAGTCTGTTCTTATAATCGGGATCTTTTGGGTGAATTCCGCCAAAAGAAAGGATAGACAGACCATCCTTATCCGGTTCAGCCGTTGTTATTTCCCGTGCAAAAACATTAATACTGTGGAATTGTTCTGGTCTGGTAGCCACTGGCAGGACAACGCTGTGAGTGATGCCTGCTGAACGCATGGAAGCTTTGAGGCCGTCACAACTTCCATCTGCGTAAGCATTTAATGCACCCTCACGCGTCATACAGGCCATTGTCTTTTTTACAATTTTATCAGGATAAATATGTGTATGAAAGTCGATCAGCATACCGTATACTCCTCAGCGTTTTTTCTGTTTTCCCATCTGATCAATCAGCACTGCAATTACTATGAGAGCTCCCACCGCAATATCCAGCACAAATGAATTAATACCTATCAGCTGACCGCCATTTCGAATCATGGCGATAATAAGCGTTCCCAAAATAGTTCCGAGCACGGAGCCGGAGGCACCGCTCAAAGATGCTCCGCCCACGACAGCGGCTGCTACGGCATCCATCTCCATGCCCTGGCCGGCGGTAGGTGTTCCGCTTCCCAGACGGGTTGTCATCAAAAGACCGGCTACTGAAGCGCAAAAGGCAGAGAAGGCATAAATGCCACAGGTATTGACGCCTATACGAATACCTGATAATCTGGCTGTTTCTATATTGGATCCAATCGCATAGATATTTCTGCCAAAAGTAGTATAGCGGGACATTATTATGCTGACAATTACAATTAACAGCCAGACGTAAACCATGGCCGGAATACCCAGCCAGCGGGTAACTGCAAAATCACTGAATGCAGCAGGAACAGAAATCTTATTGGCGTTGGACATCAGCATGACAACACCCCTTACGATAGACATGCTTCCCAGTGTGGCGATAAATGCCGGTACATTTCCCGCATAGATCAGCAGGCCGCATAAAGCTCCTAATGCAGTTCCTGCAAGGATTGAAATAATAATTGCCAGAGGCATCGGCATATTTTGCTGCAGCAGCATGGCAGCCAGCATCCCGCTAAAAGCCAGAACTGAACCTACTGAAAGGTCAATACCTGCCGAAATAATGACGAAGGTCATACCTACGGCAAGAATGCCGGTAATGGATGTCTGTCTCAACAGGTTTGTAATATTATGAAATGAAATAAATTTTGGTTCCACGATACAGAGAATAATTGAAAATACCAGCCAGATTAAAATCAGATTAAATTCCGGAAGCCTCCGAAAACAACTTAAAAGTCCATTTTTATTTTTCATCTTTTTCCTCATCTTATTTTTGTACATGAATACCGGAAGCCAGTTTCAAAAGCCCCCTGTCGTCATAGTCGCTTCTATCCACAATTCCCGTCTGTTTTCCTTCATGAATTACCACAATACGATCTGCTAGTCCCATAATTTCGGGTAAATAGGAAGAAATCATGATAATTGCGTTATTAGCGGCCAGCAACTCTTCCAGCAGGTGATAAATCTCTGTTTTTGCTCCTACATCAATACCGACGGTAGGTTCATCAAAAATAAAGATACTACTTTCCCTGCACAGCCACTTTGCAATCACAACTTTTTGCTGGTTTCCGCCGCTCAGATTCACCACTTTCTGATAAATGCCGGGAGTTACAATATGCAGGCGCTCCGTATAACTGTTCGCTTTTCGGGCTTCCTGTTTTGTATTAATAAAACCCAGTCTGGAAATTTTATCATAAGAAGCCAGATTGATATTCTGCGTGATGGAAGTCGCAAGTGCCAGTCCCTGATTTTTTCGATCCTCCGGCAGGAGCCCAATACCCGCCGCGATGGCCTGCCGTGGATTTGAAATCTTTTTCTTTTCACTATTTATCCATATTTCTCCGGAATCAACGGGGTCAGCTCCGAAAACGGCCCGCACTATTTCGGTTCGCCCGGAGCCTACAAGACCAAATAGCCCCAGGATTTCTCCTTTGTGCAGAGTAAAATTAATATTTTCAAATACACCTTTTCTTGTCAGATTGCGTACGTCCAATACGGGCTCCGCTGCTTTCTGATGACGGATAGAATACATATCGGAAATAGTTCTTCCTACCATTTTGGAGATAAGCAGTTCCTCGGTCACATTTTCTACCGGGACGGTGTCAATACTCTGTCCATCTTTTAAAATGGTAATTCTGTCGCAGATTTCAAAAATTTCCTCCATGCGATGAGAAATGTAAATTATAGAAGTTCCTCGTTTTTTTAAATCTCTGATGATCTGAAATAGTTTTTCCACCTCTTCATTAGCCAGTAAGGCTGTTGGCTCGTCCAGAACCATCAAACGGCTGTTTTCAAAATATTTTTTTGCAATTATCACCATTTCCTGCTGGGCAACGGAAAGATCCTTAACAATGGTCCTAGCGTCTATCTGGATATGTAATTCGTCCAGAGCCTTTTGCGTCTCCTGATTCATTCGTTTCCAGTCTACAAAGCCCAGTCTGTTCATTGGAAGCCGTCCCAGAAAGAAGTTTTCGCCTACAGAAAGATGTGGTGCAATGGTAACGTCCTGGTATACGGCAGCCAATCCAAACCGCTGCGCATCCAGAGGACTGTTAATCTCCACCTCTTTCCCATCAATGAAAATTCTTCCGCTGGTCTTCTGATAAACACCCATAAGGATTTTGATCAGCGTAGATTTTCCGGCTCCATTTTCTCCTACCAGAGCATGGATCTCTCCTTTGTTAATTGTCAGCTGCACATTCCATAAGGCTCGAACTCCCGGGAATTCCTTACAGATATTTTCCATTTTTATAAATTCTGTATTATTAGTACTCAAAGCCTTCCTCCTATGGCTATCTGGCTCGTTAGCATCAATACGCCATCCGGCCGTTCCGGATGGCGTATCAGTATCAGAGTGAATTATGACTCTACATCTTCCGGCCAGGTTACATTTACGCCTGTGTCAATAAAGGATTCCATCGTTTCCCCTTTGGCAGCTTTAACTGCATATTCTACTCCCATGTAACCCATATTGTAACTATCCTGAATAATCAGAGCTTTGATTACATTTTTTTTCAGGGCGGTTATCTCCTCCTCATCATCGTCAAAGGCAATAATAGTAATTTGATTTTCCATAGCTGCCTGTTCTACGGCTCTGGAAACACCATCTCCCATGTGATTGTTGTCTGCATAGATGCCGATTAATTCATCTCCATGAGCTGTGATTAAGTTTTCTGTAGTCTGCATAGCTGTATCAATTTCATTATCACAGTAAATAGGCTCTAAGATTTCAATATCAGGTGCGAGTTCTTTCAGTTTTTCTGTGAATCCGCTGTCACGTTCCAGAACTGTCTGTACACCGGCAACTGCTGAAACCAGAGCTATTTTACCTTTCAGCTCTTTGCCGTTATCCTGTAAAGACTTTACCATGGCTTCTGCGGCCAGCGATCCGCCAATTTTATTATCCGTGGCAAGATGGCAGGCAATGGTTTCGGAAGGTAGCTGCGTATCGATTGTAACTACTGGAATGCCAGCCGCAGATGCCTCGGCTAAAGCTGCATTGGCTCCGGAATCCGCATTTGAAGCCAGCACAATAGCATCAGGGCTGCTCAGAATTACATTTTCCAAAAGAGAAATCGACTCTTCAATATCAGCTTCAGAAGCCGGCCCCTGGACGGTTACCGTTATGCCTTCATTTTCGCTGGCATAGGCTTCCGCACCCTCGCGTACCTTCTGCCAGAAAGCCGAGTCTGTGGATTTGATTAAAACTGCAATATCCATTGTTTCGTTGTCGTTCTCAGCGGCAGCTTCTTCCTGAGCAGGAGCTGATTCCTCTGTGGGGGACGTTGTTTCTTCTGTTCCGGAATCAGAGCTGCAGGCTGTCATTGAAAATACCATGAGAGCTGCCAGTAATGCAACAATAATCTTCTTCATTTCAAAACCTCCGTTTCATAATGATTTGGGCTGCAATGCCTTATCAACTATTGGACTGGAGTGTTTATTTTATTCTGCGTGTAAATACTTGACGGAATCCGTCATATAAAGGCTTGTCTTCAGTTCTTTACATATTGCAGGATAGGCGTCCAGACCCTCCTGCATTCTTCGAACCAGCAGATCTGTAGCAGTTTTTGCGATTGCTTCTATGGGCTGGCAGATACTTGAAAATTCGGGCTGCATGCTGCGAATAAAACCAAAATAAGGCAAAGCGGACAGACGGTCAAAGGTCAGAATTGACACATCTTCTGGTATGCGTAAATGATATTCAAGTATAGCGGCAAAGCCTCCCATAGCCATATTAGCGTTAGAACAGAAAATCAGAGTAGGGGGTTCTTCCAAATTCATAAGCCTCATAAACTGTCTTTTTGAATCATCTGCATCGAGTTCAGAAAATACCACATATTCCGGTCTTACTTCAATATTGTGCTGCTTTAATGCATCTACATACCCCTGGTATCTGGGGGCGTCCGAATAAATTGTTCCACTCACACGTACAATCGCTATTCGGCTGTGCCCTCTGCGTATAGCCAAAGACAGCGCATCAAAGGTTGCCTGATAATTATCCACAACTACTACATCGCATTCTACACCTTCCACCAGACGGTCTAACAAAACCACTGGTATGCCACGCGTTATACACTCCTGAATGTGTTCTCCGGTTTTGGCGCTTGAAACAACAATAAGACCATCCGCTCTCTGGTTGCTGAGCACCTCAACCTGTTCTTTTTCTAATTCTATATCATTTCCATAATTATTAATCAGTGTTTGATATCCCTTTTTCCGCAGTTCCTGTTCCAGAAGCTTTACGATGGGTGGGAAAAACGGATCTGTTATATCCGGTATTACTACACCAACCACATGGGTTTTATTTGTTTTTAATCCACGGGCTATCGGGTTTATCCGATAGCCTAATTCCTGAATAGCTTTTTCGATACGTATCCGGTTTTCAACAGTTACATTTTTTCCGTTTAAATATCTGGAAATGGTAGATTTAGAGACACCTGATCTTTTTTCTACATCTAAAATTGTGACCATAATATATTTTACTCCTTTTACCGTGACATAACCTATTCTTCTTAATGTTATTATACAAATTATGAGTCACAATTTCAATCGATGCTTTCACAAGGTGCCGGCTGGTACTTCTCTGAGTTCTACAATTGCACCGTGATAATTGATAAATGCCATGCGGCTGACATTATCATTTGGGCTGATAAATTGAAGTAAAACTTCGGATTCGTGCAAAATCTCGTCAAAGTTATCTACAGCGAATGCAATATGTGTATTTGTCCGCAGTTCTTTTGGCACTATATTGTTTTCCGGCGGTATATAGAGAAATTCAAAATGTAAAGGATGCAAATTACAATCTGTTACATATACGCCGAGAAGTTCTACAAAATCTGCATCTGCCGGTTTTTCTTTCACGGGTATGCAATAATGCTCAAAACGATTCATTCTTTCACCTCCTCTCGATATTATTATGAGAACGTTCTTATGCAAAAACTATACTTTGTTATTGCCTGTTTGTAAATAGATTTTTGAACTATTTCTGATATTTGTAGAATATTAATAAATTTCAGCATGTCTTTTTGTGTATTTCATTCAATTGAAATGCAATGGAAATTCGTATATAATAAGAACGTTCTTATCTAAGGCGCAAAATAAAGAAAAACAATAAATGAAGATTACTATTTAAGAAAAGGAGTAAAAGTATGAAGTACTTACTGGCTCATGATCTGGGAACATCAGGCAACAAAGCAAACCTTTTTAGTACGGATGGCGTTTTGGTGAAAAGCGTTGTCAAACAGTACCCCTGTCATTATTTCAATGATACCTGGGCAGAGCAGGATCCGGAAAACTGGTTCCAGGCAGTCTGTGAAGGAACCCGGGAACTAATTGCAGACATCAATCCTTCCGACATTGCCGGTGTTTCGTTCAGCGGTCAGATGATGGGGATTACGCTGCTGGACAAAACTGGAAAACTTCTGCGCCCTGCAATTATCTGGGCAGATCAGAGGGCAGTAGAAGAACAAAGGTATATCAGCAGACAGATTACGGACGAAACTTACTATGCTATTACAGGAAACAGAAATACGTGCACTAATAGTCTTCATAAGCTCTTGTGGTGCAAAAATAATGAATCTGTCTATTCACAGATAAACGTCGTTCTAAATAGCAAAGATTACATTGCATACCGGCTGACCGGGTCGATTGCAACTGACTATTCTGATGCAGGCGGAACAGGTGCTTTTGATTTAAGAACCTTTGAATGGTCGGAGGACATTCTTCGAGAAGTCGGTATTGACCCCTGCCTGTTTCCGCCTGTTTATCCATCCACGCACATGATTGGAACGATAACGGCAGAGGCCGCTCGGCTTACCGGTTTGCTTGAAGGCACTCCTGTTTTTTGCGGCTGCGGTGACGGAGTGGCAGCCTCTGTAGGTTCGGGTATTTCTCAAGTGGGTGAAGGGTATTGTTGTCTCGGCTCTTCTGCCTGGATATCTTATCTGGACGACAAGCCTTATTTTGATCCCGGGCAGCGAACTTTTAATTTGGCCGGAATTGAGAAAGGCAAGGTTTTTCCTGTTGGAACCATGCAGGCTGCTGGCCTGTCTTATGACTGGATGAAAACAGAGCTGTGTGCATACGAAACAAGTGTGGCTGAGAAAGAACATCTTTCTGCTTATTCTCTTATAAACAAACAAATCGTTTCCTCCCCGGCAGGCGCGAATGGACTTGTTTATCTGCCATATCTTCTGGGAGAACGTGCCCCCTGGTGGAACGATAAGGCCAGAGGAGCTTTTCTTGGGCTGACAAAAGAACATACTCATGCCGATATGCTTCGTTCTGTTATGGAGGGGGTGACGCTGAATCTGGCGTTGATTTTAAATATTTTCAGAGAAAATTATCCTCTTTCTTCTCTTCGTGTAATTGGAGGCGGAGCAAAGGAACCCATCTGGCGTCAAATTATGGCCGATATTTTTAACGCCCGTATTCAAAAACTCAATCTGGTGGAAGAAGGCTGTTCTCTGGGGGCTGCTGTTGTAGCGGGTATTGGAGCTGGGATATTAAATGATTCCAGGGATATTCAACATTTCCTGGCTATAGAGGAGACCAGTGAACCAAATCCCCAAAACACGGTACTGTATCAGAATACCTTAAAGATTTTTACTCAGTATTACCGGGCGCTACAGCCGGTTTTTGATCAAATATAATGACTTTAGAGCATAGAAAGGAGATAGATATGAAAACGATTATTATAGGCGGCGTTGCAGGCGGCGCTTCTGCTGCGGCCCGTCTGAGAAGACTTTGCGAGGCGGAAGAGATTATTCTTTTAGAGAGGGGGAAATATATTTCCTATGCTAATTGCGGCCTGCCTTATCATTTGAGCGGTGTTATTGAAAAACGCTCATCTCTTACGCTACAAACTCCGGAATCCTTTTCCTCCCGTTTCCATATAGATGTGCGTACAGGGCATGAAGCTCTCTCTCTGGACAGCAGTTCAAAAACTCTGCGCATACAGGATCTTGCTACCGGGAATATCTATACGGAACACTATGATTCACTTATTCTGGCTCCCGGTGCATCTCCTGTTGTTCCTGATTTTGTAGAAAAACCGGAAGATCCTCGATTTTTCACATTAAATGATATTCCTGATATGGACAGGATTAATGATTATGTAAATTCGCATAATGTGAAACAGGCTATAGTTATCGGCGGAGGGTTTATTGGCGTAGAAACTGCAGAAAATTTCAAAAAACTGGGATTTGAAGTGCATATTATAGAACTGTCCCCTCAGATTATTCCAGCTGCAGACTGGGATATGGCCCGCCTGGCAGCCCTGGAAATGTTGAAAAACGGTGTACATCTTCATTTGAATGAAACAGTGAAAGCTGTCCGGAGTTATAACGAAACCATGCAGGTAGAAACCGATGTCAGCGCTTATTCAGCAGATATAGTGGTTTGTGCTGTTGGTGTACGTCCTGCTACTGCCTTTTTAAAAGATTCCGGACTGGTTTTTACTTCCAGAGGAGCCATTTGTGTGAATGAGAGAATGCAAACAGGCATATCGGATGTTTATGCAGTAGGTGATGCTGTTGCAGTCAAAAACTATCTTCTGAAAACAGAGGATTATGTTCCTCTGGCTGGTCCTGCCAATAAACAGGGACGTATTGCTGCCGACAATATTGCAGGTATTCCTTCCACTTACAAGGGGACACAGGGAAGTTCTATTGTCAAAATTTTTGGGAAAACTCTGGCTATGACCGGACTCAACGAACGCAGAGGAAAAAATTATGAGAAAGTTTATGTCTCTGTAAAGTCACATGCTTCCTATTATCCTGGCGCCAGTGATATGTGGCTAAAGCTTATTTTTGCAAAACATACAGGACTGCTTTTGGGCGCTCAGGGATTTGGCGTGGACGGTGTGGATAAGCGTATTGATGTTTTGGCGACTGCCATTCGAGCTAATATGACGGTATCCCAGATCTCAGAACTGGAACTGTGTTATGCACCTCCATACGGGGCTGCAAAGGATCCTGTTAACATAGCGGCTTTTGCCGCGCAGAACATAGTGATGGATTTAGTAAAGGTTACTCACGGCAGCCATATTAGTTCCCTTGAACATGAAAAAGAGATATTAGTGGATGTTCGTACGGATAAGGAATATCATGCTGGTCATATTGAAGGCTGCATTCATATTCCACTTCAGGATTTGAGAGATAGATTGGAATGTCTGCCCAAAGACAAAACGCTGATTGTCTATTGTGCCAGCGGTATGAGAAGTTACATGGCATGCCGTATTCTGCAACAGAAGGGCTTTTGCTGTTCAAGCTTGTCTGGAGGCTATAATCTTTATCACTTACTGTATGAATAAGGAGCGTGCTGATATGAAAAATCATATGAAAAAAGAAATTGTAATCTATGGTGCGGGAAAAATAGGAAGAGGTTATGCGGCGGATATTTTCTCCAGTGACGGTTATCATCTGACATTAATCTGCCATGATGAAACTGCAGCTCAGGAACTGAAAGTTAAGGGCCGATACGCCATCTACACTTATCAGAATTCTTCGGCAGAGAGTGTGAAAATTATTGATTCTTTTGATGTCATGGCGGCTTCGGATCCCAAACTACCCGAAACTCTTCAGAGAATTGGTCTTGTTGCCCTCACGCTTTTTCCTGAAGATTACCCATCTGCAGCCGCCGTCATAGCAGCTTCCCTTCAAAAAAAGTACGCAGAGCAGGATGACTCTCCCCTGAATTTCATTCTTTTTACTAATGGCCTAGATCCGCAGAAGCGGTTAAAGGAACTGGTCTACAGAGCGCTCCCTGAAAAGTGTAAAATTTTTGCGGAAAACGTCCTGGGGCTTGTCAATACTATTGTCCCCCGTACTGTCATTAAGCCTTCAGATGAATTTTTAAAAAACGAGCCCTGGTCTCTTTTCTCGGATGGGGCCCGGACTCTTCCGATTGAGGATTCGTTTAAAGGAGAAGCACCACAATGCACAGCTTTCGAATACCATTCGTCTCTGGATGCCTTAGTGGCCAGAAAGTTTTACATGAAAAACATGGCTCATGCGGCTGCCGCGTATTATGGCAGTGCGAAAGGCTGTAAAACTATAACTCAAGCTATGAATGATCCTGAAATTTTGCAGCTGATTCAGGGCGCTCTGGACGAGGTCGGAGCGGCGCTTGTTTTGGAATATAATTTCTCCGAAACTGAGGTCAGGGACTATGCGGATTCTGTTATAAATAAGCATCGAAATCAGGCATTGGAGGATACCTGTGAACGTGTCGGTGCAAACCCTGTCCGCAAGCTTGCTTACACAGAACGGTTGATTGGTGCGGCTTTGCTGGCAAGGAAACACGGGATTTATCCTTACTATCTTTTAAAAGCGGCTGCATATGCTTTCTTTTATTCTTCCGATGCGGATGTTGCTTCTATGGAAATGAGAGCCTGTATTATGGAAAAAGGCATTGACTATGCTATACGCAAATATACAGGTCTTGATGAAAGCGATGTTATCTATACCATAAAACAGCATTATAAAAAAGCAGATGGGAAATTTGTTCCTGAGAATGCCAAACGCGTAACATTTCTTCAAAAGGCGTATGCGATTGGTTTTCAGGCTGAAAAACAATATCGTGGCTGTGCCCAGGGAACCCTTGCCGCTTTGTCACAGCTTACCGGAATTGAAAATAAAGATCTGTTTCGTGCGGCCACCGGCTTTTCTGGAGGAATGGCTCTCTGTGGAGATGGAGTATGCGGAGGATACTCCGGAGGTGTGCTTTTTATGAGCTATCTGAAAGGACGCGATTTTGATCGTATTCCCGTCGATGGTGACAAGAAGAATCAATATCTGGCATATGAATGCGCTCAGCTTCTTCATGATCATTATATTAGCTGTTATGGAAGTGATATTTGTATGAAGGTGCATGAAGGAATGTTTCAAGGTGAGTACTTTATCCTTCGTACAAAAGCCAGACGGGACGAATTCGAAAAGGCGGGCGCTCATACGGTTGTCTGTACTACGGTTGTTGCCCTGGCCACTGCCTGGGTGGCAGAAATTTTATTGGATAAAAATCTGTATGTATTGCCGGAATAATGCGAAAAGCCTGAGGAGAGGGATTTTGCCTGTCGATTGAAAAGATAGGAGCCGGCCGCCCTCTCCCCGGGAACTATCGGGTAAAAGAGTGCAGCCTGGACTTGGGAAAAGATTTAATTCGGAAAATGACTCTGAGACAGGGTTAAGAAAAACCCCATCTTTGACAGTTATGTAATGCCAAAGGGGTTGTCGGGAAATAGATAACTCTAAATAGGAGCAGGCATGACTTATATGAGTCACGCCTGCTCCTAAAATTTATTTCCTAAAAAAGAAAAAGATGGCTAACAACAACCATCCTTCTCTCCGTTCCATGTTATAATGGAACTATTGATGGGACCAAAATCGAAGCAAACGCCAACCGATACACCTTTGTCTGGCGGGGGAGTCTCAACTATCATCTTGCGGGTCTGCTGGACACCATCGATACCCTTTATGTAAAATACAATACCTTCCTGCTTGAGAATGGGTATGGCTCCAAATATGATCTGGGAGATATCCATATGTTTGTGATCGAAGGAATAGACAAAGTCTGGAAGGTTATCAAAGAAAACAGGAAACGGAAACTGACAATTACAGCACAGTCCTTGGAGGTGGAGAGAATGTACACTGATTTTTATGGATTAGGTTTTAATCCTTTTGATAAACAGATGGTAAAAGAAAAAGATGCATTTGAGTCGGAAGATTTCCGTGAAATGACAGCGCGGTTAGAGTACTTGAAAGAAATCCGGGGAATTGGAGTTTTTACAGCTAGTCCGGGGATGGGAAAAACATTTGCCCTGAGATGTTTTGCAAAAGGACTGAATCCCAACCTATACCAATGTGCATATCTCTGCCTGTCAACAGTAAGTGTGTAGGAATTCTACAGGCAGTTATGCGAGGCTTTGGGATTAGAATCAGGGTTTGGAAAAAGCCAGATGTTCCGGTCGATTCAGGAGAGACTGTATTATCTGTATAAAGAAAAAAGGCAACCATTTATCTGCATTCTGGATGAAGCGCAGTATTTAAACAGTAACATCATAAGAGACTTAAAAATGTTAATGAACCAGAAATATGATTCTGTAAACTGCTTTTCATTGATTCTTTGTGGTGAGCCTTATCTGAATCACATTTTAGAGAAGCAGGTAAATGAAGCACTGCGACAGAGAATTGTAGTACATTATAATTTTCATGGACTGACAGATCAGGAAGTACCAGATTATATCAGAAAGAAGATTCGAGCAGCCGGAGGGAGTCCAGACATCATAGATACCGTAGCAATCAGTTCTGTACATAGCTACAGCCAGGGAAATCCCCGTCTGATAGACAATGTGATGACAGATGCAATGACGATCGGGAGTCAAATGGAGAAAAAAGTAATTGATGCAGATGTAATGCTTGCAGCAATCAACAACCAGACATTGAGCTGATAAAGTGCAGGAAAAGAGGCATGATTGTGTCGTTGAGATACGATTGTGCTTTTTTTCTGCAAAAGTTGGCGATTATAAAGTGCCGTGAGACTATGAGAAAATCTCTGTAAATTAGATTCTTCTATGATAATAAAGGGTGAGAAGCTCCCTGCGGAAAAACCAGATTCAAAAGAAATTTTAGACCGAATCCTCCCATCAATGGAAAAACTGAGCTATTCTCAGCTTTCTTTGGTAGAGAAATTCATTACAGATATTCTTCCCTTTACAAAATAATCTCAGACTTTATAGAATTTAACAAAAAAAATAGCAGTGGCTGTTATCCGCTATTCGTTGATAACAGCCACCTTTTCTGTAGTCATTGTATCCGGAAGCCTGACAACCTGTTTTGTACCACCTCTGGTCACCAGTTTCTTTCGGATTGCAATATAGTATTTTCGGGTTGTACTTTCCAAATCGCCAATATATGCGGCAATCTCTTCTACTCTGGCACCTTTTTCATACATCTGCGTTGCAAACGTTTTACGGAAAATATGTAAGCCTCCTTTAATTTCTTCAAGACCTGCATTTTTTAAGACTACCTTCATCCTATGTTCCAGATTCGATGCAGTGTTCATTTTCCCTGTATTTGTAGGTGTTATTAAATCATTTGGCCCTCGGCATTTACTTGCAGAATAAAGTCTTTTTAATACCTGCTCTGCTTCTGGAGTAAGCTGAATAGTCCTGGCTTTCTGGTTTTTCGTAGAATCTTCGTGCATAACATAGTTATTACCATCTCCATCTGATTTCTCCCGATTTTTAACCATGGATGCTCCTTTTTCTATTGTAAGCAGGCCATTTTCCCAGTCAACATCTCTCCAACGCAATGCTATCATTTCTCCGCAGCGCATCCCGGTATATAACAGCAACAGCAAATAATCTCCCGCTGAATATACCCTTTTGCCCTCTCTATCTACTTTTGAAGCCTCTTTGACAACTGCATTTACTTCATTTTCCTGCAGCACCATTACATCTGCTTCATCCGCATGTTTAACTGACAATTTCTTTAATTTCTTCATCAGCTTAGGCTTAACTGCTTCTACTGGATTTTTCTCTAGATCTCCCTGTAAAACAGCCCATGCAAAAGCAGCATTTAATACATCCAGTGTTTTCGTAATGGAGGATTCCGAGAGTTTACCCTCCAAAATAAGAAACTGAATGTGTCTGTCAATCTCCGAAGACGTAACCGCTTGTAACTGCATCTTTCCAATCTCATATTTCTCAATCTGATTTACAATCGTACACTCCCGCCTGTCAACAGACTTTCTTTTTAATTCCTCATTCTCCACCTGATAATCGAGATGTCGGTAGCATAATTCAGCCAGCGTATTTTTATCCTGAATATGCATAGCCTCCTTCTGCTTCTCCCAGATTTTTTCTTTCTTTCGCATCTCCCGAATACAGGCTGCTTTTGTATCTGCCGTTACGGTAAGGATTTTCCGCCGGCCATTGGATTTGTAGCCCACAGATTTCCTGTGGGTTATCGTTCCATCCGGATTTAAAGTAAAACTTCCCTCGCCTTTGGCGTTTCTTTTCTTCTGTATCATTTGTCACCTCTTCCGAACCCCCGGGGAAATCCCCCGGGGATTGTCTCTTATAACATGAATTCTTTGCCCTCGTAGCGGCTCAACCAGTGAGTAAGGGCCTCCTGAGTTACATAATACCTCCCTCCGATTTTGAGGGAAGGAAAACCATCTGCGTGCATTAGGGCGTATGCGGTATCCCGGCCTATCTTTAAGTAATTTTGCAAATCCTTTGTGGTTAACATAATATTCACCTCGTTTCATCTGAAATATATTGGATAGTATCCAGTGACATTCTGAAAAATCTCACCTTTCTCCCTGTTCCAATGTCGATTCTGGCATAATAAGTTCGTTTTTGACTACCGTTGGCAATTGGGAGAATATATCCCTCTAAAAGCAAAAACTTTGTTAACTGCTCCAAATCCGGCAGTTTACACCCTCTGGTAGCTCTTAATTCAGCATCTACCTTTCGATAAACCTTCTCCGGCAAAAGATAGAGGTAGCCGTCAACAAAACCGTCAGCATCGAACGGTAAAAGCCTCTTTTTGTCGTCTACAATTTTGATCTTCTCCGTGCTGAGCAATGTGCATAACATGCTCATAAACTGACGAGCCGGTTCTTCCTCAGATGACAGAACCTCGCTTCTCTTGACAACAGATTCCACTCCTTGTCGTGCTTTATCTTTCCACGTTCCTTCATACAATGGGTGACCACAGCAGCTATAAAAAAAACTGTCCAGCATTTCAATTAAGAGGCTCATCGTTGCAAGAGTATCTACCAGGCGGCCCGCTTTGACTGTCCTCCTAGCTTTTTTTCTCTCATCCTCGAAGTTCATTCGGATAATCGAAACCTGGCTTTTCCACGTGTTGGAAAGATAGCAAACGAAGTACCAAATTAAGGTTGTAAATATCTTGTCGTTTTCCTGAAACCAGGAAAGTGTTTCAATATCTACCATCTCTTTACAGATCTCACAGTATAAGCATCTTAAATTCGACGATAACCCGGTCCCCCGTATTTCGCCTGTAATGGCGATCATACCCTTCAGTCCTGCTCCCCGACAATCCGCCAGGTTTGCGTTTGACCGGCTCTTTGTACTTCCGTCACCTACAATCCGTATGAGCATCTCCAACTTATCTGTCATTGCTCTTTTTTGTCCAATCGTTTTGGGAGGTGCGTAATCGTCAATCAAAGTGACCGTGTCGCATCCGGCCTGGGTAAGCGCCACCTCAAGAGAAGTTGCGGTGTCAGAATCAATCCGACGCGGGGTCTTTCTGAATTGCTCCTCGCAGAGCTGTGTATAAAGAATCTTCGAAATAGATGTTTTGAAACTGCCTGTCCGCCCATGTACAAAGAGTAAAAAATGAGGGGGATATCCGGCTTCGTCAAAAACACGGTAAGCCACACCCAAAAAAGCGTACAGAATCAATGTGTGTGAAACTGCTGTATCAGAATAAATCTTTAAAAGCTTCTTAAAGACCTCGCCGACAAATCTTTTGTCCATTTCTTTCTGGAGAGGCAAATTCAACGGTGTCAAAACATTCACGCCATCTAATTCTGCACTTCGGTGAAGATAAAGGTGCCTTCCTTTTACCAGATTCCAGCCAGCATTCCTGTAAAAATATTGTTCTGAAATGCCAAACGTCTTTCGTCGAAAGTCATTTTCCAGCCATACCTTTGCCTTTGCTTTCTCAATAATGGCATAAGTAAACCGTTGACCTATGAGTGTCGCAATATTCGAAACCTCTGAACAACGAATTTCAAAATTCTCTTTGAGCTCCTGATTGTTGACACAGAATGTAATCTGCGCTACAATCGTATCGAACTCTGATTCACGGTTTCCATAACGGTCTACATGAACCTTTTTAAACAGTGGTACCAAAGAAAAATTAAGATTTTCAGCCCCCTTTTCCTCTTCCTCTTTTTTTACCTTTTCACCCGCCTTTGCACGAATAATAGCCTCTTCGAGAGTGAGCTGTCTATTTCCTGCTGATACTCCTGTGAACCTCTCCATGACCCCCACTGACATACTGGGTGGAAAAATAATCATTTTTGCGAGTTCTTCGTCGGCTACACGTACCTGCTCCATAGAACCATCTTCGCGGACCCGATTCGCGAGAAAAAATATCGCCTGCTTTGGTGCTGGTTTGCTTCTGGAATTTTCTGTTTGTTTTTCCAGTTTTTCCATGGTGTTCTCCTCTTTTTCCTCTGGATAAAAGTGCAGGGGATTATGGGGTATCGGCTTACCGTCCGGCCCATTCCCAAAGGAGATAGGGCAGCGAGGCATCTCTTTTTCATCTGACATTTTGCTTTCCTCCTTAAAAGTTATCCTCTTTATATTTATATTAAACTCCAGATCGGATAAAAAAATAGGGCTGCGTTTTCGCAGCCCCATCTCACCGATATTGCCTTAACATTTCCAATTTATACTTTATTATAATCCTATGAATAATTGCATACCTTTTACTATAACTTAACTTTGCCTGCTGTTTTTTTGATATCTCTATCCTTTGGGGAACATCAATTTCCTTAAGCATTTCTTTTTGTAAATCTTGAATAAACTCCGAAGTTATTTTTCTTTTTGATTGCTCTTTAACAAATTTTTCCTTATACGGCTTTACCTTTTTATTTTTGCTGTCTGCCAAGCAGGCTAAAACTTCACCTTCATTAGTAATTGCAATTTGGGCCAGTTCCGTCAATTCATATTCATCAAGATGGTCATCGCTAATCATATAAGTCTCATCCGGACTAAAGTAACCATTCCACCATTTCTCTATATCTTCTCTCCAATTTACTATTATATCTTTTGTATCTTTTAGTAAAAAACTATCACATGAACTTAACCAAGAGCACCACATTAGCCTACACAAATCAAGAAAATATTCTTCAATTTTACATACAATATTTTCAAGAAAATTATATACATCTTGTATACTATTTTCTTCAAACTTTTTATTATACAAATAAAATAATAAAAAGTCTGACACCATTGTACCCAGCTTAATGCATGGAATTTTACAAAGATAATGAAATATCCCTTCTAACTCATCTATCTTTTCCTTATATTCCATTTCTCTTAAATATAGATATATTTTGTTCGTTAATTTATACCCTGTTGATATTTCATAAAATAGTATATTTTCGATCTCAGTTTCTTTTAATTTTCTGAATATTCTTTTACTCTTAATAAAACCATACCTTGAAATATCCGTACTATCTTTGTCGACAGCAAAAATTTCCGCATTGTTATCACTCCCCAACATTTCATTTTGGTAATCTCTGCACCACGAACTGCATTTCCACACTTTGTACTCATTTGTTTCGCCTTTCCCCATATCATACTTGATTTCAAAAGGGAAGTTTTCCAATATTTTAGAAGAGTATCTATTTTTAGCTCCTTCTTCTTTTGATGAAGACTCACCTTTATTGTTACCTTTCTCTTCTTCTCTTATTTCATCAATCTCTGTAACTACATTTGATGCTGCACCTTTCAGCTCTTTGTTCTTACTGGTTTTATATCCCAAATACATAAATATAGCGAAAACAACATCCATTCTATAGTTTTCTGCTTCCACTATACAATTTTCTAAAATGCCCTTATCATCAAATACATCAAAAGAAAAGTTTCTTTCACTTTTCTTTCCCCATATAGCCTCTTCTATAAGTTTTATATTGTCCTCTATACTCTTAGCCTCTAAATCTACACTATATTTTTTGTAAAGATACCGCTTAGTCTTTTCATAATATCTCTTTCCATTACCAAATATCTCTTGCATATCCTTTTGTACCTCCATCCACCGAACCCACCAGAACCATCTATTTTTCACACCTATATTTATCCATCCTATCTGTCTTTATTTCGATGGGTTGGATGGTTCGTGTGGTTTATCCGTATAATCAAAATCCATAGATAAAATTTTAATTGCATCTATGATTACCATGATCTTTATTTGTGGCAGCGCTATGGTCGAGCGCTGCCACGACCGTGGCTCATGCTAATCACAGCTGCAATTAAATTTTTATCTATGTCTTTTCTAGTTTACCATTTTCTGTGGAGAATATCGAGGTATTATTTCCATAACCTAACCTAAAATCAATTCTCCTCCCGCATTTGTTCTTCCAGCTCCTCAATCCACCATTCAGAATCCAGATATCCGCTATCCCACCACTGAAGCTTTGCCGTATCATCCTGTCTGGATATAACATCATCTAATCTACTGTGATAAAAATAGCATTTGTTTTTCGGAACCACCCAGAACATAACATCTCCCAGAATTTCTTCCACGCAATACTTTTCTTCCTGTTTCGTCAGTTCTGGATAATTCCATTGCCTTGAAATTCTTTTGTAATAGTCATCCAGTTTTTGTGCATCATAAGAAAACACGTATTTTCCTGTCCAGTGCTTTTTATCCAGTCTGCCCTTCAACCGAAACCATTCCGAACGCCGGAACTGTAATTCCGGCCGTAAAAGAACTAACTGAAAACTATCCCAGAAATATTCCTTTCCCTTCACCTTCTTAATCGGAAAATAAATTATCTTAAATGGATTCGCTGCAAGTATCGCAAATGCAATCGCCAGATTGCGTAACGCCTGCCTGTTCCCGTCAATCATATAAAAGTCTTCGCCTGGATATGGGTCACAAGCCCACATATATTTTTCTGCCGGGAATACGAGTATTTCATATAACCGCTTCTTTCCGTATACCGAATACTGATTTATTTTTACCTTCTGTTTCATCATTTGCCTCCCACAAACCACACACATCCATACTCCGACCATCCAAACCACCTAACCCACCCTTTTTCTGAACCATATAATCACCATAATATCTGTTTTATTTTTGGTGGGTTGGATGGTTTCTATGGTGCAGCTCCACCACATAGGGTTTATCTACATCATACTTCTCTGCCTGGACAGCTTCTGTCCAGGCTGCATTTCTTTTACTTTTTAGAAAAAAATATTTGAAAATCCGTGAAAGCCCCGCATTTACAGGCCATACCGCCATTTCAAATTGACCTATGAATTGACCTATCCGTTCTCAAATTCCCGTATTTCGCCGTAAAAAGCAGAAAACGGGCCATTCTCCCGTTTCCCCAATCTGACGGTATCCAATTCCCCAAGAAACCAGAAAAAGCCCGGAAATCCGCCATTTCCGGGCACAAAAAAACCTCTGAAGATTTCTCTTCAGAGGCTTTGAAGCAGGGCTACAAGGATTCGAACCTTGAAATGACGGAGTCAGAGTCCGTTGCCTTACCGTTTGGCGATAGCCCTATGTCTTAGCGACGAATGTTATAATACCATAGTATTTTACAGATTGCAAGTGTTTTTTTCATTTTTTTCGATTTTTTTCTTTCTCTTTTATTCCTCCGCCATAAACGCATTGTCAAAGGTAATCACACACTGAAACCGGCTGTCCAGGGCATGTACTTTTTCCTGAATGGCTTTGCGCAGCTTCGGGCGTTCCTTTTCCCCATAAGAAAAGGGAACAACCACGTCAAAGATCAGATTTATCTGCTTCTCTCCGTCCACAATCCGGAAATCATGCAGGGTAAGCTGGGGATCCAGCTCCTGAAGCACCTTCAGTACCTCCTGTTTCAGTGCTCCTACTCTCGCGTCCTCCGTTTCTACCGGATCCATATGAATCACCAGAAAGATTCCCAGCTTCTTCACCGCGTCCCGCTCGATCCGGTCAATGATCTCATGGGACGTCTCGATATCCACATCACTCGGCACCTCCGCGTGAATAGACGCAAGACTTTTGGTTGGCCCGTAGTTATGGACGATCAGGTCATGGCTGCCCAGAATGCCGTCATAGCTTTCCACGAAATCCGAAATCTCCCGGTACACCTTGGGATCCACCGACTGTCCAATCAGCGGCTCCAGCGTATCCTTCGCAATCCCGATACCAGCCCACATAACCAGCAGAGAAACCACCAGTCCCACATAGCCGTCGATATTGATATTTGTAAAATAGAAAAACAGAATGGAACCCATGGTGGCCAGCGTGGTCACCACGTCCCCCAGGGCGTCCGTGGCTGTCGCCTGCATAACCGTGGAATTCACCCGTTTTCCCAGCGTTTTGTTAAACAGACTGAGCCACAGCTTCACCGCTACCGAGGCCAGCAGAATCAGCATGGAAACCCGGTTGAAGCTCAGTTCCTCCGGCGTCCGGATTTTCGTAATGGCGTTTTTAAAGAAGGTAAAGCCCACCTCAATCACTAGGAAGGATACAATCAGGGCCGCAATATACTCCATCCGGCCATGACCGAAGGGGTGCTCCTGATCCGCAGGCTTCTCTGCCATTTTCACGCCCACAAAACCGATCACCGAGGATGCGGCGTCCGACAGGTTGTTGAAGGCGTCTGCCATAACAGATACGCTATGAAGCACCAGGCCCACCGCCAGCTTTCCCGCAAAAAGAAGCAGGTTACAGAAGATTCCCACTATGCTGGCCAGAACCCCGTAAGCGGTCCGCACCTTCGCGTCCTCCGTATTCTTATAATCCTTCACAAATGTCTTTACCAGTAATTCTGTCACTGCTGCTTCCTCCTTATCCGCCGGGCGGGTGTTGTTGATCACTAACTCTCCCTATACAGAAACAGCACCAGAACGCAGCCTTCGCCGCATCCTGATGCCGTTGATTTTCTTTATGATTTTATCTATCATACATGATTTCACAGAAAAAGAAAAGAGGGATCTTGTTATTTTTTTGTAAATGTGCTATCTTGGTTACATCAAATTTAATGTCATGACAGCTGTCGCTTCACAAAGAAGCCGCCGCTGTCATCCAGTGCGAAGGAGCGCAATTTTATTATGAGTACAATGAACCTGACTCTGCTGACCGATCTCTATGAGCTCACTATGATGCAGGGCTATTTCAAGAATCAGACCAATGAAACTGTTATCTTTGACGCCTTTTACCGGAAGAATCCCTCCGGCAACGGCTTTGCTATTGCGGCAGGCCTTGATCAGGTCATCGACTATATTAAGAATCTGACCTTTGATAAGGACGACATCGAATATCTGCGGAGCCTGAAGCTCTTCGACGAGGACTTTCTGGAATACCTGAGCAATTTCCATTTCTCCGGCGATATCTACGCGATTCCTGAGGGAACCGTCGTATTCCCCCGGGAGCCGCTGGTGAAGGTAATCGCGCCGATTATGGAGGCTCAGCTGATAGAAACCGCTATTCTGAATATCATCAATCACCAGAGCCTGATTGCTACCAAGTGCGCCCGCGTGGTATACGCTGCCAAGGGCGACGGTATCATGGAGTTCGGTCTGCGCCGGGCGCAGGGACCGGACGCCGGTATCTACGGCGCCCGCGCTGCCATGATCGGCGGCTGTATCGGTACCTCCAATGTGCTGACCGGCCAGCTCTTCGACGTTCCGGTCAAGGGCACCCACGCCCACAGCTGGATTATGAGCTTCCCGGACGAGTATACCGCTTTTAAGAAGTATTCCGAGCTGTATCCGGATGCCTGCATTCTGCTGGTGGATACCTACGATACTCTGAAATCCGGCGTTCCCAACGCTATCCGCGTATTCACAGAGATGCGCGAAGCCGGTATTCCGCTTACCTTCTACGGCATTCGTCTGGACAGCGGCGACCTGGCTTATATGTCCAAGAAGGCCCGCAAGATGCTGGACGAGGCCGGTTTCCCGGATGCGGTTATTTCCGCTTCCAGCGATCTGGACGAGTACCTGATCAACAGTCTGAAGGATCAGGGCGCATCCATCACCTCCTGGGGTGTCGGCACCAATATGATTACCTCCAGCGACTGCCCCGCTTTCGGCGGCGTATACAAGCTGGCAGCTGTACAGGACGAAAACGGCGAGTTTATTCCGAAGATTAAGCTTTCCGAGAATTCTGAGAAGATTACGAACCCGGGCAACAAGACCGTATTCCGTCTCTATGACAATGAGACCGGCAAGATCCGCGCGGATCTGATTTCGCTGGCCGACGAGACCTTTGATCCGGAAAAGGATCTGCTGATCTTCGATTCCATAGAAACCTGGAAGAAGACCACCTTAAAGGGCGGCACCTACCATGTACGGGAGCTGCTGGTTCCGGTATTCAAAAAGGGCGAATGTGTATACACCTCTCCCAGCGTCATGGACATCCGGGATTACTGCAAGAAGGAACAGGAGACTCTGTGGGACGAGACAAGAAGACTGACCAATCCCCATCAGGTCTATGTAGATCTCTCGGACAAGCTGTTCCGGATCAAAACCGGACTGCTGGATCAGATGAGCCAGGGGAAATAGGATATCAAACAGGCGGAGCGCTAACGCAGGCTCCGCCTTATTTTATAGGGTAATCATTTTCAGAAATTCCTCCATGGCCCGCGTCCGGTATCTTCCCGCTTTCCAATAGAAGCTCAGATTCCGGCTGCGCCTGCCCTCCGGCAGCTTGAAATAGGCCACGTCGCTGCGGGCGGGAACCTCGCGGATCAGCGTATCGCTGACAAAGGCTATCCCCAGGCCGGAACAGACTACGTGATAGGAGGTCAGCTGCTGATCCAGCTCCAGGGAAATCTCCGGGCTGATTCCGGCCCGTTCCAGAATCTCCACCGCGCGCTTCCGGGTATCATTTTCCGGCTTCAGCATTACAAAGGGCGCTTCCGTAAAGAACTTTAAGGGAACCGGCTTTACCGATTTTTCTTTCCATTTCCCCGTTTCAATCATCTCTTTGCTCAGAATATAAGCCGCCGCCTGCTCCGCAGCCGGAAACTGCCTGGGAACGGCCAGAAACAGCGTTTCCTCCCGATAAACGGTGTGATCGAACAGCAGCGGATCCAGCTTGCAGTTATCCAGCATCATATCGATACGGCCCTGCTGCAGAAGCCTGGCCAGCTCGGCGGTGCTTTCCTCCACCAGCTCCACATGTACCTTGGGATAACAGGCAGAAAAGCCTCCAATCAGTCCCGGCAGTACCCAGGAAGCGAAAAGGCTGCTGCCGCCCAGCACCAGCCGCCCGGTCTTCAGTTCTCCCCAGTCATTGACGTAATCGGCAAATTCATTTTCTACGGCCATGATTTTCTCTATGGACTGAATATATTTTTCCCCGCACTCCGTCAGGGACAAAGGCTTGGTGCTCCGGTCAAAGAGCGGATACCCCACCTTTCCCTCGATCCGCTTGATATTGGCGCTTAAGGACGGCTGGGAGATACACAGGCGCTCTGCCGCCCGGGAGATACTTTTTTCCTGATAAACCGCATAGACATATTCCATTCCGCGAAACATAATTTCCCCTCCGATAGTATAGTTTTAAAGTTATATATCTTATATCAATATATGTATTTGATTATATTATAACAGCTGACTATAATGAAGGCAACAAGAGAAATAAACACAGGAGTTATGTTAAAGGAGAAGGGTTATGAGCAAAAAGATAGAATACAGAGTAGAGAAAGACTCCATCGGTTCCAAAGACGTACCGGAAGACGTATATTATGGCGTCCAGTCCCTGCGTGCCGCAGAGAACTTCCATATTACCGGACTGAATATGCATCCGGAAATCATCAACAGCCTGGCTTACATCAAGAAGGCTGCCGCTATCACCAACTGTGAGATTAACCTGCTGGACAAGAAGATCGCAGACGCGATTGTCAAGGCCTGCGACGAGATTCTGGCCGGTCAGCACCATGAGGATTTCATCGTAGACCCGATTCAGGGCGGCGCCGGAACCTCTATCAATATGAATGCCAACGAGGTCATCGCCAACCGTGCTATCGAGCTTCTGGGCGGCCAGAAGGGCGATTACTCCATCGTACACCCCAACGACCATGTAAACTGCGGCCAGTCCACCAACGACGTCATCCCGACTGCAGGCAAGATGACTTCCCTCCGTCTGCTGCAGAATCTGAAGAAAGAGCTGCTCCGTCTTCACTCCGCATTTTCCGAGAAGGCAGAGGAATTTGACCATGTGATTAAGATGGGCCGTACCCAGATGCAGGACGCGGTTCCCATCCGTCTGGGACAGGAATTCAAGGCGTACTCTGTCGCAGTTATGCGTGATATCCGCCGTATGGACATCGCCATGGACGAGATGCGTTCCCTGAACATGGGTGGTACTGCCATCGGTACCGGTATCAACGCAGACGAAGCTTACTTAAAGCGTATCGTTCCGAACCTGTCCGAGGTATCCGGTATGGACTTTATCCAGGCCTTTGACCTGATTGATTCCACCCAGAACCTCGACCCGTTCGTATCCGTATCCGGCGCTATCAAGGCCTGCGCCGTTACCTTATCCAAGATTGCCAATGACCTTCGTCTCATGTCCTCCGGTCCCCGCGCAGGCTTCCATGAGATTAACCTTCCGGCAAAGCAGAATGGTTCTTCCATCATGCCGGGTAAGGTAAACCCGGTTATTCCTGAGGTAGTCAACCAGGTTGCTTTCAATATCATCGGAAATGACATGACCATCACTATGGCTGCTGAGGCAGGCCAGCTGGAGCTGAACGCTTTCGAGCCTATCATCTTCTATTGCCTGTTCCAGTCCATCGATACTCTGGCTTATGCCGTAGAGACCTTCGTAGACAACTGCGTCATTGGAATCACTGCCAATGAGGAGCGTTGCCGTTATCTGGTAGAAAACAGCGTAGGTATCATCACTGCTATCTGCCCCCATGTTGGTTACCAGAAGGCTGCAGACATTGCCAAGAGAGCTATGAAATCCGGCGATTCCGTCCGGGAGCTGATTCTGAAGGAGAAGCTTCTGACAGAGGAAGAGCTTGACCAGATCCTGAATCCGGTACAGATGACTGAGCCGGGTATCTCCGGTAAGGATCTTCTGAAAAAAGATTAATGTCCCAACTTTAAAAGCCGTCATCCGCGTTTACTGCCATCTTTCGCGGATGACGGTCTTTTATTGCTTTTTTTCGCCCTCTGTGGTACACTATATCCTACATGACCAATCAACATAGGGGGATAGATTTATGAGTTCACACAACCACAAAAGAAGCTCTTTTTCGGGAAAACTGGGCTTCGTGCTTTCTGCTGCAGGCGCTTCCGTAGGCCTGGGCAATATCTGGCGCTTTCCGTACCTGGCTGCCAAATACGGCGGCGGTATTTTCCTTCTGGTTTATATCGTTCTGGCCCTGACCTTCGGCTACACCATGATCGTAGCTGAGACAGCTCTGGGACGTATGACAAAGAAGAGCCCGGTCGGCGCTTACCATTCCTTTGGAAAGTCTAAATGGCTGTCCTTCGGCGGCTGGATCAACGCGATTATTCCGGTACTGATTGTACCCTACTACTCCGTTATCGGCGGCTGGGTTATCAAATATCTGGTAGAATATATCATCGGAAACGGACATACCCTGGCTGCGGACGGTTATTTCTCCGCCTTCATTTCCAACGGCGTTTCCACAGAACTTTGCTTCATCGTATTTTCCCTGTGTACCCTGCTGATTATCTACGCAGGCGTCCGCAATGGAATTGAGCGGGTATCCAAGATTATGATGCCGATTCTGGTGGTATTATCCGTTATCATCGCCGTTTACTCCATAACCAGACCGGGAGCTCTGGCCGGCGTGAAGTATTTTCTGATTCCGAATGCAAAGAATTTCTCCTGGATGACTGTAGTGGCAGCCATGGGACAGATGTTTTATTCCCTGTCCATCGCCATGGGTATCCTGGTGACCTTCGGTTCCTACATGAAGAAAGACATTTCCATCGAGGATTCCACAAGAAATGTGGAGATCTTTGATACTGCTATCGCGATTATGGCCGGCCTGATGATTATTCCGGCAGTATTCGCCTTCTCCGGCGGAGATCCGGATACCCTGCAGGCAGGTCCGGCCCTGATGTTTATCACCATTCCGAAGGTATTCGACAGCATGGGAATGGGTACTATCGTCGGTATTCTGTTCTTTGTACTGGTACTGTTTGCCGCTATGACCAGCTCCATCGCTCTGACGGAGAGCGCCGTATCTACCTTTGAGGACGAGCTTGGCTGGAACCGCAAAAAGGCCACCCTTATGGTCGGCCTCGTTATGCTTGCCCTCGGAACCCTGTCCTCACTGGGCTACGGTCCCCTGGCTGCTGTGGAAATCATCGGTATGCAGTTCCTGGATTTCTTTGATTTCCTGACCAACTCTGTGATGATGCCCATCGCGGCAGTCGCTACCTGCCTGCTGATTTCCAGAGTCATCGGTGTAAAGGGAATTGAAGAAGAAGTGCTCCACGGGGAACAGTCTTTTAAGAGAAAGAAGATTTTCCGCGTCATAATCCAGTATCTTGGCCCGGTCTTTGCAGTCATTATCCTGCTCAGCTCCGTGGCAAACGCCTTTGGGTGGATTTCAATGTAAGACTTTTACATCATTCTTGTACGATTTATTTACAGATAATATATGATCTATTTTATGCTTAATTGCAGCTTTTCTATCTTTTGTAAATAATTGGATGAAAAAAACAGGACACAGCTTTTTGCTATGTCCCGTTTTTTTTATCCGTGCTTTTTTATTTTTCCAGCCTTCCGCAGGCTTCCATCTTCTCTCGAAGCTCTGCAGCCAGCTCTGGCGTAAAGCTTTCCTCTTTCGCTCTCCAGCGCCAGTTTTCGCCTACGGTGGACGGGGTGTTCATGCGGGCTTCGCTTCCCAGTCCCAGGATATCCTGCGCCTGCACGATGGCAAGCTCTGCCCGGCTGTTCCAGATGGCAGTGAGCATAGCCCGGGCTGCCTCCCCATCCTCTGTCTCATGGAGATATTCCCTGGCACAGGCCACATCCTCCGCCGGGGCCGTCTTCAGCCAGCCCAGCGCCGTGTCGTTGTCGTGGGTTCCCACATAGGCCACGCAATGCTCCGGATAATTTTCCGGCAAATAAGCGTTGCCGCCTCCGTCCCGGCTGTCAAAGGCAAATTCCAATACCTTCATTCCCGGAAAGCCGCTGTCCTCCAGAAGCTGGTGGACCGACTCGGTCAGATAACCTAAATTCTCTGCAATGATCCGCTGCGGCCCAATCTGATCCTCCACTGCCCGGAACAGAGCGATTCCCGGTCCCTGCTTCCAATGCCCGCCCCGGGCAGTTGTGTTTCCATAAGGAATCGCATAGTAGGAATCAAAGCCCCGGAAATGATCGATCCGCAGGATATCGTAGACCTTGCAGAGATACTGAATCCGTCTGACCCACCAGTCATAATTGTTCTTTTCCATATATCCCCAGTCGAATAGAGGGTTTCCCCAGAGCTGCCCGTCTGCGGAAAAACCGTCCGGCGGACAGCCGGCCACTTCCTTTGGATTCCGGTTCTCATCCAGCTGGAATAGCTCCGGATGTGCCCACACATCCACGCTGTCCAGGGACACATAGATGGGCAGATCTCCAATCAGACGGATTCCCTGCTCATTGGCATAAGCGCGAAGCTCCTCCCATTGCCGGAAGAACAGGTACTGAAGCACCTTCCAGAAGCGGATCTCCTCCGCGTACCGAAGCTCGATTTCCTCTGTCGAAAGGGCTTCCCACTCCTGCCAGGACGCTCCTCCATGAGCATGCTTCATGGCCATAAACCGGGCGTAATCTCCCAGCCAGTAATCATTGTTCGCACAGAATTCCGGATAATCCGAAGGAATCCGCGTAAGGAACCGCTCTGCGGCCTTCCGCAGAATCGGGTAACGCTTTTCGTACAGGACGCCGTAATTGACCCTATCCGGCGCGCTCTCCCAATCCACCTCTCCATACTCCTGCCATTCCAGAAGTCCGTCTGCCTCAAGCAGCTCCAGATCGATAAAGTAAGGATTGCCCGCGTAGGTAGAAAAGGACTGGTAGGGAGAATCCCCGTAGCTGGTGGGACAGATGGGAAGCAGCTGCCAGTAGCCCTGGCCCGCCGCCTTCAGAAAATCAATGAATTCCCGCGCCGGTTTTCCCATGCTGCCGATTCCGTAAGGACTCGGCAGGGAAGAGAGGTGCATCAAAATTCCACTGCTTCTCACCGGCCATCACGCTCCTTTTTCCACAAGATAGGGTTTCAGATCCTCCTGAAGCTTTTCATCCCCGTCCGTATAGGCACAGAGATCCAGCGGGTGGGTCAAATCCAGGGAAAAGATACCCATAATGGATTTGGCGTCAATGGTATAGCGTCCCGACACCAGATCAAAATCATAGGGATAGCGGGTAATGGTATTTACAAAGTTTTTTATTTTTTCAATGCTGTTCAATAAAACGGTATATTTCGTCATCGTGATTTTCCTCCTGACTGTCTGATTTTTAATCCTAATGACAGATGATAGCTTCCGTCTCCACGTCAAAGACATGAATTTTGTTCACATCCAGAGCCAGCTTCGCCATGTCCTCTGCGCGGATTCCGGTGCGGGACGGCACTCTGGCTACCAGCTTCTGTCCGAAGCAGGTCAGATACAGATAAATCTCAGATCCCATCATTTCCGCCAGGTCTACCTTCGCCTCGATATTGGAAGCGTCGGAGATAGACAGGAAGGATTCCTCCGCATGAATGTCCTCCGGGCGGATGCCCATGATAACCTCTTTGCCCACATAAGCCTGGAGCTCCGGCTTGTTCACCGGAATCCGGTAATCGCCAAATACCAGTACGGTTCCGGCTGCCTCCTTCTCCACCTTCACATTCACAAAATTCATCTGGGGAGAACCGATAAAGCCTGCCACAAACTTGTTGCAGGGATAATTGTACAGGTTCTGGGGCGTGTCTACCTGCTGGATAATACCGTCCTTCATGACTACGATACGGTCGCCCATGGTCATAGCCTCGGTCTGATCGTGGGTTACATATACGAAGGTGGTCTGCAGACGCTTATGTAACGCGGCGATCTGGCTTCTCATCTCGGTACGGAGCTTGGCGTCCAGGTTGGACAGGGGCTCGTCAAGCAGGAATACCGCAGGGTTCCGCACCATAGCGCGGCCCAGTGCCACACGCTGTCTCTGTCCGCCGGACAACGCCTTGGGCTTCCGGTCCAGATACTCCGTCAGACCCAGAATCTCGGCTGCCTCGCGCACCTTTTTGTCAATCTCGTCCTTGGGCGTGCCATGAAGCTCCAGGGCAAAGGACATATTTTTGTATACCGTCATATGGGGATACAGGGCATAGCTCTGGAATACCATCGCGATATCCCGATCCTTGGGCGCCACATCGTTCACTCTTCTGTCACCGATGTACAGGTCGCCTGAACTAATCTCCTCCAGACCCGCAATCATGCGGAGAGTCGTGGACTTTCCGCAGCCGGACGGACCGACCAGCACGATAAATTCCTTGTCGTGAATTTCCAGATTCAAATCCGGAACCACTGTATTTTTATTGTCATAGGTTTTCACCACATGCTTAAATGTAATATCTGCCATTTTTCTTCCTCCTTACCGTGTCCGCCCAGAGCGTACACCGTAATTATTCCATATCTTCACCGTTACCCATCTTATCTTCTGTTCTGTCTTAGCGGGCGATTTTCGCCGCGCTCTCTCCCTCCACGATATCGAAGGGAAGAAGCTCATGCACCGCCGGACGCTCTCCCGCAATGTCCGAGAGCAGAATTTCCAGGCTCCGGTCAGCTATTCTTTCTCTGGCCTGGCGCACCGTAGTGAGCCGCGGAGAAAGATAATTTCCCAATTCAATTCCGTCAAAGCCCATCACGGAAACGTCCTCCGGTACCCGAAGTCCCCGGTCCCGGATAGCGCGGATAGCGCCCACTGCCAGTACATCTGCCATGGCAAATACCGCCGTCAGATCCGGCATTTGCTCAAACAGCTGCTCCATGGCGTGATAGCCCTCCTCCATGGAAAAGAACGCCGACCGGTATTGCCGACCGGGCTCCAGCTTTATACCCTGCTTCGCGAAGGCCTTTTCGCAGCCCTTGTACCGGGTATGGGCCGCATGGGACTTTTCCATATAGCCGCCCAGGATACCGATGTCCCGGTGACCCAGCTTCAAAAGATGCGTTACCGCTGCCTGCGCTCCTGCCTCGTCGTCTGTACTGACACTGGAGAGATTGTCAAAGCCCAGCTCCGCCGCCGAGTTGGTAACCAGCACGCAGGGAATCTCCAGCCGGTCAAACCGCTCTTTGAAGAACTCCAGATCGCTTCCCAGAAAGAGAATCCCCAAGGGATGCCGCTCCAGGCACACCCTTTCGGCCCGCTCCACCTCATTTTCCTCCTCACCGATATAGTAGATGAAGGAAGCATACTTTTTCTCGCTCATAAGCCGCTGCAGCCGCTCCACAATGGAAGCGAACAGCATATTCTGGGAACCCTTTACGATAATCGCGATTCCGCTGCTGGCCTGCTGCTTCAGGTGCTTGGCGTTGCTGTTTAGCTTGAAATGGTGCTTTTCCACCACCGCCATAATGGTCTTTCGCGCTTTTTCCGATACGTCCGGATGATTATTGAGCACACGGGACACTGTGCCCACCGCGTATCCGGACTCCTTCGCAATGTCTTTGATTGTCATCTGTATGTTTATCCCTTAACTGCTCCCGCAGCCACTCCTTTGATAATGTGTTTCTGGCCCAGCAGATATACGATAACAATGGGTATTACGGTTAACATAATACTTGCCATCATGGGACCCATCTCTACTTTACCATAACTTCCGCGGAAATACTGGATCAACATGGGAATTGTTTTATAATTTTTGATGTCCAGTACCAGGGTCGGCAGAAGGTAATCGTTCCATACCCACATGGCCTCCAGGATTCCTACGGATACCAGGGTCGGCTTCAGCATGGGAAGTACAATCAGGAAGAAGGTCTGCAGCGGATTGCAGCCGTCGATCATGGACGCTTCCTCTACCTCCAGGGGAATGGATTTCATAAAGCCCGCAAACATGAAAACCGCCAGGCCCGCGCCGAAGCCCAGGTAGATAATCCAGATATTCCAGGGCTTGTTAAGGTTTAAGGAATCCGCTGTCTGGGACAGGGTGAACATCACCATCTGGAAGGGTACGACCATGGAAAATACAAACAGGTAATACAGAATCTTTGACAGCTTTCCCTTTACCCGGGTGATGTACCAAGCGCACATGGAGCAGCAGATAAGAATCGCCGCCACAGAGGTGATGGTAATCAGAAGGCTGTAACCTAAGCTCTGTAAAAAGCCCTTGGAGGCAATCGCGTTGGCGTAGTTCGCCAAGCCTGCGAAGGTGTCCGCCGTCGGCAGGGTGAACGCGCCGGAGGTGGTAATCGCCGTCTCCCTCTTTACAGAGTTAAAGAGAATCATGACGATCGGATAGACGTACAACAGCGCCAGAATGCTCAGAAACACTATCATGACGGTATCCTGTATCTGTTTTTTCTTTCTCATCTTACTGCTGCACCTCCCTCTTACGTGTAGCCCGCAGCTGGAGCACGGAAATTACGATAACCAGCAGGCAGAACAGTACGGCCTTGGCCTGGCCGAGACCCTTCCACTGGGCGCCTGCCCTTGCGTAGAAGGTCTGATAGATGTTCAGTGCCAGCATCTCTGTCATATGGTTCGGATCTCCTCCGGTCAGTGCCAGGTTCTGATCAAAGAGCTTGAAGGAGTTGGTCAGCGTCAGGAATACACAGATGGTAATGGACGGCATAACCATAGGAAGCTTCACCTTCCATAAAGTCTGCCAGGGCGTCGCTCCGTCGATCTGGGCTGCCTCCAGCAGGTCATCGGAGACATTCTGCAATCCCGCGATATAGATGATCATCATGTAACCAATCTGCTGCCAGCACATGAGAATAATCAGTCCCCAGTAGCCTGCGGAGCTGTTCAATGCCAAAAGCGGCTGTCCTACGATGGAAAGCACACAGTTGATCAGAATCTGCCAGATATATCCCAGCACGATACCGCCGATCAGGTTCGGCATAAAGAAGATCGTACGGAAAATATTGGTACCCTTAAGCTTCCGTGTCAGAAGCAGCGCCAGCGCAAAGGCAATGACGTTAATCAGCACAATGGAGGCCACTGCGAAGAGCACGGTAAACTTAAAGGAGCTTAAAAATGTAAGGTCGGAAAAGATTTTTTTATAATTTCCAAAGCCTGTGAATTTCGCGTTTTTTACTGTCGTGAACTGGCAGAAGGACAGATACAGTCCCTCAAAGAAGGGAATGATAAATCCAATTGTAAAAGCCAGAAGCGTGGGCAGTACAAAAAGGGGCGACCAGCGTTTGATCGCTTTTTCCATGATTCTGCACTCCTTTCTGAGTTAAAATTGAGTAGAAAAAGGGCAGGCAAGTATGAACTGCCCGCCCCTTAAAATAGTTTCTTTCTTTTACTGGCCGTTTGCCATCTGGTACTCGGTTGCCCATCCGTCAACGAATGCGGATACAACGCCTGCCCAGTTTGCGTCGGTCTGGTCTGCTGCGTATGCGGTCAGAGCCTGGCCTACGCCGTTCTTCCACTCCTCAGAGGGCATGGTGGTGAAGTTCCAGGATATCGGAGTCTTGCCTTCTGCGGTGTACTCTGCATCCTGCTTTACAAACAGGTTCTTGGATTCCTGCGCGCCCTTGAACGGAATAACGAAGCCCATCTCATCCGCCATGGTCTTGGTTCCCAGCTCAGAGGTTACACACCAGTTCATGAAGTCCAGAGTTGCCTTAATATCTGCTTCGTCTGCCTGGTTGTTCACACACCAGTAGTTCTCTGTACCGGTGCAGAGACCCTGATTTGCCTCGTCGCCAACGCCGATATAAATCGGAATCATAGCCAGGTCGTCATCGGTATAACCGCCGTCGCCTGTCAGGTTCGCGTACTCCCAGGAACCATTCTGGAAGAAGACTGCGTCGCCTGCCAGGAACTCGTTTCTGGAGTCGTCACCGGTCTTAGCGGAAAGCTCCTTCGGATCGCAGGTGCTGTTGTTGATGTACAGATCCCACATATCGCGGTAGTTGTCCAGGTAGGTTCCCTTGATGGCGTCTGTGCTGCTGATACCATCGGTCTGATACTCAAAGTAAATCGGCAGGTTTGCCAGATGGGTCTTGAATCTCCAGTCAGAGGAGCCGTCCATACCTGCAGAGGTAAATGCCGCAAAGCCAAGCTCAGAGGAGCGTGCTGTGATATCCTCGGCTACCTTTTTCAGATCCGCGAAGGACTGGATATCGTCGATAGTGTAGCCTGCCTTCTCCAGCAGTGTCTTATTTACAATCAGTCCGTAGGACTCGATTACATATGCGATGCCGTATACGGTGTCGTCTTCCTTCAGCGCGTAGTTATCGCTGGTCAGCTGTCCGTAGATATCGGAGCCTGCCAGATCGTAGCAGTAATCCTTCCAGTTTGCCAGACCCACCGGTCCGTTTACCTGGAACAGGGTCGGAGCGCCGCTCTTGCCCATCTCACTCATCAGAGTGGTCTCATAGTTACCGGATGCTGCCGTTACAACGGTTACCGGTACGCCGGTCTCGTCGGTATAAGCCTTTGCCAGGTCCTGCCACTGCTGATCCTGCTCCGGTTTGAAGTTCAGATAGTATACAGAGCCTTCTGCTCCGCTTGCTTCTGTGGTATCTGCCTTCGTGTCTGTAGATGTAGAGGTGTCTCCTCCGTTGGAAGATCCGCCGCAGCCTGTCAGCATGGAAACTGCCAGAGCGCCGCTCAGTGTCAGGGCTAAGAGTTTCTTGTTCATAATGATTTCCTCCCGTTCATGGTGGAATTCCTTATTGGAATCCGTTTTGGAAACGTTTCATTGGAAACGTTTCCAGTTCTTATGCTTCTATCACAGTCTCTTTCACGAAAAAAAGCAAGAAGTATTTTCCACTTCCTGCTTTTTTCGTCAGTTTTACAGATTATTAGGTCTGCTTTTTGTGCAATTTTCACTAGATCCACTCGCAATCACCGCCGGTGACTGCCAGGCTTAAGAGTCCGTCCATTCTTTCTATCTCTTCCTCGCCCTCCAGCTTATCGATCAGCTCTGCCGTATCCGTCATATCCTCCATAGATTCGTCCGGTCCGATCTCATAATCGATATCCATCGCGCAGTCCGGGCATGGGATCCGCTGCATGGTCTGCAGGGATAAAAAGCGGTTGCCACATTTTTTACATTCATAGAATCCGCATTCTTTGGTTCCTTCCGGTACATAGTACATATTTATCTGCCTCCCAGTTTCTTTTAATTTTCCATCTGCCGTCCCAGAAAATTCGCTGCGGTCAGGGCCAGCTTTAATTCCATATCACCCATTTTCACCTTTGGATCGCGGGAAAACAGAATCACAGCGCCGATGGCGTCGCCTTCGGCGATGATGGGGCAGATAGTTTCACTTCCCATCTGCTCTGTGTCTTCCTCCACAAGTCCTACAAATTTTTTATGCCCAGCTTCCGCCTGCTGATTTTCCCGGTTTTCAATCAGCCTTTCCAAACCGTGGCTGATGGCTTTTCCCTGATACTCCTTCTTTGCCCCGCCTGCAGCCGCGATCACCGTATCCCGGTCACAGATACAGACCGGAAGCCCCAGAACCTGTCCCAGGCTGTCCGCGTACTCCTTCGCGAAGGTTCCCAGTTCGCCGATGGGCGAATATTTCTTCAGGATAATCTCGCCCTCCCGGTCTGTAAAAATTTCCAGGGGATCTCCTTCCCGGATCCGGAGCGTCCTTCGTATCTCTTTGGGGATTACCACCCTTCCCAGATCGTCAATCCTTCTTACGATTCCCGTAGCTTTCATAATCTCTGTTCCTCCTGCATATCATACCTGCCCTGATTACTGTATTGCGTGTTTTATGGGTAGTATGTGGAAATGCAGGAGAAATATACACTATTTTATTTCATTTACCAGGTTGTTGTTCTGGAAAAATTCCTTCACATTATGCAGCGTGGTCTCCGCGATATTGGACAGTGCTTCCTCCGTCAGAAACGCCTGATGGGAGGTTAAGAGCACGTTCGGCATGGATACCAGAAGCTGCAGGGTCGCGTCGTCCACGATCTCACCGGAGCAGTCCTCGAAGAAGTAGTTGGCCTCCTCCTCGTATACGTCCAGTCCTACGGCCCGAAGCTGCTTGTTCCACAAAGCCTCTACCAGGGCTACGCTGTCTACCAGGGCTCCACGGGAGGTGTTGATCAGAATCGCGCTGTCCTTCATGATGGCAAAACGCTTTTCGTCCACCATATGATGGGTCTCGTCGGTCAGCGGGCAGTGCAGGGAGATGAAATCACTCTCCCGGAACAGGGTATCCAGATCCACGTAGTCAATTCCCTCAACCGGATACATATCGTATGCGATCACCTTCATACCGAAACCCCGGCAGATATCGATGAACATCCGGCCGATTCGTCCGGTTCCCACGACGCCGACGGTCTTGCCGTACAGATCCACGCCTGTCAGGCCATTCAGGCTGAAGTTGAACTCACGGGTACGGTTATAAGCCTTGTGAGTTTTCCGGTTCAGAGTCAGCAAAAGCGCCATGGCATGCTCTGCCACTGCATGGGGGGAATATGCCGGAACGCGGACTGCCTTCAGATCTCCCAACGCCTTCAAATCCAGGTTGTTATAGCCTGCGCAGCGCATAGCTATCAACTTCACGCCCAGAGCCCTCAGCTCTTCCAGCACCTCCGCGTCAATGGTATCGTTTACAAAGGCACACACCACGTCGCAGCCCCTTGCGGAGTCTACGGTCTGCGCATTCAGCTTATGCTCCATATATCGGATCTCGATTTCACCATCGCTGTTCCACTTTTTAAACGCCTCCATTTCATAAGGTTTTGCATCGAAAAACGCCATTTTAATCATAATAGTTCCTCCTGTCCTAAGCCGCTCCTGTTTCCTTTTCCCCATTACATCTATTTGAAACGGCTGTTTTTATTGTGTATGCTTTTTGTTTTTGCTATACTAATAACATAACAGCAGTTTCTTATTTTGACAAGATATTAAGTGATATTTTTTTAACAATATTGTGTATTTTTTAACGAACAATTTTTACAGGGAGGTTTTACATGAAAATTCTGGTATGCAACGCAGGGAGCACGTCCCTCAAATTCAAGCTCTTCGACATGCCTGCGGAGGAGGTTCTCGCAGAAGGAAAGGTCGAGCGGGTAGGCACAGACACTGCTATTTTCCATTTTTCCAAGCCGGACGGCTTCCGTATCTTCCGGGAAAATCTTCATGTCCCGACTTATACGGAAGGGATTCAGCTTTTCCTTGATCGGATTCTCGATCCGGAACAGGGAGTGTTATCGGATCTGTCAGAGCTCACACGTGTGGGCTTCAAGACCGTACTTTCCAAAGACCATTACGGCATTCATGAACTGACGCCGGAGGTGCTTCAGGGCATGGAGGATTATATGGTTGTGGCTCCCGCCCACAATACGCCTTATCTGGAGGCTATCCGCCAGTTCCAGAAGCTGACGCCGGATGCTATGCTGGTCGGCGCTTTTGAAACCGCCTTCCACCAGACCATTCCAATGGAGCGCCGAATCTACGGAATCCCCTGGGAATGGTATGAACAATACGGAATCCAGCGTCTGGGCTATCACGGCGCTTCCCACAGCTATGTGGCAGAAACCCTGACAGAGCTGTACGGCTCCACCGGAAAGGCTATCTCCTGCCACCTGGGCGGCAGCGGCTCCCTCTGTGCCATTGACGAGGGCAGAAGCGTAGACACCAGCTTCGGTATCTCCCTGCAGGTAGGCATTATCCAGTCCAACCGCTGCGGCGATATCGATCCTTTTATTGTCCCCTTTCTGCAAAAGGAAGGACTGTCCCTGGACGAGGTTCTGGAGGGACTGACAAAGAAGGGCGGACTTCTGGGAATCTCCGGCGTCAGCAATGATCTCCGGGACGTACTGGAAGCCGCTGACGCCGGGAATGAACGGGCGCAGCTTGCCATCGATGTCTTCTGCAACGGCATTGTCCGTCATATCGGCACCTATTACGCAGAGTTGGGTGGCCTCGATCATCTGGTCTTCACCGGCGGGATCGGCGAACACGGTACCCGGATTCGTGAAATTGTCTGCCATCAGCTGAAGCATATGGGGATTCTCTTAGATGATAAGAAAAACCAGAGCTGTACCGGATCCAACACCGTCATTTCCTGTGACGCTTCCCCGGTTATGATCCACGTCATCCCGGCTAATGAGGAGCTGGGCGTAGCGAGGAAAACCTATGCCTGCGGCAGAGCCTGAGCGATTCGTAAATAGAATAGCCCATCGATTTTCCAGAAAAAAAGGGACTTCGTCCAATCCGGACGAAGCCCTTTTTTTCTGTTCCATTAAATGGAACTGATATTCATATCTACATTACCCGGAACGCCGTCTACCGAACCCTTGGAGGTATTCTGCCAGATGTCATAGCGTCCGCTGTAACCGCATTTTTCTGCGTAATGCGCTACCCAGATCCGATAACTTCCGAACTTGGATACATTCAGATGAGAGGAGAACCAGCTCTTACTTGCGTATACCATGGGCTTATAACCGGAGTTCGCCACGGTATTACAGAAGGCTACAGTAATCTTGGTTCTCTCTGATTTGGAAAGTCCGTCCGCGCGGCCTCTTCCGCCGGCTGCATACTCGCTGTCGATGGCAATCGGCATATTGATGCCGTACTGGTTCGCCAGCTTCACTGCCATACTTGCTTCCTCTACCGCCTCTGCCTCGGTAATTGCCTGGCTGAAGAAATAGATACCTACCCGAAGGCCTGCTGCCTTGGCGCCTGTAATATGGGAAGCGAACTTTGGATCCTGAACCAGAACACCGGAGCCGTATCCACGGTAGCCACAGCGGATAATCGCGAAATTGATACCCGCGTTCTTAACCTTCTGCCAGTTGATGCCGCTCTGATATTTGGACACATCGATTCCGATGGTGCCGGAGCGCACGCCGTCGCTGCTGAAGGTATACTGGATGCCCTGGATAACCTGGGTTCCTGTGACCTTATTGCCGTTTTTATCGAAATAATAGGTAGCTCCGTCGATGGTCTGCCAGCCGGTGTACTTCACGCCTGACACGCCCTCTTCGTAAACCGGCTCACTGCTGGTATCATAGATCGGAGCGCTGCTGGTATCATAGACGATCTTCTCTGTGGGCGCTGCCTTCAGAAATCTCAGACCGCGCAGAATCACAGATGCCGGTGTGAGGGGCTGTCCCTCCACAGCTTCGTTGATGGTGCCGCTCTCTGTACTACTTCCGCCTTCCGTACCACTTCCGCCTTCTGTTCCGCCTCCGGGCGTTTCTTCCTTCTTATCGTCCGGCTTTGTGGTTTCCAGAGCTGCGCCGCAGCGGTCGCATGTTCCGTCCTTATCCTCGTCGGTATGACCCAGGGCGTCCAGGGTTCCCTTCTCGCCCTCTGCACCGTCCGCAGGACAAACCATCACATAGGAGCCTGCCTCTGTACAGGTTGCCTCTTTTGTAATCTTCTTCTCGGTATAAGCGTGGGTATGGGCCGGAGTCAGATCCGCGCCGCAACGGTCACACTTATTATCTTTATTCTCGTCCACATGATCCGCCGCCGGCTCAGAGATAATCTTTGCGTACATGGGAGTTCCGTATTTATCCAGCTTCTGCTTGGAATATACCTTCTGTCCCCACTGATCCACCTTCTGCTTCGGTTCTGTCTTGGTGGAAGCCACATACTCTACCGTATCTGTCAGCTTCTGTGCGGTACCTGCGCTGTCGTTGCCGGAGGTGTTGGAATCCTCCTTGGATACATTGATCTGGCTCTCGCTCTTGATCTCCGCGCTGACATCTACTGCCTTATATTCAATATTGGCTTTAACATTTGCCGTGATATCAGCCGGCGCCGCGTATCCGCCGGACGCCTTCATGGAAATGGTACACTTACCGGGCGTCATGGACTTCACATAGATGATACCGTCCTTATCCTTATCCGTATACTTCTCAGACTTATTTCCGGAATCCTTTACGGTCACCTCAAAGGCTGTACCTGTGATAACCTTTCCGCTGGCTTTATTGACGATCTGCACTTTCAGATCCTTATCCACAGAAGTTGCTTTCAGTACCACCTGTATCTCCTTGGCTGATACCTTTGCCTTCTCTGTGTTGTCCCCGTCCAGACGGGTCAGCTCTGCCACATAGGACTTGTTCATAGCCAGTCCGATGACACTGGCTGTCGTTTCTTCTGCATTTTCATCGGAATCCGCCTGCAGATCCGTAACCGTCGGAATCATATCCTCCGCCACCTGGCTTCTGGCTCCACAGCCGCTTAAAAGCGACACGGTCAGAACTGCCGAGAGCAGTAACGCCCCCACTCGTTTTGCTTTCATAATGCCTCCTCATTCGTTTCCTGCCCTCTTCGGGCTTTATTTCTGCTGCCTTCGCAGTCGTTTTCCTTTATAATATAACACCTGGAATTTCTGTTTTCAACTGCTCTGACTTAATTTTTTCTTAATTTATTCCAGCAATTTCTGGTAATCCTCCTTCAGGAAACGATGATAGATAAGATGACCCATCTCCTGCTTCACACAGTAATAATATTCGTCCACAGATGGATCCTGAAAATACAGCACCTGGTCAAAATCCGTTCCCTCCGGCATCTGTCCACACACATAAGTCCCAAACCGGCCAAAGACCTGTTTCACGTCCTCCACGCTCTTGTCATGGGGATTGCTGAATAAATCAATGATGGCCTTCAAAAAGGCTACGTCTCCCATATGCTCATGCACATACCTGGCTCCATCCGGCGGCACACTGATCTCAATTCTTCCGGCGCTGACCCGGAAACCCAGGGTCCCCAGCACGCTTGTCCCCTCCGCAAATAACTGCTTCAGCTGCTTCACCATTTCTGCCGGCCTTTCACAGGCTGTTCCCAGTAAAAGATTCAAGGAGGCCACGGGGTAATAAAGCCTCATGGTCTCCTCTTCAAATCCCAGCTTCAGCTGGGCCTCTTTCATCTGGTCAATGAGATTCTGTTCCAGTCTCTCTTTTCCCATAATGTGATTATTCCTCCGTACTTCCGCTGTTTACCTTGTAAATCCGGTCAAAGGTCAGCTGGGCCAGGATGTCGTCCTTTGTCTCAAAGGAATGCTTTTCCTCAAGCTCCGCGCACTTCTCCTGATACAGGGTGTTCTTGCGCTCCGTTACGATAGATTCCTTCTTGCTGTCCGTAGCCTCCTGATCGAAAGTGCTGATCATCTGCACTGCGTAATATCCGCTGTCTGTCTCAATCATGGACGCCAGTTCGCCGTCTTTCAGGGCGTCTGCCGCGGTGCGTACCTCCTCTGCCGGTGTGGTGCTGTCTGCCCCATAGGTAGCCTCGCTTGCAGTCAGCTGGGAATTCTCATCACGGTTTTCATTGGCTGCCTCCACGGCCGCCTTCAGATCTCCGCTCTCCTTCGCCGCGTCCAGAATATCCTGAAGCTCCTGTTTCTTCGCTGCTTTCTCTTCCTCTGTCAGGTCGATGGTATTGCCGTCTTCATCCTGCTCGGTACCTGCAGTGGATACATAGACATAAGCAATGTGCTTCTGGGCTGCTTCCTCATCCGAAACCACCGTATCCACATCTGTAGTCAGAGGCGCGTACATCTTCTCCTGAATGGTCATCAGCGTCAGCACATGCTCTACCACAGCTTCGTCTACGCCCAGGATCTTCTGCACCTCTGCGGAATTCTCTTTCATAAATTTCGCTGCCGCGTCAGAAATAGCTGTCTTCTCCTCATCTGTCAGCTCCACGCCATAATCTGCCGCCTCTGCCTCCAGCACATACATCTGGTTGAACTGCTCCATCAGGCTCTGCTTTGCAGTCTCTCCGTAAATCGTTCCGGTACCGGACAGATCCTGTCCGTATACATTGGTCATGCCCAGCATGGATCCGTAATAGGACTCCATCTGTGCCTGCTGATACCGAAGCAACAGACTGACCTCTCCCAGAGGCACGTTGGTTGTCTCGTCCATCACGGCCACGGTCTGTGTGCCGTCCAGGGTGTTGCCCTTTCCGCATCCTGTCAGTGTTCCTGCAAGCATCAGTCCTGCTGCCAGAACCGCAATTCCTTTTTTCATCATTTTTCTAAATCCTTTCCTGCCCGCTTCTGCCAAAAGCGGAGTATTCTGAAATCATCTGGATTTATTATAGACTTTTTTCCCGCTGTGGGCAAGTTTTTCTTGATTTTCCGGACAGATTTCACGGGGTTTTCACAACTATGCTCCGGCCACCCCGGTAAGCAGCCCGTCTACCTGTACCGTATCCCACACTTTTTCATCTGTCACCAGAGGTGTTTCTTTCGCCCAGGTCTCCTCCAGCTTTTCCAGATGCTCCTGTTTTGCCTGGTCCTGCAGTTCCTCCAGCCGATCCCCGGTAGCGTCCTCATCAAGCTCCGACACGTGCTGCACCACATACCAGCCCTCCTCCGTGGTTATCACCGCGGACACGCCGCCCACAGGAAGCTCCCTGGCCTTCTGCGCCACATCCGGGTGGGCTCCACCGTCGGTTTCCCCATTGAAGTACACATCAATGACCGTGTGGGGAAACTGTTCCCCGGCGGCAGAGATATCCCCAAGCTCTGCCGCCAGCGTGGCAAAGTCCTCTGCCTGCTTCTGAATCCCGGTCAGCTCTGCTTCCGTAAACGGCGTGTAATTGCCCTCGATATCATATAGGCCGGTATTGGAAAAAAGCGCGTAGGTCAGCTTTCCGACTTCCGCCTCCTCCCGGGGAATCTCCGGCTCATAAGCGTTCAAAATGGCCTCTGCAACTTTTCCGGCCAGCTCGTTCCGGGCCAGATAACGCTCCACGCTTTCCCGGTCTGCCCCGGCAGCCTCCAGCACCTCTTTCGTATTTTGTTCCATGAAGCTCTGCGCCCTGCGGGCGATGGTTTCCTGTTCCTCGTCTGTGAGGCTGACGCCATACTCTGCGGCATGGGCACATAAAAGATGCAGCTCCGTCACCGTATCCATCACGCTGTCCTTCAGAAGCTCCTCCAGGGTCTGTCCGCTATCGTCGCCTGCCTCCTGCTGCCACATGGTTTCCCCAAAGCTCTCATAATAGGCATATTCCCACTGTTCCTGCAGCATCCGGGTATAAAACCGGGCTTCCTCCAGATAGATGGTATCCTCTCCCAGAGTAGCAAGGGGCGTTCCACTCTCCTGCTCCAGCGCCCTGGGAAGAGCGGTCTCCTTCTTTCTACAGCCTGCCAGTAAAAGCAATGCTATTATCACCAGAATTCCCAGCTTTTTTCCGTTTTTTCTCATGTACGATCCTCCAGCAAATCCTGCATGTTGTCGAGGATACTCTCCGCCAGCTTCAGGGGATCCGCTTCCTCTCCCCGGCTGTTCTTCTGTCTGCGATAATACAGCGCCGGCTTTTCGCCCCGGGTGAATTTCATCCGGCCCTCATAACGGGCCAGAAATTCCGGGAACGCAGCCGGATTCAGTTTCGCCTTCTCATACAGGATCAGCCGGATCTCATCTGATTTTTCCACAATCTCTTTAACATAAACGCTGTGGGCCCTGATTTTCAGACAGGCTACCGCAAGAAGATTCTGAACCGCCTTCGGCAAATCGCCAAAGCGATCCAGCAGCTCATCCTGCATATCCTCGCTTTCCTCGAAAGTCTCGATTCCGGCGATCCGCTTATAGATATCCAGCTTCTGGCTTTCGCTGCGGATATAGGTTGCCGGAATATAGGCGTCGATATCCATATCCACGGTGGTCTGGAATTCGTCCTCTTCCACGTCCAGCCCCTTTTCCCGCTTCACGGCTTCGTTCAGCATTTTGCAATACAGATCGTAACCCACGGCCTCCATATGGCCGTGCTGCTGTTCACCCAGGAGATTTCCGGCGCCGCGGATCTCCAGATCCCGCATAGCGATCTTAAAGCCGCTTCCCAGCTCGGTAAATTCCTTAATCGCGCCCAGACGCTTTTCCGCCACCTCTTTGAGCATCTTATCCCGCTTGTACATGAGGAAGGCGTAAGAGGTCCGGTTGGAACGACCCACCCGGCCCCGGAGCTGATAGAGCTGGGACAGTCCCAGATTATCCGCGTCGTGAATGATCATGGTATTGGCGTTGGAAATATCCAGGCCGGTTTCAATGATGGTGGTAGACACCAGCACATCGATTTCCCCGTTGATGAAGTCGAACATAATGCGCTCCAGCTCATGTTCCCGCATCTGTCCATGGGCAAAGGCCACCGTCGCCTCCGGAACCAGCTCCGCCACCTGTGCCGCCACCTCCGCAATATTGTTGACACGATTGTATACATAATACACCTGACCGCCCCGGGCCAGCTCCCGGCTGATGGCAGCCCGGACCATCTCTCCGTCATATTCCATCACATAGGTCTGGATCGGCAGACGATCCTGCGGCGCTTCCTCCAGCACGCTCATGTCACGGATCCCGATAAGGCTCATGTGAAGTGTTCGGGGAATCGGCGTTGCCGTCAGGGTCAGGACGTCCACATTTTCCTTCAGCTTCTTGATCTTTTCCTTGTGTGCCACGCCGAAGCGCTGCTCCTCATCGATGATCAGAAGCCCCAGATCCTTAAATTCCACATCGGAGGACAGAACTCTGTGGGTTCCGATGACGATGTCCACCAGTCCTTTTTTTAAATCCGTAAGAGACTTTTTTATCTCGCCCGGAGTCCGGAAACGGGAAAGCAGATCGATCCGCACCGGGAAATCCTTCATTCTCTGGACAAAGGTATTGTAATGCTGCTGGGCCAGAATGGTCGTGGGCACCAGATAGACCACCTGCTTATTTTCCTGCACAGCCTTAAAGGCCGCCCGGATCGCGATCTCCGTCTTGCCATATCCCACATCGCCGCAAATCAGCCGATCCATGATTTTGGTGCTTTCCATATCCCGCTTGGTCGCTTCGATGGCCAACTGCTGATCCTCGGTCTCTTCAAAGGGAAACAGCTCCTCAAATTCGGTCTGCCAGACCGTATCCGGGCCGTAGACGAAGCCCTTCTTCTCCTGACGGGCCGCATAGAGCAGCACCAGATCCCGCGCCACCTCCTGTACGGCTCCCCGGACCTTCGATTTGGTCCGGCTCCATTCGCTGCCGCCCAGACGGTTCAGCTTCGGCTTTTTGGCGTCCGATCCGGCGTATTTCTGGATCATTTCCAGCTGGGTAGCCAGAATGTACAGATTGCCGCCCTTGGCGTATTCGATTTTGATATAGTCCTTCATGACCTTATCGACTTCTACCTTTTCAATTCCCCGGTAGATTCCCAGGCCATGATTTTCGTGAACCACATAATCCCCGGGCTTCAGATCCGAGAAGTTCTGAATCTTCTGCCCTTCGTAGGTTTTCTGTTTCTTCCGCTTTTTCTTTTCCCTGCCGAAAATATCCGTCTCCGACAGTACGGCAAAGCGAAGCATGGGATACTCGTAGCCCCGGTGGAGATTGCCGTGTACCACCATGATTTCGGAGGGATTTACCACCCGCTCCGGATCCTCGCTGTAAAAGCTGTTCAGCTCCTCGTCCTGCAGATCCGCCGCCAGCCGCCTTGCCCTTGTGCCGGAAGCGCACATAAGGATCACCGCGTACTTTTCCTTTTTCCAGCGCTTCAGATCCTTTACCAGGGTGGGAAAGCTGCTGTTGTAGGGGTTGATGGAGCGGGCGTCAATCTGATAACGGCCCGCGATCTCCCACTCCGGCGCTTTCTGCTCCAGCAGGCTTAAGGCTACGCAGCTTCTGCGGTTCAGACGGGCCACAATCTCGTCGCTTCCGTACAGAAGGCAGGCCTCCTCCGGCATGGCTTCGCCTTTGGCCGCCCGGTTGGCCATACTCTCCTCAAATTCCTTTTCAACAGTACGTCCCTTTTCCAGAATCCGGGTGGGCTCATCCAGGAAAATCAGGGATTTTGCCGGATCAAAATAATCCAGAAAGCTCACCGCCTCCTCTTTCTCGTCAGGGATCGGTTCTGCCGCCGGATAAATTACAATTTCTTCCAGATTTTCCATGGAACGCTGGCTTTCTACATCGAAGCTTCGAATGGAATCTACCTCGTCGTCCCAGAACTCCACGCGCCAGGGAGCCTCCTCGGTCAGGGCAAAGATGTCCACGATACCGCCCCGGACCGCGAACTGTCCCGGTGCTTCCACCTGAATGACCCGCTCATAGCCCAGTCTGGCCAGCTTTTCTGCCAGAGCGTCTATCTGCACGACGCTTTCCCGGCCGATACACAGGATCGAAGCCTCTGCCTTTTCCAGAGGACGCAGGCGATCCATCAGTCCGTCGAAGGTGGTGATGACCGTCACCTCCTCCTGGGTCAGCAGAGCCTGCAGGGCACGGATCCGCTGCTGTACCAGAAGATTTCCCTGCATATCCGCATGAAAAAAGAGGAAATCCTTTGCCTGATAGAGTACGGCCTTCCGGTCGAAGTACCGACAATCCTCGTAGATTTCCTTTGCCTTCTGCTCGCTGTAGGTGATAATCAGTCTCTGCTTAGTCCCCTGCCACAGGGCGCAGGCTGCGTGGACCTTCTGGGAATCTACGCAGCCTGAGAGCCAGAGAATGCCTTTGTTTTTTTTCAGTTTTCCGGCGATCTCTTCATATGCGCTGAGCTGCTGAAAGGGTTTGATAAATGCTTTCATGCTGCACCTCTGTTTTTCTCCTGCTACTTTATATCTATGCTTCGCGTTTTTTCTTATTATACAGGTTCATAGCTTCGTCAACCCGCTCCTGCACCATCAGCTCCGCAGCGTCTGCCGCCTGGGCGATGGCTTCCTCTACCTTTTTCCGGTCTTCCGCTGTGAAATGACCCAGAACGTAGGCTGCCAGATCGTATTCCTTGGGTTTTTCTCCCACGCCCACGCGGATACGCTGGAATTCCTGGGTTCCCAGGTGTGCGATGATGTCCTTGATTCCATTGTGTCCGCCGGCGCTGCCTTTCTTGCGGACACGGATATAACCGGGCTCCAGGGCAATGTCATCGTAGATAATGATGACCTCGGTGGCCGGATCCAGTTTATAGAAATTGACGGCTTCTCCAATGCTGTTGCCGCTCAGATTCATGTAGGTCTGGGGCTTCATCAGAAGAACCTTCTGTCCTTCGATGACGCCTGTCCCACAGATAGCCTGGAATTTTTTAGTGTTCATAGGGATATGATGGCGATCGGCCAGATAGGTGATGGTGTCGAAGCCGATGTTGTGACGGGTGTGTTCGTATTGCTGGGTGGGGTTGCCAAGGCCGGCGATGATATACATGGGGTGTTCTCCTTTTTAACGTATAGATGAACGAGCTACTGCCTTCGGAAATCGTGTGTTCGGACGTTTCACGGACGCTGTACGCCCGGTTCGGACAAGTCTGTCCGTCCCGGACGCACACCATCCGTGAAAAGCCGGACACCCTGATTTTCCGAAGTCTGTAGCTCTGATTATCTGGAACACCTGGGCGGTCACTGCGGCCATTGGTCACAATTCACCGCCTGGGTGTATCAATCGATAGGGTCTTTTCATATAATACAAGAGTTTCCCGGGATTGGCAAGGGGTTCCGCCGCAGTGCAATCCCCCGAAGGAACTCTAAAAAGGCGCCGCCCTTCCGGACGACGCCTCTTTTCTCTCATGCTATAAAGCGATTCTCTGGTCAGGCCTCTTCTTCTGCCTCTACCAAAGCTGCCTCGTATTTATCCAGAATGATCGTCTGAATGTGATCTCTGGTTCCGGAGTTGATGGGATGTGCGATATCCCGGTATTCTCCGTCGGATGCTTTTCTGCTGGGCATCGCGATAAACAATCCCTTTTCGCCCTCAATCACTTTGATATCATGAACTACAAATTCATCATCAATGGTGATTGACACCACAGCCTTCATCTTACCTTCTTTTGACACTTTCCGTACGCGTACATCTGTAATCTGCATACTTCCTGCCCCTTTCCTCTGACCTCCCGGCCAGTTTATCATTTTTGTTCTTTCTTATGGGCCGTCAGTCGTTACAGCACGTAACGCTCGTTTTTCTCGACGACTACCTTAACTCCAGGCTCACCGACATAACGGGAGTTGGCACGAATTGTATCACGACTTTCCACGATGCAGTTCTCTATGTAAGTGTTGTCGCCGATATACGCTTCATTGAGGATAATGGAGTTTTTGATCACACAATTATTCCCCACGAATACTTTTTTGAATAAGATAGAATTCTCTACGGTTCCGTTGATGATACAGCCGCTGGATACCAGTGAGTTTTTCACATCTGCGCCCGGATTATATTTTGCAGGCGGAAGATCCAGTACCTTGGAATATACGTCCGGATAGGTCTTAAAGAAATACTTGCGGACCTCCGGCTTCAGGAAATCCATGTTTGTCTCATAGTAGGACTCTACGGAAGCGATATTGCTCCAGTAATCCGTGGTACGGTACGCAAACATTCTCTTCAGGTTCTTGTAACGGATCAGGATATCGCGCACGAAATCGTAGCGATCCTCCTGGGCGCATTTCTCGATCAGCTCAATCAGCTGTCTTCTACGGATGACATAGATACCGCAGGAAATGGTGCTTTCCTTTGTCTCTACCGGCTTCTCCTCGAATTCGATAATCCGTCCTTCTTCATCGGTTTTCAGGACGCCAAAACGGGATACGTCGATACCGGCCGGCATGTCCTTGCAGACTACGGTAATATCAGCCTTTTTCTCAATATGGTACTCCAGTACCTTATTGTAATCCATCTTGTAGACTGCGTCGCCGGACGCGATCACTACATACGGTTCATGGCTCTTCTTCAACCAGTCCAGATTCTGATAGATGGAATCCGCGGTTCCGCGATACCAGGAGCTATTCTCCGCCGTAATCGTCGGTGTAAAGATATACAGGCCTCCCTGCTTTCTTCCGAAATCCCACCACTTGGATGAATTCAGGTGCTCGTTCAGAGAGCGCGCGTTATACTGTGTCAATACCGCTACCCTCTGGATATGAGAGTTGGACATGTTGCTGAGCGCAAAGTCGATACTTCTGTAGCTTCCTGCCACGGGCATAGCCGCTACCGCACGCTTGTTGGATAACTCTCTCATTCTGTGATTATTGCCGCCTGCCAGTACAATTCCTATTGCTCTCATTACCTCTCACCTGCCTTTATCAATGACTCTCCGCTTGCCAGTACGCCTTCATCGTAATCATCCGGCGTAGTATCTCCGGAAATCGCGGTATTCTTTCCAATCTTTACATTGGGCGGTATGTAGGAATTCTCGCCGACCGTCACTAGTCCGAAGGAATAGATCTTCGGCTGTACCTTATTCGGGACTTCCTCTCCGATTCCCATCACTACACCGTCGGATACCTCTACCTCTTCCGCGATAATCGCCTTGTCGATGGTACAGTTTTCTCCGATGGTGGTATTCTTCATGATAATGGAATCACGGACTACCGTGCCCTTTCCAATGGTAACACCGGCGCCAATGACGGAATTGTATACATCTCCGTATATCTCTGCCGCGCCTGTAATCAGGCACTTCTCAATCTTGGAATCCGCGGAGATATACTGAGGCGGCACTGCGTCGCTCTTGGTATAGATCTTCCAGAATTCTTCATAAAGATTGAACTCCGGAATGATATCGATCAGCTCCATATTGGCCTCCCAATAGGATCCGAGAGTTCCTACATCCTTCCAGTAGCCATTGAACTCGAAGGCAAACAGACGGTTGCCGTTCTCATGGCAGTACGGAATGATGTGCTTTCCAAAGTCACAGTTGGGCTGGCTGGAAAGCTGAATCAGCGCGTTGCGCAAAATCGGCCAGCTGAAGATATAGATACCCATGGACGCCAGGTTGCTTCTGGGATGCTCGGGTTTCTCTTCAAACTCTGTAATCTGGCTATTGTCATCGGTGATCATGATGCCGAAACGGCTGGCTTCTTCCATGGGAACCGGCATAACGGCAATCGTTACATCGGCATTATTCTCCTTATGGAAATCCAACATTACTTCGTAATCCATCTTATAGATGTGGTCGCCGGAAAGAATCAGAACATAATCCGGATTGTAGGTATCAATGTAATCCAGATTCTGATAAATGGCGTTCGCCGTTCCGGTATACCATTCACTGTTTGTACTCTTTTCATACGGCGGGAGTACAGTTACGCCGCCCACGTTGCGATCCAGATCCCACGGCATTCCAATTCCGATATGGGTGTTCAGACGCAACGGCTGATACTGAGTCAGTACACCGACCGTATCCACACCTGAATTGATGCAGTTGCTCAATGGGAAATCAATAATTCTGTACTTTCCACCGAAAGATACAGCGGGTTTTGCGACCTTTGCGGTTAAAACCCCAAGACGGCTTCCCTGACCGCCAGCCAACAGCATGGCTATCATTTCTTTCTTAATCACCTAATCACCTCTTGCCCAAGTTTTTCCTTATGTCCTATTTCATTGTTCAATCAGCGCCAGCTTTAACCTCCCGTTCTGTCACTGGTTTCTTACATATTATAACATAGTATTTGTAAATAGTGAACATGAAATTGGGAAAATTTGATTTTATTTTAAACATTTTGCGACAGATTTTTTATCGCATTTTTAACATATTATCTATAATATATTAAAATCCGGTTAATTTCTTGTTTATTTTTCCCACACCACAAGCCAACCTTGCCAACTTTCCCCGCTAATGCTATACTATTGCTGTAAAAATGAGATAAAAACCATAAAATAAGGATGTGTATTCTATGTATCAGCTTCATTTTCATAATCCGGTTCCCATTCATTTCATCGGCATCGGCGGCATCAGCATGAGCGGCCTGGCTGAAATTCTGCTGAAGGAGGGCTTCTCTGTGTCCGGCTCCGACAGCCACGCTTCTGAGCTCACAGAGCACCTGGAAAAACTGGGCGCCAAAGTTTCTATCGGGCAGAAGGCTTCCAACATTCCCGCGGACTGCCAGGTTGTTGTATACACGGCAGCTATCCATCCGGACAATCCGGAATTTGCCGCAGCAAAGGAACGCGGGCTCCCTATGCTTTCCCGGGCAGAGCTTCTGGGACAGCTCATGCGCAACTATAAGGAAGCCATCGCCGTATCCGGAACCCACGGCAAGACCACGACTACTTCCATGATTTCCACCATCCTGCTGGCCGCGGGCACAGATCCCACCATCTCCGTAGGCGGTATTCTGCCTGCTATCCGCGGAAATATCCGCGTGGGAAATTCCGGGACCTTCCTGACGGAAGCCTGTGAGTACACCAACAGTTTTCTACATTTTTTCCCAACGATTGGAATCATATTAAATATAGAAGAAGACCATCTGGATTTCTTCAAGGATCTGGCTGACATCCGTCATTCCTTCCACCGGTTTGCGGGACTTCTGCCCGAATCCGGTCTGCTGATTATCAATCACGATATTGACAATTACCGGGAAATCACCGAGGGTCTGGCCTGCCGTGTCGTTACCTTCGGCTCCGCGCCGGATGCGGATTACTATGCGGATGAGGTAACCTATGATGAATTCGCCCACCCGACCTTCCGGGTTACGAAGCATGGCGAAGCAGGAAGCATCTATCACCTGAATGTGCCGGGTGAGCACAACGTGCTGAACGCGCTGGCTTCCATTGCCCTTGCGGATTCCCTGGGTATCCCTGCAGAGACGATTCAAAAGGGCCTGATGAACTTCTCCGGCACCGACCGCCGCTTCCAGTATAAAGGAGAGGTCAACGGCTTCACCATCATTGACGACTACGCCCACCATCCAACGGAGATTCAGGCGACCCTTCAGTCGGCCCGACATTATCCCCACAGAGACATCTGGTGCGTATTCCAGCCCCATACGTACACCCGGACCAAGGCCTTCTTCGATCAGTTTGCCGAAGCGCTGACCCTGGCAGACCATGTGGTACTGGCAGATATCTACGCGGCCCGGGAAACCGACACCCTGGGCATCAGCTCCAAAGACCTGGCTGAACGCGCCCGGCAACTTGGAGCCGACGCTTACTATTTCCCTTCCTTTGAGGAAATCGAAAAATTTTTATTGGAAAAATGTATCCCCGGCGACCTGTGTATAACTATGGGAGCCGGAAACGTGACAGATATCGGCGAAAACCTGATTCGCAAATAAGTTATCCACATTATCCACATGCTTTCCCTGGATTTTCCACAGAAAAGCATGTGGATTTTTTTGTGGAAAATCTGTTGACATAAGAATCCCTTTATTTTTTATGTAAATCACCCATTTATGCCGTTTTTACAGGCATTTCGGGCTTTTTTGGCTTCTGTCTCCGGTTGCAAATAATTTTTTTCCACAAAGTTATCCACATTATCCACATTTTTAATTATACACATGCCGCAAAAGCCCCTGTCAAAAAAGCCTGTTCTCTTTTTGGGGATTCTATGCTACAATACAAGGGTGTAAAAAATACCGGCAAAACCGGTTTTTCGCGGATTTTTCGCGATATCTAAAAGAGGGATTGCTATGAGCGGATTTGTATTATGCGGAGACGGCGACCGGGGCCACACCTTGGTTCCGAATCTCTTTCTGGACAACTATATGCCGGAGGCCAACGGCGAATATGTGAAGATTTATCTCTATCTTCTGCGCTGTCTGAAAGCAGACACCCGGGAACTGTCCATCGAGCTCATTGCCAATAAATTCGAACATACGGAAAGCGACGTGAGGCGGGCCCTGAATTACTGGGAACGCATGAACCTTCTGAAGCTTCAGTATGACAATGCCCGGAATCTGACCGGAATCCAGATTGTAACTGACCCGGAAAATCCTTCCGACAACCGTGAAGCTTCCGAGCAGTCCGGGCAGCCTGTCCGGACTGCTCCCGAGACTGCCACGGAGCCTGCCTCCCAAAGTCTTCCAAAGGAACCGCTGACGCCGGAGGAAGCGCAGCAGCTTCTGTTTATCTGTGAGCAGTATCTGGGCAAGCCCTTAAGCTCCACGGAGGTCAGTAAGCTTCTCGATCTTCACGATATCTTCGGCTTTAGTCCTGCCCTGATTGAATATCTGGTGGAATATTCCGTATCCGGCGGACACAAAAGTATTCACTACATAGAAGCTACGGCAAGAGCCTGGCATCAGGCCGGCTGCACCACCGTTACTCAGGCCAAAGAGCAGACCACCATTTACAACCGGGCTTATTTTAAGATTCTGAAGGCCTTCGGCGTCACCGGACGTCATCCCGTGGAGGCAGAGATTGCCTGCATGGATAAATGGATGAAGGACTATGGATTTTCCCTGGAGCTGATTCAGGAGGCCTGCAGCCGCACCATGGCCGCTATTCACCAGCCCAGCTTTCCCTACACGGATAAGATTCTGTCCTCCTGGCAGAAGCAGGGCATAAAAACCCTGGAGGAGGTACAGCTTTCTGACCAGAACCGGAATGTCCGGAAGGCCCAGCCCGAAACGGCAGCTGCGCCCAGGAAAGCAGCCGCACCCAACCGTTTCCACAATTTTCAGGAACGGGATTATGATTTTAAGGAGCTGGAAAAGCAGCTCATTAACCAATAACCGGAGGACGCCTTATGTCTCTTATGAATACCCAATACGATTCCATCATGCGCATGTACGCGGCCCGGCAGGCCAGAAGCCGTCAGGAGTACGAGGAGCGCATGGAGCAGATTCAGAGGGATGTCCCTGAGCTTTCCGCTCTGGAGGCCGATATTACAGCCTGTCAGGCCGCTCTGGTGCGTTCTGCCATAGAGGAGAACCCGGCAGGCCAGACATCCCTCAAAAGCCGTCTAAAGGCCCTTCAGGCACAGCGTACCGACCTTCTTTCCGCGCACGGACTGACTCCGGAATCCCTGAAGCCCGTTTACGTCTGCCCGGATTGTAGGGATACCGGTTACATCGGCACAGAGAAATGTCACTGCTTTCTCCAGGCTGAGATCAACCTTTTATATCATCAGTCTAATTTAAATGAAATTTTAAAGCAGGAAAACTTTGACACATTCTCTTATAACTGGTATGATGGCGATGACAGGGAATCCATGCGGCGCACCGTAGCGGAAGCCCGGCTTTTTATTGAGCAATTTGATACGCAGTTTCAGAACCTGCTCCTTCTGGGTGCTGTCGGTACCGGCAAGACCTTTCTGTCCAACTGTATCGCAAAGGAACTGATGGATCGCTGTCATTCCGTAGTCTACCTGACTGCCTTTCAGCTTTTTGATCTGCTGTCCAAGGCAGCCTTCGGAGCGGACCGGAACGCCTCGGATTACTCGCAGACTTATCCTTATCTTTTTGACTGTGATCTGCTGATCATCGACGATCTGGGAACAGAGTTACCCAACTCCTTTACCGTATCCCAGTTCTTCCTCTGCATCAATGAGCGGATCCTCCGGAAGAAGTCCACGCTGATTTCCTCCAACCTGGATATGGAAGCCCTGCGGAGCGTTTATTCGGAGCGTACTCTGTCGCGTATCATCAGCAGCTATACCATCCGGCAATTACCCGGAAGCGATATTCGTATTAAGAAAAAATTATATAATACCAATTTATAAATTTACGGAGGTAACTATTATGTTATTGCAGCGCAGCCAGCGTGTTCTTGAAACTATTCCTGTCGGATCTCTGGGTCTGATCCCCTTAAAGAGCTGTGAGGAGCTTGGCAAAAAGGTCAACGACTACCTGGTAGACTGGCGTCACAGCAATGATCTGGAGCACAAGTCCAACATTGCGTTCACAGGATATGAGCGGGACTCCTACCTTATTCAAGCCAACACGCCCCGTTTCGGTTCCGGCGAGGGCAAAGGTTCTATCAAGGCTTCTGTCCGTGGAAATGACCTGTATCTGATGGTAGACGTGTGCAACTACAGCCTGACCTACAACCTGCATCATTATACCAACCATATGTCCCCGGATGACCATTTTCAGGATCTGAAGCGTGTCATCGCTGCCATCGGCGGAAAAGCCCGCCGTATCACGGTCATTATGCCTTTCCTCTACGAGAGCCGCCAGCATAAGCGTAGCTCCCGTGAGTCTCTGGACTGCGCGCTGGCCCTGCAGGAGCTGGTTGCCATGGGTGTCGAGAACATCATTACCTTCGAGGCACACGATCCCCGTGTACAGAACGCTATCCCCCTTCACGGCTTTGAGACCGTAACCCCGGCTTATCAGCTTGTCAAGGGACTCTTGAACAGCACTCCGGGACTGACCATCGACAGCGATCATATGCAGGTTATCAGCCCGGATGAGGGCGGTATGTCCCGCGCTGTCTATCTGGCCAACGTTCTCGGTCTGGATATGGGTATGTTCTATAAGCGCCGTGATTACACCCATGTGGTAAATGGCCGTAACCCCATCGTAGCCCATGAGTTCCTGGGTTCCGACATCCAGGGTAAGGACATGATCATCGTGGATGATATGATTTCCTCCGGTGAGAGCATGATCGAGGTTATGAGAGAGCTGAAAAAGCGCGGTGCCAACCGTATCTTCGTCTTCTGTACCTTTGCTCTGTTCACCAACGGTCTTGCCGAATTTGACAAGGCACATGAGGAAGGCCTGCTGACCAAGCTGTTCTCCACTAACCTGGTATATCAGACTCCGGAGCTCTTAAGCCGTCCGTATTATGTAAACTGTGATATGAGTAAATACATTGCGTTGCTCATCGACACCCTGAACCACGACGTTTCTATCAGTGATCTGCTGGATCCCTACGACAGAATCCAGGCGCTGCTAGCACGTTACCGGAAGGGTGAGCTGGAGCGATAAGATAATACAAAAAACGCCGCATGATTTTTACAAATCATGCGGCGTTTTTCCTGCGGAGCAGGACGATATGGGGCACACACCCCTATACTTTAAACCGGTAACCAACGCCCCATATCGTCTCAATATACTGGGGCTTCGCGGAATTCACTTCTATCTTCTCACGAATCTTCTTAATATGCACCGTCACCGTCGCAATATCTCCCACGGAATCCATATCCCAGATTTTCCGGAACAGTTCTTCCTTGGTAAATACGTGGTTCGGATTCTCCGCCAGGAAGGTCAGCAGATCGAATTCCCGGGAAGTGAAGTTCTTTTCTTCCCCGTTGACCCAGACACGGCGGGCCGTTTTGTCAATCTTGATGCCGCGAATCTCGATAATGCTGTTCTCCTTTACATTGCTGCTCACCAGGCGCTCATAACGGTTCAGGTGGGCCTTTACCCGGGCCACCAGCTCGCTGGGACTGAAGGGCTTGGTCATGTAATCGTCCGCACCCAGACCCAGACCCCGGATCTTGTCGATGTCGTCCTTCTTGGCAGAGACCATAATAATCGGAATATTTTTTACTTCCCGAATCTGACGGCAGATTTCAAAGCCGTCCACGCCCGGCAGCATCAGATCCAGAATCACCAGCTGGAATTCCTCCTCCAGCGCTTTCTTAAGACCGAGAGTGCCGTCCGACGCGATTTCAACCTCAAAGCCGCTCAGCTCCAGATAATCCTTCTCCAGATCCGCAATGGCCTCTTCGTCCTCTACAATCAAAATTTTACTCATGTTGCCGGTACCTCCTGATATTTTCTAAGAACAAAGTACATGACTGTTCCTGTATGTTCCTTGCTTGTAGCCCACACTTTGCCGCCGTGATCCTCGATAATCTTCTTTACGATGGACAGGCCGATACCGCTTCCTCCCTTGGAGGAATTGCGGGACGCGTCGGTCCGGTAAAAGCGGTTGAAAATCAGCGGCAAATCCTTGGTGGCAATGCCCTTACCGTTATCCTCAATCTCTACCTGGATAAAATCGCCCACGTCCTTCACGCGGATGTTGATATAGCCCTTGGGCTTGTCGATGTATTTAATCGAATTGCTGACAATATTGTTGATGACCCGCTTAATCTGCTCCGCGTCCGCGATGACCTGCACATTCTCGTCCACATAATTGAAGTAAGCCAGTTCAATATTCTGCTCCTCCAGTTCCAGGGAAAGCTCCTCCACGCAGTCCGCGAAGTAGGCGTTCACATTGATGTGGTCGAAGGTGTAGGGAATGCGGTTTGTGTCGATCTTGGAATAGAAGGTCAGCTCGTTAATCAGCCGCTCCATATCATTGGCCTTATTGTAAATGGTACGAATATACTTCTCCTGCTTCTCCGGCGTATCCGCCACGCCGTCCATGATTCCCTCCACGTAGCCCTTCACAGCCGTAATCGGCGTCTTCAGATCATGGGAAATATTGCTGATCAGCTCCTTATTCTGCCGTTCCGATTCCAGCTTTTCCTCAGAAGACTCCTTCAACCGACGCCGCATTTCCTCAAAATCCGTACAGAGCTCGCCAATCTCGTCATCGCCTCCGGCCGGCATTTCAAAATCCAGATTTCCATCCGTAATCTTCTTAGTAGCCACCTGCAGATGGTGGATGGGCGTTACAATGCTCTTATAGATCCAGGCCGTCAGAATCAGGCTGGTGAAAACCAGAATGATAACCAGCACCAGGACGCTGTCTACCACCATAGATTCCACCTCCGGAATCATGCTGCCGATAGAGGTCACGATAAAGGCCGTTCCCCGGGTTCCGTCGCTGAAGGAGAAATCCAACTGCTTCACCAAAGCCTGCAGATTCCCGCCGATATAAGTCCCCACATCCTGATCCGAATTACGGGTCCGGTAATCCGGAAGGCTGTCCAGCAGCTCCTCCTGATCGAAGTCGTTATCATTTCCCACAAAAATATACGTATCTGCCTTTCTTACCACGAGAAAGGAATATCGCGCTTCCAGATCCAGATTCAGAGAATCCAGATATTCCGCATCCAGAAAGGCGTCCGGATCGGTTCCCGCCTTGGCCTTCATTCCCGCATAGGCGTCTCTGGTAATCCGGCTCAGCATGGCCGGCGTATTGGACAGGGTCTCATAGCTGGTATTCTCTATACCATAGAGCCTCTTCACCGCGCTCATCTGGTAACGGCTGATGCCGAAAAAAGCCAGTGAAGTAAACATAATCGGCGCCAGAATCAATATCAGAAAAGTAATCAGAAGTTTCGTCTTCAATTTCATGGGAATTCCTCTTTTTGTCGCCTAATTTTCAAAAACAGCCGCCCGCTCCGGGGACATCAGCACAGTTCCGGTTCCCCGATACACAACGGTGTAATCCTTGTCCGTAAACAGCTTTGCCAGATCACAGGCCAGAAACTCTTCCGCCCAGTGCGCCATATAGACCACGTCCGGGAATTTATCCGGGTGCAGCGCGTAATAATCGTGGAGCTGGGTACTTCCCTCATGGACCTGCCAGGTGGAATAATTGCCGCAGCCTGCGTCCGTGTAGAGATAGATCCACGGAGCCACGCCTACCACCATCAGCTCATCCTCTGCTGTCAGCTTAAGCTCGTCCAGCTCCGCCAGGACTTTCCCATACCACTCTGCCGTCTCCGGCGTCGTGTATACACCCTTCAGGGGTCCCCGCTTCATCTGCGCCGTCAAATCCCAGCTCCGCTCGTCGCCCCAGTCGTAGGTCATCCGAAGCCAGAAGGTTCCCGCAAACTGCACCAGCACCACGCAGGCCACACACAGAATCACCGCCCGGTAACGCCCTCGCTGTCTCTGCCGTTCCTCCTTCACCCAGTCCGCCACAAAAATCAGTCCCACGCAGGAGCACATCCCGTAGGCTACGCTCAGGGTTACGATCCCCGTATTGGTGGCATACTGTACAATCATGGTAAATAGCATAGCCGGAAGATACCAGCCGTAAAACAGCCGTTTTTCCTGATGCTCCGTCACCAGATAAGCCTCCAGACACCAGAAGGCCAGGGGCAGCATCTGATAATTCACGGTAATATGCTCAAACACAAAGCCATAGTAAATCAGATAGGGTACCACGCAAAGGGTGGCCAGAAGCATATAGAGCCAAGCATGCTCACAGCGTTTTTTATCCAGCCAGGTCGCCCCATATAAGAAGGCCAGCCCCACGAACATCCAGCGGTAATTCTTAAAGCACAGGTAAAAATATCGTCCGGTCTTATAGAGATATCCCTCCTGGTGCTCTGAGTCTCCTACGATATGCGGCACATTGGCCAGCACCTCTGCCAGGGTTCCGCGCTGAAATACAAAGGCAAGGAACAGCACCAGGATCATTCCTGCTCCCAGAGTCATCCAGAGGAAGCTCTGAAACTGCAGCGCGCCTTCCGGTTTCGTCCCGCGCCTTCCGGCCCGCACCGTGACAATCAGGCAAAGCAGTCCGTAGCCTGCGTACATCAGCACCGCGAAAGGATTGGCCAGCACGACCACCGCCATCAGAATTCCGCACAGGATATATTCCGGCACCGAATGCTCCATATCTGCCGAAAGCACCGCCAGCAGAACCGGCAGAACCCCAAACTCAATGGAATTGTAGGACATGGCGCAGATACTGAAGGGCGCGAAAATTCCGAACAGCAGCGCCGGGCCAAAGGACGCGTACCCTCTTCTCTGAAACCGCAGATAAAAAAACAGAGTCAGCACGCCCGCATACGCCAGATACAGAAACCGGCTTGCCATAACGATTCCTTCCGTGGAGCCCAGCCCCGTCCGGATCAGGCTGTAGATGGGATGCAGCAGAAAGGAACAGAGCTGCTGGGTCGGATTCCATTCGTCAATGAGAACCTTCTCGCCCCGGAAAATCCGCTCAGAACAGCCGATGAAATACATTTCATCGGCTGTATTAAAGCCCCAGAAGCTCCTTATGATAAAAATAACCTGTAGCAGAAGAAACAGACCTATAAAAATCAGGTGCTGACGCCTGCGGTCTGTCTGTGCGGCCCGAATCATGCCTTACCTGCGCAGCCGCACATCTTCATGCGTGTTTCTACAATCTCTTTTACATGCTCCATCGCTACCTTACCGTATTTCTTCGGATCAAAGGCATCCGGATTGGCTGCCAGGAATTCCTTTACGCCGTCGGTATAAGCGATACGAAGCTCAGTCGCGAAGTTTACCTTGCAGATACCGCGCTTAATGCTCTCTACCACAGCCTCCTCGGAAAGTCCGCTTGCGCCGTGCAGTACCAGCGGAATATCTACGACCTTCCGGATCTCTGCCAGACGGTCCAGATCCAGCTTTGGTACTCCCTTGTATACGCCGTGGGCAGTTCCGATGGCTACCGCCAGGGAATTCACACCGGTGCGCTCCACGAATTCCTTTGCCTCCAACGGATCCGTGTAGCCATTTCCGGTACCTCCGTCCAGATCGTCCTCTTTTCCGCCGACCTTGCCCAGCTCAGCCTCCACCGGAATTCCGGAAGGTCTGCAGGCATCTGCCACAGCCTTTGTTATCGCGATATTTTCTTCAAACACATTGTGGGAACCGTCAATCATGATGGATGTATAGCCTGTCCGCAGGGCGCGCATAGCCAGGTCAAAGCTGTCGCCGTGATCCAGATGCAGACACACCGGAACGCTTGCCCGCTCCGCTGCCGCCTTTACATTTGCCAGATACATATCCAGTCCCGCATACTTGATGGTGGACGGCGTGGTCTGCATCATCAGCGGCGCCCGAAGCTCCTCTGCTGCAGCGATAACCGCCATTACCATTTCCATATTCTCCACATTGAAAGCGCCTACTGCGTAGCCGCCCTTCTGTGCGTCTAAAAGCATCTTTTCTGATGTAACAAATGACATGATCGTTCCTCCTCGTGATGATTTTCTTTTTTATATCCTATATCATACCCCGTATTCCAAAAAAGTGCAATCATTTCCGCGTTTCCTGTAGACTCAAAAGAGGCACAGCGCTTTTGCGCCGTGCCTCCTGAAACAACATTTTTTAATCGGATTAACGGATGGTCTTGTACAGCGGTCCGTATGCCTTGCATGCGCGGAAATCCTGTCCCTCTTTGTCCATACCGAATGCATTCCATGCTGCCGGACGGAAGATCTCCTCCTCCGGAACGTTGTGCATGCATACCGGGATTCTTAAGATAGAGCAAAGGGTAATCAGGTCTGCTCCGATATGGCCGTAGCTGATAGCGCCATGGTTTGCGCCCCAGTTGTTCATCATATCGTAAGCGGTCTTGAATGCGCCCTCGCCTGTGCAGCGCGGTGCGAACCATGTGCAGGGCCATGTATAGTCTGTTCTCTTCCACAGAGTATCGGATACATCATCCGGCAGGTTGATGGTCCAGCCCTCTGCAATCTGCAGAACCGGTCCAAGTCCCTTTACCAGGTTCAGACGAATCATGGTAGCCGGCATCTCAGCTCTGGTCAGGAAACGGGAGGAGAATCCGCCGCCACGGAAGTAGCCGTTGTCAGCTGCGTTCCAGGTGGTTGCTTCCATAATCTTCTTCTGATCCTCTTCGGTTACGTCCCACCACTGCTTCATGGTGCCGTTGCCGTTCTCATCCTTTACTTCGCCGCAGGCGTCCAGACAGCATGCGCCGGAGTTGATCAGATGGATAAAGCCGTCAGCCTCTTTTGCCTTGCCTTCCAGATCATAGCCGGTAACTCTCTTTACTGCGTCTCCGCTCCAATAGGTACGAACATCTGCGAACATCTGAGCACGGCCGGTCAGAAGCTTCATGAACATCATGCCCAGTCCGTTCAGTACGTCGTTCTCGGTAGCCAGGATGTACGGCTCTCTTGCGCCTTCCCAGTCGAAGGAGGTGTTCAGCATTGCCTCTGCAAAGTCACCGTTGGGATAGAAGTCTGTCCACTGTCTCTGTCCCTGGAAGCCTGCTGCCAGAGCGTTGTGTCCGATAGCTTCCTCGGAGAACTTCGGATCCAGGTTATCGCAGCCGTTCATCAGCTCTTTGATGATCACTGCCATCTTCACTACGAACTCAAACTGCTCTTCCTTCTGCTCCTCGCTCATCTGAAGCTCGGGCGGGTTCTTGTCAAAGCCGATGGTACAGGTCTCTTTTGCCCACTTCAGAGCCTTCTCAAACTCTTCGTGGTCATAGATACCCTCTGTCATACGACGGATAATTTCAACCTCATCTACAGACTCCACACGCATTCCCAGGTATTCCTCGATGAATTCCGGGCTGATGATGGATCCGCCGATACCCATGGTAACGGAACCAATCTGCAGATAGGATTTTCCTCTCATGGTAGCTGCTGCAACTGCCGCGCGGCCGAAGCGGATCAGCTTTGCCTTTACGTCCTCCGGGATGGTCTCATCATCAGCATCCTGAACGTCATGTCCGTAGATACCGAATGCCGGAAGTCCCTTCTGTGCATGGGTAGCCAGTACGGAAGCCAGGTATACAGCACCCGGTCTCTCGGTAGCATTCAATCCCCATACGCCCTTGATGGTCAGCGGATCGGTATCCATGGTCTCGGAACCGTAGCACCAGCAGGGAGTAACAGTCAGGGTAATATCTACGCCTGCCTTGCGGAACTTGTCTGCGCATGCTGCCGCCTCACCTACACGTCCGATGGTGGTGTCTGCGATCACAACCTTTACCGGCTCGCCGTTGGAATAACGGATATTTTCCTCAAACAGCTTTGCTGCTGCTTTTGCCATGTTCATGGTCTGCTCTTCCAGAGATCCTCTTACATCAAGAGTTCCTCTTCTTCCGTCGATGGTAGGACGGATACCAATTACCGGATAATCCCCAATTAATCTGCTTTTTGCCACTTTTTTAACCCTCCATTTTTTGTAAAATAGATTTTCACGTTTCTGATAATCACATTATATAACACTTTATAAAAAAATGCACGTAATTTTCTGTTATGATATGGACATTTTTTGTGCTAATTGTTATACTTCTTCTATATAAAAGAAACTTCTTTTATCACATTCGACCGACAATTCACGTGGCAGGAGATTATTTATTATGAAAGCTTTCCATGAGGTACGAAATTACGACTCTGACTATATGGTCTGGCACTCCCGGTATGACAATATCGGATTTCTGGCTCACTGGCATAAGGAAATCGAGCTGATCTATGTTCGCTCCGGTTCCTGTTCCCTAAGCATTACCGATCAGACCTTTCTGGCCCGGGCCGGGGATCTGGCCATCTGTGAGAGCGGCATGATTCATTACAGCAATTCCCACGGCATGGACAATTCTCTGGATTTCATCATTTTTGACACCTCAATTCTGGGACCGATTTTTCAGAATCCCGGCTTTACGCACCCTCTGGTCACCCGGGATGAGTTGGAGGCCTGCGGGCTGTCAGAACGTCTGCGCGCGCTCATCGACACGGTTTCCCGCGAATTGGAACAGAAGCAGCCCTTCTATCAGGAAGTGGTCAGTTCTTCCCTCCAGACCTTCTGGGCACTGCTGAAACGCTATCATCCCCGGAATGAGCCGGGGCAGCTGCCGGACGACCGTCGTTCCCGTACTCTGGGGGAATTGCAGGAGTTGCTTTCCTACATGGACACACACTATGCAGACAACATCACTCTGGAATACGCCGCTTCCCGGATGAATTTCAGCAACAGTCATTTTTCCAAGACATTCAAGAAACTCATGGGTATCAATTTTGTGACCTATCTGAATCTGGTTCGTGTGGAGCAGGCGGCGTCACAGCTTCGGAACACTGAAAACAAGATTACCGACATCGCCCTGTCCTGCGGTTTCAATAACATCCGCACCTTCAACCGGGTTTTCAAGGATATCACCGGCTGCACCCCTTCCGAGTTTCTGCTGCTGGCTGATCCAAATGTATATAAAAGAACCTACTATAACCGTCGTTCAGGGGAAAAGGAATATGTGAAAAATGATTCCTTAACCCTTGTGAAAAATCATCCGTAAAAGGAGGTCCCACTATGGCAGAACACCCCACTCTGATTCGTAAACGTCTGATTCCTCTGGAAACCCTTCGTCTGGAGAAAGATGTAATCGTCCATCAAAGCGACCGGCTGCTGGTCACCCGATGGACCACCATCAAGCCGAAAAAAGAGCTGCATCACGGCGCTTCCTGTTTTCTTTTGAAAGAAGGCTGGAAGGTCAGCCGTTTTCTGGACCACCAGGGCAATCTGATCTGCTGGTACTGCGATATCATTGCCACGGAATACGACAACATTACCGATACCTTCACCTTCACGGATCTGCTGGCAGACGTACTGATTTATCCTTCCGGCCTGATCAAGGTGGTGGATCTGGACGAACTGGCCGAGGCCGTCGAGAAAAAGCTGATTACTACAGAGCAGCTTCTGGATTCCCTTCGGAAGCTGGACGCTTTGCTTCGGCTGATTTACGATGGATCCCTGCTTCCGGTACTGGAGAAATACTGGCCGGAGGACTGAAATTTTTACAAGAAAAAAGTGTCAATATGCGAAAAAGAAGTTTTTATTATCCTCATTTCACATATTGACACTTTTTATTTTATCTCTGCTTTCTTACACTTCCAACATAATCTGCCGCCCTGTATGATGATAGGGCACCAGCTCCACGCCTGCGGAACGGAACATCCGCTTGGACGCCAGCGTAGCCGGTGTATCCGCATATTTGTCGCAGGCATAGACTACCGTCTTCAGGCCCGCCTGAATGATGGCCTTGGCGCACTCGTTGCAGGGGAACAGCGCCACGTAGATCTTGGCGCCCTCCAGGCTTCCGCCCCGGTAATTGAGAATCGCGTTCAATTCCGCATGGGTCACAAAGGGATACTTGGTCTCATTGCTTTCCCCGGCTCTTCCCCAGGGAAATTCATCGTCATCACAGCCCTTGGGAAAGCCGTTATAGCCCATGGACAGAATCTTATTGTCCTGGCTGACGATACACGCGCCCACCTGGGTATTAGGATCCTTGGAACGCATTCCCGAAAGCAACGCTACGCCCATAAAATACTCATCCCAGCTGATATAATCCTGCCGTTTCTCTCCCATGCCTTTACCTCCCATACTATAAAATATATTATAGTATTTTTATAACAACCCTCACATTTCACTATTCCGCGAGGGTTTTGACATATACATGTCAAAATCCCGAGTTTTTCACGCGCGAACTTATGCTGACAGGCATAAGTTCTGTGCACAGCCAAGTGAATTGCCGTGAACTAAGTGAGCGGCAATTTACTTGGTTCCGAAAATTCTATCTCCGGCGTCTCCCAGACCCGGAACAATGTAACCGTTCTCATTCAGATGTTCATCCAGGGCTCCGATATAGATATCTACGTCCGGATGCGCCTCCTGCAGCTTCTTTACGCCTTCCGGAGCGGCAATGATGCACAGGAAACGCATATTCTTTACGCCACGGTTCTTCAGCATCTGGATAGCTGCAATAGCAGAACCGCCAGTAGCCAGCATCGGGTCTACCACAAATACGTCTCTCTCATCACAGTCCTTCGGAATCTTGCAGTAATACTCTACCGGCTCCAGAGTCTCTTCATTTCTGTACAGTCCGATATGGCCTATCTTTGCGGACGGAATCATGGTCAGAACGCCTTCTACCATACCCAGGCCTGCCCGGAGAATCGGAATTACTGCCAGCTTCTTTCCTGCCAGTTCTTTTACTGTGGTTGTACAGATAGGAGTATCCACCTCCACATCCTGAAGCTTCAGATCCTTGGTTGCCTCATAGGTGATAAGAGAACCGATCTCACTGATCATGTCACGGAATTCTCTGGTACCGGTTTCCTTTCTGCGGATAATACCGATTTTATGCGCTATCAGCGGGTGATCCATAACTACTACTTTTGACATTTCTTTCGTCTCCCTTTTTTATAATAATTTTTATTCGTGCTCAATCTTTGCAATTCTTCTGGCGTGACGCTCTGCTCCGGAAAACGGCGTATTCAGGAAAGTATCCACAATCTTAACCGCCAGCCCCGGCCCTACCACGCGGCCGCCCATAGCCAGAATATTGGCGTCATTGTGCAATCTTGTAGCCTCCGCGCTGAAGCAGTCGGTACACAATGCCGCACGGATTCCCTTATAACGGTTCGCGGTAATAGAGATTCCGATTCCGGTTCCACAAATCAGAATTCCCTTTTCACACTCTCCACTCAGGATGGACTCTGCCACCATTTTCGCGTAATCCGGATAATCCACTGCGTCTTTCGCATTATCGCAACCGAAGTTTTTGTATTCCAGACCGTTTTTATCCAGATACGCAATCACTTCCTGCATCAGTTCATATCCGCCATGATCACAGCCTAATGCTATCATTTGTCTGTCCTCCTATGATTTTTTCATTTAGCAGGCTGCTATCTCTGTCAGCCCGCAGTTCTGAATAAATTATATCACCTTTTGTCAGGAATGGCAATGAATTGTTGTCCGTATTCGTTCTATATTATGTAAACCTATTTTCGTTCAGATATTTCAAAATTCCCAGCTGAACCGCCCACATCAGTTTTCTCTGATATTCCTCGTCCTGAAGCTTCCCACACTCCTCCCAGTTGCTTAAGAACCCACATTCCACAATGACGGTAGGCGCCTCTGTCTTCTTCAGCAGATAGTAGGTATCGTTGGCTTTCGCCTGTCGGTGATTGGAAGGATCCGCTACCCGGATCAGCTCCTTTTGCAGGATTTGGGCCAGCCTCTCACTCTCCTTTGAGGTCTTGTAATAGAATACCTGGGCGCCGTGAATCTCCTCCCCGTGATAGCTGTTCTGATGAATGCTCACCACACAGGCCGGCTTTTCCCGGTTAATCAGCTCGCAGCGCCGCCGCATATCCTGCACCTTTTTATTGGAGGTATGCTCATCGTACAGGCCGCCTGCGTCCTCTCTGGTCATCCGTACCTCCACATCCTGCTGCTCCAGCATTTCCCGCAGGGAAAGGGCCATTTTCAGGTTCAAATCCTTCTCCTCCGTCCCGTCCACCCCGATTTTCCCGGGGTCGTCTCCTCCATGGCCTGCATCGATGATCACCAGCCGGGTCTGCACTCCTGCCGCCCGTCCGGACGCCGCCTCCCACATACCAACGCTTCGCCCGCATATTATCGCAGCGACCAGCAGCACGCCCGCCATCACAAGCCCTGTCCCATGCTCCTTTCCGGCAAACAGCTCCCGGAGCTTTTTTCGAAAAAAATCCATGAAAAATCCGCCATACATTCTGTTTTTAGAATATATGACGGATTTCCTTTATTCTTTCCCGTCCCCGTTAAAACAGGTGGGTGCTTTCCAGCTTTTCCTCAAAATGCTCATTCCATTTGATTATCGGCATCCGGAGAACCAGCCCCAGAAGCAGCGACGGAATCAGGTACAGAAGCAGGGTTCCCAGCTGTTCCCAATAGAAATTGCCATAGAAGCCTGCCACCGTCTCACGCATGGCGTTCATGCTGTACACGAAGGGCAGGGCATGATACAGCTTCTGGAAGAAAGCCGGAGCCAGCTCGATGGGGAAGTTGCCGCCGGTACCCGCCACCTGGAGAACCATCAGAATCACGCTGATCGCTTTTCCGATATCTCCAAAGGAAACACAGAGGGTGTAAACGATATTTACATACACCAGGCTGCTGACCCAGCCTGCCAGCAGGAACAGCAGCGGGCTCTTGCACTGGATTCCCAGGAAATACAGATCGCCCAGACAAATCAGGGTCGCCTGCAGCAGTCCCAGAATCAGGAACAGCAGATATCTTCCCAGATATTTCTGGTAATTTTTTACATTCGTCAGGCCAATCAGCTCTTTTTCCCGGACGCCTGCTTTCAGCATGGCAGCCATCACCACGCCGCCGACCCAGATAGCCAGCGTCGTATAGAAGGGAGCCATGGAGGAACCATAATTTTCTACCTCATAGACCTGCTCCTTCGTGATTTCCACCGGTGTGGAGATAAAGCTGCCTACCACATCCAGATCCTCGTCCAGCAAAGCGTCGATGATATCCAGGCTGTCACGGCTCTGCTCATCCCGCAGACGGTCTGCCAGATCTGTCAGATCCGCCGCGCCCCGGCTCAGAAGCTGACCGGAGGTCTGCAAGGTCTTCTGCAGCTTTGCCAGATCAGACTCTGTGGAATCCGAGAGCTTATAGATACCGTCCAGGCCATCGTCCATGGAATCCAGAAGCTTGGATACCCGGGAGTCTGCCTTTGCCACAGAACCGGACAGATCGTCCAGCGCGCCCTTCACATTATCCTCATAGTCCTTCTGGACAGCGGCCGAATTTTTGGCCATTTCCGCAAGGATTCCGTCCAGCTCCTTCTGGGCTGCCGCCGCATCGGTTGTCATACTGATCACAGCGGTGACTGCCTCTCCCAGACCGGATTTCAGCGTCTGCATCAGCACTACCGTATTCCTTAAGTCCGAAATGACAGTTCCAAGACCCACATCCAGCCCCTGGGCTGCCAGGATTGTATTGGCTTTGGTCAGATCGTCTGCCGCTGCGCTGTAACCGGTAATAACCAGATCGAGCTTTGTATTTGCCTCATTCAGGGTTGCCTTCAGCGCATTCATATCGTCGGAGGTCATAGCAGACTGAATTCCCTGCTGCACAGCCTTCGTCATTTCCTGATACAGGGCCGCACTGGATTTCAGCGCCTCATTCAGCTTCTCCGTCGTTCCGTCCATGGCGCTCTTAACGTCATCCACGGTTCCTTCAAGGGTGCTCAGGGAATCCAGATCCCCATCGGAACGGGTCTGGGTATCCTTCAGGAACGTGGACGTGGTATCCAGCATAGTCTGTGTCGCAGAGGCCATACTCTCAAAGGCGTCCAGTGTTCCCACCGCCGCTGTCAAATCCGAAGAAATATCATCCAGATTGGCGATCAGGTTATCCACCAGATCCGACTGTTCCGCTTCGTCTGCCACGTTCACGACAGTCTTCATGGCTTCCAGAACCGACTTGGCTACCGCCTTTACAAACTTCTCGCTGACCTCGCTCTGTACCGTATCCGCCCGCTTCTCCGTCACAATGGAAGCAATGGCGTTTTTCTTACCGTTGGCGTAATACTGAAGCTCCGGATTTTTCAACTCCTTGTCCACGGAAAATAAGGTCATCATATCCTCGCTGAAGCTCTCCGGTACCACGATAGCCGCGTAATATTTACCGGATTTGGTACCCTCCACTGCCTCCTTGCTGTCTGTGAACACCCAGTCCATCTCGTCATTTTCATGGAAATAGGTCAGGATCTTATCGCCCAGATTGATATCCAACGCCCGCAGCTCGCCCTGATAGCCTGCGTCGTCACTGGCCACCGCAATCTTAATTCCGGAGGTATTCTCATAGGGATCCCAACTTCCGCCGATATTAAACCAGGCATAAAGCGTCGGCACCACCAGAATACCGATCATAATAATCAGAGCAATCGTGTTTGTTTTAATTTTTCGTACATCTCTTAAAAAAATCTCTATGATGTTTTTCATGCCCGATCCTCCTTCAGTGCTGCCAGCAACTCTCCGTCAGAAAAGCCCTGCAGCTTCAGCTGCTTCTGCATCCGCTCGTGGTGATATTCCAGCCAGATCAGATACAGGGACACCCCGATCAGCGTGCAAATCCAAAGCACCAGGAAGATCAGCTTGGATTCTACGCTGAACATCAGAACCAGGAAAATCAGCGGCATCACTGCCATGGCAAGGAAGCCAAACCGCTTCCGTACGGGATACCGCTTCTCAAAGCGTGCCGCGCGTTCACAATATGCTTCCCGGGCTTCTCTGTCGCTTTGCAGCGCCCTCGCAATCAGCTCCGGCGTCAGATCACTGGTCTTATTATTTTCTTCATAAATAATTAAATCCGCCTCTGCAAGCTTCCGGTCAAACAGCGCGTTCAGGTTCAGAAGCAATGGCCGCAGCCCCACGCCGATAAACAGGGACAGCAACAGATACGCTGCCAGGATTCCCATATCCCTAAGCCAGGTGTTGTAATACAGGCCGCCGATGCACTCACGCATGGCACCATTGCTGTAGGTAAAGGGCATCAGCCGGTAAATGGCCTTGTAGAAGCCGCCCATCATTTCCACCGGGAAGGTTCCCGTAGCACCCGGAATCTGAATGATAACCAGGAACACGAAAATCGCGCGGCCGATATGCTTAAAGGCTGATGTAACAGCGTAAATCAGACTCAGGTAAATCAAGCCTGCCACCACGCCTGTCAGGACAAAAAGTCCCGGATGCATACACTGCACCTTCAGAAGATACACATCTCCCAGACAGATAATCAGGGACTGTATCACAGACAGGAGGATAAAGATCAGCTTCCGGCCAAAATACGCCTGATTCAGAGTGAACTTTTTCACCTTCTCGTCCTCATCCACCTCCTGCTTCAGCAGCGCGATCAGAACCATACCGCCTACCCACAGCGCCAGATTCGTATAGAAGGGCGTCATGCCGGAGCCGTAATCCTCCACCTCATAAAAGGTGGTCGTGGTCAGCTCGATGGGTGAAGTCATAAATTCGGAAACTGCATCCGGATCGATTTCCTGCAGATCCAGAATATCCTTATACGCGTCAGAAGCACGCAGGGTCTCCAGATCGTTCTGGATTCCGGCCAGACGCTCATCCAGGTTGGACAGGGTATCCCCGGTCTTACCCAGGGCATCGGATCCCTCGTTCAGGCTCTTGCTCAGCTGATCCATAACGCCCTGCATCTGATCCGCTGTGGCGGACGCATGCTCCAGTGTAGACTTCAGATCCCCGCTAACGCCGGATACGGTATCCAGAGCGGAATGAAGTCCCGGCATCAGATTGTCGTTCAGACCGGAGCGTAAATCACGAAGCGTGGTTTTTCCCTGCGTCAGAACCTTATCCATCTGCTCCTTGGAGGTTTTAATTGTTGTCATCACTTCCGTCAGTTCTGAGCTGCTGGTGTTGAAATTATCCAGCGCCGTGCCTAGCACCGCGTTCTGTGCCTGTAAATTGGTCAGACCGTTCTGAAGCTGGGTCAGTGCGTCCGCGCTGCTCTGCAGATCCTGCAGCCCCTTTTCGATAGCCGCCTTCTTAGCCAGCAGTTCCGCATTGTCAGGAGTTGCCGCAAGCATTCCCTCTACCGTAGTAAGCTTTGCCTGCAGATCTGCCTTCTGCGCCTCCAGCTGCGGTCCCAATACCGCCACGACACCGGCCAGATTATCCAGCGCCGCCTGACTGTCTGTATTGATCTTGTCACTATAAGTCTTTCCTGCCGTGATCAGCTGCTGTGCCTGAGAAGCCGTTGTCTCCAGACCGGTCAGCTTCACAGAAGCCGTGCCATATACGCTGTTGAGCAGGCTTTCCCCATCGCTGAGACTCTGATCGAAAGCAGTGCCAAAGCTTCTCACATTCTTCCGGCTGCTCTTCAGCAGATCCTTCGCGTCCTGCAGTGCCGTGCTGCCTGCGTCTGCCGCCTTCACCGCTTTTACCAGCGTTCCCTGGCCATGCTCAATCTGCGTGGTTCCCTGGCTGATGGTTGCCTGGAAATCTGCCAGAACCTTCTGGTACTCGTCAAAATTGTCCCGGGCGTCCGCGATCATGCCCAGAATATTGTCGTTGGTGGTTTCCAGATCGTCGGACAGGGAGACGCCCAGATCCTGCAGCTCCTCTGCGATGGTTTCCGAAGCCACCTTATAGAATTCCTCTTCAATCTTACTCTGGATCGTGGTGGATCCCGTATTGGTGATCTTCGGCGCTACCGCATTCTTCTTCTCGTTTACATAATATGTTATCTCCGGAGAACCGAGGGTTCCGTCCTCGATCTGCAAAAGATCCGCGCTGAAGGTCTCCGGGATCACAATCGCCGCGTAATATTTGCCGGATTTGACGCCCTCCACAGCATCCTCCTCATCGGTAAATACCCAGCCCAGATCGTCGTTATCCTCCATCTGTTCCAGAATCTGCTCTCCCGCCTTCAGGGTACGCTTTCTGTTTTCCGCCCCCACGTCATTGTTGGCCACAGCGACCTTAATGTTGGCCGTATTCCCGTAGGGATCCCGGTTTGCCGCGATATTAAACCAGGCGTACAGAGCCGGAATGATACACATTCCCACCGCTACTATGATCGCCGCCGGGCTCTTTCCAATCCGGCGGATATCTCTTTTGAAAATTTCCATCATTTTTCTCATCGAACTCCGTCTCCTCTTGCAAAATAAAACCAAATCTCCGTTAATACTCGTTGATCTTTCACTAAAGAATATATTATAATAAAAAAAAATCAAAGAGCAATTACCAGTATGTCCCGTTTCGTAACATACTACACAGCTGAGAATAAAGTGAGTAAAGATAAATGGATAAAAGAGTGACAAAAACACGCGACGCTATCATGGACGCCTATCTGGAACTGATTGTAGAAAAAAAAGATCAGAAGATTACCGTTTCCGAGCTGGCTCAGCGGGCCAATATTGCCCGCAAAACCTTCTATCTCCACTATGAATCCCTGGAGGATGTCATGCGGGACGCCACCCGGCGCAAGATCGATGAGCTGCTTCATATTCTGGACAAAAAAAGATTCTTTTCCAACCCCTTCGAGACAGACGTATTGTTCCAGTGTCTGAATCAGCTGATGGAACCGGATATCGAATTCTATCGTTTTATCTCCATTGAAAATCCGGAAACCTTCTTCTGGACAGAGGTAAAGCGCATTGTGGTTCATGAAACCGTAGCAGTCTACAAAGACAAGGTGGATTTTCCGGTACAGGAGCTGCGCCTTTACGCAGAATACTTTGTATCCGGAGTCATGGCTGTCTATGTGGCATGGCTCCGTGGCGAGCTTACGCTCCCCCTGTCGGAGCTGGCCCGCATCTCCGGCGAAGCCACCGCCCACGGAATCCGAAAACCGGAAAAGCTCTAGGCCTGATTTACGGACGAAAAAAGACAGAAAAGCTTGACAATCACGCTTTTCTGTCTTTTTTATGCTGTTCTGGTTAATAACACTTAATTCACATACTTCAAAATCGTATCCCAGATATCCTGCCGTTCGAAGCCCAGCTTCCATGCAGAGATACCTGCCAGATTATATTCCTTCATCAGAGCCGCCTTCAGCGCGATGGACTCCTCTTCCTCCAGCCAGACCTTATAGGTCTTACCGTCTGCCACATACTCGGCGTAATACTGGCCTGTGGTCTCGTCCCAGGTCTTCTCCGCCCCGTTGGCAGCCAGAATCTTGTCAATGGCGTCCATGCCATAGGCCTTGCTGCTCACCACATTCGCCACATACTCGTCCGTATCGGACTCCTGCGCCAGCTCCTCCGCTGTCTTCGGTCGCTCCTCCCACAGTCTGGTATAGAAGGGAACCGCATTGATTACCCGCTCTGCCGGAACAGATTTCAGGGTTTCCTCGATGCCTTCACGCACCCAGTTCAGGCTGGCCACGCTTCCGGCTTCCTCAGAGCCTGCGTAGTGCTCGTCATATCCCATGATAACCACGTAATCGGCTACCACGCCCTGCTCCTCCAGGTTATAGAAGCGGTTGTGGGCTGCCGGGCGGTAATTGTCCACCGAAAGAATGATCCCATTCAGACGGCACATGATAGACAGCTCCCGCAGGAACTCCACATAGCCCTTGGCAGAATCTTCCTTAATATACTCAAAATCCACATTGATACCGTCCAGATCAAACTCAATGGCCTTGGCAATCAGATTGCTGACCAGCCGCTGTCTGGAAGAAGTCCGGGACAAAATCTCCTGATCGGTAATCGTATCCTTGTGGGTGATATCCTCCACAAGCGCCCACACCTCAATATTATTCTGATGGCAGTAGTTTACATAAGTCTGACTGGCCAGGGAATCGATATTGCCGTCGTCGTCCTTCAGGAAGAACCAGGTGGGGGAAATGGTAGTCAGCCCCTTGGTATTGGCGATGGTCTCCAGCACCTTGCTGTTGGCGTCCGCATTGGTCACCTGATGCCATGCCATATTGATGGTGTAATCCTTGGAAATATGCGCGTACTCCGGCTCCGTATAGTTGGACTCGGTAGTCTCCTGACCCTTCTGTCCCAGATACTTGTTGCGGATATAGCCGATAAAGCCGTCCGCGGTGCGGACCTTGGTCCAGTCGCCCACATCCTCCGTCTCTTCCAGCAGATACAGGGTATCTCCCTTGGATACGTCAGTCAGGATCGGACTCTTAATGCCTGCCCGGTAACGGACATTGCCGTTTTTCTTTACCGTCGCCGTATCGGCTGCGCCAAACTTCGTCCGGATCACCACGCGGTTTACCTGATCCGTCAAAAGCTCATACTGCATACCGGTATACTTCTGAATGTATTGCAAAGCCACATACGCCGTATCGCCGTCCACCTTCACCGGAGTGTAATTCTCCGTATAAGACTGCTTGGCCACCGTGTAGGAATTGCTTCCCACGGAAGCCGTAATCAGCTCGGTCGGCGTCGTATACAGCAAAAGATTCTCCTGGGAGTCCCAGTAAAAACGGGAATTCAGGTAATCATACAGGGTATCGGTGGTCACATAGGGCTCGCCGTCAATCACCCTGGCCTTAAAATCCATCATCTGATCATTTAAAATCACTGCCGCTTCGTCGTCGGTGGTCACCTCATAATAGGTATTCCAGCTCATACGCTCCTTGGAAGGGCTATATTTCTCATACAGGAACGCGAACAGCACGCCTGCCAGAATCAGTACTATCAGCACAAATATGGCCAGCATCGGCGCTGCGCTTCTTCTGCGCGATCTTCTTCGTCTCTTTTTTCTTGTCGTTGCCATAGCAGAAACCTCCTATTGGCTCTATCATAACAGAATTTTTTCTTCCCGTCACCCATTTTCGACACATTGCCGCAATTTTTCTGCCCGTTACCCGGGCGGATATTTCTGCGGTCCGATCTGTCCGGCTCGGAGGGGCCTCGCCTGTTTTTCTGCTTCGGACCGCAGCCATCCGCTCCCCAAAAGGAGTTCGTGATATATTATTCCGGAAAAGACCGCGCCTTCCTCTTTCTGAAACTCTTTTATCTGTCAATCGTGGAAATCGCGTCGACTTGACGCCTGAAAAATACAGTTACCCAGATGGTAAAAGCCCGGCTTACACAGGCCTGTGATAAAATAAAACACTTTGCTGCCTCCCTTCCTCCGGGCGGCTTTTCCGTATTCATTATAACCTGATTTTTCCGGTCAGCGCAAGCTTTTTGGAAAATTTATGAAATTTTCATAAAAAAACAACTTTTTTCATATTCAGATGGGAGATTCATTCTTGTATATCCCAGAGAATATGTATATAATAGAAGCGAAACCTTTTTACGGTCATCTGAAACCGTCAGATGATGAAAGTAATAAAAAGGATGTGAGGATATATGAAGCTAGAAAAGATAAACGATAACCAGATACGCTGCACCCTGACCAGAGATGACCTAAACAACCGTCAGATCAAGCTCAGTGAGCTGGCCTACGGTACAGAAAAGGCCAAGGAGCTGTTCCGGGATATGATGCAGCAGGCAGCCATCGAATTTGGTTTCGAGGCCGACAATATTCCGCTGATGATTGAAGCGATCCCCCTGCCCAACGAATGTATCGTCCTGATCATTACCAAGGTAGAGGATCCGGAGGAGCTGGATACCCGCTTCGCGAAATTCGCGCCGGGCGGCGACAGCGCTTCGGAAGAGGTCAGCGACTTAGGCGATCTCCTGCCGGAGGGCGCCGACAATGTGCTGGATATATTTAAGAAGCTCATTGATAAAAAACTCAAAGAGGTTACCACCTCCAGCAAGGAGGAAGAAGCAGAAAAAGCGGTCTCTCTCGCTTCCGAGATTGACCTGACCCGCCTGTATTCCTTCCCGGATCTGGATACGGTCATTGACGCGGCCCATGTGCTTCAGGGCTTCTACCAGGGACAGAACTCCCTCTACCGCATGAAGCGCGGCGGCGACTACTGCCTGATTATCCACAAGAGCAGCCATACGCCGGAGGAATTCAACAAGATTTCCAACATTCTCTCTGAGTACGGCACCAATGAAAAGTACTCCTCCGCCGGAGAGGCTTATCTGTCCGAGCACGAGGAACTGATGGTCGCAGGCGAGGCTTTGCAGAAGCTGGCCGGACTGTAAAACCAAACTTTAAAACAGAACGCCAAAAAGGAATCCCGTAAAAAGGATTCCTTTTTTGTACATTCTTTTCAAAAAGTTTTATGCCGCCACTTTCTTCGGGTTCTTCAATGTCTGAACGCCCTCGATTACCAGGACGATTGCCAGAATAATCAGAAGGATACCAAAGATGATCTGCGCCCAGGGACCCCAGTCTGCGCCGCCTGCCGCAATCATGCCGATCTGGTTCTTTACCGTCAGGCACAGAGAGCAGATGGTTACGACAATCATGAAGGTCATCGGGATCAGGAACATCTTATTGTTCTTGCCTGCGTTGCCAAGCCAGGTAGCTACGGCCAGAAGACCGATGCCGGCCAGAAGCTGGTTAGCGGCTCCGAACAGACCCCAGATTTTTGCGTAGCCTGTCATACCAAGCAGGATACCCAGAACTACTGTCAGGATGGTGGCGAAGTAGGGATTTACCATAACCTTCTTCCAGCCTTCCTTTACATCCTTTGCGGTCTCGCCAGGCTCAAGCCAGAACTCCTGGAACATGAAACGTGCCAGACGGGTAGCCGTATCCAGAGAAGTCAGACAGAACGCGGAATAGGTCAGCACCAGAAGGGAATTCAGGATACTGTAGCTTCCCGGGATTACATCATCGATCATGTGGGCGATACCGCCGCCGAAGATAGCGGTTGCTCCGGTCAGAGCTGCATCCGGATGGGCTGCGTTCCACTTATAAGCATAGCCGATAGCGCACAGAGTCAGGATTGCAAGCACGCACTCCAGAAGCATTCCGCCGTAAGCGATGGGCTTTGCGTCTTTTTCTCTGTCCAGCTGCTTGGATGTAGTTCCGGAGGATACCAGAGAATGGAAACCAGAAATCGCGCCGCAGGCAACCGTAGTGAACAGAACCGGGAACATATACTGCACACCATTTCCATTATCTACAGCGAAGCTGGTCACTGCCGGGAAGGTGCTGTCAAAGGTCGGATGCGCCACAACGACACCGAAGAACGCCACTGCCAACATTGCGTAAAGCAGGAAGGAGCTCAGGTAGTCACGGGGCTGCAGCAAGATCCATACCGGCGTTACAGAAGCGATGGCGATATAGATGCCTACAATCCACATCCATGTCTTAGTGGACAGGTAAATCGGATGGAAATTCATACCGACTGCCATGATAAGAACGATAGCCAGTACGCCGACTACGGAAGCGATACCCATGGGCATATTCCGGCGGTATACACAGAAGCCAAATACAATCGCAATGACGATGAACAGCATGGAGATCATGGCTACAGTAGCCGGAGTCTCGGACGCCGCCAGATTCAGGGCGCCGCTTTCATCGTATACAGCGCCGAAGGTAGACGCTACGATCGAAGCAAAGGCTGCCACCACCAGAATCAGGGTCAGGTAGGAGAAGATGATGAACAGCTGCTTTGCGCGCTTGCTCATATTGGAGGAGATAATCTCACCGATGGACTGTCCTTTGTTGCGGACAGACGCAAACAGCGCGCCGAAGTCATGGACGCCTCCGAAGAAAATACCGCCAACCAGAACCCAGAGGGTTACCGGCAGCCAGCCGAACATTGCCGCACCAATGGGGCCTGTAATAGGGCCTGCGCCTGCGATAGAAGAAAAATGATGTCCCATCAGAACCGGAGCCTTTGCCGGAACGTAGTCTACGCCGTCCTCCATGGTGTGAGCCGGAGTCTCCGTTTTGCTGTCACCTACGCCCCACTGCTTACAGAGCCAGCCGCCGTAGCAGATATAGCCTGCAATCAGGATTGCGACACAGATGATAAGAAGTACCAGTGAATTCATGATTACATACTCCCTTTCTTTTTCTTAGGATATAAAATATTTTTCAAAATTTTCGCTGTCTGACGGCCGCTTCCATTGGCGTCTATCTGTCCTGTGGAAACCTGGATTGCCGCAGTGCGGTGCTCCATCCAGCCATGCAGTGAAAAATGAAAACTTTTGGAAATGCGGCATTTCTTCAATGCCCTTCTCGCGTCCTCGTCGCAGGTATCGCAGACGAATACCGGCGTGATATAAGAAGCCATATGCCCCGGCCCCACCTGAATCCGCTGCATCCCGTCCTCCTGGATATAGGCTCTCCACTTCTCGTAAAGCTCCAGGGTCAGGTGCGGAATATCCACCAGGTAAAGGAACTCCTCATTGTCTGCCGACCAGAGCTCCGCCTTCTTCGACAGCACGTATCGCTCCGAATGCTCGAAGTAATCGCAGCGGGCTGTCACAGGGGTGCCGTCCTCCGGCAGGTGGATATCATAATAAGTCTGATAGCTTTTTAGCAGCCGTTCAATGGCCGCCTCTCTTGTATACTCCATAAGCTGCTAACTCTTTCGTAAATTCTAAAAAATTGATAAACTTTCTAAAAAACTTTTTACAGTATAATACTTTTTAAGTATCGTTGCAATACTTTTCAAGTAATTTTTTCCACTTTTTTTCATGAACTTGTCTGGTTTTCAACAAAAAATGGCAAAAAAAGGATCACAGCAGAGCTTCTGCCGTGATCCTTTTTGTTACACTTTTTTATTTTTCCGATGCTTTACAGATATTTTTTCAGAGCTTCTGCCTTGTCGGTCTTCTCCCAGGGCAGATCCAGATCGGTCCGTCCGAAATGACCGTAAGCTGCCGTCTGCTTGTAGATCGGTCTGCGCAGATCCAGCATACGGATAATGCCTGCCGGACGCAGATCAAAGTTCTCGCGGATAATCTCCACCAGCTTTGTGTCAGACAGTTTTCCGGTACCAAAGGTCTCTACGTTGATGGAGGTAGGACGGGCTACGCCGATGGCGTAGGAAAGCTGAATCTCACACTTGTCAGCCAGGCCTGCCGCTACGATATTCTTCGCCACATAACGCGCCGCGTAAGCCGCGGAACGGTCTACCTTGGTACAATCCTTACCGGAGAAGGCTCCGCCGCCGTGGCGCGCCATTCCGCCGTAGGTATCTACGATGATCTTACGGCCGGTCAATCCGCTGTCTCCATGGGGTCCGCCGATCACGAAACGTCCGGTGGGGTTGATGAAGAACTTGGTGTTCTCGTCTACCATCTCTGCCGGAAGGATCGGATCAAAGACATATTTCTTAATATCCTCATGAATCTGCTCCTGGGTAACCTCCTCGCTGTGCTGGGTAGACAGAACCACAGCGTCCAGACGGAAGGGCTTGCCGTTCTCGTCATACTCTACGGTTACCTGGGTCTTGCCGTCGGGGCGAAGGTAGGTCAGAGTGCCGTCTTTACGAACCCTGGTCAGCTGAAGAGCCAGCTTATGCGCCAGCGCAATGGGATAGGGCATCAGCTCCGGAGTCTCATTAACCGCATAACCGAACATCATACCCTGATCGCCTGCGCCGATGGCCTCGATCTCGTCCTCGCTCATGAGATGCTCCTTCGCCTCCAGGGCCTTATTGACGCCCATGGCGATATCGGTGGACTGCTCGTCAATGGCGGTGATAACTGCACAGTTGTCTGCGTCAAAGCCGTATTTTCCACGGTCATAGCCGATCTCGCGAACGGTGTCGCGAACGATTTTCTGAATGTCTACATAGCCCTTGGTGGTAATCTCACCCATGACAAGCACCAGGCCTGTGGTGGTAGAGGTCTCGCAGGCTACGCGGCTCATGGGATCCTGCTCCAGCAGGGCGTCAAGAATGGCATCGGAAATCTGATCACAGATTTTGTCCGGATGGCCTTCTGTTACAGATTCTGAGGTAAATAATAATTTTTCCATGGTCTCTTCCTTTCTTCTTCTGATTTGTTTTTTTGCAAAAGTTAAGGTCCGCTGATGTTCAAGCGGACCTGTTTATATCACGATAACCAAATCCTCTTATTGTTCGATTCAACTCGCTCAGGTTGGCACCTTCCGCGTCCGCGGGGTTGCCGTGACTTCACAGATCCTTTGTATCTCCATCACTCTGAATAAGAGAAAGTAAGACAATATTCAATTTGTTTATCTCGTGCTATACATTACACTACTCCGGGTGTTTTGTCAACCCACTCTCAGGCGAAATTTCTGAATTTCCCTCTCATCGCCAACCTTCTCCATCTCTGCTCCCAGAGAACGGAGCTTTTCATCGAAGCGCTCGTATCCGCGCTCGATATAGTGAATGTCGTCCACGATGGTGATACCGTCCGCTGCCAGGCCTGCGATAACCAGCGCCGCCCCTGCACGGAGATCCGGACTGGACACTCTTGCGCCTGTATAGCGCTCCACGCCGTCGATAATAGCCGTATTGCCCTCCACCTTGATATTGGCTCCCATACGGGCCAGCTCGTCTACATATTTAAACCGGTTTTCGAAAATGCTTTCGGTCACAATACTGCTGCCCTTGGCCAGCGCCAGAGTTGCCGTGATCTGGGGCTGCATATCCGTCGGAAAGCCCGGATAAGGCAGTGTCTTTACATTGGTGCTGCGAAGTCCCTTGGAACAAACTACACGAACCGCGTCGTCCAGCTCTTCGATCTCACAGCCAATCTCCAGCAGCTTGGAGGTGGTAGCCTCCAGGTGCTTCGGAATCACATTCTTTACAGTCACATCGCCGCGGGTTGCCGCTGCGGCAAACATAAAGGTGCCGGCCTCAATCTGATCCGGAATGATGGAATACTCGGTGCTGTGGAGCTTCTCCACGCCTTTGATACGGATTACATCGGTACCCGCACCCTTGATATTGGCTCCCATACTGTTCAGGAAGTTCGCCACATCTACCACATGGGGCTCCTTGGCCGCATTTTCCAGGACCGTATTGCCCTCTGCCATCGCCGCCGCCATCATAATATTGATGGTCGCTCCGACAGAAACCACGTCCAGATAAATATGGCTTCCGTGCAGTCTCGCCGCCTCTGCCATAATGGAACCGTACTCAATCTTCACCTCAGCGCCCAGGGCACGGAAGCCCTTCAGGTGCTGATCGATGGGTCTGCTGCCGATATTGCAGCCGCCGGGAAGAGGAACCTCCGCCTTCTTATACTTGCCAAGCAACGCGCCCAGAAGATAATAGGAAGCACGGATCTTCTTGATATATTCATAATCCACGCTGTAGTCGCCAATATTGGATCCGTTAATCTTCGCCGTATGACGGTCCAGGCGCTCCACCTGCGCTCCGATCTGCTGCATGGCCTCCAGCAGGACATTGATGTCCCGTACATCCGGAAGATTCTCTATCAAAACTGTTTCATCTGTCATAATCGCTGCGGCAAGAATCGCTAGCGCCGCATTCTTTGCTCCGCCAATCTCTACTTCGCCTACCAGGGGGTTGCCACCTTTAATCACATACTGATCCATAATAACTCCCATTTCTCCGTTTTCTTACTGTCGCCGCTTCAAGCGGCCTGGTTTTATGTTCTGTGTTTATTGTCTGGGGACGCATACCTGTCCCTCTTCTAGCTTTCCTGAAATCATAGTTCTTTATACATGATGGAGAATCCTGCATGTCAGGATTCTCCGCTACAAGTCTTAGTTAAGTATACCACAAACTTTTTATTTGTAAATACTGTATATTTCACGAAAAATGCCTGTTTTACGGGAAAAACTCTCTATCACTTATACGATTTTCCACTTGTATTCTTTTCTTCCCTTTCCAAATACACTATAATGTTTTTATATGATCTGACATTCTATAAACGAGGAGATTCTGATGAAACCTGTATTCTTTATTGATTATGATAACACGATTTTCAGCCACCAGACCTGGAGTATTCCGGAAAGTGCCGTAGCTGCCCTGGAACAGCTGCAAAAGGACGGCTATAAGGTCGTTCTGGCCAGCGGCCGCGCCTTTCGAAGCTCCGATCTGCCTCCGGAATTTGAGGGCCGCTTTACGCCGGACTGTCTGGTCAGCTCCAACGGCGCCCTGATTGAAATCGAGGGAGAGCTGGTCTGGGAAAAATATTTTGATCCGGATCTGCAGAAGCGGATTCTGGACTATGTGCTGGAAAAAAATTACTGTCTGATGTCCGGCTACGATGGAACCTGGTACGTCTCGAATCTGGAACGCCTCCTGGAAAATGCTTCTCCCCTGCGCAGGGCTCTAATGCCAAAAAGCGGGGAAGCCTTTCTCGAACTCTATCATAAACGGCTGCCCGCCTTTTTCATCGCGGATTCCAAGGAGGTTATCGCGGATATGCAGACTCAGTTTCCGGAGACCAAGCTGCTGTATATGGGCGATAATCTGGGCGGTGCGGACATTATTCCCCGGGAAAATGGCAAGGTCATGGGCGCCAGGCGGATTCTGGAGCACTATCACACCACTCTTGAAAACTGTGTCGCCATCGGCGACAGCATGAACGATGTGGAGCTCATCGAAGCCGCCGGCTTCGGCGTCGCCATGGGAAATGCCATGCCGGAGGTACAGGCTATGGCAGATTATGTGACTGCCGATATCGATCACGACGGGCTGGCGCAGGCTATCCGCAAGGCACGGGAGCATTTCGCAAACTAAAAAATTGTCTCAGAAAAGGCTTCACACCCTGCCCTATTACGCACGGTGTAAAGCCTTTTCTTCTAAAACAATCCGCCGCACCGCCGCTCCCGTCTCCGGCACCTGCGGCTGTACATCTCATTCAGCAGCATGACCGTTACGAAATCCTCCAGCCAGTTACGTCCATTTACCTCCTGCATCATCAGATCGTCCTGATAAGCGCTCTTATCCAGCTGATCATAAATTTTACGGCTCAACCGGCGCAGCATCAGCTGATCCGGATACTCGTCGAACATAAAGCTGCCCTCGTATTCCTGCATATCGCAGGCCTTCTCTACCAGCGGCTGGATACGTCTTGCAAGCGCCGGATACAGCTCCCGAAAGCGTCTCTGATCCCGCGTCTTTTCATCCTCCCATGGCAGGAAAGGGTAAAACGGATACGTCTGATACATTCCGAAATCGGATCCCGGCTCCTCATAATATCTCATGGGAATATCCTTTTTGTAGTAGTATATGAAAAAACCGGGTGTTCGTGCGCCTGCACTCCACAGACACCCGGACATCCGGTTTTCATCCATTCATCCTTACCCTTTTACATCCAGACGGAGCAACGCCCGTTTCAGGCGCGCTTCCGCAAGGCGGTAATCGCGTTCGTCAAGATTCTTATTCTCCAGAAGCTTCTCAGCGCGGGCCTTTGCTTTCTCCGCACGTTCCTCGTCGATATCCTCTTTCCACTCCCAGGTAGTCGCCATGACACGACATGTCCCGTTCATCATAGAAAGCATACCGCCGATGCAGGCTGCCTCCCGGACACTTCCGTCCGGAAGCGCCACATGGGCGTGTCCCATACCGAGAGCCGTACAGAAATTACTGTGTCCGGCCAGAATCGCCTGATCTCCGGTCATCGTCCTGCACACGATCCGCTCTGCCTCTCCTTCGAAAAGCAGTCCGTCCGGCGTTCCGATTCGTAATGGAAAAGTCTTCATAGACATCCTCCTTTACAGATTCTTCGCTCTCTCAAATACATCGTCGATGGTACCTGCCATCAGGAAGCAGCTCTCCGGAATCTCGTCGCACTCGCCGTCCAGAATCATACGGAAGCCACGCAGGGTCTCCTTCAGCGGAACATAGCTTCCCGGCATACCGGTAAACTGCTCTGCCACAGAGAAGCTCTGGGACAGGAAACGCTGTACCTTACGCGCCCGGTTTACGGTCTGCTTATCTTCTTCAGACAGCTCGTCCATACCCATGATGGCGATGATATCCTGCAGCTCCTTATAACGCTGCAGTACCTGCTGTACCGCACGGGCAACCTCATAATGCTCGGTTCCTACGATCTCCGGGGACAGAATCCGGCTGGTGGAATCCAGCGGATCAACGGCCGGATAGATACCCTGGGCACTGATCTCACGGGAAAGTACCGTGGTCGCGTCCAGATGGGTAAAGGTAGTAGCCGGAGCCGGGTCAGTCAGGTCATCCGCAGGCACATATACGGCCTGAACAGAAGTGATGGAACCCTTTCTGGTGGAAGTGATACGCTCCTGCAGCGCACCCATCTCCGTAGCCAGAGTCGGCTGGTAACCTACTGCGGACGGCATACGTCCAAGCAAAGCGGACACCTCGGATCCTGCCTGGGTAAAACGGAAAATATTGTCAATAAACAGAAGCACGTCCTGATTCTTCACATCACGGAAATACTCTGCCATCGTCAGTCCGGAAAGACCCACACGCATACGCGCTCCGGGGGGCTCGTTCATCTGACCATAGACCAGGGCGGTCTTGTCGATAACGCCGCTCTCCTTCATTTCGTTATAAAGGTCGTTACCCTCACGGGTACGCTCTCCTACACCGGTAAATACGGAAATACCGCCGTGAGCTGTCGCTACGTTGTGGATCAGCTCCATGATCAGGACGGTCTTACCTACTCCCGCACCACCGAACAGACCGATCTTACCACCCTTTGCGTAGGGGCAAATCAGATCGACAACCTTGATACCGGTCTCCAGAATCTCGGTAGCCGGTACCTGCTCCTCGTAAGCCGGAGCCTGACGGTGAATGGACCAGTGCTCCTTTGCCTCCGGAGCCGGCTGATTGTCTACCGGATCGCCCAGAAGATTGAATACACGGCCAAGGCATTCCTCTCCTACCGGAACCTCGATGGGCTTGCCGGTATCCAGGGCCTTTGCTCCTCTGACCAGACCGTCAGTGGAGTTCATGGCGATACAGCGGACCGTATTGTCACCGATCTGCTGTGCCACCTCAACGGTCAGCTTCGTACCGTTGTTATCGATTTCAATGGCGTTCAGCAGTGCAGGCAGCTCGTCATGGGCGAACCGGATGTCCAGAACCGGTCCGGTAATCTGCACTACTTCACCAATGTGTTTTTCACTCATTCCTGAATCTCCTTATTTTGATTCCTAGTTCAGGTTGCAGGCTTTCGCCCGCACCTCATCAGATGCCTTCCGCACCTCCAACAATCTCTGTGATTTCCTGCGTTATGCTGGCCTGACGGGCTCTGTTATAAAACAGGTTCAGGTTTTCGATCATTTCCTCCGCATTGCCGGTAGCGGCCTCCATGGCCATTCTCCGGGCCGCCAGCTCGCTGGCCTGGGCCTCGCAGACGCCGCCGTAGATCAGTCCCGCCAGATACTCCGGCACGATGGCGTCAAAGACCTCCTCCGCGCTGGGATCGTAGAGAATCAGGTTCCGCACCGGTTCCTTCTTCTCTTCCATTCTGCTCAGATCTGCCAACGGCAGCATGGATATAATATCCGGCTGCTGTGACAGCATAGATACGAACTTTGTATAACAAAGCTCGATATGACCGAATTCCTTGTTTTTGAATTCCCTGCAAAGCATATTTGCCATCTCAAAGCAGTTGGCTACCGAGACGTCCTCGATCTCCGCGTACTTCTCTGTGATACAGGGAATTCCCTTTCTCCGGTAATGCTCCACAGCCTTCTTGCCGATGGGCAGCACCACACAATCCTTTCCTTCCATGGCCGCTTCCACAGCCTTGAACATATTGGAATTGTAGCCGCCGGCCAGTCCGCGGTCACCCGCCAGGACTACATAGCAGCATTTCTCAGAATCTGCCTCCCGCACATATACAGATGTGAAATCCGTATTGCCGTCGGCGATATCCTGCAGGGTCTCATGAAGCTCCCGGAAATAAGGACGGCAGGTTTCTGCTCGTTCCTTTGCTTTACGCAGTTTGGAGGATGCTACAAGTTCCATCGCTTTGGTGATCTGCATGGTGCTCTGCACACTTCGGATACGCAGCTTCACCGCTTTCATATTTGCAGCCATATGCTTCCTCCTCTATCACTTATTTTTCAGGCTTTGTATTCAGAAACTGCTCTGTATAAGCCTCCAGAGCGCTCTTCAGCTTCTCCTCTGTATCCGCCTCCAGCTTACCTGTAGAACGGATCTCCTGCATAGCCACAGCGCCTGTGGCGTCGGTATCCAGGTAGGTATAGAGACCGGCCTCGTATGCCTTTACATCCTCGGTATCGATCCGAATCAGGATTCCCTTGGTAACCGCATACAGAATCGCTACCTGCTTCTCTACCGGAACCGGGGCGTTCTGGTTCTGCTTCAGAACCTCTACGATACGGGCTCCCTGCTCCAGACGCGCCTTGGTATCCGCATCCAGGTCAGAACCGAACTGGGCAAAGCTCTGCAGCTCGCGGTACTGGGAATACAGAAGCTTCAGGGTTCCGGCTACCTTCTTCATCGCCTTAATCTGAGCGTTGCCTCCTACTCGGGATACGGAGATACCCGGGTTTACCGCCGGCATAACGCCGGAGTGGAACAGCTCGGTCTCCAGGAAGATCTGTCCGTCCGTGATGGAGATTACATTGGTCGGAATATAAGCGGATACGTCTCCGGCCTGGGTCTCGATGATCGGCAGAGCCGTCAGGGAACCGCCGCCATGGGCGTCATCCAGCTTCGCCGCACGCTCCAGAAGTCTGGAATGCAGATAGAATACATCACCCGGATAAGCCTCACGGCCGGGCGGACGGCGAATCAGCAGGGAGAGTGCACGGTACGCAACCGCGTGCTTGGTCAGATCGTCATAGATGATCAGCACATGCTTTCCCTGATTCATAAAGTACTCGCCCATGGCACAGCCGGAATAGGGCGCGATATACTGCAGCGGGCTTGCCTCGGATGCAGTCGCGGCTACAACCATGGTGTAATCCATGGCGCCGTTTTTCGTCAAAGTCTCTACCAGATTGGCTACGGTGGAACGCTTCTGACCGATGGCTACATAGATACAGATTACGTCCTGTCCCTTCTGGTTAATAATGGTGTCTACCGCAATGGCAGTCTTACCGGTCTGACGGTCGCCGATGATCAGCTCACGCTGCCCTCTTCCAATCGGCACCATGGAGTCGATTGCCTTGATACCGGTCTGCAGCGGCTCGGATACGCTCTTTCTCTCACAGATTCCGGGAGCCGGGCTCTCAATCGGGCGGAAGGTATCCGTCACAATGGGGCCTGCGCCGTCGATAGGCTGTCCCAGGGCGTTGACAACACGTCCGATCATTGCTTCGCCGACCGGAACGGATACGACCTTGCCGGTACGTTTTACAGTCTGACCCTCGCTGATGTTCTCATCGGAACCGAACAATACGATGGACACGCTGTTTTCTTCCAGGTTCTGCGCCATACCAAAGCTGCCGTCCTCAAATTCCAGCAGCTCGCCGGCCATACAGTTGATAAGCCCGCTTGCTCTGGCAATACCGTCACCAACCATCAAAACCGTACCGGTTTCGTTCTGCTGGATAGCATTGTCATAGTATTTGATCTGGCTGCGGATGACCTTGGAGATTTCTTCTGGTTTTAATTGCATGTTTCCATTCCCATCCTTATAAACAGTTTTTTAGGTTTACACTACTACTTCGTTCAATTTTCTGGAAATTCCTGACATTCTGGCCTGAACCGTTCCGTCAAGCTGCTTTCCTTCCAGTTCCACACGCAGGCCCGCCACCACAGAAGCATCCAGCTTCTGTACCAGCTCCACGGTCTTGCCGCTGAGCTTCTGAAGCTTGTCCTTCAAGGCTGCAAGCTGGGCATCGCTTAAGGCAACCGCACTGGTCACCACCGCTTCCGCGATTCCATGCTCCGCGTGATAACGCCGTGTAAATTCTTCGCAGCAGCCTGCGAATTCTCCAAGAAGATTCCGTTCACACAGCAGTTTCATAAAATTCACCAAATAACGCTCTGCCTGGCCGCCAAAGGCTTCCTCGATAAGCTTTGTCCGCTCGCCCTTCGGAACGGAGGGCTCGGAAAGCAGCTTCACATAATCGGGATTTTCCCGGAAAATAATCCGGATTTCCTTCATCTGTTCCCAGATGACGTCCGTAAGATTTTCTTCGGCAGCGAGGTCATAGAGACTGCCGCCATACAATCTGGCGTACTGTGTCATGATGCCTCACCTACATTCGCGATAAATTCGTCAATGAGTTTCGTGTGATCCTCTTCACTAATCTCCCGCTCGATTACCTTTCCGGCAATCTCCACGGCAATGCCGCCAATTTCATCCTTGATTTCATTGACCGCTTTTCTCTTCTCCTGGGCGATGTCGCTTTCTGCCTTAGACTTGAGGGCTGCTGCCTGGGAAGCAGCCTCCTTCAGCATCTCTTCACTCTGAAGCGCCGCCGTTCTCTGGGCGGTGGTAAGGATCTCATTTGCCTTCTCCTTCGCTTCCTTCATGTTCTGCTCGTACTCCGTCTTAATCGCGTCCGCGTCCGCCTTTGCCTTCTCGGCCTCACGAATCTGGGCGTCCGCCAGAGCCTTTCTTTTTTCGAGCATCTCATTTACAGGCTTAAACAGAAATCGCTTGATCAGATATACCTGAATAAACAGGTTACAAATCTGCGCGACAAACGTCCACGGCACAAGACCAACTAATTCCTGTACATCCATATCTGTAACCTCCTGATTTTCTAATGATCCGGCAACGTAACGCGGATTATCCCAGGAAGTTCATGAACATACCCGGCGCAACGAAGATCAGAAGCAGACCGGTTACGAAACCGTAGATACCTGTGGTCTCTGCGATAGCACAGCCAAGCAGCATGGTAGAGGTTACGTCGCCCTTGCACTCCGGCTGACGTCCGATAGCCTCGCAGGCCTTGGATACGGCGTTACCCTCTCCAATACCAGGTCCGATACCGGCGATCAGCGCCAGTCCTGCTCCAATTGCACATCCTGCTAATGCGATACCTTTTGCAAGTAACTGAAATTCCATATTAATTTCCTCCTAAAATGGTTTTTAGTTTTTAAATGATTTCGTTTTATTCTTCTGCCGCATTGGCGATATACATCACCGTCAGCATACAGAATATAAATGCCTGCATCACGCCGGAGAACCAGTCGAAGTATACCGACGTAATCGCCGGGAGACCTACCGACAGGATCGGGATCTGCGACAGCACACCTCCGAGCACACCCGGAAGCAGTCCCAGCAGCTTACTGCTGGCCAGAGCCAGGGCTCCGTAAATCAGCGCGTTGATAACCACGCCGGAAAGAATATTACCGAAATGACGGCAGGCCAAGCTAATCGGCGTAGCCAGCTCAGACAGCACATTGAACGGCGTCATGACGGCAATCGGCGTCGTAAAACCCTTCAGATACCCGCCAATACCGCTTGTCTTAATCTTCTGGGCGGTAATCATAATGAATACCACGATCGCCCAGGCAGCCTCTGTGGAAAGATCCGCCGTCGGGCTTCGAAGACCAATTAAACTGATAAGGTTCGAGACCACGCTGGTCGCAAACAGTGCCGCCACAAAGGGAATCAGCTTCCGGAACTTTTCCCCTGCATTTCCGATCACGAATTTATTGGCCATCTCTACCAGCATCTCCGCAACCGCCTGACGTTTGGAGATCTTCTCCACCTTCAGATCATGGGTCAGCCAGATACAAAGTCCCGTAATCAATGCCATGACAATCCAGCTTACCACCAGCGTCTCGCTGATCTGCAGATCTCCCAATAACGGAATATTCGTCGGTATGGTGAAAAAGACTCTTGCGCCTGAAATATCCACCTCCATGCATTTTCACCTCCTATCTTCTGAAATTCCAACAGTTCCAATTTGATTGCCCTATTTCTTCAAAATCCCCGCAATCTTGATTCCGGTTCCCGGAAACAGAAGCGGGATAATACCCGCCGCGTAATGAAAACAGGGAGCTGCAATCGCTATAATTATCCAGAGCATTTGAAACAGCATTCTCTGGGAATAGCTTCCTTTTACCAGGGTTCTGACCGCGTCCTGATCGCCCGCCTTCGCGGCAGCCTTCTGTACCATCAGACCCATCCACAGAAAATTCAATACGGCAACCGTGCCGCCACCCAGACCGCCGAGAATCACCCTATAATCAAACGATACCTTCTCCGGCATACACAGATGCAACACCAGAAACGCCAGCCACATGAGGACCAGGCCCACCACCGTGTAAAGCATCACATGCTTTGTCTCCTCTTTGATCGCGGGCTGCATTCCGTCCCAAATCTTACTCATATCATTCCACCTTTTCTACTCGTGCCGGTTGAAGGAAAGGTGCTTTTTCCGTTCTTCCTTCTTCTCCTTCGCCGTCACAGATATGTAAAGCTTCCAGGCCACCATTCCGGAGCCTCCCAGACCAAAGAAAAATCCCGGGATATAGACCCAGCCGCCAAGTCCCGCCTTCGCGCAGAGCAGCCAGCAGAGTCCCAAACACATCAGAAGCGGCGTCACCAGAGTGAAGCTGAACTGGGTCAGCAGGGTCAGATTTTTCACAATATCCATCCACCACTTCATCTCTTTCATTTCCCGATTCTCCGTTCTTTCCTTGCGTTTTTCTTTGTATACACACTTTTGATATTACTATTTCCCGGGGCTCAAGTCAATTTTTTTATGGATTTTTAACATTTAGAAATCCTGTTTATTCCTATTAAAAATGGGGCTTCTGTACCTGCTCACCAGCCACACAATCAACAGCAGCAGAGCCAGCTCTGTGCTCATCAGAGCATAGTCCATATTCATCAGAACCAGCAGCGCAATCCAGGTACCGGCCATCAGGAAGCTGCGGCTCTTCACCAGCGTGTAAATGACAATTCCCAGGAAAAGCAGTGTAAAAACAATCCCGACAGGAATGGAGAACCGGAGCATCTGATTCAGGAATACGTTGTGACCGTTATTTACCAGCCAGCCGCCCACATCAATGGCCGACTCTCCAAAGCGCAGTCCCCAGCCCTGGGGATATCTCAGAATTCCGTTCTGCCACACGCCTTTCCAAATGATCGTCCTGCCGCCCAACGTCCAGATATTCCGTTCTGCCAGCACGTCACCCGCCACTTTCCAGCCTGCATATCCAAACGCGGCCAGAACCGCCAGGTACCAGACCCGGAAATGAAAATTTTTCCAGTTAATCTGATCTGCCGCATAGCCTGCAAAGATCAGGAATACGCCGGCGATACCGGTCCAGGAATGCGTCAGGTACAGACAGCACAGCAGCACCGCAACGCCTCCGGCAAATACAAGCTGCGATTGAAATAACTTCCGATAGGCCACCAGCAAAGCGATAAACGCCACCAGCATCAGCGCATATTCGCTTTTATGGCTGTATATCCAATAATGCCGCGTCTCGTAAAAATCCTCCGGCAGACTGTAACATACAAACTGATTATTGCAGATCAGAAGCCGGATATATCCCATCTTATAATAAATAAGGCTTGCTATATTGGAAAGAATGATGCAATACATCAGAAAACGGATATTTCCCTTCCATTTTTCCTCTGCTTCCTCCCCACCGCCTGCCAGCACTGCCAGAAACAGAAACGCTACCGTATTGTTGATCTCCTCCCAGTACCAGTGCAGATATCTGTGATTGTAATACAGGGACAGCGCATTATAAAGCAGCAGTCCGACAAAATACAGGATACCTGCCACTGATATCGCCGAACATTTCCCCTTATTCTTCCATATTTTAACGCCCATATACAAAACAATAAGAAAATAAGCCCATGTAAATCCACCGTAATAAGCGCTTTGATACACATCTGTGTAAGGACTGTAGCACGCCGGAAACAATAGCATCAACGCCACCGCGCCGCGGAACAGCCAGGAGTCCAGCCCTTGTTCTTTTATCCAATTCATCTGAAATTTCCTCCTTATTTTATCTATTATATCCCAGTTACTTATTATTTGACAAGCACTGCAAAATCTTTTATGATACAAAGAGGATTATCTTTACAAATTATGTTTATATGAGAGGAACTTACCTGTACCATGTACAAAAAAGAATCAACCGGGTGGTTTAAGCATTATGATTTTATCCTGCTGGATATGCTCTGTCTGCAGATTGCCTTTCTTCTTGCATATACAATCCGGGGAATAAACGGAAACCCGTACGCCATCGTCCTGTACCGGAACATGGCGGTATTTATCGTTTTTGCGGACGTAGTTGCGCTTTTCTTTTTTGAAACGCTGAAAAACGTCCTGAAGCGTGGGATCTACGTGGAATTTATTGAGACTCTGAAGCATGTGGTCATCGTCAGCGCCCTGTGCGTTTTTTATCTGTATTTCGTACAGGACGCCCAGGAATATTCCCGCCTGATGCTGGGTATCATGTTTGTCATCTATTTTATCCTTACCTACACGGTCCGACAGATATGGAAAACCATTCTGCGACGACGTATGGTAAGCGGCGGCGATCGCTCCCTGCTGATTGTCACCAATGAAGCGGGGGCCGCAGAAGCACTGCAAAACCTGAAAGAGAATAATTACGAAATGTTTACCCTGTCCGGCGTCGTCATCCTGGATCGTGACCTGACCGGTCAGGATATCGAAGGGATTCCCGTGGTATCCAGCGCGGAAGACGCACCTATGTACGTATGTCAGGAATGGATTGACGAGGTTCTGATTCTTCCCCGTGCAAAGGATGACGCCATTCTTCGGGATCTGGTACACAAATTTGTCGAATCCGGCGTCACAGTCCACCTGAATCTGGCACAGGGCTTAAGCATTCCGGGTCAGAAGCAGCTTGTGGAAAAGGTTGGAAACTATACCGTACTTACCACCAGCATGAATTTTGTTTCCGCCAGACAGCTTTTTGCCAAACGCGCCATGGATATCGTCGGTGGCCTCGTGGGCTGTCTGCTGACTGCCCTCGTATTTCTTTTTGTGGCTCCGGCTATCTATATCAGCTCTCCGGGTCCTATTTTCTTCTCTCAGGAGCGCGTGGGAAAAAACGGAAAGAAATTCAAGATGTACAAATTCCGCAGTATGTATCTGGACGCCGAAGAGCGAAAAGCCGCCCTCATGAAGGAAAATAAGCTGGGCGACGCCAAGATGTTCAAGATGGATTTTGATCCCCGGGTCATTGGAAATAAAATCCTTCCGGACGGCACCCGCAAAACCGGTATCGGCAACTTCATCCGCAGCACCAGCCTGGATGAGTTTCCCCAGTTTTTCAACGTTCTCAAGGGCGACATGAGTATCGTCGGCACCCGCCCGCCCCTCATCGGCGAAGTCAGCGAATATGAGCTTCACCACCGCGCCCGCCTGGCCATCAAGCCCGGCATCACCGGCATGTGGCAGGTCAGCGGAAGAAGCGATATTACCGACTTTGAGGAGGTCGTGAAGCTGGATACCCAATATATCAGTGAATGGAGTATCGGACTGGACATTAAGATTTTGTTTAAAACCCTATTGGTTGTATTTAAAAAGGAAGGGTCGGTATAATACCGGGCCCTTCCTTTTTCTCAATAAATCTTAAGAGTCTGTCCATTTATCTCTGACGCCAGATACAATTGCTTATTCTCTATGAGAAAGCTCTTCATAACCTCCGCATGAGGATGGTCAAATTTATTGACACTTCCTGCGGAAACAATATAACAACAATGTTTAAGTTTTAAAAATTCTTTATTAAAGCTGTATTTTGATCCATGATGAGGTATTTGAACACATCCGACATGAGCCCAATATTTTTTATAACTTTCTTTCAGCGTTCTCCACTCTGCTTCACTTTTCGCATTATAATCTCCCGTATATAAACATCCTGATGGCATTCCATCGTTTTCAGCATCCCTTTTCTGTCTCATCGTTCTCGCAGTTTCTCCCGAAAACAGGACCATCGAGTTAATGTTCACTTCCTGTCTTACACCGAAAATTTTCTTTATTCTCTTTCTTACATCTGCGCCTGCGTTTCGCCATACCCTGTCAATATCGTCTACGGTTTCTATTCCGATCCCTTCGTTTCTCAATTGTTCCATAATTTTCAGCGCTTTACTATCCACTTCGAAATTATACGGCACAAATACCCATGGGATTTTTTTATTCGCCTTTCCCCAGATATCCTCTGCCACATTCGCGCCGGACGGTACAACTCTTCGATTCATATTTAAGCTTATATTATCGATCGAATTTTGGTCTCCAGCCGCCTGTACCAGTACCAGCTCCGGCATACTTTCTCTTGCGTATTTTTTCACTGCAGAATATGGATCGTCTATAAAATCATTTGTAAACTTATCCTTGCCCTTTATTATCTGATCCATGCGCAACACCTGCCGGTTCGCCGCGGTCACAAGCGGAAAATATATCTTCTTTACATCGCAATGCTGCAATAAATACGGAAGCCCATTGATATGATCTGCATGCAGATGAGACAAAAATACTGCATCTACCTTCTCATCCTTCTTCAAGCAATTTTCAATTTGCTCTTTCACCCTATCTACACCTGTCAGAGAACCGCAATCATAGATTATCACCGCGTCTGTTCCAAAAGTTCTCTTATCAAATCGTTCCAGATAAAACGCACCCTGACCAACAGGCAAAAAAAATCTGCGCATATGTAATTCCCCTCTCATTTTTCTTACTAAGCCTTGTAATAATAAACACACAAATCCGGAATGGTACTTAACTGCTGACAAACATACAATGTTCCAAAGCCTCCATATAATACAAATATAGTATAACACTCTATCACAAAAATTACGACGAGTTTCCGCAAATGCAGACTTTTTACAGCGAATAACGTGTACAATAAAATGTATTTTTTTCGAAAAGTCGTTTGAAAAAGTTTATATTTTGTTTTCAAACTCCCTTGAAAAAGTTCCATATTCAAATTATAATATAATAAACATGGAGGTGAAGTTGTAATGTTAAAGCGGAAAATGGAACAAAAACTGATTGATTGGAAAAACACAGAAAATCATAAACCGTTGATCATTAAGGGCTGCAGGCAATGTGGCAAGACCTTTTCTGTTCTTGATTTTGCAAAGAAAAATTATGAACATGTTGTATACCTAAACTTCTTTGAAAATCCGGACTATGCTTCTGTTTTTTCCGGCTCTTTGGAAGTGAATACGATCGTGATGATGCTGTCCGCCCTGTTAGGCAGCGAAGCCGTATTTGAAAGCGGCAATACGGTACTGGTTCTGGACGAGATCCAGGAGTGCCCGGAAGCCCGAACCGCACTAAAGTTCTTCCGGACTGACGGCCGTTATGATGTCATCGGCACCGGTTCCTTACTGGGAGTGAAGGGATACGGGAAGGAACCGAAATCTGTTCCGGTCGGTTCCGAAACAGTCATTGATATGTATCCACTGGATTTTGAGGAGTTTTTATGGGCAAATGGCATTACTTCCCCGGTAATCGATATGCTGAGACAATGCCTGCAGAAAGAAGTCCCAGTCCCGGAAGCCCTGCATAACCGCATGAAGCAGCTGCTTTTACAATATACGGTTGTCGGCGGTATGCCGGATGCTGTACAGACTTTTGTGAATACAAAACAGATGGATGAGGTACTGCAGATTCAGCGCGATATTATCCGCTCTTATGAGGATGATATGGTAAAGTATGCAGAAAAGAAAGATAAATCAAAGATCAAAGAATGTTTCCAGTCCATTCCGAAACAGCTCAGTAAGGAAAACAAGAAATTCCAGTATTCCGTTGTTAAAAAAGGATCTACCTCATCAAAGTATGCCGGAAGCCTGCAATGGGTCGAAGACGCCGGGATTATTATCCGTGCCTACAACCTGTCCATTACAGAACTGCCTCTGGATGGAAATGCTGAAGAAGATGTATTCAAGGTGTATATGCGAGACTGCGGCCTGTTTGTCAGTATGCTGGAGGATGGTACACAATTCGATATCCTACGAGGTAACCTCCATGGCTATAAAGGCGCAATCTTTGAAAATCTGATTGCAGACATTTTCGGAAAGATGGGACGTAAGTTATATTATTTCCATAAGGACAGTGGACTGGAGATAGATTTTGTAATCCGATATCAGGGAGAATGTACCCTGATTGAAGTCAAGGCAGCAACCGGTAATACCAAAAGCACCAAGACGATTTTGCGCCATCCGGAAAAGTATCACGTCTACCATGCAATTAAGCTTGGGGACTACAATGTCGGGCGTACCGAACAACTCCTGACCTTGCCATTGTATATGGCATTCCTGCTAACCGAACTGTAACTCCATCGGAGACGCAAGAAATCTTCAACAATTTTCTACTCTCAGTATGAGTTCGAGGAGTGGCACGACTGTTTGTTGTAAAATGAATATTCACCGGCAGACGGGAAATCATCTGTCGGTAAATATTCTTGCGTCAAGAAACCATGATTCAATAATAGTAATTGGCTTTTGTAAGATTCTTCTTCACTTTCTTGAGCCTGCGAGACTTTTTCTGTAAAATAACCATCACAAGGTTCTTCTATGATAAAATAAATATCATTAGGAGGGCCTTTTATTATGGCAAAACAAAAGAAACCTGTTCACAGAGTTGAAATGACAGAAGGAAAAAGAAATATCATTCGTCAGCTTCTCGAAGAATACGATATTGAGACTGCTGAAGATATCCAGGATGCTCTTAAAGATCTTCTTGGCGGCACCATCAAGGAAATGATGGAAGCAGAAATGGATGACCATCTTGGATATGAGAAATCCGAGCGTTCTGACAACGACGATTATCGAAACGGCTATAAACGCAAGCAGGTAAACAGTCGGTATGGTTCTATGGAAATCGAAGTACCACAAGATCGAAAGTCCACCTTTGAACCACAGGTTGTCAAAAAGCGTCAGAAGGATATTTCTGACATTGACCAGAAGATTATCTCCATGTATGCTAAAGGAATGACTACACGCCAAATTTCGGAAACGATTGAAGATACAGATTTAAAAACCATCTATCAGGCTGCTGATGAGCAGCAAGCAGGTAAACAGCCGGTATGGTTCTATGGAAATCGAAGTACCACAGGATCGAAAATCAACCTTTGAACCACAGGTTGTCAAAAAGCGTCAGAAGGATATTTCTGACATTGACCAGAAGATTATCTCCATGTATGCCAAAGGAATGACTACACGCCAAATCTCGGAAACGATTGAAGATATCTATGGATTTGAAACATCTGAGAGTTTTATTTCTGATGTAACAGATAAGATACTTCCGCAGATTGAAGACTGGCAGAATCGACCGCTAGACGACGTGTATCCGATTCTTTACATTGATGCTATCCACTATTCTGTGCGGGACAACGGAGTGATTCGTAAACTTGCAGCCTATGTAATTCTGGGCATTAACACAGAGGGCAAAAAGGAAGTATTGACCATCACGATTGGTGACAATGAAAGTGCGAAATACTGGCTTTCTGTCTTAAATGAACTAAAAAATCGAGGGGTTAAAGATATCCTGATTATCTGTGCAGACGGCCTTACAGGCATTAAAGAAGCGATTTCGGCGGCATTTCCAAAGACAGAATATCCAGAGGTGTATTGTCCATCAAGTAAGAAATACGCTGAAATACGTTCCGGATAAAGACAGGAAAGCTTTTGCTACAGATTTAAAAACCATCTATCAGGCTGCTGATGAGCAGAAGGCTCTGGCTGCTTTAGACCGCGTAACTGAAAAACGGAGTCCGAAATACCCGAATTCCATGAAACGCTGGAAGGACAACTGGGATGCTGTTTCTTCAATTTTTAAGTTTTCAACCACTGTCCGGAAGGTCATTTATACAACAACTGCGATAGAATCACTGAACTCCACATACCGGAAACTGAATCGCCAGAGAAGCGTATTTCCGAGTGATACAGCCCTGTTAAAAGCCTTATATCTGGCCACTTTTGAGGCTACTAAGAAATGGACAACTACCATCCGGGACTGGGGCCAGGTCTATGGGGAGTTGAGTATCATGTACGAAGGACGACTTCCAGAATAAGTAAAAACATAGTCTAAGACAGGCGGCCAGCCGCCTGCTCTTGACATGCCTGGCAGTAATTGTTATATATAAAACAAGGGTGAAAAGCCTGATTTGTAAGCTTCTCACCCTTCATTATTATAGAAGAATCTAATTTACAGAGATTTTCTCATAGTCTCGCATAAAAATACCGCCAGCCGGTTAATAGGCTGACGGAAAAAAAATTATTATTTTTCATTGTTCTCTTGACAGGTAGCACACCATATCAGGTGGTTTATTTTATTGCTGATACAACAAAAAACGGAGGCCATCCCCCGCCTCTCCCAGGTCCATGGCCTCTGTCCACTATCCACTCTATCTATTTTTCCCAAACAATTCCCTAAAATCCGCCGCTGCCAAGATTCCACACATAATAACAATGATTGCGCAAGTAATAGTAACCGGCGTCAATACGCTGGTATCTCTTAACAAAACTACCGTAAACACAATCGCCCACGCTGAATAAGATACATTGAGCGCCATTGCCTTCGATGCTCCAATTGTAGCAATCGCTTTATAATAAAATAAATAAGAAATCGTTGCAAACAATGCCGCAAATGCAATTGTCGGCAGTAGCCAGCCTGTGTGGGTTGTGAATAACGCAACTGTAAATCTCCAGCCTTTTAGGAACGGTAAAATTATGATTCCGTAGGTTAAGCCTGATGTTGTCTGGCGAATTTGCAGAGCGTATTCATCTTTCACTTCCGGTTCCTGCATACATTTGGCGAGAATAACCGCTTCAATGCCCCAGCCAAACGCACACATCAATGCTCCCAGAACTCCGAGCATAAAATTAGACATATCCAATTCCGGCGAGTAACTTAATCCGTAAACGCCCGCTAATGTAAGTAATAACAGCACCCACCGATACCATTGCATTTTTTCCTTCAGGAAAATATATGCAAGGACAGCCCCAATGGCCGGGAATATGGCGCTGGCTACTGCGCCGATGGAGGCTCCCATGTAATTAACAGCCATCACATATCCTGTCATTCCTATGGGGCCACCAATAACTGCAGCAAGTACAACAAATTTTCCGCTTTTGGTTTTAAAAGCTTTCCATACATTTTTAAGATTGCCTCTAGCTCCATTGTATAGCGTGGCCCATATCGCGGAACAAGTGTCATGTAAAAATGTACTTACAAACGGTGCCAGAAACACCGCCTGTTCCGTTGAAACAAATGGCGTCATTGCCAATGCTACGCCAAGAATAATCGTCTCCAATGCCCAGGTTACTCCTGCTAAAATTCCGTAAATCATATAATTTTATCCTCTTCTCTTTTAAATACTTTTAAATTCCTCTATGTTACTCTTTAATCTTGCGTAACGTTCCGCAGCCCAATCTTCCATGGGCTGACCATCAAATGGTACTCTTGTTTTTGCCCAAAGTGTCCAGAGATAATCTACATATATTTTATTGGCCAGAAAATGCTGCCAATCCAGACTTGTCGGTTCCTTCTCCAAATATCTGGCAAGTAACAGCCTATCTTCCTGTTCTCCATACTCTGCTTCGATTGACACATCTGCCAAATCCCAAAATCCATCATTCATGCCTGCGTATTCCCAGTCAATCAGATACATTCTTTTCCTGCTGTCTTCCACCCAGTTTTCACATAAGGCATCATTATGGCAGGGAACTTTCTGTATCGCACGCTTGTCATCAACGTTCTTTTTTACGCTCATTACTGTTGATTTTACTTCTTGATAATCATCATACATCATTACCTGATTATCATAAATAATTTTTTCATATCCCGCTGCCATATCAAATACTTCAAATGGAACTCCCGTGTCTGCTCCGCATTGATGCAGTTTTTGAAAAATAGCCGCCATCTGCTCTATATGTCTTTCCTCTTTCAGTGTTTCCGCAGACATCGTAACAGCTCCATCTATATATTCCGTCACCTTTGAACCGTCTTGTCCGAAATATAAACATTTTGCGTCTATTCCCAGCCTGCAGGCCAATTCCGTGCTCACTCTTTCATCCGCACGAACAATCAATTCTTCTGTCCCCTCTCCAGGGATTCTAACCACATATTCACTTCCATCATAGAGTTTCACATGATATGTATGATTTGTGAGACCACCCATCCTTTCTATGGTCTCATAAGATTTTCCCAATACTTCTTTACACAAGGCTGCTACCTTTGTCAAATCATTTTGTACTATTTCCTTTGCCATCTTACACTCTCCTTATCTTCTGAGTTTCATAATTATATTCAAAGTGTTGCTCCAACACCTGAAATCTACAGCCAACTGCCTCATTACTATCATCTTTTACCGCCTGTACTTCCCTTATATCTTTCTCTTTGCACTCCAATTCTTTGGATATACTTTTCAAAATATGGGATCTTGTATTTTCAACATAACTCGTATCAAATTCACGCAATTCATCCAATGTATCAAACTCAAAAATATAATTTTCGGTATATTTCCGTATTTTCATTTTCAACTTATCCAGATGTTCCATAAAAATACTTTCCCACAAAAGTTCCCTCGTACCCGGCAGGTCATAGATATTCTCCAGTATTTCTATGAATTTCCTGCTAAACTCCTCACTCCAAAAGGTATGTCCCAACATATACCATGCATTTTCCCCTCCGATAGTGACGTTGCTTATATATCCATCTTTATCTTCTTCCATACACCATTCTTTTGTCTGACCTTGGGAAAAGACTGCTGCATAATATGCATCATCTACTGACGTCTCAAATGGATTTTCCATAAAATAATTATCTGAGGAACACACATAAGAATTTTTCAGATATTCTTTTACCGCATAGATACTGGAATTATTATTTCTTACTAGATACTCTTTATTTTCCACCAATATCACGCCGTACTTTTCTTCTAAATATTCGAATTGCTCTTTTTTGTATCCAACAACCAATATAATTTCTTTTATTCCAGCCTCTTTTAACTGACGTATCTGCCGCTCTATTAATATTTCACCCCGCACTTCAATCAGTGCTTTGGGTCTTTCATACGACAACGGCGCAAATCTGCTGGACGTCCCTGCCGCCATAATGATTGCGTTATCTACCTTATATCTCATACCTTATTCCCTCTTTCTCCATTTCTTCCCGCACAATTTTAAAATAATCTTTTGCGTATCGATATTGTCGCAGCGAATATTCACCAAATTCTACTCCTAAATTTCTTTTGTATTCACACCAGTTGCTCCACAAAAGGCCGCACGCAGCAATATAGCAGTAAATTTTAATTCTTATTTCTTTTCTGCATCCTTCTGAAAAATAGATATTTATCAGTCTGTCTATTTGCCGCTTATTATACAAAGCGTAAATGCAGAACATCGCAATATCCACATGCGGATCCTGCATTCCCGCATATTCCCAGTCAATTAATCGAAGTTCTTCCTTTCCGTCTTTTTCCGCAAAAAGGAAATTATCCGGAACAGCGTCGATATGAGTCAAGACCTTTTCTCCGGCATATTTTTCGATATATCGTTTTAATGAAAATACATGCTCTTTGGTTTTCTGGTAATCTCTGTATACAGATGGCGTCCCCTCCCAAAGCTGCTCATAAAATTCAATCTGACCAAAGATATCAAACTCATGCCCCACTTTTAATTTCATCTCATGAAAAGCCCGGAGCTTTTTCATGCATTTCTTTAGATCACTTACATCCAATGGATTGCAAACTCTCGCATTTTCCAGGAATTCCGTAATCTTATACCCATTGTCCGGATTCAGGTAATCGATATCATCGCAAATATGCTTGTCTCCAATTGTGTGATATACTGCCGCTTCCTGCCTTCTATTGATCAAACGATCGGTGCCTTCTCCCGGAATTCGCATGATATATTTCTTATTTTTGCAACTAAAAAGGAATGACCGGTTTGTCATTCCCTTCTTCAAAACTGTAATATCTGTGATTTCCTCTGCTCTGGCCTCCAATGCCTTGCATATCACCTGTATGGCGTCCGTTTTCAATTGATTTGAATCGCTGTCCAATTCACGCAGCTGCTCATATGTATTTATCTCTACCACATCGGATGCGTGAACCACACGGGCCGACACGAGCATACGCCCCTTCCGGTATAATGCTTCTTCCCAAAATGAATTATCATATTTCCTGTTCTGGCTTAATTCCTGCAATTTTTCCCGGACACTTCCGGCCTCTTCTTCCAAAAGATAACTGATACCAATCATCGCATTTCCACCTACAGATTCCTGCACCGATACTAGCTCCATCTTCCGATTGACCCGCACAGAGCTTTCATTATCAACCAGATCGCTGACCATATACCAGGAATACAGCTCATGTTTACGATAAGGGTTTCTGTCGCACCAGATATCACAGGGAATGATATAGGAATTAGAAATGTATTCACGGGCCAGGTTCAAAGAATGCAGGTTATTTTTTGTGGCGTATTCTTCATTAACAATCAACTCAACTCCGTATTCATCTATCAGATATTCATATTGTTCTTTCATGAAACCGACTACGATATAGATCTTATGAATTCCTACTTCATGGAGCTGCTTTATTGTTCTTTCAATCAAGGTTTCTCCATTTACCTCCAAAAGGCCTTTCGGTGTCTCTGTGTTGATGGGAACCATGCGCATACCAAAACCTGCAGCCAGAATAATCGCATTCTTTGGTTTTTTCGCATCAAACTCTTTCCTCGCTTTTTCAGTCAGTCTGATTTGATCGTCTATATATCCTGCTCTTTCCAACTCCTTGAGCGAACGATTTACAATTCCTAATGAATGACCGGATAATTCCGCCAAAATTCGCTGGTTTATAAATGGTTCTAAATACAATGTGTTTAAGATATCTCCTTCTTGTTTGTTCATGTACATACTCCTTTTTGTTTTTCTGAACACAAGTATAAAAAATAACTACTTGAATATGAAAATACTCAAGTAGTATTCTTTATCTCCTATATAAATGCTCATTCATAAATAACTATTCTCATAGCTCTACCTTAATAGGCAGATGCGTATGCCGTTTCTCTAACGGAGGCAACTCCATATAATCACTACCATATTGTGTAGCTAAATATGCAGTCACATTATTGGGAACATACATCTCTATACCTTCGAACTTTATTTTTTTGAAAGGAAAATACGTTTCTCTTTTCATTATAGCTGCCGCTGAACTTTCATCATATTGAGCAATATAACCTAAATCTTCATTAGGATTGATGGATAATTTTTGTATCACTCTCAGTAACAATTTATTTGAGAACAAACTTCCTGGCGCAGATAAAATACGATTTATAATATATTTGGGCCTAGAATAACTACTTTTAAAAGCTTGCGGACAGCTTTTTATTTTAAGGCAATGTTTCAAATAATTAATTAACCACTTTTTTGTTCGAGTACTTAATAAGTTCGGATTATCCGCATTGTCCAATGGAAACACATCAATATAGACACCATTGTTTTTATATAGACCATCCGCAATATTTTCTATAAATAATGTTCCCTTTTTTCTAACTTTGGCAAATGTTAAGAAATAATTAGTTTCATTTTTTTCATATTGAATATCGTACAATCCATTTTCTTGTTCCATAAGGTTAATAAATCTATTATAATCTCGTCGCGGTATTGCAATATCGACATCATCATCCCATGGAATAAATCCTCCGTGCCTAAATGCGCCCAAAGCTGTTCCATACACTAAACAATATTCTATATTATTTTTTTCACAAAACTCTGTAACATAAATTAGAATTTCTAACAAAACATTGTGTAATGCATCTATATAGTTTTTCAATTTTTCTCCCTTCGCTCATTAGTGCCTTACAAGTGCTTGCAAAATTTTAAAAGCATAATAAACATAACATTTTAGTATCCATTATTTTTCTATTTCCTTTAAAATGCATAATGTATCTTTTATACCCTCATCAATTGTAAATGCTGCCTTCCATCCTAAATTTTCCAACTTTTTGGTGTTTAAAACTTGTTTTGCAATAGGTGTTCTATTCTCCAAATCTGACTCACTTGGATTTTCAAATACTACTTCTTTGCCAGCTTGCTCAGCAACTGCTTTCGCCAGTTGTGCAATCGTAATTCGGATATTCGGATTTGCTATATTATATGCTTCTCCAGTTTTTCCTTTAATAAGCACCGACAAGATTGCACTGGCACAATCTGCAACATAATTATATGAGCGCATCTGGTTGCCTGCACTTTTTAAAACAACATTTTCGTTTTTAAGCACATTCCTAATAAATTGCGCATGTGCTCGACTATCTGTTTCCGTCATCCCCGGACCATATGTATGACATGGTCTTACAATTACAGTTTCTAATGCGTATTGTTTCGTATAAGATGCACAAAGATTTTCCGCTGCTCTTTTACTAATAGGATAGCAAGCGCGAGATAGCATTGTATCCATATATCCTGCATATGATTCCTCAAACGACTCCAATGACAAATCTCCCTGACCGTATATTTCTCCCGAAGAAATATACAGCATTCTCTTTGCATTACAATTTTTTCCAAGCTTTAAAAGGTTATAAGTTCCAGATATATTTTCCATAATAGTTCCCACAGGATCTCCGTTAAATGCGGATGGATGTGCATTTCCTGCAGCATGAATTATATAATCAACATTAACTTCAAAACGGATTACATCTCGAGCATCGTATTCCATATATATCAACTGCGTATCATTCATACAAGAAAATCTTGCTTTCATCTTTAATACATTTCTTCCCGCAATATAAATTGTTATATTAGCATTATATACTTCATTAAAATAAAGCAACATATCCACAATAAATGAACCAATTGTTCCTGTTGCTCCTGTAATTAAAATTTTACAGTTTTTTAATTCTTCTATTTCTACAGTATGGCTTAAAGCAACATTCAAATCTTGTAAATATGTATTACTATCATAAAAACTTCCCATTTTAATCAACCCTTTAACCAATCTGATCGCCTTGCCATTAGTAAAGCTTTAAAAATATCAATATCCTCAACTGTTGTTAATTTAATATTTTTTTCAGATCCAATAGAAAAATGTACTTGTTCACCCATTTCTATCATCAACGTGCAAGAAGCTACTGAATTTGTAATTCCTGCTTTCAGTGCTCTACGATGCAAATCACATATTTCCCCAATATGAAATCCTTGTGGTGTTTGCGTTCTCTTGAGCCTTTCCCTTGGATAACTGCCAACCGAAACTTCTCCATTTTCTGTTTGCATCATTGCCTCCATACACGGAATAACCGCAATTGCATTACCTTTTTCTCTAGTTACTCTTATACAGTCAGAAATAATATCTGCTGAAACCATTGGTCGAATTGCATCATGAATAAGAACAATATCGTTTGAGTCAAAATGTTTTTCCAATTCATAGACTCCATTACGTATAGAATCTTGACCATTTTTTCCGCCCGATACAATGTATTTGAGTTTTGTTATATTAAACTGATTGGCATATGCCTGTAAAACAGATTGCCACCCTTCAATACATACAACTTCTATCGCATCTATTTCCGGATGCTTTTGAAATGCCTCTAATGTGTATATAATAACTGGCCGCTCATTTACTGTCAAAAACTGTTTTGGAATACTTTGCCCCATTCTATTGCCTGAACCCCCTGCAATAATTAACGCTACATTAGACATTTATACCTCTCCCTTACCACTCATTTTTAAAATTTCTTTTATATAATTTCCTGCACCCATTTCATTAAAATAGTATGCTGTTTTAGTTACTTCTTTTCTTTTTTCTTTTAATTCATCCCTGCCACTCACAAGTTTTTCCAACACATCTCTTACCATATTCCAGTCTTTTGCCTCATATAACCCTCCTTTTAATAATTCAAAATCATCATTTTCTTTACTGCCTCCACAAAAAATAATTGGCTTCCCTGTCAGGAAGTAATCATAGACAACAGACGAAGGATCTGATATTAAACAGTCTGACGAATAAAATATACTTAAATACTCTGATGATTCATCCAAATGAAGATTCTTGCTGTCTTTATATTGTTTTCTCAAACACTCTTGTTGACGCTCTGTAAACTCTCCTGTAGTATTCCACTCCAAAAAAGCCTGTGGGTGAGGCCTAAATACTAATTCAATATCTTTAGCTAAACAAAAATTAACCAATTCATCTTTGTAATCAAAAAAATGGCAGTTTCCCTCGTTTGTAGTCCAACGTGGTGTCCATACAATCCTATATTTACTATGTGATTTGTCCTTCCAAATATCAGAATTTTTATTAATTTGATTCAACCTGTCATATCTCGGATAGCCACTCATTATACATTTCGTGCTGTTGTATCCCAAACTCTTGTATCTATTAAGTATGTATTCATGATCCCTCGGGTTTTGTGTGAAATAAAATGAAATATCCCTTAAAAAATCTGCAGGAGTACATTCATCATAAAACTCACTAAATCCAACAGGGCTAAAATAGTTTAAATAACATATTTTAGCATATTGCGCTACATTCCAGCTTTTGTATGCTTCACAACGAGCAATATTATATGGCTGCTGAAAAAAAATATAATCCGGCTTTAATCTTTTTAGGTCGTACCATTCACCCGTTTCATAATTGTAGCCGTCTATGCATCCATATTCCTGCCAAAATGTTTCAGCCCCCTCAGATTCATATTTTTCATGGTTTAGCCACAATTTAGGTAACTCTTTTTTATTCGGGATTGCTACTATTGAAACATTAAACTTCTCATCTTTTTTCAAAGCATCATAAACACTATGCAAAGACTCCCATACCGCTGGCCGGTGGCACACAAAAACAACATTTATTTTTTCGTGTTTTAATTCTTTAATCTGTAATCTGTAGTCGATCGCCTCTTTAGCGATCAAAACAGAAGTATACCTTATTTCATTCAGTTCTTTTTCCAAAAGTTCGTTTTTCTTAACCAGCTTTCTCATTCCTGGCAATTTTTTTATGAATGATTTTACTCTCTTTCTCAAAATTTTACCCCTTTACCAACATGATCCACTTTTCTTTAATAACTTTTTTCTGTTCACCTGATAAACCAATACAATATAAAAGAACAATATAAACACATCCATATAAACAACAAAATCCTATTAACTGGATCCATGAATCTATCACAACAAACTTCAACACTCTTGAACTAACAATCGTTAAAACGCTCACTGGAATTAACCACTTAAACATCTCTTTCCAGAATATAAATATATTCAAACCAATTTTATGATGATAATAATAATTCATAAACAATCCATGACCCAGCAATGTTGCGAACAAAGTGCCTAAGCATGTACCAACAACTCCCCACATTTTAATCAAGAAAATACTAGCAACAACATTAACACATGCCACACAAAAATATACTATTGATCGCATTCTATGCATATTTTTCGCATTTTGAATATTTACACCAAGAGTTTGAACTGCCGGTATATATCCTGCTAGCATTAAAATAAGGGTTGCATAATATGATATTTCATATTCTTCCCCAACCCATAAACATACAAACTGACGCCCCACCAGCAGGAATCCCGACAAAACCAATAACATTAAATAATTATTAAATTTTCCAACTTTAACAAACACATTTGTTAATTCATTTTCTTTCGTTCTGTCAACTGCCAATCTATTTGCTTCAGGAACGAACATCTCAGGAACAATCCATGAAACTGTTGTATAATAATTCTTTAAATTATATCCCACACTATATATCGCAACGGCAATTGTTCCTGTTAATCTTCCCAGAAGGAATTTATCCACATTAGAATTTAATTGATCAACTACATCGCTTAAAAAAATAAATAATGTATATCCCAATAGTTCTTTAAAAATTTCTTTATTAAAAAACCCTATATTAATTTTCATTTGAAGCTTAGCATAGCAATACCAAACATTTGCAATTAACCTAACTATTGTTAAAAACAATGTAACCGAAACTACACTAACCGAACCGCCGCCCATATAAAGTAATGGAAGATTTAAAACAGGAATTGCTATATTTATTATAATTCCAACAACTTTCTGATATACAAATCTTTCGTTGGCAGACATATATGCTACATATAGACTATTGGGAAATGAAATTGCAAGATTAACAACCATTATGACTAACAGTTTTTTCGCTATACTATAGTCCTCTGTTGTTAATTGTTTACCTAATATTCCAATGTTAAAGTATAAAATAGCTCCTGCGAATAAGCACAATGCCGTGATAACCAGAAATACTTTCATAAACATTCCGTTTACATTTGCAACTTCATTATCGTCATCATTTTTATTTCTGGCCAAAACATAATAGCGAATGTATGCTCCATTAAATCCTAAATTCATTAAATTTAAATAATTAACAACTGAAAGAACTAACTGATACAAACCGTATTCGCTTTGTCCCAGTATACGGATCATTATTGGTGTATACGCAAGTCCAACAATGATTGTTATTATTTGAGAAAAAAATGATAAGGCAATTCCTCTAGATATTTGCTTTTTCATTTATAAATCCCCTCGTATAATATTTTATATATTGCTTTATGGTATATGTCTTCTTCATCTGAAATATTTTTTTTATAACTACATCTAATTTTTTACTTTCTATTGTCCTATACTCTAGCAATTCATAGCAATATGAAGGCATTAAATTTGCACATCCTGCTTTATATTTCAAACATTTTTCATTTCCTAAGATCGAATAAATATGTTTTCTCCAGATATACATTAAAATAATTGCCTCTGAATAACGTTCAATAATAGCATCATGCCATTCGTCATTCATCAATCTCAAATCCACATCTAATCCCTGAACATTCAATACAGCTTGCTCAAGTTCATTCATACTTGTATACACACTCTGCCCAGTCTGACGATATGCATAAATTGGTCTATTAACTGCGAACATTTCACCATAATTTAAACTATTCACAACAATATTATTATCATCAAAATATCCTAATTTTTTAATGTACTCTATTCTAGTTGTATCAAAAACTTTCCTGTATACACATCCACCAGCATGCATATAATAATTCTCTAAAAAATTCTTTTTATCTATACATTGATTTGACACTTCCGAAGGCAATATATGTTCTTTTCCTAAAACTCCATCTGTCACATAGCGAAACCCAAAGGCCACAATACTAATCGATACATTACTTTCAAATACTTCTATTGCTTTCTTAATGAAACTAGTATCACAATAATAGTCATCTCCATCTAATGTACAAAAAATATCTCCCGTTGAATGTTCTAATATATTCAGCCTATTAGCACTTGCTCTTTTTACCGAATCATATTTTTCATCTTGCATCCTAGGCATGATATATAATTTTATTTGGCTTGGATATTGCTGTATATACTCATTAACAACCTCAATCGTTCCGTCTGTCGAGCCATCATCACCAACAAGAATTTCCCAATCACATGGTTTATCTATTGCAAGAATACTCTCCATGCTTTGCCTTACATATTCTTTTTGATTATAATAAGTCACAAGAAACGATACTTTCATAAATTAAGCTCCCATATTTCATAAACGCCTGTACGTCCGCCAAACCCTTCTTTTTGCGCACATAAGCCTTCATTTAAATAGATTCTTCCATGTTCCGTAGAAATTCCAAAATCAAGCCACTTCTTATTATCCTTATACTTTTCAATTACCGTCGCGACTGCCAGATCTAACGCTCCAACTGTCCTAGCTTCATCGTCTGCAGCCATATACTGAGTGTGTACAACCTGTCCATACTCATAAACTACTGTTCCAGCAATTAATTTTCCTTCTTTTTTTGCTGCAAAAAGATGAATGTTGTCTGGCAATCTGTCATGAAGCAATTTAAGTTCTTCACCCGTATGAACTGCATGTACATCATGTCTTTCCGTTAATACAGTTTCTTCCAGTTCCATAAATATTTTATAGTCTTTAAGTTCCGTCAGTTCTTCAATTACAACGCCTTCGCGTTTTGCTCTTGATATTTGCGCTTTCCTTCCCTTAGGCATTTTAAGCGGTGCTACCAGATTTATATAAGTAGACACATCTACCGTAATAAGCCGGGCTCCATTTGCAAAAAGTGAAAATCTATCTTCTTCTGCCGGTTGTGTATGATAAATATGCGGTATTGTTTTGTATATCACCTTCTCTATACCATTTTCTTTTGCATATTCGATCAAAGCTTGAAAACAATCATTCATTGTATGCTGCTTCATTTTTTCATCTGTAATAAATCCTCCATAAGTAAGCCCCCCATGGGAATATAAAACATTTTCTTTTTCACTTAACGGAAGAATTGCTACAAGTTTCTCATCATCCCAAAACATCAGTGAATGATCTAAAAATCGATCCTTATGATAGTCCATATATTTTCTATCAAACATAAACAAGGAATTTTTGCTCTTACTGTTAAATTCATTCCAAATATTTATATCTTCTTCTGAATATCTCCGTACCTGTATCATTATCTCTCCCTTATTTAAACATGTTAATTTTCTCAATTACATACTCGACCTCTTCATCTGTCAGTCCATAATACATTGGCAGACTTAATTCCGTGGCGCTTATTTCCTCTGCAATCGGAAAATCTCCCTCCTTGTATCCCAACTCCTTATAACACTCCTGCAAATGCATCGGAATCGGATAATGCTTGTTTGTACCTATACCCACATCATTCAAATATTTTTCTAATTCGTTTCTTCTTTCACAACGAATTCCAAATATATGCCATACCGGAACAGCATCTTCAATGACATACGGCAACTCAATCAACGGATTCTTTATCCCCTTCAAATATAAGCCGGCAATTCGTCTACGTTCCTCATTCATTTTCTCTAATAATGGTAATTTTGCTCTAAGAAAAGCCGCCTGCAATTCATCCAGTCTTGAATTATTCCCTTTATAAATATGATGATACTTATAATCTGATCCATAGTTTCCCAATGCTCTTACTCTCTTTATCAGTTCTTCGCTATTGCTGACTGTTGCTCCGGCATCGCCCAGTGCTCCAAGATTTTTTCCGGGATAAAAGCTAAATCCTGCAGCATCACCAAAGCTTCCTATCTTTTTTCCCTTATATGTCGCACCATGCGCCTGCGCGCAATCTTCAATCACATATAAATTATACTTTTTCGCGATTTCCATAATTGGATCCATATCGCAGGCCTGTCCATAAAGATGTACCGGCATAATCGCCTTCGTTTTAGAAGTAATCGCAGCTTCGATTCTGGTCGGATCGATATTAAAGGTTCTAATATCCGGCTCTACAAAAGCTAATGTCGCTCCAACATAGGTGACTGCAAGAGCCGTTGCAATATATGTATTAGATGGTACAATAACCTCATCCCCTGCTTTAATATCTAATGCTTTCAGTGCTAACATTAACGCATCCAGACCGTTTCCGGTTCCTACGCAATGCTCAACAACGCAAAAATCAGCAAATTCCTTTTCAAATGCTTCATCTTCTGTTCCTTCGATGTACCAGCTACGTGTATACACTCTTTCAAAGGCCGCTCTAAGTTCTTTATCTAATTCTTTTTCCATTGGTTTAAAACTTACAAATGGGATTTTCACTTTAATTCTCCTTTTTGCCTACAAATTTTAAAAACTCATTGTAATCTCTGATGTAATCGGATTCATCATAAAACTCCGACGCCAATACCATTAACACTGCATCTGGTGAAAAATCATACATTTCTCTCCACATATTATTGGCTACATAAAGTCCCTCATACGGTTTTTCCAAAGGAACTATCTTTTTTTCTTCTCCATTATCCAATAAAACTTTACAACTTCCATGAATACATATTAAAATTTGTTCCAATTTCTTGTGCGCATGAAATCCTCGAATTACACCTTCTGCCGTATCGTACATGTAATACACTCTTTTAATTTCAAACGGTATATCTTTAAATTCCTCTAACGCTATCAATTGTCCTCGTTCATCCCCGTGAGGCTGAAATACGTATTTTATTACTTGCATTTTGCATTTCTCCTGTTAACAACTTAATGTCTTTTTTAAGATTTCGATATCACATTCTCTTGGTAACTTTTTCTTTCCTGCTTTCATTTTTCTGCGAAAATAAAGTATCTTTGGAAACATAACCACCTTATATATTTTTTTTATATACATAGGTAAAGAACTTTTTCTTAAATACTTCAGATATCTTTTGGTAATTGCATTTGTTCCTTCTTTTCTTTCCCCAATCAATCTGTCCGACATTTCATAATCTTTATATAATAATCTTTCCCATTTGCTATCATTGTTGGTTGATATTCCTGTACCATACTCGTACCAAACAACCGTGTGTGGGAAGTAGCATACTCGTAAATTATCAAATATCATAATCCGAATCATATAATCTTCTGCGTAAATTATTTTGCTTTTTATTAGCTCTAAATATTTCTGTATTGCATCTGACTCCATCATTTGAGCAGCACCTAAAATCGTATCATTAGCTAATAAATAATCTATAAATATATCTTTATATTTTCCCTCTTTTGTATATAATTCCTTCTTTATTGGACTGCCTTTTGTCGGAAACAGAGTTACACCATTTTGGCTTGCGCAATAATATACTGCATCGCCAAAACTTACTACTGCCTTCGACTTTTTCATAAAATCAAACCATTTTCTTAGCGTTTCCTTATGGTACAATAAATCTCCAGGTGCAATTGTTTTTATATATTTGCCCTTTGCATTTTTAACAGCTCTATATATATTTTCCACTGTTCCCTGATTTGTTTCTGAATTTGTTATCACATAATTATCAAATTCATATTTTTTCATTATCTCTATGATATTGCTATCATGCCTTACGTCTGAACCATCATCTGCAACTATAATCTGCATTCGTATATCATCTTGTGTCAAAATAGACTCTAAGGTTTGTCTCAATTTATCCCATATAGAATTGTATGTGACTACTACAACAGATACTTCTACATTATCATTCATAGCCAATCTCCTACCTCAAACATTTTACATAAAAAATCCTCAAGGAAATCATGTATAACTTTCTTCTCTTGAGAATTTCGATTGATTTAAATAATATATAATACTTAAAAAAAACATAAATATTGCAATACTTGTATTAAACATAACTCCATGTACAATAGATGTTTCCAAAGCAATTATTACGATAATTGCTTTCCAATATCTTCTTTCTTGTCCTCTTAATCCATTCCCTTTACGATACATTTCTATAAGCATCCAAATATATACTACAATGCCCCAAATTCCCCATTTCATAAGGATTGTAAAATAGCCATTATGTAAAAAGGGTAACGTATCTTCTGTCGATACCAAATATGCATATCCATGAACATCTAATTGTGTACCAAATCCACCTCCAAACAACTTTTCAACAATAGAATTTCCTTTAAATTGTTCTATTTCACAATAAGCCTCGTATCCTCTCCAATTATTATTAACAGCTACAAAATCCCAAGAATCCGTGCCAAATGACACTTCTGTAAATGAACCTAATATTTTATTTACAAAATTTCCAATCATAGATGGAAATATTAAACTTATCAGAATTATACATATTACTAATATTCCAAAATACTTTGCTAATTTCTTAGGGTTTTTCATAACTCCCGAATAAATCACAAAAATAGCCATCATCATTAAATTCGTTCTGGAAAAGTGAATCAAGATATCAGCTATCAAAATACACATACTTGTATTTTTTATCCATTTCTGCATTTTGATCTCTTTTATGAAATAAATCCCTATAAATAATGTTATTACTGCTAATCCATCTCCAGTACCTATTAACACGCGCAATCCATAAATAGAACCATCTCCTATTCCACTCTTCAAAATAGTTAAAATTGAATGACTCAAATCATAAACCGCAAATCCGGTTCCTATAACAAAAAGTATTTTATAAATGTCAAGCTCATCTGTATTTTTTTTCACTCCTACAATATTTTCTCCTACCATCCAATAAAGTAGGGGCATACTACAGTACACTATATCCTTAATTATGTTTTTTATCGTATAATCTTCAAAAAAGTAATTACATATACCTATCAATATTCCCAATATTAATAGAGAAAGATACCATATTTTCCCTGGGAAAAGATTTTTTCTTATTTTTGCATTATTATACACACTGCAAATTATAATGACCGCCACTAGTCCAATCGTAAGAAGTTCTATACTGCAAAAACGTGCGAGTATAATAACGCTCAATATCAATATTGCATAGTTTTTTTTTAATGCTTTCATATTTTTTATTTCCTCTCACGCTTTATCCATAAGTATTTGATATACAGCCATGTATTTATTTTAAATGCTATTTTATATATTAAATTTTGTACTTTATTTGTTTTTAAACATTCCACGTTATATATACACTTTGCTTCATATAGGAGTTGCATCTTCTTTTTGACGGATGTAATATTTTGATTAATAATCGCTGAATGTTCATGAATATACTGCAACTCGTTTAATAAATAGTTCTTATAACCTGCTTTTTTTACTTTGTATGATAGGAGCGACTCCTCTCCATATAAAAATGTTTTTTCATTAAATCCTTTAACCTTATTCCAAACGTTAGACGAACACATTAATAGTGAACCAGGGAGAACATCCACTTCCATATTATCTTTTGAAAGATTTTTGTACTCTTGAGGATCATACAGTTTCATTAAAAAGAGGTTTGAATTCCACAGCATCATACCAAATGTAGGTAGTTTCCATGCTGTTAAATACTTTTTGTTGTCCGGAACTATCATTTTCGGCGATATCAGTCCAATATTCTCATTTTTTTCAATGAAGTCTATCATTTTATTAACAGTATCATTTGTGTATGATACGTCTGTGTTCGAAATCATAATTATTTCTGGATCATACTTTTCTATTGCATATGCTGCACCTATATTATTTCCCACCGCATATCCAAAGTTTCTTTCGTTTCTTATAATATCTATCTTTTTTCTTTTATTTATATTCTGAATTTTATTTTCTAATTTATCATAAATTTCTTTTTCAGAACCATTATCTACAACAATGATTTTATCAATTGAATTATATCCATAAATTGTTTTCACATATTTGAATGCTATCTCTTCATCATTAAAGCACAATACTATAACCGCTAATTTCATTATTGAACTTTGTATAATAATCTCTAAAGACTATCATATACTTCCTTTCTACTTTTAACCTAAGATACTATCTTCATAATTTTCCCATGTTCGGCAAAATTTATCATATTTTAATAGTTCGCTTATTGTTTTTTGTCTCTATGATGCTCGGGTTTTCAAAATCTTCCCCGGCACTCCACCAATCACCGAATTTTTTTCAAATTTTTTCCCTACAACCGCATTCGCCGCCACCACGCAGCCATCACCAAGTTCTGCTCCGTCTAAAAATACAGCTCCGGCCCCAATCCAACAGTTATTTCCAACTTTAATTCCTTTATGGGTTACACCCTGATCTTTGATTAATACCGATGTATCGGAATAATTATGATTCTCTGAGTGAAACCGGATATACTGACCGGCGATTACATCTTCGCCTATCTCTATCCCTCCTGCTGCGCCAAAAAAGCAGTCATTTCCAAAAGTACTTCTACTTCCGATGGATACACCCTTTCCAATATGCTGAAGTCCACCTGTACACTCAATTCTCGTATTTCTCCCTAGGACAACATGGTCTCCAATCTTAACGCCATCTGTGGAAAGTGCGTCAATATAAACCCCATCATGAAGCTTTGTTTTTTTTCCTATAGTTAAATATCTTTTTTCTAAAGCTCTTACTTTTTTTCCTACAAAAATACTTCTTGCTATTTTAGAGTACCCCAGACGGAATCTCTTTCCTCTCAAAACCATCCAGCCATATTTCCAACAAAGACGCACTATATATCCCATGCTTATTCTTTCATCCATATGAAAATCATCTTTCCCGGCGACCTTCATAAGCTTATCAACAATCCTCATTTTTCAATCCTTTTCTTTATATAAATCATCATTTTCCTCCAAAAACTGCTTCCAAGTCTTTACTTGAAACTCTTCACCAATATTTTTACGCAGTCTTCCCAAACTTTCCGCATTCAAAGCTTCGACTGTTCTTTTCAGTTCTTCCTTATCTCCCGCCGTTACAACAATCCCACCATTTCCAACAATATCCTTCGCTCCCATATGATCACTCACAATCACCGGCACGCCATAGCTTAATGCCTCCAGCACCGTAAATCCAAAGGTTTCATACCAGACGCTTGGCGCAACCAGCACATCGGTATCTGCCATAATTTTACCCAACTGACTATAGGCAAAGCCTTCTTCCTGAACTACCATATAAGGCTTTTTCACCGGAACCGGGCTAAATATTTTCAATTCAAAATCGTATTTTCCACTCTGCCAGAGTTCGTCCAGCGCCTGGCACAGGATGTTATAGCCTTTAAACGGTTTGGCAGGTGCCAAACTTGTAATGCGAAGCTTTCCGGTATACTTCCAGGTATTTTTTTCTCTGTTATCTGCGATATCTTTATGCGTGATACTGATAATCCTGCTGCTTACCGGTGTAAAATATCTTTTGTAGATTTTTTCTGTGACTGTCGAATTGAAATGAATGCAGTCTATCATGGATAGCATTTCTATATAATACTGTCTCAGTTCTCTGTATTTTTTTGCGTCCTTCTCATCAACCAGAATTTCCTGTGTCTGTGTCTCATCCGTAAAGAACTCATTTCTGTGCCTTTTTCGAAGGATCTTTACAAAACTTGAATTTTTCAGATTTCTGTATAAGGGCGACTGCATCAGCCATATGTTTTTTAAGGACAACGCGCTCCGATTACAGGAAACGCAGTCTCTGCAATTGTGATCATCATCACAGGCTTCATTTCCTTTGTATAAGGTAACCTTTGGACATAACCCAAAATAATCGTGCGTTGTAAATATGGTTCGTATTTTCAGTGCTTTTGTTGCCTGAATGAACTCTCTGTGCAATCCCATTAAGGTATGAATATGAATTACTTCCGGATTTATTTTTTCCAGAAATTCTGTATACACATTTATATCACAAGCTTCTGTAAATGCCTCTGTTTCTCGTATTCCTTCATCCAGAGGAACCGGCAGCGGATTCACCAACTCATAATTACGGATTCCGTGAATGGCTTTTTGTCTCACGATTTTCGGAGCATGATTTACCATTTCCATCTTTCCCGGCCATAATGCCGATACCTCATCACCTTTATCGGCCTGCGCGCACATCAAATCGTATGCATATTTTGTAAGCCCGCCCGTTCTATATGGCGGGAATCCCAGAAAATAATGTAGAATTCGCACTTATATTCTCCCTGTTTATTTCGTAAATACCTCTTCATACTCCCCACAGATCTTCTCCCAGGTATAAGCCTCCGCCACTCTCTTTCTGGCCTTCTGCCCCAGCTCCCGGATTTCATCTGTGCTCATTTCATCCGCCCGGTCAATTAACTCCGCCAACTGGCCATTTTCTCTGCCCCAGTACAGGGCACTCTCCTCAGCCACTTCCCGGTTAAAGCCCACATCCACCAGCAGATTCAGGTCGGTGCTGCCCAGTGCTTCAATGAGCGACGGATTCGTGCCGCCGACGGTGTGTCCATGGAAATAGGCGTATGCATTTTCCCGAATCTTCTTTAAAAGTTCCTGATCGTACACGGTGCCCACGAATTTAATTCGCTTGTCCTGTTTAAAATGAAGCTTTTCCTCCAATTCATTCAGAAACTTCTCATTGACGTTCGTAATCAGGGCAAAGTCCCGTTTGGAATGGGACTTCATAAATTCCCGGATCATGATTTCGAAGGAATTTTCCGGCACAAATCGGCCTACCACCAGATAATAATTTTTTTTTCGCAGTCCCTTTTCCCGGTACCAGTCCGCCAGCTTTTTATCGTCGTCAGGCAGCTTGCTGGGCGTCAGGTCTGCGCCGTAGGCGATAAAGATCGTCTTCGGACTGCGGCCTCCGATGCCTTTTCCGTCGTATTGCTCATGGATGTATTGCTCAATATGGATGGAATCGCAGATAACCAGGTCGCTGTATTTGACCATCATTTGCTCGGAGATTTTCCAGTATTTCCGGATAGGCTTGCTCCATTTGGCGCGCATCCATTCATGTCCGTCCGGGTTCAGATACACCCGGCCTCCCAGCCTGTGAATTTCCTGATAATAATGCCTTGCAAAAGGACCGATGCGGCAGGCCATAATGTAGACGATGGGGTTCGGAATCTGATGCTTACGAATATAGCTGCAGCACTCCCGAAGAGCTGCCACATCGTAGTAGATAGCCTGAGCCGGACCAATCTGCGGAATCCGGATTTTAAAACAACGGGCGTTGTGGAACTCGAATTCCCGATCGGAGATGCGGGTGACGCCCTCCACCTTCGTTTCATCCATGCAGCCGTCACCGTTGGCCTTGCAGGCTACATGATAGCGGAGATGCGGGTTGTTCTGATGGTATTCGGTCAGCTTGTATACAAAGGTTTCGTAACCACCGTAAGCGCCCAGGCTTTTGGCTCCCACCAGAAATACATGCTGTACCTGACTTTCCTGTTTCATAATGCTCCTCATTTTTTCCACGACAAAAGCCTGCATACAGTGTTTCCACTCTATACAGGCTTTGTCTTTTTCTATTTTCTTTTATTCTTTACGGATGATTTCCAGACCTACGGCAACTTCCCGGGTCTGACCCATCATTTCCATGCTCAGCCACGCCAGGCGCTTGTGCCGGTCAATACGGCTGATATTGCTCTCCATGCCCTTCAGAGGCCCCTCGGTGATAATGATTTTATCGCCCTTTAGGTATCCCTCGGAAAAGTTCATGCGCCATCGTTCGCACAGGCTTTTCCCCTGGGGCACTGCCAGGCGACGGACCGTTTCGATATCCTTTGCGGTCATGGCAGTCCATTTTTCATCGGTGCCGAGGATGCGGGTCATACGCGGGATCCGCTTCAATGCCTGATAAAGTTCTTCCGGGGCTTCGCTTATCACAAACAGATAGCCCGGAAACAGCAGCTCTTCATATACCTGCCATTTCCCCTGATATTTTTTCTTTCGTACAGAGCGCGGCGCGAATATATCCTCCAGATAATCCTGAACCTGATAGCAGCGGATCTCTTCTATGAGTCGGTCTTCGCGTCCTGTAGGTACCTGTAAGACGTACCACATGACTGATTTCCTCCTTTTTGGGTATGCTTCGCCATTCCGCTTATACAGATAAGCAGACTTCGCTTGTTGCTCTGATCTTTTTTCTCCTCCAACGCGGCAAAGCGACGATTGACCTCAAAAAAATGCTTTTTTATCTAATACATCTTAACACAGTTCCCCGCAAAGGTAAACCAGATTTTGTAATTTCCTGTTTTTAGCAAATGTACCGCAATATTTTCGGCGTTTTACATATAATTCCGTAATGATTTCTCGCAATCTCAGGCAAAATATGGTAGAATAAGAAATATTTTACGTTACACGAGGAGATAATATATTATGTTGGAATCTATCGAACGCATCAACAGCGCCGTCAACGGCTTTGTCTGGGGTATCCCGGCTATGGTCTGTATCATCGGCGTCGGTCTGTATCTGACCTTCCGAACCCATTTCATTCAGTTTCGCAAATTCGGCTATACCTTCAAGGTTACCTTGGGTAAGCTTTTTCATAAGAAGGGTGCCGCGGACGGCGCGGTAACCCCCTTCCAGGCGGTCTGTACGGCTCTGGCCTCTACCGTCGGCACCGGCAATATCGCAGGCGTGGCGGGAGCTATCGCTCTGGGCGGTCCCGGCGCTGTCTTCTGGATGTGGTGCTCAGCCCTGATCGGTATGTGTACCAAATTTTCCGAGGTTACCCTGGCGGTTCATTTCCGGGAAAAAAATGAAAAGGGCGACTGGGTCGGCGGCCCCATGTATTATATCAAAAATGGCCTCGGACCGAAGTTCCGGTGGCTGGCCTGTATCTACTCGCTTCTTGGCGTACTGACGGTCTTCGGTACCGGCAACGCGACCCAGGTCAATACCATTACCACCGCCATCGACACGGCGGTGCTCAGCTACTCCGCTGTCTCCGATACGTTTATTCAGACCATGAACCTGCTGCTCGGCATCCTGATTGCGGTGGTTGTGGCGCTGATTCTGCTGGGCGGTATAAAGCGGATTGGCCAGGTAACCGAACGGCTGGTTCCCTTTATGGCCCTGTTTTACATTCTCCTGGCTATCGGCGTCATCATCCTAAACATCCGGTATGTTCCGGCTGTTTTTGCTTCGATTTTCAAGGGAGCTTTCAGCCCCTCTGCCCTGACAGGCGGCGCGGTCGGCACCTTTTTCCTGAGCATGAAAAATGGCTTCTCCCGCGGTATCTTCTCCAACGAGGCCGGTCTCGGTACCGGTTCCATCGCCCATGCGGCAGCGGATACCAAGGTTGCGGTAGACCAGGGTTACTTCGGCATCTTTGAAGTATTTATGGATACAATTCTGATCTGTACCATGACAGCCCTTGTGATCCTCTGCAGCGGCGTTCCGGTCGGCTTCGGCGCAGCGGCTGGCGCGGAGCTGACCATCAGCGGCTTTACCTCCACCTACGGAAGCTGGGTTTCCATCTTCACCGCGGTTGCCCTGTGCTGCTTCGCCCTGTCCACGATTATCGGCTGGGGACTCTACGGTACCCGCTGTATCGAGTTCCTGTTCGGTTCCCGGGTAAATAAACCCTTTATGGTGATTTACTCAGCGGTGGCCGTTCTCGGAGCTACCGTAGATCTGGGCATCCTCTGGGGCGTTGCCGACACCTTCAACGGCCTCATGTCAATCCCCAACCTGATTGCCCTGTTTTTGCTTGGCGGAACCGTGGTGAAGCTGACCCGGCATCCGGACACGGTCTAGGCTTACTGCCTGCTGCGCCATCTCATACACTTCCCGGTACCCTTTTCCGGTCTCCCGGGCAACCCGCTTTACGTCCTCGTATTCCGGATAGTATTTTTCACCGCCCCCGGGCAGCTCGCATACTTTGACGCGGATCGTTCCGTCCGGGGTCCTGGCCTCCAGGAAGCGGCGCTTCAGGATATCCCGCTGCACTCGGTAACGCCGGACGCCAATCGTAGTGGTTTCCCGAAAGAGAATCGCGTCCAGATCGCGGATCCTTTCTTCCTCGCAGAGAACGGACAGCTTGTAGGCCGGACGGTTTTTCTTCATGAAAATAGGCGTAAACCATGCGTCCCGGGCTCCGGCCTCAAACAGAAGATCCAGGGTGTATCCAAGCGTCTCCCCGGTGCAGTCATCAATATTGCTTTCCAGAACCCACAGCCCGTCTGTGGGTTCTTCTTTGATAAGCATAGCCCGGAGAGTCTTCTCTTCCTGTGTTCCGTCCGATAAGTTTACATAACACTTCCCCATTCCCACTTTTTGAACGGTAAACCGCTCCGGACATACGCCTTCCGATCGGGACGCAACTTCCAGTCCCACTGTGTCGGTGGGGCCTCTGTCGCTCCAGACAGGAGAAGCTGTAATTTTTCCAATCTGTAATTTCTGAAGAAGCTTTTCTATCTGTGTCAAAAGTTCCTTCTCCGTTGTTCTATACTCTTTGCCCCGTTTTACGGCCTCTTCTGCTTTTACGCTCTCTGCCAGATCCCGCAGCGCTCTCAGTACCATTTCTCCGGTAATTCCCTCATAACATTCCAGATATAAGATGTTTTTATAATTTTCTTTCATCTGTTCTCTCCTGTTGGGTCTTTTCTTATAACTAAAATAATACGTTTTTTCTTTCCGGTCAATGACCGGTTGCCATGGATATGCTATAATAACTGTGATAAATGGAATCTGCACTTCTCATATGGAAAAATGAAGGATTAGATGATGACAGACAAAACACATGTATTATGGAAAATATTTATCTCGACGCTTTATCTGAGTGCCTTTACCTTCGGCGGCGGCTATGTGATCGTGACGCTGATGAAGAAGAAATTTGTGGATGAATATCACTGGATCGAGGAAGATGAGATGCTGGATCTGGTGGCCATCGCCCAGTCCGCGCCGGGACCCATCGCGGTAAACGGCGCCATCGTCGTAGGCTTTAAGCTGGCGGGACTGCCCGGTACGCTAGTGGCGATTCTGGGAACGATTATTCCGCCATTTCTGATTATCTCGATGATTTCCGTATTTTATCAGGCCTTCCGTGATAATGCCATCATCAGTCAGCTGCTTCAGGGTATGCAGGCCGGAGTAGGCGCAGTCATTGCCTCTGTGGTCTATGATATGGGCTCCGGTATCGTACACAGTAAAAGCATCGTATCGCTGCTGATTATGCTGGGCGCTTTTCTCGCTTCCTGTGTATTTGGCGTTAATGTCGTCTACATTATTCTGGCCTGCGGTCTGTTCGGAGCGCTGCGTACGCTGCTGATAGGGAAAAAGGAGGACTCTGGGAAATGATTTTACTGGAACTTTTTTTCAGCTTTTTGCAAATCGGAGCTTTCAGCTTCGGCGGCGGCTATGCAGCCATGCCACTGATTCAGGCTCAGGTAGTAACGAAGTATCACTGGCTGTCTATGGCGGAATTTACGGATCTCATTACAATTTCCCAGATGACACCGGGGCCTATCGCCATCAATTCCGCCACTTTTGTGGGAATTAAAATTGCCGGTGTGCCGGGAGCCCTTGTGGCGACCATGGGCTGTATCCTGCCCTCCTGTATCATCGTCACACTGATTGCGGCTCTTTACCTGAAGTACCGGAATCTGTCCCTGCTGCAGGGTATCTTAGGTTCCCTCCGTCCCGCGGTGGTGGCCCTGATCGCCTCCGCCGGAATCTCTATTCTGATTACGGCCTTCTTGGGAAACAGTTCTGCCGTTTCACTGGCCGGAACCAACTGGGATCTGGTCCTTATCTTTTTGATTTGCGTAATACTGCTTCAGAAGTGTAAGCTGAATCCGATTCTGGTGATGGTACTGGCCGGCGTGATGAAAGTATTCGTAGACATGATCGCCGGACTTTAATAAGAACCCACGGGATTTTTCCCGTGGGTTCTGTAGGCTTCTCTATTTTTCCTCAATCAGCATGGCCCGGAGAATATTCGTAGTCTTATATTCCCGCTTTCCTGCTCCCATACCAATTTTTTTCACACAATAAGCGCCGGGACACTGTCCTTCGGACAGCGCTGCAATGGCTGCTCCGGTGGGTGTCACCATCTCTCCCTCCTGAACGATCTGGTGCAGGGTCAGATGATGAGCTGCCGCAATCTCCAGAACCGCCGGTACCGGTACTGGCAATATGCCGTGCTGGCAGCGGACATGTCCGCACCCTTCCATTAGCTCGGATACCAGAATCTTATCCACATTTAATTCATCCAGGCAGGCTGCCGTACCCACAATATCCACAATAGAATCCACAGCGCCCACCTCATGAAAATGTACTTCTGCCATAGAACGGCCATGTACATGTGCCTCTGCTTCTGCTACAGTCCGGAACATCTGCAGGGACAGCGCCTTTACCCGGGGCTTCAGGTCAGATTCCAACAGCATTTTTTCAATATCCGACCAGCTGCGGTGTATGTGCGGATGCATGTGAGCGTGACTGTTCTCCTCATCGTGCCCGTGCTCATGACTATGTACCGGGATCTCATGTTCCAGTATCACGTCAAAATCGCTGACCAGCAGGCCGCTCTTTACTACTTTTTTCACCTGAATCTCATAGCCGTCCACCGGCAGCTTCCGAAGCTCTTCCCGCAGATGCTCTTCCGTAGCTCCCAGATCCAGCAGGGCCGCCACCGTCATGTCTCCGCTGATACCGGAACGGCATTCCAGATATAATGTATTTCCATCATGCATCTGTCTCTTCCTCCGCCGTTTTTTCTCCGGAACATCTGCTTTTGCAGACCAGTCGGTTAATCTGGGTCGCCACGTAAGCCGCCCCATAGCCGTTGTCGATGTTCACAGTAGTAATTCCGTTGGCACAGGAATTCAGCATGGTTAAAAGCGCCGACAAACCGCCAAAATTCGCGCCATAGCCCACCGAAGTAGGAACTGCGATAACCGGTACATCCACCAGTCCCGCCACTACTCCGGCCAGTGCCCCTTCCATACCGGCTACTGCTATGACACAGCTCGCCCTCTCAAAGGCTGACAGGTTGGAAAGGAGTCTGTGGATACCGGCCACGCCCACATCATAGAGACGTATAACCTTTGTTCCAAAGAATTCCGCCACCTGAGCTGCTTCCTCCGCCACCGGAATATCCGCGGTTCCGCCGGTACAGACTACAACCCGTCCTATCCTCTCTTTTTTACGTGTCTCTACCTTCAAGACACGGGATACTTCATCCCAGACTGCCCCTGGCAGCACCGCCTTCACAGCCTCATATTGTTCTCTTGTGGCTCTTGTACCCAGTACATCGATGCCTTCTCCGCTCAGTGTCTGATAGATTTTTACCAGATGCTCCGTCGTCTTGCCCTGGCAATACACCACTTCTTCAAACCCCTGCCGGACTTTGCGGTGGTGATCCAGCTTTGCGAAACCCAGATCCTCATAAGGAAGGTTTTTCAGTTCGGCCTCCGCCTGCTCTATCGTAATTTCGTTGTTTTTTACCTGCGTTAACAGTTTCTGAATATCCATATGGTTATTTTATCACTTTTTCCGTATATACCTTAATCTTCGGCTCTGTTCCCGACGGCCGGACCACTGCTTCACTGCCGTCTTCCATCCACATCTGAAGAACGTTGGAGGCCGGAAGGCCGTCGATACCGTCTTTATAATCCTTAAAACGAACTACTTTGGAACCGCCAAACTTCATGCCCTCCGGACTCTGAAGTCCTTCCCGGATCCGCGCCATACGCTTATCTGCCTCAGCTCCGTTGAATTCATAGGTTTTAAGCGTGGTCTCGTAGTGTCCGTATTTGGCGTACAGATCCTCCAGAGCGTCCCAGACCGTCTTGCCCTCTGCTTTATAAGCGTCTGCCATTTCACAGAACAGCATAGCCGTGCCTACGGCGTCCTTATCCCGGACATAGCTGCCGATCAGATAGCCGCAGCTTTCCTCAAAACCGAAGACATAACGTTCCTCCTGGCCCGCCTTCTCCAGTCTTCCAATCTGCTCGCCAATCCATTTGAAGCCGGTCAGGGTCTGTATTACTTCAACTCCATAATCCTCCGCAATCCGGTCAACCATGGAGGTACTTACGATAGTCCGGATCATTACCGGATGCTCCGGCAGAGTACCTGCCGCCTTTCTGCAGCGCAGAATATACTCAAACAGAAGAACACCTACCTCGTTGCCGTTCAGACGCTTGTACTCAGCGCCCTTCTTCGCTACCACACCCAGGCGATCGCTGTCCGGATCCGTGGCAATCAATAGATCCGCGTCTGTCTTCTTGCACCACTCCAGACCGAGTTTCAACGCGTCTGGGGATTCCGGGTTCGGATAGGGACAGGTAGGGAAATCCCCATTGGGCTTCGCCTGCTCCGTCACAATCTGCAGATCCTTGACGCCGATGTATTTCAGAATGCTGGTAACCGGAATCAGACCTGCGCCGTACAGCGGCGTATAGACCACCTTCAGCCCTGCCGTCAGCTCTTTTCTGGTGCGCTTACGGATAATCGCAGCCAGAAATGCCTTCAGCGTCTTCTCATCAATCAGAACAATCTGTCCGTCTTCCACGTACTCTTCAAAGGTTTTACCCCCCTGGGCCACGCTCTTATCCGCGTCCCAGATATGCTGCTGAATCCGGTCTGCCGTCTCGTTTGTCACCTGACAGCCGTCAGAGTCATATACTTTATATCCGTTGTATTCCCGCGGATTGTGGCTTGCCGTCATCACGATTCCTACGGTGGTCTTCAGATGGCGCACCGCAAAAGAAAGGGTCGGGGTCGGCATCAGCTTCGGGTAAATATAAGCCTGAACGCCCTGCTGCGCCAGTACCCTGGCCGCTTCTCTGGCAAATTCCTCTGAGTGGTTCCGGCTGTCATAGGCCAGTGCCGCGCTGGGCTTCTCACTCTGCTCCTTCGCGTAAGCTGCTACGCCCAGAGTAGCTTCCTGAATGGTCTCCAGATTCATATGGTCCGGTCCCGGTCCCATGGTGGCGCGCAATCCGCCTGTTCCAAATTTCAGATTCATATTCTGTACCTCACTTTCACTCCGCAGTTGAGCGGAGAAGCTGCAATGTTCCGATGATTTGATAATCGTCTGTCTCCGGCGGAAGGTAAATACTGTCGCCTGCCGCAAGGGGTATCTCCCCAAAGCGGCTCTTTAAGACGCCTTCTCCCTCCAGAATCAGAAGCGATTGAAAGCCTCCGGCGGTATCGCCGCTCATGCTTTCGCATATCTCATATAATTGTACCACAAAATACGGACATTGCACTAACAAAGTTCTGGAATATCCGTTTTTCTGAATCCGGGGGCCCATGGGGCGGTGCCCGGCCAGCGGCGGCATGAAGCCCGCCACCTCCGCGGCCTTCTCGATATGCAGCGGCCGTTTTTCGTGATTGGCGTTTTCCCGGTTGTAATCATAGACCCGGTAGGTCACATCCGAGCTCTGCTGAATCTCTGCCACCGTAATCCCTGCGCCGATGGCGTGGAGAAGGCCTGCGGGAATATAAAACACATCGCCCTTTTTCACCGGCATTTTCCGGCAGACCTCCAGAATGGTCTGGTTCCGGATCCGCTTGCGGAACTCCTCTTCGGATATCTTATGCTTCAGGCCATAATAGAGATAGGCTCCCGTCTCACAGTCCAGCACATACCACATCTCCGTCTTGCCGCTCTTGTGCTCGGTTTTCTCCGCAAAGTCATTGCCCGGGTGCACCTGTACCGACAGAGCCTCCCGGGCTTTGATGATTTTAATGAGCAGAGGCACCTGTTCCAGGCCTTCGTTCAGCCAGGAGAGCATCCAGTCCTCGGTACCCCAGATATATTCTTTTCGAATCGGCGTCAGCTTCCGCGGTTTCATCTCTGTGCAAAATCTCCCGTCTCATATCGCTCACAGAACCATTCATAGGTCTGTCTGAGCCCTGTTTCCAGATCAATCTTCGGCTCCCAGCCTGTAGCGCGGATCCGGCTGATATCCGTCAGCTTTCTCGGCGTTCCGTCCGGCTTTGTCGGATCCATGACAATCTCTCCCTCATAGCCGGTCACTTTCTTCACCAGCTCCGCCAGCTCCCGGATTGTGACCTCCCGGCCGTAGCCCACATTGAAGAAATCGTCACCATCATAGTGATCCATCAGATACAGGCAGGCGTCTGCCAGATCGTCCACATTCAGGAACTCCCGTAAGGGCTTTCCGCTGCCCCAGACCGTGACGGTGGGCGCGTGGTTGATTTTCGCTTCATGGAACTTCCGGATCAGGGCCGGCAGTACATGGGAATTCTCCAGGGCAAAGTTATCGTTGATTCCATAGAGATTGCAGGGCATGACGCTGATGTAATGGGTGCCGTACTGGTGGTTATAGAAGGCGCACATTTTGAGGCCCGCGATTTTTGCCAGGGCGTAGGCCTCGTTGGTCTTCTCCAGATAACCGCTCAGGAGATATTCCTCCCGGATAGGCTGGGGACAGTCCCGGGGATAGATACAGGAGCTTCCCAGAAATAAAAGCTTCTGCACCTGGTTTTTATGGGCTGCGTCGATCACATTAGTCTCGATCTGCAGATTTTTCATGATAAAGTCCGCCGGATAGGTATCGTTGGCATGGATGCCGCCCACCTTTGCCGCGGCCAGAATGACATAATCCGGCTTTTCCTCAGCAAAGAAGGCTTCCACATCGGCCTGCCGGGTCAGATCAAGCTCGGCATGGGTACGGGTAACGATATGTTTAAATCCTGCCTTCTGAAGGCAGCGCACCAGACCGCTTCCCACCAGACCCCGGTGGCCTGCCACATAGATTTTTTTATTGCGGTCGAGCGGCTCGACTGCCTGGGTATTTTTTACTTCTTCCATATTTTTCACGCTTTCTTTATTTTAGTACGCCCGCTGTCGCGGAATTCTTTACCAGCTCCAGGTCATGCTCGGTCATGATTTTTACCAGCTCATCAAAGGAGGTCTTTCTCGGATTCCAGCCCAGGGTCTCCTTCGCCTTGGTCGGGTCTCCCAGCAACAGATCCACCTCTGCCGGCCGGAAGAATTCCGGGGACACTTCCACCAGTACCCGGCCGGTCGCCCTGTCGATTCCCTTTTCCTCTACGCCCTCGCCTTCCCAGCGAAGCTGTACGCCTGCATGGGCAAATGCTGCCTCGGTAAATTCCCGGACTGTCCGGGTCTCTCCGGTGGCAATGACGAAATCCTCCGGGGTATCATGCTGCAGAATCAGCCACATGCATTCCACGTAATCCTTTGCGTAGCCCCAGTCGCGCTTGGCGTTCAGGTTGCCCAGATACAGCTTATCCTGACGGCCTGCCAGAATATTGGCTACGGCCAGGGTAATCTTCCGGGTCACGAAGGTTTCGCCGCGTCGCTCGGATTCGTGATTGAACAGAATGCCGTTTACCGCATACATTCCGTAGGCTTCCCGGTAGTGCTTTGTGATCCAGTAGCCGTACAGCTTGGCGACCGCGTAGGGCGAACGGGGGTGGAAGGGCGTCGTCTCCTTCTGGGGAATCTCCTCTACCTTGCCAAACAGCTCGGAGGTGGAAGCCTGATAGATCCGGGTGGTCTTCGCAAGGCCTGCGATCCGGACCGCCTCCAGGATCCGCAGCACGCCTATACCGTCCGCATTGGCGGTATACTCCGGCTCCTCGAAGGATACAGCCACATGGGACTGGGCTGCCAGATTATAGATTTCATCGGGCCGGATTTCTAGCATCAGCCGTACCAGGTTCATAGAATCGGTCATATCGCCGTAGACCAGATGGAGGCCGTCGCCTTTTGCCTCCCGCTCTTTCAGAAGATGCTCAATCCGCTCGGCTGTATTGGTGGATCCGCGGCGGAATAAGCCATATACCTCGTAACCCTTCTCCAGCAGAAGCTCTGCCAGATAGGAACCGTCCTGTCCTGTAATACCTGTGATAAACGCTGTCTTTTTCATGTCTGTTCTCCTTTATAGTATATGGCTTAACTCGATTTCATCCCAGTTAAAGGTAATGCGGTTGATGTCCTCATTTCCGCTGCTGGTTCCCACATGAATTTCAATGTATTCAAAATCGTGAAAGGCCTTGACCGCATGCCGCTGATTTTTACGGATGCAGACGGCTTTTCCCTGGCTTAAAGGAATCTTCGTCCCCTCCAGGATCAGCTCTCCGCTTCCTCTGAGCACCGTCCAGATCTCGTCCCTGTTCTCATGGTAATGATAGCTGGAGGTCATTCCGTCATAAATGCAAATCTTCCGCGTCAATGTAATCTGCCCCTGACTTTCCGTATCGTCCAGGGTCTCCAGGGTACCCCAGCGGCGCTCCTCAAACATGGGCCTGGATTCAAAGGCTGCCGCAACCGCTTTTACGTCGGCCGTCCGGCTCTTATCCGCCACCAGAATTCCATCCTGGGCGGCCACCACCACCAGATCCCGGGTTCCCAGGACGGCTACCGGCATTTTCAGTTCATTGATGACCTGGGTATTCTCACAATTCTCATCCAGAACTGCTTTTCCGATGGTATCGGTGCTCATCTGGTCCGCCAGGGCGTCCCAGGTTCCCAGATCCTTCCAATACCCCTTGAACTCTATTGCAGCCAGATGCTCTGCCTTTTCCAGCACCTCATAGTCAAAGCTGATTTTCGGAAGCTTTTCGTACGCGGCGCAGAGCGCGTCATACTCTTCCGGTACTCCATACGCTTTGCAGCGTTCCAGAATATCGCCGATCCGCACACAGAATACGCCGCAGTTCCACAGAGCGCCTTCCTTCAGAAGCTGCTCCGCCTTTTCCTCGTCCGGCTTTTCCGCAAAGCCCCGGACCTCCAGCCAGCCCTCTTTCTTCTCCCCGGGCAGGATATAACCGTATTTTACAGCCGGATAACTGGGCGCCGCGCCCATGAGTCCCACCTCTGCGCCGGATTCCTTCATCACTGCCTCCAGCTTTTTGACAGTCTCGAAATAAGCACCCTCTGTATAAGGATCGACAGGCATCACCGCCGCGTAATCCTCCCGGGACGCTCCATTTTTCAGAAGCCAGGCGCAGGAAAGCAGCACTGCCGCAAAGGTATCCCGCCGCCCCGGCTCTACCGCAATACGCGCTTCCTTCACCTGACTTTTTATCAGCTCCACCTGCTCCCGGCCTGCTGTGATCACGGCCTGTCCGGAAATTCCGGTTTCCTGAAGCTGTTCCCAGACACGCTGGAGCATGGAGCAGCGTTCCATGGAGTTATTCTCTTTATTGACCACCTTCAGGTACTGCTTGGGTCTTGCGTCGTTGGACAGAGGCCAGAGCCGTTTTCCGGAGCCTCCGGAGAGTAATACATAGTACATACTTTTTCTTCCCCTTCTTACAGGTATTATATTGTTCTTATTGTTATTTCATTTTTACTCGTTTTTCTCTTGCTTTTGCAAGTATATACCTGTATATTAGAATTAACAAGTGAGGATCTTGCCTAAAACAGGTATTATATTGCTATCTATCATTTTCGCAGAAAGGACTCTTCCATGCATAATTATTTTGACCGTTTTCCCGATTCCTATCTGGAAAGCTCCAGACGCCGGATCCAGACCCCCAGCGCCTTTGCCCGCTCTGCCTTTTTCTACGTGCAGGAAACCGGCTACCTGAAGCTTAAGGAAAGCCATGTGGCCAGCCGTAAAAACCTGGAATCCTATCTGGTGGTTCTGGTTCTCTCCGGCAGCGGCGTGCTCATGTATGACGGCACCCTCTATGAGCTGCGTAGGGGCTCCTGCTTCTTCATCGACTGTATGGTTCCTTATTACCATCAGAGCAGCGAAGCCGATCCCTGGGAGCTTCTCTGGGTTCACTTTAACGGCTCCTCCTCCCGGGAATATTACCGGTATTTCGCTTCCAACAGTGCCCCCGCCTTTCAGCCCACAGATTTTTCCGCGCTCTATCAGAAGCTGAACAGTCTGCTGGATCTCAACGAGGCTTCAGATTTTCAGACGGAGATCAATTCCGCCCGCCTGATTGTAGATATTCTGTCCATTTTATTGCAGGACATTACAGAATCCAGAGAAGAAAAATACCCCGGCCGCCGAAAGCTGACCGAGGTACGGAACTATCTGGATGAACATTTCACAGAAAAATTTTCCCTGGACGAATTATCTGCGCAGTTCTTTATCAGCAAATATCACCTGTCCCGGGAATTTCACCAATATTATGGAACTACGCTGAACCAATATGTGATCTCCAAGCGCCTGACCCTGGCAAAAAAACTGCTGCGCTTTTCGGATCTGTCTCTGGAGGAGGCTGCCCGGAGCTGCGGCTTCTATGACGCCAGCTATCTGAACCGCCAATTCAAAAACTCCGAGGGGATTACCGCCTCGGAGTTTCGTAAAAAATGGAAAAACTGATTTTTTATTTATAAGTCAGCGCCTGGGTCATGGCGTCTTCGGTATTCTCTGCATTGATCCAGTAATAGCCCGGTTCGATCACAGACGCATTCTCCATACCTGCAATGGTCCGAAGGGCGGATACCGCGCTTGCGTAGCCCATTCCGAAGGCATCCTGGGCCATAACGCCGGCTAACTGGCCGTTTTTCACCGCCTGTACCAGCTTGTTGGACGCATCAAAGCCTGCGGCGATAACGGTCTCATTTTCCTCTGCAAACTTCGATACCACCGTAGCCAGAACCTTGGTTACATTTTCATTGGTTCCAAAATAAGCCTTCAGATCCGGATACTCTGCCATAACGGCTGCCACGATTTCTTCCGCGCTCCGCTCGTCCTGGTTTACATAAGACGTGTCTATGATCGTTACATCCGGATGGTTCTCCTCGATTTCCTCCCGGAAGCCCTTTTCCCGCTCGATACCGGTCTCTGTCTCTGAGCTGTGCACCAGAAGCGCCACCTCTCCGGAGTCGCCGATAAGCTCGCACAGTTTATCCGCAGCCTCTGCGGCCGCCTTATAATTATCGGTCTTGGTTTCACTGACAATCAGGGAATTCTGGATACTGGAATCTACCGCAAACACCGGTATGCCGTTAGCCTCAGCCAGCTCCAGCTGGGTTTTTCCGGAATTCACATCCACATAACCCACAATCAGCGCGTCCGGATTCTTATCCAACATCTGATCGATGATGTCGATCTGCTCGGATACGTTCTCTCCTGACGGCGCGTCATAAGTCAGCTTTATCTTTGCGTTTCCGGTGTAGCCCAGAGCTGCGTTGACGTCTTTTACAGCCTGCTCTGCGCCCGCTTTGACGCGCTTCCAGAAGCCGCTGCCGGAATCCTTTCCAATCATGGAAATAGCTGTGCCCTCCGGAACTTCAATTTCCTCGACGGAGAGATAATCAATCCCCTCTGCTTCGATACTGAATAATTCCTGAAAATTATCCGGCGCAGTCTCCTCTGCAGTCGTTTCCTTTTCCGTCTCTTCCTTCTTCTCCTCCGGTTTTTCTGTTTCGGACTTTTCCTCTGTCTGGGCCGGAGTCTCCGGCTTCACATTCTCTGTCTTCTTCTCACCGCCTATGGCACAGCCGGTCAGCAGTCCCGCCACACACAACATTGCTGCAAACTTTTTCATATTCCTTCCTCCTGTTTTTTAAAGACGTTTCCGTCTCTTTCTCCACAACAGATATCCCCCCGCGAGCGCTACGGCCGCCATGCTTCCTGCTATCCACTGCCAGATCTCGTGTCCCATCCACACATGATAATCTTCGCTGACAATCTCCACGATTCTGGCGTGCTCTGTGCTTTTTCCCGCAATATCGTACATCTGCCCTATCAACGCCAGAGCTTTTCCATTCCACTCCTCATAGGCTTCGTCCACATCTTTCTGATCTGCCTGCCCCTTCATGGCCTGCCGCACCACGGAGCGATAGTCTGAAGATGCGCTGTGCCATGCCTGATTCAGGGTTTCCAGCTGCTTGGCTGCTTCCTGGCCCGGATTCAGAACCAAACTGGCCAGATTGATACCTTCCGCCAGCTCGGAACCCCGGTACTGTCCCACCAGAATCCGGTTCATATACACCCGGTAGGTGATGTCCGGGTGCAGTCCCTTCACCTGAAGATCTTCCCTGCTGATTTCGTCAATTACTTCAAAATACTGGGTTGCCTGTTCAAATTCATAGGTCACTGCCATGGGCAGACTGCCGGGCCGATATCGAAATGATATGTATCGGTCGCCCTTTCGTTTCAGCTTCGTCACTTCCGCATTCCGCGCCTCTGCGGATTCACCTTCCCCTATTTTCACGGAAGCTGCTTCTTTGCCGGCCCCTTGCTGATACAGAAAGAAGAAACCCGCCAGGGTATTCCCCATGGCGTTGGGATGCACATTGTCCGTCACGGTCAGAGTATCGTCTGGAATCATCTGCTGCACAATATCGGTCACCCAGAGCATGGGCGTATGCAGGTCAATATAATGGGTTCCCAGCTCGTCGGCCAGGATTTTTAACTCGCCTGCGTATTCATAAAGCAAATCATCGTCCCTGTGCTTCTTGGAACCATCTTCCCGGTAATTGGAGCTGCGGGTCTGATCGTAGGGCGTCGGCGCCACTAAAATGATGTGATCGTTGTCGATCCCCTTTTTATTCAGCAGCTTTACCAGCTGATTGATACTGTGAATATAGCTGGAGGCCGACCAGTCGTGAAGGGCTTCGTTCATTCCAAACATGATCACAGCCTTGTTGATTCCATCTATGGCCTTGTCCGTCACCGCCGCGCTTTCACTGTACAGCCGTACCGCATCGGAAGCCATATAGGAAGCTGTTCCCAGATTACGGAATTCCAGCTTCCAGTCCGGATAGCGTGTTATATAATAATTGTAAATAAATTCCTGATAACTGATACCTGTATAGTCTACCTGAGTGATGCTATCGCCGATAAAGCCCACCACATCACCGTCCTCAAACATACAGTCGGCTTTTTCCGGCATAACCTGGGCAAGCTGCCGCTCCAGTTTATCGTCGCTGTCACTGGCGCAGACGGTACTTCCCGGCAGCAGAACTGCCGCGCAAATCAGCGCCGACAGGCATTTTTTCCATTTTTTCATAATCACTCCACTTTTCCTTGTAACTCGCAGTAAAGTATAACTTAAAAAGGGATATGCCGCAAGGCATATCCCCCAAAATACCGAAAATATTAAGAATATTTCACAGTTTTTTCACGCTTTAGTTGATGACAACGCCCTTCTGGAGCATTACGTTGGCATATACTGCGCTCTCTCCGGTAGCAATGATGGCGTACGCCTTCTTTGCCTCCTCGTAGAACTGGAACCGCTCGATGTTGCCCACGCAGGCCGCGCCTCTCTCATCGTGCTTTGCCACGATCTCCTTGTAGGTATCCCAGATAGGAGTCTTTACGGGATCGCCCGGCATAACCTCCATCAGATTCATGGGCTTCTCCACATAGGTATCCAGAGGAATCACCTGCAGGATAGCGTCCAGCAGTTCCGGTACGCCATGTCCGTCGCAGCGGAGCACGATCGCTTCCTTCCCCATGGATTCAGCCGGGAAATTGCCGTCTGCGATTACGATACGGTCACTGTGTCCCATTTCACAAAGCACCTTCAGCAGCTCCGGGGATAAAATCTTCGGAATTCCTTTTAACATAATACTTCTCCTTTTCTGTTTCAGAAAGGGCACACCATCTGGTGTGCCCCTCACTATTTTATTCAGTTTTCAGCGATACTGCCGAAACAGATTACTCGTACAGGTTCTGTGCGATCTCTGCGTCTCCGCAGTTCTCTGCTGTATACCACTGGCATCCGGTATCTGTATCCTTAACAGCTGCGGTATTTCCGGAAGCTGCATCGTACAGAAGCTGAACCAGAGTCTCACCCATAGCTACCGGAGCCTGAGTAATAGAACCAAGCAGAACGCCGTCCTTAACTGCCTGAATCTGAGCTGCGCCAGAGTCAAAGCCTGCTGCAACAATCTTGCCCTCGCCAACGCCGCACTTGTTCAGGTTCTCGTTTGCGGTGATGATAGCGTTTGCGGAATGCTCGTTGGAGCCGTAGATTGCGATAGTATCCTTCTCGTTCATCAGAGCGGTTGCATCTGCTGCAGACAGCTCAGAGGTAACGCTTGCCGGTACACGAACGTCGATAACAACGTCAGCGCCATCGGTCTTCTCAGCCTTGGAATCTGCGATGTACTTGTCGTTTCCAACTACGTTAGCAGTCTTGCCATCAGCCTTAGCCAGCTCAGCGAACTTGTCGATGAAGCCAAGACCTCTGTTGATAACGGACTCGGAAGTAGCATCCTGAGCTACTACACCAACACGAACCGGAGCGGTTGCGTTAGCTACCTGATCCTTAACTGCCTCGTAAACCTTCTCTGCTGCCAGAGCGCCTGCTGCGTAGTTGTCAGTAGAGCAGTTTGCAAGTACGGATCCTTCCGGAGCGCCCGGAACACCAGAGTCAAATCCGATTACCGGAATATTGCTGTCTTTTGCTTTCTGAAGCAGATCCTTAACGGACTCTGTATCCAGAGCTGCCAGACCAACTGCTGTCGGGTTAGCGTTCAGAGCACTCTCAAGCTGCTGAACCTGCTGGGAAATGTTGGACTCACTGTCCGGACCTACGAAGTTAACAGTAACTCCGAGCTCTGCAGCCTTCTGCTCAACACCCTTCTTAACTGCCTGCCAGTACTGATGCTGCAGACCCTTGGAAACGATCTCGAAAGACATTCCGCTTGCGTCAGCTGCCGGAGTTGCTGCTGCGTCGTCTGTGGTCTCCTCAGTTGCTGCGTCAGGAGTTGTTGTGGTGGTGGTATCCTTGGAGCCGCCGCATGCGGTCAGTCCAACTACCATCGTTGCTGCAAGAATTGCTGCCAATACCTTCTTTTTCATGTAAAAATCCTCCTTTTATTAAGTTCTCCTTATTGGATTCTTTTTTTATATGAACTGCTCGCCGCAGTACACATCGTTATATAGTTTTGAATTCCCCTTACTTATCCAGCTTCTTATTCTTCAGTACGTCGATGTAAACAGCTACAATCAGTACCAGTCCTATGATAATCTGCTGATAATTTGCCTGAAGTCCGATAAGCGGAAGTCCTGTCTGGAGTACGGACATAATGAATACTCCCAGGATAGTACCGGAGATACTTCCGGCTCCACCGCTCATGGAGGTTCCTCCGATGATAGCTCCGCCGATAGCGTTCAGCTCTACACCACCGCCGCCGCCGGGCGCCATGGACTGGAACGCGGAACTGTAAGCCAGCGCTGCAAGTCCTGTGAAGATACCGGCGAATACATACGCCATGGTCTGATATTTTGCTACGTTGATACCGGACAGGCGGGTTGCCTCTTTGTTACTTCCGATTGCGATGATATAACGTCCTGTACGTGTCTTATTGAGCACGATACTCATAACCACTGCCAGAATCATAACCCACAGGAAGCCCAGGGGAAGCTTAGTCTCACCTACTGTCAGCTTGAACAGGCTTCTGGTCCAGCCGTTGGGTGCGGTAGCGCCCGGCCAGGTTACGCTGGCTCCGCCGGTAGCGATAGCGCCCAGACCTCTGGCAATCATCATGGTACAGAGGGTTGCCAGGAACGGAGCATGTCCGCCCTTGGAAACAATCAGTCCGTTGATAATTCCCATTACCAAACCGCAAATCAGGGTTGCCAGAATACCTACGATAACCGGCATTCCCTGACGTGTAATCAGGTATCCGCCAATCAGTGCGTAGCAGAACATACCGGTTCCGATGGAAAGGTCAACACCGCCTGTAATCAGGCAGAAGGTTACGCCGATTCCAAGGAATGCCAGGTAGTATGTATAATCCATGATACTTAACAGTGTAGAATACTGTCGGAATGAGGGGCTTACCGCGCTGAAGAACGCTATCAGGGCAATCAGCACAATCACGACGACAATTTTCTGTACACCAATCGCTCTCACAAGCGGATTGTTTGTAAAAGCATTTCCGTTTTTCTTGTCTGTCATTGTCTTATTCCCTCCTAATTTCTAAGCGTTGCCGCGTGCATGATCCGCTCCTGTGTGGCTTCTTCGATTCCCAGCTCGCCGGTCTTTCTTCCCTCACACATGATTACGATACGGTCACTCATTCGCAGAATCTCTGTCATCTCTGAAGAAATCATGATAATGGATTTTCCTTCCGCTACCAGCTCATTCATCAGGTGATAAATCTCGCTCTTCGCGCCTACGTCGATACCTCTGGTAGGCTCGTCGAAAATCAGGATGTCGCAGTTTCTTACCAGCCACTTGGCGATAACCACCTTCTGCTGGTTTCCTCCGGACAGGTTGACTACCAGCTGATCCACGCTGGGGGTCTTGGTCTTCAGGGCCTCTACATATTCCTGAGCTGTATCCTTCTCCTTCTTCTTATCAATGAAGATACCCTTCATGAAGTTCTCCATGGAAGCCATGGTGGAGTTCTCAGCTACTGTCTTGTCTACTACGATACCGAAACGCTTACGGTCCTCGGAGAGGTAACCGATACCGCATTTAACAGCGTCCTGCGGAGTCTTGATATCGACCTTCTGTCCGTTGACATAGATATCGCCGCTATCCTTCGGGTCTGCTCCGAACAGTGCTCTGGCTGTCTCGGTACGGCCTGCTCCCATCAGTCCGGAGAAGCCGAGGATTTCACCCTTGTGAAGCTCGAAGCTTACATCCTTTACCATTCTTCCCGCATTCAGGTGCTCTACCTTCAGAACCACCGGCGCGTCTGGCGCAACCTGGCTTTCTGTCTTCGGGTCCTCATAGATAACACGGCCAACCATCATGTTGATGATGTCGTCCTTGGTGGAATCCTTGGTAATCAGAGTTCCCACATATCCGCCGTCACGCATGACGGTTACACGGTCTGTGATAACCTTAATCTCGTCCATACGGTGTGAGATATATACGATACCCATCTGCTTATCGCGCAGGTCTCGGATAATCTTGAACAGTTCCTCGATCTCCGCCTCAGTCAGGGCTGCTGACGGCTCGTCGAAAATAATAACCTTCGCTTCGTGGGAGATGGCCTTCGCAATCTCACACATCTGCTGCTTTCCGACTGTCAGACGGCTCATGGTCTCCTTCGGGTCGATATTGATACCAAGCTGATCAAACAGCTTCTTTGCTTCTTCATTCATCTTCTTATCGTCGATAAGCTTTCCATTCATGTACTCACGGCCGATAAAAATGTTCTGAGCTACGGTCAGATGACCCATCATGTTCAGCTCCTGGTGCACGATAACGATACCTGCGTCCTGGGCCTCTCTCGGATTGGTGAATTCTACTTCCTTACCCTCGTAGGTAATGGTTCCCGCATCCTTGTGGTAAATACCTGTCAGAACCTTCATCAGAGTTGACTTGCCGGCTCCGTTCTCACCCATCAGAGCGTGAACCTCTCCCTTACGTACCTCCAGGTCTACGTGATCCAGCGCATGTACGCCGGGGAACGACTTGTCAATTCCCTTCATGGTTAAAATTACGTCACCCATTTTTCGCTTCCCCCTTCCGATTAATTCCGTCTGCGCCGGCTTCTAAGGTCAGCGTAAACAACCACCAGTACGATGATACCAGTAATGATATACTGATAATTGATCTGGAATCCCATAGCCAAGATTCCTTCCTGCAGAAGGGCTATAATCAGAACTCCTACCAGAGTTCCGGCGATGGATGCCACTCCACCGGTCATGGAGGTACCGCCCATTACGCAGCCCGCGATTGCCTCGTTATTGAAGGTATCGCCCAGACCCGGCTGAACGGTAGTGTATGCTCCTACATAGAAGATAGCTGCAAGTCCTGCCAGCAGGCCACAGATGATGTAGGCAAGCATTTCCCATTTCTTTGTATTTACACCGGACAAACGAACCGCCTCGCGGTTGCTTCCGATACAGAGAATGTATCTTCCGGCTTTTGTCTTATTTAAAATAATGGAGCAGATAATCGCGCCGATAATCAGATAGATAAGACCGGTCGGAATATCCGTACCGTTTATCTTCATCTTTACCAGATTACGGAACCAGCCGTTGGCGTCTGATGACTGGGGCCAGCTGACAGACTGTGTCTTGGTGAATACGGAGCCGACGCCCTTTGCAATCATCATGCTCGCCATGGAGGTGATGAAGGAAGGCAGTCCTGCGTAAGCTACCAGGAAACCATTGATGATACCGAAGATGGTTCCTACCAGAATGCTTACCAGCAGACATACCGGAAGCGGTACACCCTTCAGGGTCAGCATATATCCTGAAATCAGTGCTGAACAAAACATAACCGGTCCGATTGAGAAATCGATTCCTCCGGTCGCAATTACGAATGTTACACCCAGTGCAAGAAATCCTAAAAAGTAAGCGTAGTTCAGAGCACTTACGATTCGAGAATAACTTACGAAGCTTGCATTTGTCTTAATCAGCGGCGTCGCAATGGCAAACAGTATGTACAGCACCACCATAACACACAGCAGAACCAATGTGTTAAAGCCAATCTTTTTGACGAACGCATTTTCTTTTATCTTCTCCACTTTCCTTCCTCCTAACTTCTGACTGCCCCTTTTCGTTTCACCCCAATAAGAAACGAAAGGAACGGAACAACCATTTCTTCAGTCTTGTCCGCTCTGTCAATCTATGACTATTATATGTCCAAATTATGAATAAAGTAATAGAAAATCTTTTTGGAAAGGTTGAAAATCTTCTTTAAATCAACGAAAATGTGGTAAAAAAAGTGCCTTTTTCAACATAAATAAAGATTCCGCAGGCAGCTGTCCAAAACAGCCGCCCGCAAAATCTTTATTTTGCAATCGGAAAGAGAAGCTTCTGGTTCTCTTCTGTATACATATTCTCTTTTGTAATCAGTTCCGAACCGGAATCTGTACTTTTCGCAATCTTTCTCCCCCGCACTGCGTTTACTGCCGTCTCCACACCCAGGTATCCCATGTTGAAGGGCTTCTGGATCACCAGGGCTTCATAAATACCCGCCTCCAGATACTGGATCTGTTCCATGGAACTGTCAATGCTGCCCATCCGGATCAGATCGGTCTTTCTCAGAACACGCACAGCCCGGGCCGCGCCTACGGCAGAATACTCGTTGAGACCCACGATCATATCCATGTCCGGATATTTTTTCAGAAGCTCCTTCGTCTGCTCATAGGCTTTGTCTGCGTCGGAATCGCAGAATACAATCTCCACAACCTGCTCTCCGAATTGCCCCAGACCCGCGCGGAAGCCTGCTTCCCGGCCTACCGCCGTGGAGCTTCCTTTTACGTGGCCTACGATACCGATGACGCTGTCTTCCTTTGCGAAGCGCTTCATATAACTGCCCAGCTTATAACCGGCCTGGTAATTATCCGTAGCCACCACAGCGCTTCCTACCGGTTCGTCCATGATGGAATCCGCCAGAATCAGCCGGATTCCGGCTTCTTCTATCTGCTTCGCGTAAGGCACCGTCTGATCGGTGCTGCAGGGACAGAGCACTATGGCGTCCGGCTCTGTGGCTATGGCCTCCAGAATCATCTGATTCTGTTCCTCCACCTGCCGCTCATTTTCCGGCCCCATCACCGTCAGGTTTACATTGTATTCTTCTGCCGCCGTCTCTCCCCCCTGATAAACGGAGGTCCAGAAATCCGTATCGTCCAACGCCTTCTGAATCAGCACAATATCCAGCGGACGGGCCGCTTCCCGTTCTTTTTTCCAGTACCAGAAGCCTCCCGCCAGTACAACGATCGCCGTTCCGGCTGTCAGAAGAAGCCTCATTCTCTTTCTATTCATTTTCAACCGCAGCCCTATCCTTTCCGGCCGGAATCACCACCATGGCCCGGGTTCCCCTGCCCGGCTCGCTCTCGTAACGCAGTCCGTATTCCGGTCCGTAGAACAGTCGGATCCGTTCGTTCACATTGGAAACGCCTACCCCGTTGGATTTGGTATCCCGGATATGCTTCTCGAACATATGGGCGAGGGCTTCTTCATCCATTCCGATACCGTCGTCCTCCACCTCCAGCCAGATCAGACCGTCCTTACGGAAGCCGCGAATCTCGATGGTGCCCTTTCCTTCTTTATATTTGATACCGTGATAAATCGCATTCTCCACCAGAGGCTGCAAAAGAAGTTTTACAATTTTTTCCTCTTTTATACTGTCCTCTACCGCGATACTGTATTCCAGCTTATCCTTATAACGCATCTTCTGAATGGTCAGATAGGCCTCGGTGCAGTCGATTTCCTCTCCGATGGTCACCAGCTCCTGCTCGTTGCTGATAGTACGCCGAAGCAATCTGGCCAGGGAGGAGGTCATAGTCACAACCTCTTTATTCTTCCCCCATTCTGCCATCCAGATGATGGAATCCAGGGTATTATATAAGAAATGCGGATTGATCTGGGACTGCAGCGCTTTCAGCTCGTATTTCCGTTTTGCCCGCTGCTCCCGCTCGCTCTGCTTCATCAGGTTCTGGATTTCTTCGGTCATGATGTTGAAGCTGCGGGTCAGAGAACCGATTTCACTGTTGTCACGGACCTCCAGGGCCGCATTGCCGAAATTTCCCCGCTCCACTTCCTTCATGGAACGCTCCAATCCTTTGATGGGCCGGGTGATCTCATTGGAGATCAGATACCCCAGTGTCAGCGCCACAGTAAAAAGCACCAGAGCCATAATCACGTAAATCAGCCGGGCCGCATCGGTTCCCTCCATCAGCTCAGCTATATCAGACACACCCACCACGATCCACCCGGTGGCTTCAGAGCGGGACACCGTGTACAGCTTTCCGTCGTCTGTTACAAAGGAGGTATCGCCGCCCTCCATGACCTCGCTGATCAGTTCGTGCTTCATTCCGCTGTAAATCAGCTGCTGCTGGGGATGATATACGATACTCCCATCCTTATCCAGGATATAGACGTAACCCTTATTTCCCAGGCTGATATGCTCGCACAGCTCCTGAATAGAGTTATAATTCAGGTCTACAAAGAAGACGCCGCAGACGCCCGGACTGATCTTATTGGTGATGCTTCTGCTTAAGGTCACCACCCAGTTGTATTTATCCCGCACCGCGTTCTGCACATGGGAGGAGGAGATAGCCGCCTGTCCCTGCAGTTCAAGCGCCTCCTGATACCAGGACATCTCTGTGACCCTGGCATAAGGATTCAGCTCCGCCCACCCGTCATTGATCACCGGCTCCCGGTTCTGGGGCAGCAGCCCGATATTGGTAATATCCCCACGGGTATCCGACACAGTCCGGAACACGGTTGTAATTCTTTCCCGCAGCTCCCTGGCACGTTCTTCGCTCAGATTTTCCGCAAACAGATAATCCCGCACGTCCGTATTGCCGGATACGATATAGGAAATATTTTCCATGTGGTTGATGTAGGAATCAATATCGTTGTTCACCTGGCCAATCAACTGGGAGGTATATTCCCTGGAATTTTTCAGGACCGTATCCTCCGTATACTGCAGAGAAATCACCAGATAGGTCAGCAGCGAAAAGACGATCAGTGCGCTGAAGGCCACAATGATAGACGTGCGGATACTGCGGAACCGCATCAGCAGGCTTTTTTTCATTTCTTCCGTTTCTCCTTCGCGTACTCCGTAGGAGTCTTTCCCGTAGCTTTCTTAAAGGCTACGCTGAAATAATGGGGATCGGCAAAGCCAACCTCCTCGGCCACCTCATAGGCGCGCTTGGAAGTATTTTCCAGCAGCTGCTTTGCCTTTTCCATCCGCTTCTTGGTCAGCGCCTCAATAAAGGTTTCCCCGGTGTGGGCCTTGAACATGGTGCTGAAATAACTGGTGCTCATGGCCAGATAGGTGCAGACGGAGTTCAGCGTCACGTCTGAATTCATATAATTGCGCTCGATATATTCCAGCGTCCTTTGCGCCTGTTTTTTTCCATAGCTGTCCCTCTGCTCGTTCAGCAGCCGGGAGATATTTTTGCAGATGGAAATCACGTCTGTGGACATATCCCGCAGCCGTTCATAGGTATAAAGCCGGTTCATCAGTTCCTTTTCCTCTTTATAGATCTCCGGCTCCTGATCCTCCTCCAGATCTGCGCTGTTCACCACGCTGAGAAGCAGATTCTGCAGATAGATAATGGCGCGGGTCCGGTTCACCCGGCGCTCCCGCAGCTCCTGTGCAAAATCGCGCACCTCTTTTTCAATCTCCTCTGAATTACCTCCCTTTACTGCCGTGAGCACCCGTTCCGCCCAATGGGGCACGTCCACCGGGGCGCTCTTGCAGGCGTCCAGCATACCGGATACCAGGATCTGGGATCCGCCCAGCAGCCATTTCAGTTCCAGGGCTGCCTTCGCTTTTTCGAAGGACTGATACAGCTTCATCCGATCCTCCACCGTCTCGCCCACGCCTATGGTAGTCTCAATCAGAAGCAGTTCCCGGATGGTTGCCCGGATCTCTGCCAGCACAGTTTCTGTCTGTTTATCCAGCTCCTTCTGATCTTTCCCGCTGAAAATGATCACAGTCCGGGCGTCCATATTCTGGAACACCGCGCCCAGTCCCCTCTGCTCCACCAGCTCCTGGGTGATATTGTAGATGGAAAATAACGCCAGCTCCTCCCGCACGCCTGAATACCGGTTCAGGAACGGAGTCAGATCGTCTCCCTCCACAATCGCGGTATTATAGAAGGATCCCGGAAGGGATACATCCAGATCTCTCATTTTCTCTTCCAGCTCCTCCGGATGCTCGTCCCCGCGCAACAGGCTGTTCAGAAAACGTCCGCGCAAAAGAGGCCTGTTGCTCTGATAGGCCCCTTTTAATTTCTTTAAGGTTTTTCGCTTGCTCCGCGCTTCCTCCAACTGTTCCTTCGCCTTCAGAAGCACTTCCGTCAGTTCCGACGGCGTAATCGGCTTCAGGATATACTCCATGACCTGATAGCGTACCGCCTGCTTGGCATACTCAAATTCATCGTAGCCGCTGATAATAATGGTCCTGGTATCCGGACAATTCTCATAGATATATTTTGCCAGCTCAATACCGTCCACATAGGGCATACAGATATCGGTCAATACCAGATCCGGTTTTTTTGCCCGGATCACTTCCATGGCTTCCCGTCCGTTTTCACAGCTTGCCACCAGCTCAAATCCCAGTTCCCCCCAAGGGATATTTTCGCCGATTGCTTCGCGGATCAGGGCCTCGTCATCCACCAGCAATACCTTATACATAATGCTCCCCCACACTTATTTTACCCGATAAACTGATTGATCAGATTCATAATCTGGTCAAAGAACCGGGTGATAAAATTGCCTACCTTCTCTGTATCAATTTTATCCAGATCCAGTCCCATTCCCTTCAGCTTGTTATAAATCTCCGTCGCCTGTTTGGAAAGGGCGTCCACATCAATATCCAGCTTGCTGATCTTATGCATCAGTTCGATCAGCTGCTTGATCTGGGCGTCGGTCAGCTTAATATCAAACTGCTTCATGGCGTCGCGGATTACGGCTTCAATATCTGCGTCGCTGTCAATGTCGCCGGCCAGAACCTGCTGCTTGATATAGGCAATCATATCGGAAGCCGTCTCGGAATTTCCCAGGGAATCTCCCAGATCTCCGGTCACTACCAACTCGTTGACCGCTGTCTCCAGCGCCTGCTCATCTACCTTGCTGTCCGTCATTTCCGCGTAACCCTTTACCGCTCCAATCAGGGCTGAGGTTCCGGAGATATTGGTGGGAGCCGCCACGAATACGTTGGCGTCCTGAAGTCCTGCGGTCAGCAGCGCATTGGTATACATATCAATGGTACAGTAGCTAATATTATAAGTAGTTACATTCAGTCCCGCGCCCTCGTCGGCCGGACGAATCAGTACGGAAGACAGCGCTCTGGTTCCGATTACCGAAGAAGAAAGATAGGAATCCAGATACTGGTGCTCCTCGCTGTTGGTAATGCTGATCACGTCATAATCGTCCAGGTCGCCTTCATCGATACCCAGGAGTCCCAGCACCGTCGCCCTCTGATCGGCTTTTAAGTCCGCGCCCAGAGCCAAAATCGGCTTTTCATCGGAAGCAGCGTCTGCTGTAACTCCAAGCCCCAGAACCAGGGTCATTGCCAGTGCCAGTGATAACAGTTTCTTTGTCAGTTTCATGATTTTTTACCTCCCGCTTTCCGTCGCGGCTCAGCAAGCCGCACGTACAGCCATGCGTAGAGATCCTTGTAGACCGTAGCCCGGTCTGTCTCATTCAGGATCTCATGTCTGTCATTTTCATATAAAATCCAGGTTACATCTTCCATACCGGCCGCCTGAAAGCTTTTCCGTACCTGTTCTACACCTTTTCCAAAATTTCCCACCGGATCTGCGCTGCCGGACGCAAAGAGAATCGGCAGATCCTTTGGCATCTTCTGAAGATTTTCCGGTCTGGACGCGTCCTCAATGCTGCGGAACAGATTGTAATAGCCGTTCAGCGTAAACAGGAAGGTACAACGCTCATCTTTAAGATACGCATCCACCATCCGTTCATCCCTGCTCAGCCAGTCTTTGCTGGTACGGGCCGGCTGGAAGTGCTTATTATAGCCGCCAAAGGCCAGATTGTCAACAAAGGGCCAGCGATACCGCCAGCCGCGCAGCTTCGCCATACACCGGCAGAGCTTCTGCCCAAACCGGAGCGCCGCCAGCGGCTGGCTTCCGGTTCCCATGATAATGGCCCCGTCCAGCTCGTCCCCATAGCGGCACAGGTACTGCCGGAGCAGAAAGGATCCCATGCTATGCCCCAGGATAAAGTAAGGCAGATCCGGATATCGCTTCGCCGTTTTCCGGTGAAGCCTCCGCAGATCCTGCAATACGATCTCATTTCCGTTTTCTTCCGCGAAATAACCCCAGTCCTCTTTCTTCACAATGGAACGGCCATGTCCCAGGTGATCGTTTCCGATGACCAGAAATCCTCTGTCCGTCAGATATGAAGCAAACTCCTCATAGCGTTCGATATATTCTACCATGCCGTGGAAAATCTGAAGCACCGCCACCGGCTTTTCCTGCTCCGGCCTCCATTCCACCCCATGTATCTTCGTTCGTCCGTCGGCGGACGCAAATGTAAATTCCCGTTTTACAGCCATTCTGTTTTCCTCAAAAAAGGGGTGTCCCAGAGCATCTCCCGCGCGCATCTGCACGGAGACCGCTTTGAGATACCCCTCTCATCTCTCTGTATCTGTTATTTCCCGGCAAGCATATTCTCCGCGAAGTCCTGAATCGCCTTCGCCGCCTGCTCAAAGCTCATCTGGGTTGTGTTGATACACAGATCGTAATTCTGCATACTCTCCCATTCCTGACCTGTAAAATACCGATAGTAATCACGGCGATACTTGTCCGTCTTGGTAATGAACCGATCCGCTGCCTTCCAGTCGATCTTCTGACGGTTCATCTCCTTCTCGATACATTTCTCCCGGGACGCGTAGATGTATACACGAACCAGTCCCGGCTTATCACGGAGTACATAATCTGCCGCACGGCCAATTACCACGTAATTGGACTCGTCTGCCAGCTCCCGCAGCACCTTCGCCTGATAGTTAAACAGGTTGTTGTTGGAAGTAAAATCTTCCTTCTCCGGCGGGATCAACCCTCCGGTGTATACCTTCTGGGACGCCCGGAACAAAAGACTCTGCTTCTGATCCTCGTCTGCCCTGGCGAACAGCTCCTCGCTGATACCGCTGTCGTCAGACGCCAGACGGAGGATATTCCGATCGTAGAGCTCCACGCCCAGATTCTTTGCCAAAATTTTTCCGATAGAGGTAGCCCCGCTTCCGCAGGTTCTGGTGATTGCTATTACGAATTTGTCCATATACAAGCCTCCTCTTTTCACCACTGATAGTTAATTTTATTGTAGTTTTTTTTCGGGCTTTTGTCAATTGCTGTTTCGCTTGTCAAACAGGGACCGCTCTGCTATTATCAGATTAGATTGTTATCCCATTTTATAGAAGTAAGGCAGGTATCTCCTTTATGAAGCATACGATTCAGAAATTCCACCGGCTTTCCACGCCTACGGCCGCGGCTCTTTCCCTGTGCCTGGCTCTTTTCCTGGCGCTGGTGCTGGAACTCGGTATTTTTCAATTTTCTTATTTTACACAGAACTCCGGAGCTTATCCGGAGACAGCCCTTGACCTCTCCGGCATGGAGGGCTGGAACGGGGAGGCCCTGGCAATCTTGCCGGAGAATCCGTCCGTATCCTTCGACGGCCTTTCCCTGCCGACGCGCAGGGTGACCGTGACCATGGCCGGGCCTTCCGGCGTCATCTCCGGCAATGTGGGCATCTGTGACGCGGCCAGTTCTGTGAAGACCACCGGGGCGGGCAGCTTCTCGGTCAATCCGGGCGGTCAGGAAAATACCTTTACCGTGCGGCTCCAGAGCCGCGGCGATCTAACCCGGCTGCGTCTGACCTTTGCGGAACTGAATGAGCCGGTTTTTCTGCTCTCAGCCACCCTGAATGCCAGACAGCCCCTCGCCATTCACTGGCTTCGTGTATTCCTTCTGACCGGGCTTCTGGCCGCGCTGTTCCTGACCTTACGCTTCCGTCTCTACGCACAGGATTATCAACCGGACAGACGCAGCCACCGCCTCCTGAATCTGGGCGTGCTGCTGCTTGCTTTCTTTATCTCCGCCGGAATTCTGTATGGAAGCGATGCTTCCCACCAGCTTCTGCGGCCCTATCCGACCCTGGAGGAGGTTCGCTCCCCGGAGATGGTAGTGGACGCTTACATGCAGCAGCTGGACGCCTTTGAAAAGGGACAGCTGGAGCTTGACCTGGACGTCAATCCGGCCTTACATGAACTTACCAACCCTTACGATAAGGGCGAGCGGGATAAAAATGGTGTGAAATATCACTGGGATCGGGCCTATTATAACGGAAAATACTATTCCTACTTCGGCCTGGCACCGCTTTTTATGGTCTATTACCCGGTATTCTGGCTGACCGGCATGCTGCCCACGACCATTTTCGCAGGAGCCTGCCTCACCGTTTTTGCCATTCTGTGTATCTTTGCGGCCATTCAGGGGCTTATGCGGCTCTTTACGCCAAAGGCCAACCTGCTGCTCTTTCTCTTAGGAGAACTGGCTGTGATAGGCGGCAGCTTTCTGTGGCTTATGCAGGCTTCAGCCTCCAGTTTTTACTATCTGCCGCTCATTGCCTCCTTTGGCTGGCTGGGCGCATTTGCAGCTTTCGCCTGCTATGGATATCAGGCAGGGAAGCCCTGGAAACGGATCGTACTCTTTGCGCTCTGCGGACTTTCCGTAGTAATGCTGGTATTGTCCCGGCCCAACGCAGCGCTGCTGGCGATGGCCTTCGGCGCGCCGCTATTCCTGCAAATTCTCTTTGATAAGAAGCGGCCTGCCCGGCAGCGCTTTCTGGAAAGCGCCCTGCCTTTTCTGATCCCGGTTCTCATGGGAGCAGCCGGAATCATGTATTATAACGCTATCCGTTTTGGATCGGTTTTTGAATTTGGCACCTCCTACCAGCTGACGGAAAGCGATATCCGCTACAATTCCGTGACGCCAGGCCTGCACCATTTTGGTTCCATGCTCTATCACTATTTTGCGGAATCCTTTGTATACACAGAATTTTTCCCCTTCCTGCGTTTCACCACAGAGAAATGTGTGGATTTCGGCAACTATCTCTATCAGGAATACAGCGCAGGGCTCCTGCAAATGCCGCTGAATCTGGTCATATTCCTGTTGATTCCGGCAGTATTCACGCGGTCTTCTTCCTCCGACCGGAAAGGACTTCTGAAAAAACAGACCGGCGTGCTGGTGCTGCTGGCGGCTCTGGCCCTGGGGTATCTGGATTTTATGCTGGGCGGAATCCATATCCGCTATGTCTGCGACCTGACCCTGGCTCTGTCCGTGCTGGCCCTGTTCCTGATACTGGAGCAGATCCATTTTGACGGAACGCGATCCGCGCGAATTCTGTACGTAATAGTGTTGTGCGCGATACTGGTGACGATTGGGAGGGGAGTTCTTACGATTTTCTCGAATGAAACCAATGATGTGTTGTTAAAGAATCCGGACTTCTATCTGTATGTGAGCCGGATATTCCATCCATAGAAAGAAAATACGAAGGGCTGTTACAGCAGAATATTACAGTTTTCCATATCCCATGTTCGCCCGTTTCTCGTTACAGCTGTATGCCTGGCTCAGACTAAAGTCTGCTCCATTCATACAGCTGTCTCGAAAAGGCGGACATCTGGATATAGGAAAAACTGTTTATACTCTCTGCAACAGCCCTTTATACTGCATTTTACAAGCTACGCTTAGATATTCAGCAGCTCGCTGTAAGCCTTCAGCGCTCCGTCCGTATCATGAGCCAGTACGCGCTTTGCCAGCACCTTACCCAGCTGTACGCCCTCCTGGTCGAAGCTGTTCAGGTTCCATACAAAGCCCTGGAACATGATCTTATTCTCAAAATGGGACAGCAGCGCGCCCAGTGTCTCCGGAGTCAGCTGATCGCCCACGATAATGCTGGAGGGACGTCCGCCCGCGAAGTACTTGTTACGGTTCTCATCTTCCTTACCGCAGGCAAAAGCTACCATCTGGGCAACTACATTCGCGCAGAGCTTCTGCTGGCTGGTGCTGTCCTGAATATCCACGTCTACGCCACACTGGTTGTTCTTGAAGCCAATGAACTGCAGCGGTACGATATCAGTTCCCTGATGAAGCAGCTGATAGAAGGAATGCTGTCCATTGGTTCCCGGTTCGCCGAAGATCACCGGTCCGGTTACATAGTTTACCGGCTCGCCAAAGCGGTTCACGGATTTTCCGTTAGACTCCATATCTGCCTGCTGCAGATGTGCCGGGAAGCGGCTCAGTGCCTGAGAGTAGGGAAGTACTGCGGTGCAGCCCATGCCCAGCACGTTGCGCTCATATACGCCAATCAGGGCGTCCAGCATAGCCGGGTTCTCCAGAAGGTTCTCCTTCTTCGCAAGCACGTCCTCTGCGGCTGCGCCTGCCAGGAAGCGGTCAAACACCTCCGGTCCGAAAGCCAGGGATAATACAGCGCCGCCTACCGCGGAGGTAGAAGAATAACGGCCGCCGATATAATCGTCCATGAAGAAGGCTGCCAGATAATCATCGCTCTTTGCCAGCGGGGAGGTCTCGCTGGTTACGGCTACCATATGCTTGGAAGCGTCCAATCCTGCCTTTGCAAGAGCGTCCTTTACGAAGGACTCATTGGTCAGGGTCTCCAGGGTGGTACCGGACTTGGATACCAGCACGAACAGGGAATGTGCCACGTCGATGGACGCCAGTACGGCTGCCGCGTCGTCCGGGTCTACATTGCTGATAAACTTCGCTTCCATCTTGAAGGTATCATGCTTCTTCGCCCAGTTCTCCAGCGCCAGATACATAGCCCGGGGGCCCAGGTCGCTGCCGCCGATACCGATCTGTACAACGGTAGTGAATTTCTCGCCTGCCGCATTGGTAATCTCGCCTGCGTGTACTTTATTGGCAAATTCTGCTACTTTTTTCTGCTGCTCTACGTAAAACGCGCGCTTGTCCACGCCGTCCGCTACGACTGCGTCGCCCAGCTGTCCGCGGGTCAGCTGATGCAGAACCAGACGCTTCTCGCCAGTATTGATGACTTCGCCGTTATAGAGCGCCGCGAACTTCTCTGTCAGCTGCGCTTCCTTTGCCAGCTTGGCCAGTGCCTCCAGCACCTTTCCGTCCACTGCCTTGGCAGCGTAGTTATATGCCATGCCTTCTGCCATGGGCACACTGTATGTTTTGACACGCTCTGCTCCGTTTTCTCCGGACATAACCTCTGCCAGATTTACGCGCTCCGTGTCCTTCAGCTCCTGATAAGCTTTCAGGGTATCCAGATTCTTCCATTCTACCATTATAGATTTTTCCTCCATTTCTGTTATTCCGATACCATAACCTGTATGCAGAATCACCTGATTCACCCGCATTGTACCATATTTATATCTTGCGATCTACCCCTGCAAAAATTTTACACAAATTTTTTTCATATTTTTTAAAATTTTACTGGACAAACCCGTTCACTTGTGCTATGATATCATTTGTTGACGGCAAGTCGCTAAAACGGCGTGTGGCTCAGCTTGGTAGAGCGCTACGTTCGGGACGTAGAGGTCGCAGGTTCAAATCCTGTCACGCCGACGAATGAAAAGGAATCCTTAAATCGGATTCCTTTTTTTATGTTCTTTTCTTCTTTTTCTTCTTCGCCAGCGGCCGGAACACGGTCACCCTGCCGATGAAACACACAAGCTGCACCAGTATCACACCGACGGTGATTCCGATGCTGTCGATAGCCACGTCCCGTTTCGACGGTCCGCGGCCTGCCACAAAGGACTGGTGATACTCGTCCAGGGCCGCAAAGCCCACACAGAAGCCTCCGGCCAGAAGTAAAAGCCAGATCCCCCGCACGCCATATACATACAACGGGAAAGACACGGAGACCGCCAGCAGAAAATATTCTGTCATATGGGCCAGCTTCCGCACCGGATGATGAATTCTCTCGATATAATGTGCCTCCTCCTGCGCGCTCCAGTGCAGCTCAAAGGCCTCGTTGGCCGTCTCCACGATAATTTCGCTTACCTTGTAGCTCAAATTTCCCGACGTCGCTCCATCCTGGGCGGAAAATCCATAGATCAGATACATCATGACCAGCGCCGGAAGGAAGGACAGGGGTTTTAAAATTCCTCTTAAAATTATTTTTATCATAATACCTGATTTCTATTATGGCTCATGACTGCTGCGGAATAGGGCGGCATATAGATCTCAACCGCTCCGTCGCTGACCAGATAATGGGCTTTTTCCAGATTGAACTCCTCTTCCATAGACAATACCTGGCGCTCAAACAGCTCGCCGTCAGAAATCTCGATCTGCCAGACCGGAACCGTCAGACGAACCGCCTCTTCCGTATTGTTGATAATCGTCACCACATGGTTATCTCCCAGAAAACGGCCAAAGGCAAAATGTCCGCCATCCGCGTACAACGGAATTCCGCTGCCTCTCCGGCAGGCCGGATTTTCCTTCCGGACACGAATCAATTCCTTATGATAGCGGATCAGCTCCTGATCCTCCTGTCCCCAGGGATACGTTCTCCGGCTGTCCGGATCCGTAAAGCCGCAGACGCCCGCCTCGTCGCCATAATAGATGGTCGGCGCGCCGTGCCAGGTCATCATCAAGGCCACTGCCTCGCGGAAAACGGCCTTGGATACTCCTTCCTCCGCCGCTTCGCTGCCCAGCTCATCTACCCGGCCCACCTGATGGTTGGTGCGGGTCAGGAACCGGGAATGGTCGTGGTTGGAAAGCTGGTTCATGGCAATCAGGAAGGACTGGCCCGTAAAGGCGCAGGATTTCTCCCGCAGCGTATCCAGGAACGCCTCCGCGTTATTCAGAAGCGTCGGCTCGCAGCCGTCGCTGTGCTTCTCCATGCCGGTCAGGTACCAGGTGATGGGCTCCATAAAGGTATCGTAATTCATGATGGAATCCCACTCGCCTCCCTGCAGCCAGGTGGTCGCGTCCCCGTAATGCTCCGCGTAAATCACCGCGTTGGGGTTAGCCTCCTTCACATTTTTCCGGAAATCCCGCCAGAATTTGTGGTTAAACTCCGGGGACAGTCCCAGATCCGCCGCCACGTCCAGACGCCAGCCGTCCACGTTATAAGGTGGAGAAACCCATTTCCGGGCAATTCCCATAATATAATCATAGAGCTCCTGAGAGGTCTCATAACTCAGCTTCGGAAGCGTATCATGTCCCCACCAGCCGTCATAGTACTGATTATAGGGCCACTCATGGGTATTGTTAAACTTGAAAAAATTCCGGTAAGGACTGTTCTCGGAGACATAGGCTCCCTTTTCATAATCCCCGTCTTTCTCATAGATACGCTCCCGATCCAGCCATTTGTTGAAGGATCCGCAGTGGTTGAAGACGCCGTCCAGCAGCACCTTCATGCCGCGCTTATGAATCTCCTCCACAAAATGAACGAAGAATTCATTGCTGGCCTCCAGGTTTTCCTTGCTGACCACCCGCTTGATATACCGGGTAGCTTTCTGATTGTCCAGCTCGCCGGGAGGAAGCAGTTCGCCGCCGTCCTCCTTGATCACCGTATAATGGGGATCGATATAATCATAGTCCTGGCAGTCATACTTGTGGTTGGACGGAGACACGAAAATCGGGTTCATGTAGATGACCTCTACACCCAGATCCTGCAGATAGTCCAGTTTATCCAGAATTCCCTGCAGATCGCCACCGTAAAAACGGCGCACGTCCATTCCCTCAGGCGGTTCATTCCAGTTGCTGACCCGCTCCACCTGCTTATGGATATAGCTGTACTCGCCCGTCTGCACATCGTTGGTGGGATCGCCGTTACAGAAGCGATCCACGTAGATCTGATACATGACTGCGCCCTTGGCCCAGTCCGGCGTAGCGAAGCCCGGAATAATACGGAAGGCATAACAGTCCTGCAGGTTGTTGGTGACACTCAGCTTATTGTAAAAAATCCGCTCCTCGCCGGAACGGATTTCAAAATAATAGTAAATGGTGTCCTTGCCTGTTTCCCGTTCGATTTCATAGTAGTCAAAGCGTCCCCGGGAACAGACCTTTGTCATCGGTATCCGTTCCTCCCCGCTGATAAAATATACCTGATCTACATTATCTTTCGCCGTCCGAAAACGAAGTCTGACCCGCTCTCCCGGCTTTGGCTCCAGTGGTATCCGGAAAGCTTCCGACTCCTCCACGAAAAGTGCCTGCTGGTTAATCTTTCCCATACTTCTCTCTCTTTCTGACACAGCCGCTCTCCCGCAGCCGTTCCCTGCATATCATTTTATAATACCCTGCTTCTAATTACAATATTTATTTATTCCGTAACAATCTTTACCCATATAACTATTTCTGTATAAAGTGAAACAGACAGCTTACGCTGTCTGTTTCAGGAGAAGGTATTTCTTTTTACTTATGGGGTGTAGCAAAAACTATATAATGTATTGGGGGTTTTACGAGTATTATTATATCATAAACTCGCGATAAGTGTGCACAAACCTCACAAAATTCACATTCTGTTTTTGTCTATTTTTCACAAAAGGCTTCCGTCATAATGACGGAAGCCTTTTGTTGTATTCTTTCATTTCATCTATACCCGGGGAATCAGATCACTAATTTGCTTTCCGGGAAATGTTTCTTCCCATGCCTTTTTAAATCCTGCCATTGATTCATCCGTAGCCGGATGGGCAATCAGGGCGTCAAAGAGATCCGGGGCCATTGTCACAGCCTGACATCCTGCTACGGACAGGCGTTTCACCTGATCTACCGTCCGAAAGCTGGCTGCCAGCACCTTACATGGATAACCGCCATTTTCGAAGCCGGCCAGCATCTCTGCCACGCATTCCACACCGTCAGAACCCATATTATCAATATGGCTGACATACGGAGCCACATAGTCTGCGCCCGCCTTTGCTGCCACCAGAGCCTGCATCATGGAATGTACGACCGTGACCGTCACCGGGATTCCTGCCGCCTTACACAGGCCTATCGCTTTATATCCCTCTTTCACAGCCGGAATTTTTACCACCAGGTATTCACCGAAGTATGCCTGCAGTGCTTTCGCCTGCTCATACATTTCTTCCGCGGTTTCTCCGGTTACCTGAAAAAACACCTTAACCTTCTTCTCTTCCACATAAGCCTTATATTCGGACATCAGTTCCTCTACCGGCTTCTGCGCCCTCGTCAAAATCTTCGGATTTGTGGTAAAGCCGTCAATCGGAAAATACTCGCTGATTTTCTTCACGGTGTCCAGATCTGCAATATCCACATACAGTTCCATCTTTCTGCCTCCTTAGCAAAATTCCCGGAATTTTTTATTCCACCGGTACAGTTTCTTCTTTTTCAAACAATGCCTCAAACTCATCCCGGGAGATCTTCTCTTTCTCCAGCAGCAGCGCTGCCGCTGCGTCCAGGACGCCCCGGTGCTCCAGAATAATGGCCTTGGCCTTGTCGTAGCATTCATCTACGATACGCTTCACCTCGGAATCAATCTTACCGGCTACATTTTCACCATAGCCCTTGGTATGGCCGTAATCGCGGCCCAGGAAGACCTCTTCATCAGAATCGTAGCTTACCAGACCCAGCTCGTCGGACATACCATATCTGGTCACCATGGCCCGGGCCACGCGGGTAGCCTGCTTGATATCCTGGGAAGCCCCGGTGGTGATATCATCGAAAATCAGTTCCTCGGCAATCCGGCCACCTAAGGATACCTCGATATCCTGCAGCATCTTGCCTCTGGTATTGAACATTTCGTCCTTCTCCGGCAGGGGCATGGTATAACCAGCCGCTCCTACGCCGGTGGGGATAATGGATACGGTGTATACAGGACCCACATCCGGCAGCACATGGAACAGGATCGCGTGTCCCGCCTCATGGTACGCGGTAATGCGCTTCTCCTTCTCAGAGACGATACGGCTCTTCTTCTCCGCGCCGATTCCGACCTTCACAAAGGACTTACGGATATCACTCTGGGTAATATAGGGACGGTTATCCCGGGCTGCCAGAATCGCCGCCTCGTTCATCAGGTTCTCCAGATCCGCTCCGGTCATGCCTGCGGTAGTCTGAGCGATCTGCTTTAAGTCCACATCGTCAGCCAGAGGCTTATTCTTGGCGTGAACCTGCAGAATCTCCTCTCTGCCCCGTACATCCGGTCTTCCCACCATAATCTTACGGTCAAAACGGCCCGGACGTAAGATAGCCGGATCGAGAATATCCACACGGTTCGTCGCCGCCATGACAATGATACCCTCGTTGACGCCAAAGCCGTCCATCTCCACCAGAAGCTGGTTCAGGGTCTGCTCACGCTCGTCGTGGCCGCCGCCCATGCCGCTGCCGCGGCGTCTGGCTACTGCGTCAATCTCGTCGATAAATACGATACAGGGGCTGTTCTTCTTAGCGTCCGCGAACAGATCCCGGACACGGGAAGCGCCCACGCCTACAAACATCTCCACAAAATCAGAACCGGAGATACTGAAGAAGGGCACGCCTGCCTCTCCTGCCACCGCCTTCGCAAGCAGGGTTTTACCTGTTCCGGGAGGTCCCTCCAGCAGTACGCCCTTGGGGATACGGGCTCCCACCTGGGTATATTTCTGGGGAAGCTTCAGAAAATCTACAATTTCGCGAAGTTCTTCTTTCTCCTCCTGCAGACCCGCCACATTTTTAAAGGTGGTATGAATCTGCTCCTGAGTCGTCATTCTGGCCCGGCTTTTGCCGAAATCCATCATCTTGCCGCCTCCGCCGCCGTTGGCCTGGCGGTTCATCAGAAGCATCATGACGACTACGGCCACTACGGCCGCCAGCAGGGGCGCACCCAGGGACGCCATCCAGTTATTGGTGCTGACCGCGGCGAAGGCCACAGCCACATCTTTCGCTTCCAGAAGCTCTCTGGCCTCCGAGGTGTCTGCCACATTGACGTCCTGACGGCTTCCGTCCTTCAGGGTCAGCCGCACCGTACCGGTGGGCGTAGCTTCAGACTGGCTGATCACTGCGGACGCCACCTGATCATTTTCCACAGCAGCCTCAAACTGCTGATAAGTATACAGATTTTCCATGTCCATCCGCTTCACATAGGTGCTGAACAGATAGACCAGCGCCAGCAGGAAAATCAGATAGGCTCCGGAAATCCGGAATTGTCTGTTGTTCAAAATAGATCCTCCTTAATCCACGAATTCTAACACACCGATATACGGCAGGTTCCGGTACTTCTGATCGTAGTCCAGACCGTAGCCTACCACAAACTCATCCGGAATGGTAAAGCCTGTGTATTCCACATCTACATCCACCACTCTGCGATCCGGCTTATCCAGCAGGGTACACAGGGTCATAGTCTTGGGGTTCCGCTGTCCCAAAAGCTTCACCAGGTGGCTTAAGGTTCGTCCGGAATCAATGATATCCTCCACGATAATTACATTTTTTCCCTGCAGCGGCTCGTCCAGATCCTTGCTCAGGCGTACCACGCCGCTGGACTTGGTCTCCGCGCCGTAGCTGGATACCTGCATAAAGTCAATGGTCACCGGCACAGTGATTCTCTTTGCCAGCTCGCATACAAAAAATACGCTGCCCTTCAGGATACAAATCAGGTGAACCTCTTCGCCTGCAAATTTCTCGCTGATCTTCTGTCCTATCTCCCTGATCTTCGCGTCTACTTCCTCCTCGGGAATCATAACCCGGATTTTCTCAGCCATGTTCATTTCCTCCGCTTATCTGTACTTTTAAAATGGTTTTTGTGTCTTCCGTAACCTTGTACGCTTCACTGATACGGTACCCGGGAATCCACACAATATGCGCCCCATCTGCCAGCAGGAGAAGCTGCTCCCGCTCCCTTGCCGGTACCTTTTCATCAATCAGGTACGCCTTCAGCTTTTTGCGTCCGTGCGCCCTGTTAATCTCCAGATAGTCCCCGGGCTGTCGTCCCCGGATCTCCGGACATTGTTTTATTCTATCATAGTCGAACCATTTCGTATATGTTTTTTGGGGAATAATTTCACTTTTTTCCGCTGTTTCCAGGGTAAATGTCCAGATTTTTCCCCGGATTTCCACACTTCCCGGAATCTCCGGAACCAAAGCCCCTGCTTCTATCGGTTCCGCCGCAGGCTCCAAAGTCCGCCCGCAGATCCAGATGCCCCCGTAATCCCGCCGGGCGCTGCGGCCGTTCGGCAGGCTTAAAGCACTGCTCACCTGTTTTGAAAAAAGCTCCCGGATCAACTCTATGTGAACACGCTCCACATCCTTCAGCCCGCCAAGCTCTTCCATACATCTTCGCAGAACCCGGTCGCCGATAAGGGGCTCCTGCATTCCAAAGGCTCTGTCCAAAAGAAACCTTGCTCCTGTCTCCTGCCGGACGCAGATCCGGTACGCCTCCTCCGTCTTCCGTTCCAGAAAGGCCTCCACCTCCCAAAGCTCCGCGGCTGCCTCTGCCACATGCCGGACTGCCCCTGCATTGATATTCTCCCGGGCCGTCTTCAGGATCTCTCCCCGAATCCGGTTTCGGGTATAATCCGGCGTAAGATTGGTACTGTCCGTACGCCATTCAATCCCACGTTCTGTCAGCCAGGCTTCTATCTCCTCCCGCCCGGTACAAAGCAGCGGACGGATCACGTTGTCCCGCACCGGGCGGATTCCGGCAAGCCCCTTAAGGCCGCTGCCCCGAAACAGCTGAAACAGCACCGTCTCCGCCTGATCCCCCGCATGGTGGGCCACCGCAATCCGTGTACCGCCGATCCGCTCCGCTTCCTCCTCGAAGGCCTCATAGCGGCAAAGCCGCCCCGCTTCCTCCAGCGTCAAATGTTCCTCCCGGGCCCGGCCCCTGACGTCAAAAGAAAAGACCCTTAAGGGAACCTTGAGCTCCCCGCAAAGCTTTCGCACGTAAGCTTCGTCTTCCCCGGCCTCCGCTCCCCGCAGGCCATGATTTACATGAACCGCGAACAGCTCAGCTCCCTTTTCCCGGCAAAGCTCCCGCAACAGGAAAAGCAGGCATACGGAATCCGCTCCTCCCGATATGCCCGCCACGATCCGGTCTCCCGGCCGTATCATCTGATATTTCTCCGCAAATGCGCGTACCCGTTCCAGCATTTTCCGGCTCCTTCCCATCCTGCGGATCTCCCCGCTTCATTTTGAAGCCATTATACCAGATCCCCTAATACTTTACCAGTCCCATCACCAGCACCGTCATGTCGTCCGTAGGCTCTTTTTCCCGGTACTGGCGCACCCGGGCCAGGATATAGGCAGCCAGATCCGCGGGATTTCCCGTCTGGTGCTCCAGAATAATATCCTTCATCAGCTTCTCCTGGTGGGCTGCCGGCAAGGCGTCCAGCACCCCGTCCGTCACCATGATAACCATGTCGCCGTCGTAGAGCTTCTTACTGGCGCAGTCCGGCTCCAGCTTATGAAAGACCCCTGCGGGCAGGCTGGTGGAAGAAATGGTTTCCACCCAGTTTTCCCGGCGGATAAATGTGGTGGACGCCCCCACCTTCAGAAATTCACAGATTCCGGTATACAGGTCCAGGGAGCTGATATCAATCGTAGAAAACACCTGGGCGTCGGAGCGTACAATCAGCGCGGAATTGATCATCCGCACTGCCGTCTCCTTGGAGAAGCCCGCCTCCAGAAATTGCTCCAGCAGATCGATGACCATTTCGCTGTCCCGGTAGGCCGCCATTCCCGATCCCATGCCGTCCGACAGAGCTCCGATAAACTGTCCCTCCCGGCACTGCTGCAGGGAAAAATTGTCACCGGAAATGGTTTCCTTTCCCTTGGTGGCCTTCTCCACTCCACAGAGCACCCGGAAGTTGGTCCTCTCTACAAAGAGCACCGTTACCTGCTCGCTTCCCACAAAGGCCCTGCTGTCCCGTCCCGGCATCATGGCTTTTCTCATAAGCCGGGACAGCGCCTCCGCGATATCCCGGACTGCCACGCACCGCCGTCTGCGGGTGCTAATCGTCAAATAGACCTCCTGCCTCCGGTGCTCCTCCTGATAGACCAGCACCGAGTGGACACAGAGCCCCATTCCCCGGAGCTTCTTTGCCAGCCGCTGCTCCAGATCCTCGTCCGGTCTGGTATCCCAGGCATACTCCACCGTATCCGTCATGATCTGCGCCATTTCGTTGAGCTGCACTGCCACGGCCGCCCGATTTTCCTCCAGTCTGGTATTCCAGAGCAGCCTCATTTTCTCTGCCTTATCCAGCCGTCCCTCGTCTGGGAGCGGTTCCCCGCTCCTGTCCCCGGCTCCTCCGAGACTGAACGCCAGTCCCCGGAAAGCCTCCCTGTATTCCTCAATTCTGCGCTGTACCGGATGCTCCTGCTGCTCTGTCTCCACCGGAAGGGGCCGGAAAAGCCATACCATAATTCCGCCGCATATGACCGTCAGGGAACACACCAGAAGTCCCTGGGCCGCTCCCAGAAGGATTGCGTAATCCCGATCCATCTGCAGCATCCCCACGCCAATCTGCATGGCCGCCACACAGCTGCCTGCTACGATTCCGTAGAGCCATCCATAATTTTCCTCTCGTTTCACTGTTCTGTTCCTCCTCGTCTTCTGTGTGTGTCTGTGTGATTGGACATTATAGAGGACAGAAACACATTTTTCTGTCAAAGGCTGTCGGCGGATCTTCAAACTTTTCGGCAAAAGAATCCATAGAATTCCGTTTAAGAGGATAGAAGGCGTTAAAAAAAGGCTGCCGGAGTTTTCACCTCAGACAGCCTTCGCATTCCTTTACCGTATACCTTTATTTTTCCTTGGCCTTAAACAGGATCTCATCCGGGTAAACCAGTCCCAGCCGTTCCTTCGCCACCTCTTCCACGTACTTCTTGGTCTGTACGTACTTACCAAGCTCCTCGATCTCCTTGGAGCGCTGTTCTTCTTCCTCGATCTGTGCCAGGAGCTGTTGCTCCTGTTTCTGATAGACCAGATTCTTCTGCTGGAGCCGATGCTTCGCATAAAAACCCGTTACCAGCAGACACAGCACTGTCAGTACGATCAGCTTGTATCCCATGCGTTGTCTTCGGTTTCTTCCGCGCCGGGTCTTCGTCGTCATAGCTCCTTTCGCCTCACTTTCCTGTAAAAATCTGTGTTTAGGTAGACTTTAAAGACATTATAACCTCTTTTATACATTTATGCAATTTCTTTCTTATAATACGGAAAATTTTGGCAAATTGCACATATAACAGCATTCCCAGCACCACCGCCGCCATGGCGAACCCCCGGACGGCTCCGCTGTTCTCCCGGTACAGCATCCGGAAAATCAAAAATCCGCAGAGCAGCCAGTAGGCCAGATCCTCCAGCGATATCCAGAACGTTCCATGAGCGATCAGCTTCCGGAGAATTCGGAAAAACTCGTACAGGAACGCCAGCGCCGCCCCACAGCATACAGCTTTTCCAAAAAGCTGCAATTCGAACAGAATCCCTCCGTCCATAGGCTATCGGAACAGGCGGCTGAGGACGGAAGCCCCCGCCTTATGGAAATCCGTAACCTCCGAATAGGCAATGCTGTCAATCCGGCCCTCGATATCCACCTCTCCCTTTTCCAGGGTCAGGCGGTTTACATGGAGATCGGCGCCTTTAATGGTCAGCATGCCCTGCTCCGTCTCCAGCAGAATCTCTGCAATATCGAAAGAAATCACATCGGTTACACCGCTGATGGTGCCGGTCCGCCGGTTGCTCAGAAGCAGCTTATGTGCCTTTGCATACTGCTTTTCCTCCAAAAAAAGACCTCCCCATTCACTTAATCCATGATTAAATGTATGAAAAGGTCTTTCTCACTATTCCTGTTTTTAAAGATAACGATAAAGCTCCTTGGCGTCGTCCTTGCGAACGGTCTCCTGTACGTCCAGGACTTCTACCTTCACGGACTTGCTGCCAAACTGAATCTCAATCACGTCGCCCACCTTCACGTTCACAGACGCCTTGGCCACCTTATTGTTGACCAGCACACGTCCTGCGTCGCAGGCTTCATTGGCTACGGTTCTCCGCTTAATCAGACGGGATATCTTTAAATATTTATCAAGACGCATAGATTAGTTCAGAGCATCCTTCAGTGCTTTTCCAGCCTTAAACTTCGGGGACTTGGAAGCTGCGATCTTCATGGTCTCGCCAGTCTGCGGATTTCTTCCTTCTCTTTCTGCTCTCTCAGATACCTCGAAGGTTCCGAAGCCAACCAGCTGGATCTTCTCACCCTTCTTCAGCTCTTCTGCAACAACATCTGTGAAAGCCTTCAGAGCCTTCTCTGCATCCTTCTTGGATAATTCAGTCTTCTCTGCGATAGCAGCAACTAATTCCATTCTGTTCATCTGGTAATTCCTCCTAATATATTACTACTTCTTTTTGTCGATGATATGTCTGTGTGTGCGTTCTTTCATATCTTCTTTCCTATTTATACCCGTTTCTTGTAGGTTTGTCAAGGTATTTTAGGTTTTGCCGCCGGATTTCTCAGGCGAAAATCGGAGCGATCGCAGCCGCCAGCGCGTCCTTCTGAGCCTGTGCTTCTGCCAGATCCTTTCCGAGCGTAGTAAAGTAGGTTTTAATCTTCGGCTCTGTTCCGGAAGGACGTACAATGACCTCTGCGCCACCCTCCAGACGGTATGCCAGAACGTTTGCCGCCGGGAGACCGGTCTCCTCCGGCTTCTTATAATCGGTTACCTTTACCACTGCGTAATCCCCGATCTTCGCAGGCGGATTCTGACGAAGTCCGTCCATAATGCCTGCCATCTTGTCCATACCGGACAGTCCCGGGAATTCAAAGCTGTCTACCTTATTCAGGTAACGGCCGTATTTCTCATAGATTTCTTCCAGACGCTGCTTGATGGAAGAACCAATGCTCCGGTAGTAAGCCGCCATCTCGCAGATCAGCATGGAACCGATGATCGCGTCCTTATCACGTACATAGGGGCCTGCCAGATAACCGTAGCTCTCCTCGAAGCCGAAGATAAAGCGGTCTGCCTCGCCTGCTGCCTCCAGCTGCGCGATCTGGTCGCCGATCCATTTGAATCCGGTCAGGACGCTCCGAAGCTCTACGCCGTAGTTTTTCGCCACCGCGTCTGCCAGCGGAGTGGATACGATAGACTTCACAGCCACCGGCTTCTCCGGCATGGTACCCTTTTCGATACGGCCTGCGCAGATATAGTCCAGAAGCAGGACGCCCATTTCATTACCGGAAACCAGCTCGTAGCTGCCGTCCGGGCACTTCATAGCGATACCGACGCGGTCTGCGTCCGGATCCGTTGCCAGCATCAGATCCGCGCCGGTCTTCTCTGCCAGCTCCAGCCCCAGACGGAGCGCCTCGAAGATCTCCGGGTTCGGATAGGGACAGGTGGGGAAGTGACCGTCCGGATACTGCTGCTCCGGCACGATAGTCACATCGGTGATACCGATATCCTTCAGCACCCGGGTAACCGGAACCAGACCGGATCCGTTCAGCGGGGAATATACCAGCTTCAAACCGGAGGCTGCACAGATACCGGGACGGACGCTGCGGGCCTCAATCGCCTGATACAAGGCTTCCTTACAGTCATCGCCCACATATTCGATCCGGCCTGCCTTTACGCCCTCTTCAAAATCCATGACCTTCGCGCCGGTCAGAATATCGGTCTTCTGAATCTCCGCATATACGATATCCGCGGCCTCGTCTGTCATCTGACAGCCGTCCGGGCCGTAGGCCTTATAGCCGTTGTATTTTGCCGGATTATGGGACGCCGTCACCATAATGCCCGCGTTTGCCTGATAGTAACGGGTCGCAAAGCTCAGAGCCGGAACCGGCATCAGAGCGTCATAGATCCGGACTTTAATTCCGTTGGCTGCCAGCACGCTGGCTGCGGTCTTTGCGAAAACATCGCTGTTGATCCGGCTGTCGTAGCTGATGGCTACCAGCTGATTACCGCCCTGGGTCTTTACCCAATTCGCCAGACCCTGGGTTGCCTGACGGACCACATAGATATTCATGCGGTTGGAGCCTACGCCCAGCACGCCGCGAAGGCCTGCGGTACCAAACTTCAGAGCCACCGCAAAGCGATCCTTGATCTCGTCGTCCTTTCCTTCGATCCCCTTCAGTTCCTCTGTGAGAGCCGGATCCTCCAGTTCTGTGTCCATCCAACGCTTATAATCGTCTAAATACATACCTTATACCTCTCTCATGTATATTTTTAGATATGGTTATCTTTTTTTAAGTTTAGAATATTTGTACAGAAAAGTCAATCTATTCGACTATCTTTTACAGCACATTTACCGTATCAGCAAATTTTTTACCATTTTCTTCCTCCGTTCACTCTGCGACAGGAAAATGCGAAGCTTCTCGGCGCTCTTTTCCGGCACCCAGGCCTTATTTGTATGGTAATAATGATGAATCAGCTTCCAGGCCTTCTCCGGATAACAGAGGCTGGCAGCCAGATATAGCCGTTCCCCTCCGGACAGTGGGATCTCCTGCTCGTAGGCAGCCAGCATCCGCTCCGCCAGCGTCAGGCTCCAGTTATGCTTCTCCATCATTTTCCGCAGAAACAGACAGAGATCATTGAGCTGCACATTGACTTCAAAGCGGGCAAAGTTCACCAAAGCTGTCTCCTGCCGGTTCAGCAGGACATTGTGATGGACATACTCCCCATGGCAGAGGCGCTCCTCCTCCACCGCCTGTCGATAAAGCTTTTCGCTCTCAGAGGATTTCAAAAGCTCCAGGGCCTCCGCTCCGTTCCGGAAGATGTCCTCGGCATATTTCAGATACAGCAGTTCAAATTCGCCCTTTTTCTGCCGCCCCCGGATAAAATTTCTGGCGCGCTTCAGTTCCCGGTTATGTTTCTCTAACTCCCCGGTCCGATCCGCGCCCAGAATCCAGCGGCGCTCCTCGCCCTCCGCTCCCAGGACGCCCCTGAGTTCCCGGTGTACCCGGGCCAGCAGGCGCGTGCTCCGCAGAATTTCTTCCTCGTTTTTCGGATCACATTCCCGGCCCGCCGGCCAGTCCTTGACCACATAGGGCGTCTCATAATCGCCCACGCTCACCAGTTCTCCCTCCCGGTTGGCCAGCACCCGGTCCACCGCGCAGACGCCGCCCCCTGCCAGCCGCTCCAGCACGCGCTGCTCCAGGGGAAGCCTGGAACGCGAGCCTGCAAATTCCTTCAGCATTTTCAGTCCTTCCTTTGTCTCCAACATGATTCCGCCCCGGCCTCCGTAGCTCCGAAGAACCTCCAGATCGTACTGTTCCAGGACCTGCAGTGCTTTTTCGTTCACAAAAAATCCCCCCGTTCCTTTCAAATCTATGAGGAAACGAGGGGTAATATTCTCTTCAGGAGATATTCTTTTGTGTTGTATTCCGGGTGCTCGATGACTTCCTCCAGCATCCGACTTAAGATAACGCCAAGTCCCGGTCCGGGCGTAATCCCGGCGTCAATCAGATCCCGTCCGGTCACCGCCAGATCCTTTAGGGACAGGCAGTTCTGCGCTTCCAGAATCTCGGTATACAGGCCTTCGATTTCCGCAATCCGCTCCAGCTTCTCCTGCAGCAGCGCCGGATTCTGTGCCAGCACATCTGCCCGGCTCACCTTCAGAAAATCCGGAAACAGCTCTGCGCCAATCCGGTGTACTGCCCGGCGCACGCCTCTGTGATTCAACGGAATCTGCCGGTCATCGTGAACCTCCACCAGCCTTACCACCTTTTTCCGGGTATCGTTGTCGAATTTCAGGCGGCGCAGGATCGCGTTTGCCATCTCGGCGCCCACCTTCGCGTGTCCGTGAAAATGATCCACGCCCTGCTCATCGGTGGTCCGGGTCACCGGCTTTCCGATATCGTGAAGCAGCACTGCCAGACGGAGCGCCTTTTCCTTCTCCACCTGACCCAGCGCGTGCAGGATATGCTCTCCCACATTCCAGCAATGATGAGGATTGTGCTGGGGCGTCTCCATGCAGGCGTCAAATTCCGGCAGAATCACCGAGGTAATCCCTGTTTCCCAGACAACCCGGAACACCTCCGGGTGATCCGAGGTCAGAAGTTTCACAAGCTCCACCTGTATCCGCTCGGCGCTGACCTTCGTAAGCCTGGGCGCAAACTCCGCCAGGGCCGCCTTCGTCTCCGCCTCAATCCGGAAATCCAGCTGGGCAGAAAAGCGGACCGCCCGCAGGATCCGCAAGGCGTCCTCCGTAAAACGCTCCCGGGGATCGCCCACACAGCGGATCTGTCCCTTTTCCAGGTCGCCCAGACCGTCAAAGGCGTCCACCAGGCCTTCCTTTTCATTATATGCCATGGCATTGATGGTAAAGTCCCGGCGCTTCAGATCCTCCAGCAGATTGGGCGTAAAAAGCACCTGCTCCGGATGACGGCCGTCCAGATACTCGCCGTCAATCCGGTAGGTTGTGACCTCAAAGCCCTCTTTCCCGTTCAGGACCGTCACGGTTCCATGCTGAAGCCCCGTATCCACCGTTCTGGGAAATAAGGCCTTTACCTGCTCCGGCTTTGCATTAGTGGTAATATCCCAGTCCGCCGCTTCCCGTCCCAGGATAGCGTCGCGGACGCAGCCGCCCACCACGTAGGCCTCATAGCCTGCCTCCGCAAGGGTCGCAATGATTTCATTTGCTTTTTCCGGGATCTGAATCTTCATTAATATGCTTTGCCCCAGTAAACAAGCGCCTTCGCAGGCTTGCCGCAGCATACGCAGGTGTCCGCGATGTGATCCTGCTTAAACGGCATGCAGCGTGAGGTTGCTGTGGTATCTTCCTTAATCTTGTCCTCGCAGGCCTGATCGCCGCACCACATCGCGCGCACGAAGCCCGGCTTCTCATTGACAATCTTTACAAACTCTTCGTAGTTATGAGCGTCGTAGGTATGGGAATCACGATGCTTTCTTGCCTTCTCCAGCATATCGCTCTGCATGGTGGTCAGAACCTCACCCACCTTCTCGGCCAGCTCCGGCAGGGCAACTACGATCTTCTCGCGGGTATCGCGGCGGACAATCACAGCCTGATTTGCCTCGATATCCTTCGGTCCAATCTCAATACGAACCGGGATACCCTTCATCTCCTGCTCAGAGAACTTCCAGCCCGGGCTCTTGTCAGAATCGTCTACCTTCACCTTAAAGCCTGCGTCCAGAAGCGCGGACTTCAGCTCGTAAGCCTTATCCAGAACGCCCTCCTTATGCTGGGCAATGGGGATAATCATCACCTGGGTCGGCGCGATCCGCGGCGGCAGAACCAGTCCGCTGTTATCGCCGTGAACCATGATGATAGCTCCGATCAGACGGGTGGTCATTCCCCAGGAGGTCTGGTGCACATACTGCAGGGTGTTGTCCTTAGCTGTATACTGGATACCAAACGCCTTGGCAAAGCCGTCGCCAAAGTTGTGGCTGGTACCGGACTGCAGCGCCTTGCCGTCATGCATCAGCGCCTCGATGGTATAGGTCGCCTCCGCGCCTGCGAACTTCTCTTTATCAGTCTTGCGTCCGCGGATAACCGGCATAGCCAGAACCTCCTCGCAGAAATCCGCATACAGGTTCAGCATCTGCTGGGTACGTGCCTCTGCCTCCTCTGCGGTAGCATGGGCGGTATGGCCCTCCTGCCACAGGAACTCACGGGAGCGCAGGAACGGACGGGTGGTCTTCTCCCAACGCATAACGGAGCACCACTGGTTATATACCTTCGGAAGATCACGGTAAGACTGGATCTCCTTTGCGTAAAAATCACAGAACAGGGTCTCAGAAGTGGGACGGATACACATGCGCTCCTGCAGCGGCTCCAGCCCGCCATGGGTAACCCATGCTACCTCAGGCGCAAAGCCCTCTACATGATCCTTCTCCTTCTGAAGCAGGCTCTCCGGAATCAGCATGGGCAGATATACGTTCTCAACGCCTGACGCCTTAAAACGCGCGTCCAGCTCCTTCTGAATATTCTCCCAGATCGCGTAGCCTGCCGGCTTGATTACCATACAACCCTTTACGCTGGTATAATCGGTCAGCTCCGCTTTCTTTACTACATCGGTGTACCACTGCGCGAAGTCCACGTCCATGGAAGTAATCTCTTCGACCAGTTTCTTCTCCTTTGCCATTGTGTTCTCCTTCTCGCCTCTCCGGGCTTTTTCTCATTTATTTTTATCTAACAGTACGCTGTTATGATTATCACGCCCAGATGGGCGTATCTTTTTGTATTGTAGTACGAAAATGGCGATTTTGTCAAGGTTTTCGCGGTTTCCGCCGGATTTTACTTTGACTGTTTTTCCATCTTCGGATAAAATAGAAGTATCTTATTTTGATCGCTTGGAGGATCCCATGAACGAACAGGAAATTCAGAAACTTATCGCCCGCCAGCGGCGGTGCTTCCGCTCAGGCTTTACCCTTTCCTTAAAGAACCGGGTGGCTGCCCTGACCAGACTGGAGCGGCTGGTAACGGAACACGAAACAGAGCTTCAGGATGCCTTACGGTTAGATCTGGGCAAAAGCGCCGCGGAAAGCTATATGTGCGAAACCGGCCTTCTTTTAAATGAAATCCGCTATCTCCGCCGGCACCTGCCCCTCTGGATGCGGGATCGGCTGGTTCCCACGCCCCTGGCGCAGTTCTGCTCCCGGAGCTATCAAAAGCCCTCGCCCTACGGCGTGACGCTGATCATGAGCCCCTGGAACTATCCGCTTCTTCTGACCCTGGAGCCCCTGGCCGACGCCCTGGCTGCCGGCAATACGGCGGTTCTGAAGCCCAGCGCCTATTCCGTCCATACCAGCCGCCTCCTGGAACGGCTGATCCGGGCCTATTTTCCGGCGGCTCTGGTCGCTGTCGTCACCGGAGGCCGGGCCGAAAATGAAGCGCTGCTGGAGCAGCATTTCGACTACATCTTCTTTACCGGAAGTAAATCCGTAGGCCGCCTTGTAATGGAAAAGGCCTCTGCCCACCTGACCCCGGTGACCCTGGAGCTGGGCGGCAAAAGCCCCTGCATCGTGGATCAGACTGCGGATCTTCCCACGGCCGCCCGCCGGATTGTCTTCGGCAAGTTCCTGAACTGCGGCCAGACCTGCGTGGCCCCCGACTACATTCTCTGCGATATCCGGGTGAAAAACCGGCTGATCGAAGAGCTTATCCGGCAAATTCGTCTCCAGTTTGGAGAGCGTCCCCTGGAAAATGAAACCTACAGCCACATCATCAACGAAAAGCATTTCCTGCGGCTTCTGAATCTGATGAATCCGGCCAAGACAGTCTTTGGCGGACGGTCAGACGCGGACGCCTTAAAAATCGAGCCTACCCTTCTCGATCGGGTCACCTGGCGGGACGACGTCATGCAGGAAGAGATCTTCGGCCCCATTTTGCCGATTCTCACCTACACCTCCATCGAGGAAGCGATCCGCACCGTCAACGAGCGGCCCCATCCGCTGGCACTCTACCTCTTCACCCGGAACCGTAGAACGGCTGACCGGATTCTGACCCGCTGTTCCTTTGGCGGCGGCTGTGTAAACGACACCATCATTCACCTGGCCACACCTTATATGGGCTTTGGCGGCTTCGGGGAAAGCGGCATGGGCAGCTATCATGGAAAAGCCGGTTTTGAGACCTTTTCTCATTTCAAGAGTATCGTGGATAAAAAGAACCGTCCGGATCTGCCTATGCGCTACCAGCCCTATAGCGAAGGGAAGCGGCGGCTGGTGAAACTGTTTCTGCGGTAACATTTACTCCACCCGTTTCCACAATTCCTGTATTACCAACACAGACAGCGGCCCCAGCAGGATCCCGCCCGGGCCGTATAGCTTTATCCCCACATAGACGCCGGCCAGCACCGCCGTCGGCAGGATCTTCAGACGCTTTCCCAAAATCCGCGGCTCCAGAAGCTCCCGCGTCAGGGTACAGAGACCGTACGTCAGGGCCAATACAAGCGCAGTCCGGTATCGCTTCTGCCAGAAGACCAGAATCAGAATCCACGGTACAAACACGGTGCCGGTGCCGAAGACCGGCAAGGCGTCCAGGAAACCGGTGCTGACTCCGGCCAGAACCGGACTTTCTGACGCGCCGGACAGACCGATTCCCGCCATACAGAGTAACATCACCAGTCCCATGATCATTCCCTGGGCCTTGCAGTAATGTCCGATTCCGTCCGAAATCCCCTTCAGGGTAGCGACCGTCCTTTCATAAAAGCGCAAGCGTTTCCCCATTTCCTGAATTCTTTCATAATCTCCCGCCAGCAGAACCGCCGCAATCCCCGTTACAAACACTCCGGCCAGAAACCCTCCGAAGCCGCGAAACATCTGCCAGGAGCTGCCAAAGGCTCCCGGCAGCAGCTCCCAGGTTTTATCCTCCAGGCGCGCCGCCTGCTCCTTTGCAAACCGCAATACGCTTCCACTGTCCAGATGCAGCATTCCCTCCAGCTCTTCACAGCACTCTGTCAGCAGCCGTCCCATCTGTCCCGGATAACTGAAATACACACACAGCCGCTGAAGCTGAATGCGAAGATTCTTTCCTGCCAGGGCCAGGGCCGCCAGCAGTACGCCTGCTGCCACGGCCAGTATAACCGCCATGGTAAACGGCTGCGGAATCCGAAACCGTCTTTTTAAAAGCCGCAGAAAAGGACGGCACCAGTACACAATAGCTCCCGCAATCAAAAACGGAATCACCAGAGGCGCCAGGTACTTCATTCCCAGGCAGACCGCCGCTGCGATTCCGATTTTCTTCCACAGATTCTGATATTTCCCTATCCACTCCATAAAGCCGCTCCTTTTGCATCTGCCCAGACTATCTATCCTAGTATCTGCAAAAATGAGGGTTTTACCCTGTGGATAACTGATTTACTTGACACTCCCCACAGCTAAAGCAGGGGGATTCTTGCTTCAACCACTACTGCATTGGATGATACCATGCGGTATTTCAATGTCTTACACAGTGTCCGCAAGCTAGATTATACTGTTCCCGTATGTCCTACGGTGCAGTTTTATATATGCTTATGCTGACTGCATTTGCAGTCCTTTATTTAAAATATTTATACTTGCGTTGGTATCCCTGTTATGTACGGTATGACAGTCTGGACATTCCCATACTCGGACTGCTAGATTTTTTACCAGTGGATTCTTATGCCCACAGCAAGAACAAGTCTGACTGCTTGGATACATAGTTGGCACTTTGACTAAGTCATTTCCATACCAGACAGACTTGTATGTAAGCATACCAAAAAACTTACTCCATGATGCAGAACCGATATGCTGTGCCAGTTTATGATTACGCATCATATTTTTCACTTTCAAATCTTCAATGCAGATTGTTTGGTTTTCACGAATCAGCATTGTAGACTGTTTCTGTAAGAAGTCGTTTCTCTGATTTGTAATCTTTTCATGGACTAAGGCAGTCTTAATACGCTGTTTATTTCGATTATTTGAGTTTTTCTGTTTACGCGACAGCTTTCTCTGTTCTCGAATGAGTTTACGCATTGATTTTTCAAGATATTTTGGATTTGGAACAACATTTCCATTGCTGTCGGAGTAAAACTCTTTAATACCAACATCAATACCAATTAAACCGCCATTGTTTGGTCTTGGCTGTGACTCAAACTCCACATTAAGAACCGCGAAATACTTGCCTGTAGGAGTATGTTCAATCGTTGCATTTTTGATTTTTCCCACTTCCATAGACTGACGTATTTTGACATAGCCAAGTTTAGGGAGTTTGATGTATTTCCCTGCGATACGGATATTGCCACCTTGATTTACAGTCCTGTATGACTGGTGGCGGTTATGCTTGCTCTTGAATACTGGGTGTGCAGCACGTTTCTGAAAAAAGTTTACAAAACCTTTGTCAAGGTCACGTAATGACTGCTGTAACGCAATAGAATCCACCACTTTCAGGAAAGCAAAATCTTCACACCTTTTCAGTTCCGTCAGCATTGCAGAAGTTTGGGCATAGTCGATTTTATTTCCATTCTCATAGGCTTCATTACGCATGGCAAGTCCTTTATTATAGATGAGTCTGCAACAGCCAAATGTCTGATTGATTAAATTTTGCTGTTCCCTGTTTGGGTAGATTCTAAATTTGATACCTTTTTGCATTATCCCGGTTTATCCTTTTGTCTTTGCGATGTTTTCTGATTTTCGATATACTGCTTGATTACATCAAGCGGAGCACCACCAACCGTTGATACAAAATAGCTGTTGGTCCACAGTAACGGCATTCTTGTTTTCAATGATGGATATTCACTTCTCAAAACTTTTGAAGTATATCCTTTTAATGATTTAACCGCTTTGTGAATACCGAACTGAGGATCTACCTCCATTGGTTAATACTTTTCGCCTATACATAGGACACCACACAACATGGTATTTGCAAGAATAGACGATATTGTTATTAGATTTATATACAGCATTCATACATGTGTTATATATCATTTCAAAATCTAACACAAGAGTGTTTTATTCCATCTTCAATTACTTGCGTAAATTCGATGGAAGTGTCTTATATCCCCATATTTAAAGCAAGGGGGTGTATGACACATTGGATAAATTTCTGGAACACCGGATTTTCCGGTTTCCGCTCAAACTCCATCCACGTTCCGGTGGCCGGGTGACGGAACTTTATCCGATATGCACATAGAGCCGGGAAGGAGTTATCCACATTATCCACATAGTTTTCAACCTTTCCGTATTTGCGGTCGCCCACAAGGGGGGTTCCCCGACCCGCCATCTGTACCCGGATCTGGTGATGACGCCCTGTTTCCAGGCGGATTTCCAACATTTCCAGGTTATCCACACTGGCCAGCACCCGATACCGGAGCACTGCTTTTTTTGCCCCCTGCCGCCCTTCTTTTACAATCTCGGAACGGTTGTTTTTTCCGTCCTTCCACAGAAAATCCACGCAGTCTGTCCAGTTTTCCACAGAGTTTTCCACATTATCCACAGGTTTTCCACATGGTTTTTCCCCACTGGGGATAAAATGTGGACACTTATCCACCGTGTGCCGGACGGCCAGATAGGTTTTCTGCATTTCTTTTCCGGCGGACTGCCTGCTTAAGGATGCCGCGGCCTTGGGATTCCGGGCGAATACCACCAGTCCCTCCACTGGCTGATCCAGTCTGTGTACCAGTCCTAGATAAGGCGCTCCACCACCGGGATTCTTCTGATACAGATAATTTTTCAACAGGCTCTCACAGTCCTTGACGCCCACCCGGGCACTCTGCACCGGAACTCCGGCAGGCTTCCGGATAACCAGGACGTCTTTATCTTCGTAGATGATTTCCAGTTCTTTCATATGCTCTCCGTTTTGTAGATAGAAATAGAATCCTGCAACGCAGGATTCTCCGCCTGCGGCAGGGCACTCCCATTATAACGTTATTTTTCCCCTATCGTCAATGCCCGGAAACTTCTCCGCGTACTTTGCAGTTTCTTCTTTTCCAATCGGTTCACCCCAGGAATTCCGACAGCACCTCCTTCAGTACCTGCTCCTCCTGGGGATTCAGATTTTTCACAACGCTTTTTACCGGCTTCTCTGTCTCCTGCTGCGCCTGTTGTTCCTGCTCCTCCCGGGCTTCCTGCTCAAAATTCGGAAAGCTCTCCGCCGCCCGGGCCGACAGATTGCTGCGAAGCAGCTCCCGCTTGGTATCCCGGACAATTCCCAGAATCTCCCGGACGTCCGCCCACAGATATAGAAGCAAGAGCAACAATACCGCCCAGGCCGCTATCATCACCATTCGAAACATACGCTTATCCCTCCCTGACTGTCTTTCCAGTTTCATTATACCGGTCTGTCCCTGAAATGAAAAGAACAGGAACCCGACCGGAAGCGACTGCCTCCGACCAGGTTCCTGTTCTTTCGTGCTGATGTGTCTTCTAAATCAATTACTTAATACGCGTCCTCCGGAATCCGGGACACGAAATTTTCTACCAGCTTCACGCTGTGCTCGATGGCCTGCGCCTCAAAGGTGGGATAATCCATCGTAGCGCTGTCATCGGCCTTATCAGAAATGGCGCGGACAATGACGAAGGGCACCTTATTCAGGTACGCCGCCTGGGCGATCGCTGCGCCTTCCATCTCGGTACAGTAGCCCTCGGTCCAAGACGCTATCTCGTTCTTTACGGAACGCTCCGCAATAAACTGATCTCCCGTAACCACCCGTCCCACAAAAACACGGATATCCGGGTTTGCTTCCTCACAGGCTGCCTTTGCCAGCGCTACCAGCTCCGGATCTGCCGGGAAGCTGACCGTATCCATACGGGGAATCTCGCCTCTGGCATAGCCAAACTGCCGCGCATCCATATCGTGCTGCAGGGCGTCGGAGGATACCACGATATCTCCGATATTGATCTCTGCCTTCAGGGAACCTGCAATGCCTGTATTGATGAGGTGGCTCACGTTGAAGACATCCACCAGAATCTGAGCGCACATTCCCGCATTGACCTTGCCAATGCCGCTGCGTACCACAACAACCTCCCGGCCGTTCAGATGACCCTGGTAGAATTCCATGGATGCCTTTTTCACCACTACCTCTATTTCCATTTTCTCTTTTAAAAGAGCAACTTCCTCTTCCATCGCTCCAATAATACCTGTTCTGCCCATAGACGCCTCACTTTCTAAACTTCTCCGCATCCATTCTACCAATAGTTGTAAGGAATTGCAATGATAAAGTATTCCGGCTCCATGAAAAACAGTGACATGATTCTATAGCTTTCGCACCTTAGTGCGCCACAGTATTTCCTATAGGGCAAGAAAAGCCGACCGGAGTTTGGGTTTCTCCGATCGGCTCATCTTATCACATCACAAAATACGGGTTTCGTTTTTAGTTGCGTTCTTTGCTTATTTCTTTATTCAGTTTTTTGTGTTTCTTTTTCCATATTCAGTTGTAAATAAATGAGTTGTGTGTGGCTTTCGCCGTTCCATGCGTCCTAACCTTTTTTCAAATTGGGAGTATGAATGCGCAGGTTAGGAAGCGGTGAGAACACCGGCCTTGGTATCCGTGGTTTCTACAGTAGAGCCTTTCACTACTGAATGTACGCCACGAACACGATACTTATAACCTTTGGTTACGGAAATATTAGCTTTACTTCCATGGCAGGAGGTTGTCTGTTGTTCTTGAAAATGATATTTGGCAATATTTCCAAAATGACTTCCACCATCTGAACTTTCATCTAAGTATATTCCTACTTTAACATAATCACACTTAGAATGTGCCGTTGTGGTACCTGATATATTTACTAAACAAGTACCAGCCCTCCTAATTCCTGTTGTCCCATCTCGTAAATATGTCCCTCGAGCAATTCCATACCAAGTATCAATCGCTTCATCTTCATTATTCACGTATTCATGATACCCTGGAACTTTCTCTGCATGACTTGTGATGGTACTTACATTTCCTAATCCCCCTGTAAGCATCAAGCCCACCGCTATCATTGCAATTCTTTTTTTGTGCATATGTTTCTCCTCCTTCATATTGCACTTTATCAATTGTTACAATAAGAATACGAATGAGGAGTACTATATCATACATTTTTAAAATATATTTCTTCTAGCAACTCTTTAAATATCGCCAGTTCTAAATCTGTTGATATATAATAATATGCATTACCATACTCAATTTCTGTTGCATAAAAATATGTTTCATCACCTTTATCTATTTGCACAATTTTTAATATTTTATTCATATAAAATACATCTACTACATCTATTTCTTTTCCATCTAGTTTTTTTTCAAATATTGCCTCATCGTTTTGTTTATTCTCATACACTATTAACATGCTATCCTTAAAACTAAATTCCATTTGAGATTCATACATATTTCCATCAATATACACTTTTTCCAATTCCATACCTTCTGGTTTATATCCTAATCTCAACGCTTGAATTCCAATTCTGTTCTCTATCTCTTCATAAGCCTCTTCTTCCGTAATATCTCTATCTTCTTCTATCTCCCCACTAATAATTCTTGTATTAAACTCCCCATCCTCACTGGAATTCTCCACCTTCGGCACAAACAATTTCGCACCTGTAGCGCCTACTCCCATAGCTACAGCCAGAACTGCCGCTGCGGCCACGGAAAGAAGAACCCGTTTCCGGATCCGGAAGGGCTTTTTCGAAAATTTTCTGTCTGTATTTTCCATAGAAACCGATTCGGTCTCTTTCTGTTCGGCGGCAATACGACGCATCAGGTCGTCAAAGGAATCATCCGGCATTTTCATGGCGGCTAGCTCCGGATCCGCAATCTGGCGCTCCTGAAGGCGTCTTTCCAGCGCGTCCGATTCCCTTTCAAATTCTCTGTTTATCCGTTCACGTAATGTATCATCACTCATATTCTTTTTCCTATCTTAATTCCTCTGCTGTTTTCTGTTCTCCGTTAAAACCAATTGACAGACGGTTGCGAACCTATCATAATAACAGTAACTGAGGTAATAAAATCGTTACCTGTCTACGGAGGTGTTATTTTGAAACGAATTCTTCTGACCGGCGGCGGAACTGCCGGACATGTAACGCCCAATATAGCGTTGCTGCCGAAGCTTCGTGAGCTCGGCTACGATATTTCCTATATGGGTTCCTATGACGGAATCGAAAAGAAACTCATCACCGAGTTTCAGATTCCCTACTATGGTATCTCTTCCGGCAAGCTGCGCCGGTATTTTGATCCGAAAAACTTCTCCGACCCCTTCAAAGTTCTGAAGGGCTACGGCGAAGCGGTCCGCATTCTGAAAAAGCTGAAGCCGGATGTGGTATTTTCCAAGGGCGGTTTTGTCTCCGTACCTGTAGTACTGGCAGCCAGACGCTGCAAGATACCCTGTATCATCCACGAATCCGATATGACGCCGGGCCTGGCCAATAAACTGGCGATTCCCGCCGCCTGGAGGGTCTGCTGCAATTTCCCGGAAACTCTCCAGTATCTGCCGAAGGGCAAGGCTGTCCTCACCGGCTCCCCCATTCGTCAGGAGCTGCTGCACGGCGATGCGCTGGCGGCCCGGAAGTTTACCGGCCTCACCGGTGACAAGCCTGTAATCCTGGTTATGGGCGGAAGTCTGGGCGCAGCTGCTGTCAATGAAGCAGTCCGCAAAGTTCTGCCTACACTTCTGAAGGACTTCCATGTGATCCATCTCTGTGGTAAGGGCAAGCTGGACGCTTCCCTGTCCGGTCTCTCCGGCTATGTCCAGTATGAATACATCAACGAAGAGCTGAAGGATCTCTTTGCGCTGGCAGATATTGTCATTTCCCGTGCAGGCGCCAACTCCATCTGTGAGCTTCTGGCCCTTCACAAGCCCAACCTGCTGATTCCGCTGTCTGCGGCTGCCAGCCGCGGCGACCAGCTTCTCAACGCCCGTTCCTTCGCGAAACAGGGCTTCAGTCTGGTACTGGAGGAAGAAGCGATTACCAATGAAGTGCTTCTGAAAACCATTCACCGGCTCTACGAAGAACGTGCTTCCTTTGCGGAGGCCATGAAGGCCAGTCGTCAGACCGACTCAATTGATACGATCATCGGACTGATCGAGGAAGCCGCTTCACGCTAGACTTATCATTTTTTGTGGCGGGATATGATATCCCGCCGCATTTTTATTCTCTGATTTCGGCCTGACTCATTTCGTATTCCTCTTGAAAATTGTCCTTCAGCCATTTCTTACATCTTCGCAGATACGTATCCACTGTGCCTATGGGATACCCCATCTGTTTTGCGATTTCCCGTTTTGGTACTCCGTAATAATCGAACAGGAGCAGCATTTCATACCAGACCTGATTCTTTTCCCGCACCTTACGCAGGAGATGATCGCACCATTCTCTGTCGTAAAATGTAGAGAAATGATCCTCCATGGAATCCTCTGCCGTTCTGGCCAGCTGTTCGCCGTTTTCTTCTATCAGCTGGTTATACTTTTTATTTCTCCGCAGCCAGTCACAGGCTTTATTATAGGACACTACATACAACCAGCGCTTTACGCCGTATTCGTCTACTCGATCCATGTAATGGTACAGCTTTGCAAATGTCTCCTGACAGATGTCCTGTGCCAGATAATAATCCTGTGTCATATCATAGACTTGCCGAAGTACCAGATTTTTGTATTTTTCGTATACTTCACGAAAATTCTCTTTTGTAATCCCCATACATTTCCTCTGTATTCGGTTTTAGTTTTCTTTTAACAGTTTCAGGATCTCCTCTTTGGCTTCATCTGTCAAAGCCCCCTGCTTCCAGCCGATTCCGGCTCCGTCTTCCCGGTACCGGGGAATCAGATGCATATGGAAATGAAACACCGTCTGGCCTGCCGCCTCCCCATTGTTCTGAACCAGGTTCAGTCCGTCGCAGCCCAGCTTTTCCTGCATTCTGGCGCCGAGCTTCTTCGCCAGGCAAATTGCCTTCTCTGCATGCTCTTCATCCAACTCAAACAGATTGGCAAAATGATCCTTCGGTACCAGCAGCGCATGCCCTCTGGTGGCCGGGTTCAGATCCAGAAATGCCCGAAAGTCCTCATCCTCATAAATCGTAGCAGACGGAATCTCTCCGTTTGCAATTTTACAAAAAATACAATCCTCATGTTTCATGATAATCCTTCCTCCCTCTGTCGAATTTTCACTTTTTATGTAGGTATTTGTTGAATGAATCCATATTGTCATGCGCCCTTCCCCATGCTACACTTATTTGCAGGAGTGGTATAAACTATGGATAATACGAATTTTACAATCGCAAAAATCACACACGAAATCCGAAACCCGCTGACGTTGATCAGCAGTTCTCTGCAGCTTATCCAGACCATGCACCCGGAGGTCTATGATTTCCAGTTCTGGGATCAGACCCTGGAGGACGTGGACTATCTGGGACAGCTTCTGGAGGATCTGGCTACGTATACCGATGACAGGCGCTTTTTTATGTGCGAGGTGGATATGAAAGAGCTTCTCACCTCTCTGGAGCGTAGCCTGCAGCCTTACATACAGGAACAGGGCAAACAATTTTCCCTTCATCTGCCCTCCCAGCTTCCCTCTGTCTTCGGTAATCCCGTAAAACTCCGTCAGGCATTCTTAAATCTTCTGAAAAATGCCTTTGAAGCAGTCGGAAAGGGCGGCTGTGTGTCGCTCTCCGCCAGGAAATATCTGGATCAGCTGATTATCCGCATCACAGACGACGGCTGCGGAATGTCGCCGGATATGCTTGCAACTCTTTTTACTCCCTTTGCTTCCGGCAAAGCCGGCGGTACCGGCCTGGGTCTGGCCATTACCCAGAAGATTATCCAGGCCCATTATGGGACGATTGAAGCCGCCTCTACTCCCCAGCGCGGGACGACTTTCACCATCACACTTCCTCATTTATAAAGCCTATTTTAGTATAGGCTTTTCCATAACGCAAGTAAAATTTTACCATACTCAGATATCCATCAAATTGTCAGCGGCCCTGCACATGCAGGGCCGCCTTTTTGTCGCCGTTTCTTTACTTTTTCAGAATTTCATCATACCATTTACTTCTGTTACAAACACTGTAGCGCCGCCGATTTTCAGAGTTTTCTCCGCCTGAACCATCATATTGCCATTGTATTCCCAGACCTGACAGATTTCTTCCCGCTCCGTACAGCTCTTCCGGATATAATCCAAAATTTCTTCCTGCTGCTCATCCTCTACACAGATGAACAGGGTCACATTGTTCTTATTCGAATAAAGACCGGAGGTCTCAAGCTTTGTCGCCCGAACCCGGTTCCGGATGAGCTCTGTCGCCAGTCTGCCGTAATCCTGTTCCTGTACAATTACCACCATAAGTTTCATAATCTCTTCCTCCTGCCCGCCTCCGGCGGCGGTTTTTCCTATACCCCATAGTATAACGGAACGGGAAAACTTTTACAACACCCAGGTCTGGCGGTTTCGTGTATTATCTCCGGCACCCTCCATTTTCCATGCACAAAAAAAGCACCGACCCCGCAGTTGTTCTGCAAAACCGATACTTTAGAGTGCGCGATCAGGGGTTCGAACCCTGGACACCCTGATTAAGAGTCAGGTGCTCTGCCAGCTGAGCTAATCGCGCTTATTTTGTTTGTTCGTTTTGGGCTGTCCCTCAACGCAAGATTTATTATATACGATAGTTTTATAAAATGCAAGCACTTTTTTCATTTTTCTTGATTTTTTTTTCGGATTTGTTTACAATGTAGAAAAAACCGCGTATTTATAAGCTTTTCTGGAATTTTGAAAAATATAAAATATGTGTAAATCAGGAAATGGAGGATAAAATTTTGAGACTGAAGCATATCAAAGGAGCGGAGGAAGCCATTGCCGCCAATGCATTTGTCGTACACGACGCGAAAGAACGCCCCGGAACATGGCATGCGCTTTTTGGAAACGATCACCCCATTCATATAGAAATTGGTATGGGAAAGGGTCAGTTTCTCATGGAACTGGCCAGACGGAACCCGGAAATCAATTATCTCGGTATGGAGCGATACAGCAGCGTGCTGCTCCGGGCGCTCCAGAAGATGGAGGAGGAACCCTTACCGAACCTGTATTTCCTGTGTGAAGACGCGGCGGAGCTCCCGGAAATGTTCGCAAAGGGTGAACTTAACCGCATCTATCTGAATTTTTCCGATCCCTGGCCCAAGGCAAGGCACGCTAAACGCCGCCTGACCTCCACGGAATTCCTGGCCCGCTATCATCAGGTGCTGGCAGCAGACGGGCAGCTGGAGTTCAAAACCGATAACATGGATCTTTTCGACTTTTCTCTGGAAAGCGTAGAGGAGGCCGGCTGGAAGCTCACAGGCTGCAGTCGGGATCTGCATCATGACCCCACCATGAACGCCGGCAATATTATGACAGAATATGAAGAAAAGTTTTCTGCCAAAGGAAATCCCATTTATAAACTCATTGCCGTTCGCTAATCCGATCTTTTATAAAGCCTTGTCCGACAGGTCAGATACATCACTGTATCTGACCTGTTTTTTCTTACTTTTCAATACTTGTATTCTCTGTTATTTTCAGTATTATCAGACAATAGCATTTATAATTCGACATTGAAAAAGTCAAGAAGGTTTTCCGGATTTTATTTGTTATTTCCAGATTTATTCAAAGTATACAGAACGTTTGTTTTTAAAAATACTATGTAAACCTGTGTTTTACACATCCAAAAATGTGGATAATGTGGATAACTTGGTTGATAACTTTATTTTATAGGCTTTTTTGTCCTCTTCTATGTGGATATCTTTTTCACTTATCCACGTGGATTCGTGCATAATTTTCAAATGCTGTCATTTCTTTGTGCATTCTGTAAGTAGCTTTTTCCACAGGTAACATAAAATTGTGCATGCCTGTCTGACAATTTAGGTATGTTGTCTGATTATACAATTATATCATTGCACTCATAAACTTCTCTCTCCAGGAAACGTCGAAATTTATTTTATCCACCTCAAACAATTTATGTACCTTTGACAGAATCGCATCATATTCGGAAGCCTTATCCATAAAGGAAGACAATTCCTCTGTTTTAACAGGCATGATAACTACATTATCCGTAAACCTGTCTTTGTCCGTCGTAGACTGGAGCGGGACTGCCGCAACCGCTTTCCATATATTAATGGTATTACGGTCAAAGCTGTCCGCAATAAAGAAAGAAGTTACCTCCCTTCCGGTATTTGCTCTTTCTTCCTCGACCTTCAGGTTAATCGAATGCCGCAATACCGGCTCCCATTCTCCGCGCTTCTGGCTGTTTGCGTTCATCAGGGTTGCCTCCAGCATTACCACCTTATCCTCTTCATAGATCACAATATCGCCCTGACCGCCGCCGGCATGGACAAGGGGTTCAAAATCCGCTGACAATGTAAGGTTATAGCTACTTAAGATATCCACCCTTTTTCCGGAAAAATAGTACCATGCGATACCGACCATATATTCATAAATGGTGGGCACCGTTGCATCCGGACTTACGGTATCTTTAATAAGTCTGTCATTTTTCCGATCACGGAACAGGCTTAGAATCTCTTTTACCTTCTCCATCGGATAATGTTCGCTGATAAATTCGGCAAATTCCATCCGGCGCTTATCCGCAACAACCGCAGGAATTTCTTCAATTGTAACGCCGGAGAATTCTTTTTGAATCTTCTCCTCAATCTGTCCGGTTTCTTCTCCGCCATATTTAAGAATCTGTGTCAGAGACGTTACGCTACAATAAAAGCTGTTGATTCCCTCTTCGTATTTTTCATAACTGCTGTCACCGGAATCCGGTTCCCTACCTGCTTTTCCTGTTATTTTAGTTTTGATTACGTCTTCCTTAAAGATACAGGCACATAATTCCCTGTAAGCCAATTCAACAAAACCTTTATCGAAACTGATAATGCCCGTCGCCTTAAAGATACGTTTTGTAGTATCCGAATATTCTCTTATTCGATCCAGAACCTTAGACATGGAGAACCATTTGTACATAGAAACGTTTAAATTGCCCTCCAGCATTTTCTGATACTGCTCCAGGAATTCCGCAACAGACGGTCGCTCTCCCGTTTTTTGTGTAAATATATTCTGTCCACAGCCAAAGGCTTTATTAAGCATTGCCTTATTCTGCTCAAAAAAGGACAACAGCCGATCCATTGTCCAGTCCGTCAGCTCCCCGGCACAATCAAACAGCAGGTTATAGTAAGTCCAATATACGTCAACGCCGGCCGCGCTTTTTCTGTTCTTATAATTTTCCCGGAAAACGCTTTCCGATATCCGCCTTGTTGTATTTATTTCCGCAGGAATATCCACAGTTATATTTGAAACAATATCCCCTTCCTTATAGTTTAGAACATATTGCTCAATCTCCGAAAAATCCGAATATGGACTCAATCCCTGCACCAGTTCCGAAAATTCATTTTCCGACAATCTTCCTCTTTTTAACAATGCGTAAATTGCCAGATTGAACGGCGCGTAATAGGTTTCACCCTGCATGTCAAATAACCGCAGTTTCATGAGCTGACGCAGGTAGACAAGATTCACGCCGTCTATGGGCAGCATAGCTTCCAGTTCATCCTTCCGCAATTTCCGCAATTCAAGAAGCAGTTCTCCTACAGGCGATATGTTTCGCCTCTCATCCGCAAAGCCCAGTTTCACCAGATTACTGGTATAATGTCTCGCCCTGTCTTCAATTCCCAGATCAAACTGTTTTATAAGCTCCATATACCGCAGACTGTTTTTCCGAATCCAATCCAAATCACAGTTTTGGATGGCTGCCGCAAATTCTTTATTCCGTTCAAGAGCCTCCGCAAGCCTGTCATAGGGACCGTGTTTCCCCAAAACCTCCGGAGATAATTCGATCGCCTGTTTATAAAAATCATATTGAGCCATACTCTCCGGCATAGAAGCCCATTCCATCTTTTTTTCATTCTGAATGTCATCTAATATTGTCAGATATCCCTGCAGGGCGTTGATTACATCATTTCTTCTTCCATTGGTATCCATCAGATTGAAAATCTGGCCTTCTTTTATTTTCACGGCTGCCTCCTAATAATTTACAACAAGGATTTCTCTGGTTTTTTTCTCTTTATTGTGCCGCTGATAGCTCGAATTTTTGTAAGAATATGTTAAATCTATCCTGTGATAGTCCGGCCTGGCATCAAGCCATTGCCTTAAGATGGTATTCTCTTTTCCTTTTGCTTCGAGGACATTCGATAATGCGAATTTCACGCCCCGCCCGGACAGCTCATCAAGAACCTCCAGCAAATCCCGTTCATCACTCCCGGTCCAGCCTCCCTGTTCATTGTAGGCGGCGCAGGTTATCAGATACGGAGGATCCGCATATACAAAATCCCGTTCCGTAAGTTCTCTCATATCTACCTTTCTGAAATCCGCGCAAGAAATAAAAGCCTTCTGATTCTGAATGATATTAAGAAAAGTCTTCAATTTACTGTGCATTTTCTGATTAAAATCCCGTTTGCCCACAGGTAAATTAAACGCTCCATTTTTATTAAAACGGATTTGATTATTAAACGAATAGACAATCAGCACATATAGGGCTATATCATACTCGGAATCCCTGAACTTTAACGCATTAAAATCATCCCGAAGCTTTATGTATCTGTCTCTGTTATAGGAACTGAGCCCTTCGGAGCTCTTACAATGGTAAAAATCATATCCCTGACGCTTCACATCGGAAAGTCCATAATTCTTTATGATTGCTTCTGTCTTGCTGATAAAAACCTCCGGATCCATCTTCTGCATAACAGAATAAAGATGAACCAGGGGCTCGCAGCAGTCATTATAAATATAATGTTCTGCCTTAACATTGATCCCTACGTTACAGCCGCCGCAGAACAGATCCACAAAACACTCGATCTTCTCCGGAAATAGGGGAAGAATCTGCGGTAACAGCTTATATTTTCCACCCGTATAATTTAACGGCGACTGAACCATATTATTTTACCTTCCTGCATATACACAAAAACAAACGCTCCTGATTATCTTCAATATCTGATTTTCCGGTCGTAAAGGCTTTATATCCTTCTGAAAAAATTTTCACTTCTCCCTTATCAGAAAGGATTCTGATGATATCCTCATCGGATATTCTTGCATTCGAACGATCATTTCCCTTTTTCGCCATGTTGTTATAGGACAGCACAATGTACCTGCATTTTAGATGTCTGATTAAATCTTCAAATGCATCTGCCGCGCTTTTTGTACAATATTTACTCTTCAGCGCAGAACGATCCATCTTTTTTGCCACTCCAAAAACTTCCGGTTTTTCCCATCTCGCCACATTTTCCAACAAATGATATGCATCACAATATTGTCTGGAATTATATGGCGGATCAATATATACCAAATCAGCTGTGATTTTTTTTGCCAATTCGTTGGAATCTGTATTATAACACTTATTTTTCCGGTTATTATCCATACTTGCTTCCGGCAATGCCATTTCCAGATGCAGATCAAATTCTACACCCTGACGGTATGCGTCGTAATGTCCGCAGGTCTTTGCTATCTTATCCATCGCGTAAAGAAGCGATGTAATTAACAGGGCCCGTTCCCGTTCATTTATCTCTTTCGCGCCATATTTCTTCTCTATATCCTCACGGATATAGCCAATTTTAGCACAATCCTCATAACTGAAATACGTATCTGAAAAGTTTTGTGTCATGTAATTTTCTTCGCTGACAACCAAGCTATTATAAGAATCAATAACTCTTTCCAGCTTCTTTCTGTTGTACTTCCGGGATGAGAACCACGCATAGTTACAGATATAGTTACTGTACAGAATATCATTTGTGATTAATTGTTTATCCTGAAAAGCCGACGCAACCGCTCCGGTTCCTGAAAATATATCTGCTACGGTTTCAATTCCGTCACATTCAGAATCTACTACCCTCTTGATGAAGGACAACAGTTTATATTTATTTCCAAGATATCTGCGGTTATTTATATTTGTAGCTTTAGCCATTATGGTTACCTCAATCCGTATTATTTCTCATGCCATATTTTTTATGTTTTTATCTTACTATATGACGTGCGGAAAGTAAACATCAGTTCTGCCGTTTCTGTCAGAATTTCTGATTCCGCAAAAAACAGGCGCCCTTCCGGACACCTGTTTTTGCTGTTTTTGCTTTCTTTTATATCGGATTAGAAAATACGTCTTACACAGATTACGCTCTTATAATTTGCCGGTGATGTATACTTGATTCCGGTAGCCGGTGTGCTGGCATGTACTACGGTGTTATTTCCGCAATAGATAGCCACATGACCGCTGTAGCAGATGATATCGCCCGGCTGCGCTTCGGAAAGGCTTACACTGTATCCCACGCTTCTCATCGCGCTGGAGGAATGGGGCAGACCCACGCCAAAGTGTGAATATACGCCCATAACGAAGCCGGAGCAGTCTGTTCCGTTGGTCAGGCTGGTACCGCCATATACATACGGATTACCTACGAACTGGCTTGCATAGCTTACTACTGCATTTCCGCTGCTGCTTCCGGAGCCGCTGCCTACCACTGCCTTAGAACTGCCCTCAGCCTTGGCTGCCGCTGCCTTTGCTTTCTTCTTGCCTTCCTCTTTCGCTGCCGCTTCCTTGGCCAGACGAGCTTCCTCTTCTGCCTTAGACTCTGCCTGAACGAAATCGGTTCTCAGATCTACATAATCGGTGGATACCCATCCGTCGCCTTCCTCGATGGATACCTTTACGAAGCCTTCCTGCTCCTCTGTCACAGTCAGCTCCTCGCCTTCGCCAATCAGACCCAGGACACTGGCGTCTGTGGTTGCGTCAGTTCTGACACGCAGAGTCTGAGTTGTGACGGTCGCAATCCGCTTACCAACCTCCTGCGCAAGTTCCTCTGCCTCGTCTCCGGTTACCACGTACTCAGCCTTTACAAAACCGGTTACGCTTCCGGATGTAATCTTATACCAGCCGTCCACTTCCTCGTCAACGGTGCCTGCGGATTTATCATAAAGCTTTCCGACAACCTCGCTGTCCTCGCTGGCTTCACTTCTTACATTTACGTAATCATTTACCTTCGCAATGCAGATACCGTCGAACTCTGACGGTGTCATATCCTCCAGTACCTTCTCATCTGCCTCCGGGTCTGCTGCCTGAGCTTCTGTCATAACGGAAGCGATTCCTTCCTCTGCCGCCAGTGACAGGCTGCTTGCTTCCGCGCGGATTCCACTAAATCCGAAGCAAAGCGCTCCTGCGAGACATATCGTCGCAAATTTGTGCATGCTATTTATCCTCCAATACTGTTTCCCAATCAAATATTACGAATTTGTTAAAACTTATGACTGAATTATAACAGGGTGATCCCTGTTTGTCAACCGAAGAACCCCCATAAAGCATGATTTTATTTGCGAAATATACTATTTTTCATTGACAAATCTACAGATTTTGCTAAAATAAAAGAAACAATAATTGTTATCATTATTAAATAAAGGAGGGTCTTTATGCCAGCTTTAAAATATAGCCGCCAGCGGGAATCTATCAAGCGTTTTCTGCTGTCCCGGTATGATCACCCCACCGCAGATACCGTCTATCTGCATGTAAAAGAGGAATTCCCGAACATCAGCCTCGGTACCGTCTACCGCAATCTTGCGCTGCTGACAGACCTGGGAGAGATTATCAAGATTACCACCGACGGCGCCGACCGGTTCGACGGCCATGTGGATCCCCATTCTCATTTTATCTGCAGGAAATGTCATTCCCTGTTTGATATTTATATGGAAGATGAAGGGTTTATCGATGAAAAAGCCCAGCACGTATTTCCGGGAATTATCGAAGGACATGCGGTACAGTATTACGGTCTGTGCGAGGAATGCGCAAAGAAATGCAGCTCCTGATGTATATCAGAAGGGATTCCTTCTATAATAAGAGATAACTCCTGCAGAATTCGAAAATTAATTGATAATTATTTTTAAATACTGCTTGACGAAATTAGGAATCCGTGCTATATTAATACCAGTAACAGGAATTGTTACTGATATCGAAAGAACTAGAACTAAAAAATTTAACGATTATAAAAAAGGAGATTACGATTATGAAAACATGGGTATGTACAGTATGTGGTTATGTTTGGGAAGGCGAGACAGCACCGGAGAAATGTCCGCAGTGTGGAGTTCCGGCATCCAAGTTCAAAGAGCAGGCTGAGGGTCTTACCTGGGCAGCTGAGCATGAGGTTGGCGTAGCACAGGGCGTGAGCGAGGATATTCTGAACGACCTGAGAGCAAACTTCAACGGCGAGTGCTCCGAGGTTGGTATGTATCTGGCAATGGCTCGTGTAGCTCACAGAGAAGGCTATCCGGAAATCGGTCTTTACTGGGAGAAGGCTGCTTACGAAGAGGCTGAGCACGCTGCTAAGTTTGCAGAGCTGCTCGGTGAGGTAGTAACACCCAGCACAAAGAAGAACCTGGAGCTGAGAGTTGCAGCTGAGCACGGCGCTACCGAAGGCAAGTTCGACCTTGCAAAGCGCGCAAAGGCCGCAAACCTGGATGCAATCCATGACACCGTACATGAGATGGCCCGCGACGAAGCCCGCCACGGCAAAGCATTCGAGGGACTGCTGAAGAGATACTTTGCGTAAGCTATAAGCCATGCATAAAAAGTAAGGAAATGGTTCAGAGGGAGCTTGCTCACTCTGGGCCATTTTTTTACTTTTTTATAGGGCGCCAGCCCGACAGCGAGATGCAGCGCAGCGGCAATCGAGCTGCATGGCTTATAGCTTTCCATAACCTACAGGCCATTTTTTTACTTTTAAATTGCCCCTTGACATTTGTTCTTTTTCGAATATAATATGAATATAGTTGCACATAGTTTTAAATACTACATATAGAATTATCAAAAACCATATAATGTTTTTTACAAGTGAAAGGGGTTGTTACCATGAAGTTAGAAATCAAAGATCCGGGAAGTGCCATCACTCATTTTATCGGTATGATGATGGCGGTTTTTGCCGCTACACCGCTTTTAATCCGGGCAGCCAGTAATCCGGACAAAATCCACCTCATTTCCTTAAGTATTTTTATCGGCAGCATGATTCTGCTGTACGCGGCCAGTGCCACCTATCATACGCTGAATCTGTCCGAGCGGGCCAACCGGATTTTACGGAAAATCGATCACTGCATGATCTTTGTGCTGATCGCCGGCTCCTATACTCCCGTATGTATGATCGTCCTGAGCGGCCGGATCGGTTATACCCTCTGCGCTCTGGTATGGGGTATCGCTCTCGCCGGCATTATCCTGAAGCTGTTCTGGATTACCTGTCCCAAATGGTTTTCTTCTGTCCTGTATATTGCCATGGGTTGGGTATGTGTGCTGGCTTTCACGCAGATTCTGAACGCCCTCTCCCCGGCAGCCTTCGGCTGGCTGTTGGCCGGTGGCATCATTTACACGGTGGGCGGTATCATCTATGCGCTGAAGCTTCCTATCTTCAATGCCCGTCATAAAAACTTCGGCTCCCACGAAATCTTCCACCTGTTCGTTATGGGCGGAAGTATCTGCCACTTTATTATGATGTACGTCTTTGTGGCAAGGATGCCCCTCGGACTGTAAGACGGCAAGACATCAGGGAGGCTCTGTTTTCGCAGAGCCTCCCTTTTCGATCATCTAACCTGTATTTGCATAAAGGAACTCCTTCGCATATAATTAAGAAAGGTTTACAACAGATTTTACTATAGCAAGGGAGCTGGGACTCTCTTATTTCGGAGAAAATTATGAATTACACCTATATCCTCCGGTGCGGCGACGACTCGCTATACACCGGCTGGACCAACCATCTGACAAAGCGCGTGGCGGATCACAACGCAGGACGCGGCGCCAAATATACCAAAGCGCACCTGCCCGTAGAGCTGGTCTATTATGAGATCTTCGACACGAAGGAGGAGGCCATGAAGCGGGAATGCGCCATCAAAAAATTAAGCCGCCCCCAGAAGGAACGGCTTATTGCTTCCACTTCCAATCTTCTCAGGAGAGAAGCTCCTTCGGATTGACGCTCTCTCCGTCTTTCTTCACCTGAAAATACAGGTTGCAGCCCTCTTTGCTGTAAAAGCGGGTAGGCTCTGCCAGATACCCGATCAGATCCCCGGTCTGCACATAATCGCCCTGCTGCACCACCGGATCCTTGAGCTGTCCGTAGACAACCTCATATCCATTTCCGATATCCATGGTAAGGGTTGTGCCAGTTTCGTCCAGATTTTCTATGGAAGTCACCTTCCCCACCGCAGCACTCAGTACGCTCTGATCCGGCGTCCCTTCTATGATCATGGCCGGACTGTATTTGTATTGATCCAGCGTCGGAAAATAAACCGTCTTATCCATACTGTAATCTACCAGAATATTGCCGGCAATGGGCCAGAGCAGCTTGTCCGTCTCGGCCGAAAAGGACAGGGGCGGCGCTTCCGCACCCGCGTCCGCTTCTTCGATCACCACCGGCCCGTCCAGAGCTATTTCCGCGTATTCTCCCTCCAGCTCCGCTTCTTCTGCCAACCCGGCCTTCTGCGTGGAAGCCTCTTCTTCCCCGCTCCGATCCCGGGATGCCGTTCCTGAAGCCGCCTGGCGCTCTGACCGGGCTTTTGCCTCCGCTTCCTTCTGCTCCCGGGCGGCCTTTGCCTCTGACAGCTCCTGCTGCCGGGCCTTCACTGCCTTCTCGGCGTCCGCCATTTCCTGCTCCAGCTTTTTCTGCTGTTCTTCCGTCTTTTCCACTGTATACATTCCGAACATGGTCACTCCGGCCAGCAGACACAGGCTCAGGGCTAAGGCTGCCCTTCTTTTGCCTGCGGGACTTCCATTCGTCTTCTTTTTTCCTGTCATAAGCTTCACCTCTGCTAAATTATTCCGCTGTTTTCATGCTATCCCTAGCATAGCCATTTTCCGTAAAGCTTATACAATCCAGATTTTTATAAAAATACGCCAGAATTTCCCGGTACTTCCAGCCCTCCGCCGCCATAAGATTGGCGGTATACTGACTCATTCCAAAGCCGTGTCCAAGCCCCCGGGTGACGATCCGGACGCCTTCTTCCGTCTCCTCCGCTGTAAAGCAGCTGGAATTCAATCCATAACGAAACCGGAAGTCCTCTCCGGTCAGCGTTTCCCCGTCCAGACTCAGCTTTGTCACGTAGCCCGCGCTGTCCCTGCTCTCTATCCCGGGCAGCGCAACCCCCGGAAGATACATAATTCGAAGATAATCCGCAGCCTCTGTATCCCCGTCACATGACGCCGGCTCCATCCAGCGATAGTCCTCACCCAGCAGGCTTCCCTCCCGGGTCTTTCCGGCGCTGACCGCGTGATAGGGAACCTCCACCGGCTGTCCCTCCCACACCAATACCTGACCGGCTGTCTCTTCTGCCGCGCGGCTGCATTTTTCTTCATAACGCCCCCTGTTTTCCCGATTCCAAAGCTCCTCTTCTTCTCCGGCAAAGCCATGAAATCCCAGCTTCTCCAAATCTGCCTCCCGGACCTCTGCCCCGGCTTCGGCGGGTTCTGATATGCCATAATATTCCTCCGCCTTTTTCAGAAGGTTCGTACGAATCACCACCGCCTGGGCCTTCAGGGCTTCCGGCTCGCAGGTTACGGGAATCTGCACCGGCAAAATCCGCTCTACGCAGCGCTCCAGTTCTGTCTGTCTCTTTTCCGCTTCCTCCTCCGTCCGGCCCATGCCGAATACCACCGCCACATAGGGCAACAGGATTAAAATAATCAGAATGGAAAGACTGATTTTTATTTTTTCTCTCATTTTACATTTTATGAGTCAAAAAAAGAGATAGACATGAAATCTCACATCTATCTCTTTTGCGTTATCTGTTTTATTCGTTCAGACGCTTTATTTTGTGCTGACTTCCAGATCCTCCGGCGGAAGCTCTACCGTCATCTTGTCCAGATGCCAGATATCGTCCACGTACTCCTGAATGGTTCTGTCAGAAGAGAACTTGCCGCTGCATGCGGTGTTCCAGAGAGCCTTCTTCGCCCACTGCTTCTCGTCCCGGTATACAGACTCGATTTTGGCATGAGTCTCTGCATAAGAACGGAAATCCTTCAGGATAAAGTAGGTATCTGCCCGATCGCTGTTGTTGGTGTTCAGCAGAGAATCATACAGATCACGGAACATTTCCGGATCCTGAGGTGCGTAATAACCATTGATCAGCTGCATCAGCACGTGACGGATATCCTGATCGGAATTGAAGATATCCATGGGGTTGTAGCCGCCATGCTGCTCATAGTTAATCACCTCGTCTGCGCTCAAACCGAAGATAAAGGCGTTTTCCTCACCCATCTCTTCTACCATCTCCACATTTGCGCCGTCCATGGTTCCGATGGTCAGGGCTCCGTTCAGCATGAACTTCATGTTACCGGTACCGGACGCCTCCTTGCTGGCGGTGGAAATCTGCTCGGATACATCTGCCGCCGCGAAGATCAGCTCTGCGTTAGATACGCGGTAATCCTCGATAAATACCACCTTCAGCTTGCCGTTAATGGACGCGTCGTTGTTGATCACGTCTGCTACGGAGTTGATCAGCTTGATGGTCAGCTTCGCGCGGCGGTAGCCTGCCGCTGCCTTCGCACCAAAGATAAAGGTTCTCGGATAGAATTCCATATCCGGATGCTCTTTGATCTTGTTGTACAGATACATCACATGCAGAATGTTCAGAAGCTGACGCTTGTACTCATGCAGTCTCTTAACCTGTACGTCAAAGATGGAGCGCGGATCTACGGTAATACCGTTGTGCTCCTGAATGTATTTCGCCAGACGCACCTTGTTCTGATACTTGATGTTCATGAACTCCTGCTGCGCCTTCTCATCGTCTGCGTAGATCTTCAGCTTGCTGATCTGGGACAGATCGGTGATCCACTCATCGCCGATGTGATCGGTCACCCACTGAGCCAGCAGCGGGTTGCCGTGAAGCAGGAAACGACGCTGGGTAATACCGTTGGTCTTGTTGTTGAACTTCTCCGGCATCATCTGATAGAAATCCTTCAGCTCCTGTTTCTTCAGGATCTCTGTATGCAGACGGGCTACACCGTTGACAGAATGGCCTGCGGCGATAGCCAGATGAGCCATCTTTACCTGTCCATCATAGATGATAGCCATCTTGCGGATCTTCTCCTGATCGCCCGGATACTTGTTCTGGATTTCAATCACGAAACGGCGGTTGATCTCCTCGATGATCTGGTATACACGGGGAAGCAGACGGGAGAACAGCTCGATGGGCCATTTCTCCAGAGCCTCTGCCATAATGGTATGGTTGGTGTAGGCACAGGTCTTGGTGGTTACCTCCCACGCCTCATCCCACTCCAGGCCTTCCTCGTCAATCAGGATACGCATCAGCTCTGCCACTGCTACGGTCGGATGGGTATCGTTCAGCTGGAATGCCGCCTTCTCGTAGAACTTGCGGATATCCTCATGGTTTCTCTTATAGCGGGCAATGGCCTCCTGTACGCTGGCGGAGATAAAGAAATACTGCTGCTTCAGACGCAGCTCCTTGCCTGCCATGTGGTTATCGTTGGGGTACAGAACCTCTACCAGCAGCTTTGCCAGGTTCTCTTCCTCTACAGCCTGCTGATAATCGCCCTTATCAAAGGCGTCCAGACGGAAGGTATTCATAGCCTCCGCATCCCAGATACGAAGGGTATTGACTACGTTGTTGCCATAGCCTACTACCGGAAGGTCGCAGGGAATCGCGCGTACAGCCTGGTATCCCTTCTGAATGAAATGGCTCTTACCGTTCTGATCCACCTCTACGTCCACATAGCCGCCAAACTTGACGATCTTTGCGTACTCGGGACGGCGGAGCTCAAAGGGATTGCCATCGGAAAGCCAGTCATCCGGAATCTCTTTCTGATAGCCGTTCTCAATTTTCTGTTTGAACATACCGTAGCGGTAACGGATACCGCAGCCGTATGCCGCATAGCCCAGGGTTGCCAGAGAATCCAGGAAGCAGGCTGCCAGTCTTCCCAGACCGCCATTTCCCAGAGCTGCGTCCGGCTCCTGATCCTCAATCACGTTCAGATCACAGCCAAGCTCCTCCAGGGCTTCCTTTACTTCATCATAATAAGTCAGATTAATCAGGTTATTGCCAAGCGCGCGGCCCATCAGAAATTCCATGGACATATAGTACACGATCTTCGGATCCTGCTTTTTCATCTGCTCCTGTGTCGCAATCCACGCATCGATGATTGCGTCCTTGGTAGCCAGTGCCACCGCATGAAAAATCTGGTGCTGCGTTGCCTCTTCAATCGGTGTCCGGTACAGAGTTTTCACGTTGTAAACTACGCTTCTTTTGAAGAGTTCCTTGTCGAAAGGTCTCTTGCTCATAATGGTTTTCCTCCTCGTTTACCGTATCGGTTGCGCATAGGCGCGCTTTACGCGCGCTCTACGCCCAGTGTAACATTCTCGCCGTTGATGCTCCATTCCTTCACGTAGCCATCTGCCTCGTCAAGCTTCACATCCACAGCCAGAACCTCAGATTTGATCTGATCCGCGTTTGCTTGGATCAGAGCCTCAATCTTCTCATTTCCCTTGCAGGAAATGACGATCTTGTCTGTTACCTGGAAATCTGCCTCTTTTCGCATGGTCTGCACCTTGCTGATGATCTCGCGGACAAAGCCCTCCTCGATCAGCTCCGGCGTCAGCTTGGTATCCAGAACTACGGTAATGCTGTTGTCTCCGTCGGATACAAAGCCCTCGGTCTGAGCCATGTCAATCAGCAGATCCTCTTCCGATAATACCACAGATGTGCCATTTACGTCAAATGTGAGGCTTCCCTTCTCCTTCAGCTCGTCCATAGCGGCGTTGCCGTCTACCTCAGCCAGGTGCGCCCGGATACCGTTCAGGCATTTGCCGTACTTGGGTCCTACGGTCTTCAACTGGGGCTTAAAGCTGTAGGTGGTAAAGGCGCGGACGTCGTCTGTAAACTCTACGGCCTTCACGTTCAGCTCGTCCTCAATGATCTCACAGTAATACTCTGCCAGCTTGTAGGGAGCCTTCACATACATCTGCGCGATAGGCTGACGGTTCTTGATGTTGGCAGTATTCCGGCAGGCACGTCCCATTACAACGATCTTCAGGACCTCGTCCATGTCGCGCTCCAGCTCCTCGTTGATCCATGCCTTATTTACAACCGGGAAGTCGCACAGATGGATGCTTTCCGGCGCATTCTTATCAATGCTTCTTACCAGATTCTGGTAAATCTCTTCTGTCATGAAGGGAACCATGGGCGCTGCCGCCTTGCAAATGGTTACCAGGGAGGTATACAGCGTCATATAGGCGTTGATCTTATCCTGCTCCATACCCTTTGCCCAGAAACGCTCACGGCTGCGGCGTACATACCAGTTGGACATATCGTCCACGAACTCCTGAAGCGCTCTTGCAGCCTCCGGAATCCGGTAGTTATTCAGGTTATAATCTACCTCGCCCACTACTGTGTTCAGCTTGGACAGAAGCCATTTATCCATGACGCTCAGGGAATCATAATTCAGCTCATACTTCGTTGCGTCAAATTCATCAATGTTCGCATACAGTACGAAGAACGCATAGGTGTTCCAAAGAGTACCCATGAATTTACGCTGTCCCTCCTGTACCGCCTTGCCATGGAAACGGTTGGGCAGCCAAGGCGCACTGTTGATATAGAAATACCAGCGGATAGCGTCTGCTCCGTATTTCTCCAGCGCGTCAAAGGGATCTACCGCATTTCCCTTGGATTTACTCATCTTCTGGCCGTTCTCATCCTGTACATGGCCCAGAACGATAACGTTCTCATAGGGAGCCTTGTTAAACAGCAGGGTGGACTCTGCCAGCAGGGAATAGAACCAGCCTCTGGTCTGGTCTACCGCCTCGGAAATGAACTGTGCCGGGAACTGCTGATGGAACAGCTCCTGATTCTCGAAGGGGTAATGATGCTGCGCAAAGGGCATAGCTCCGGAATCGAACCAGCAGTCCAGTACCTCCGGTACACGGCGCATGGTCTTGCCACAGTGCGGGCACTTTACGGTAATCTCATCGATATACGGACGATGGAGCTCTACAGTTTTAACCTTCTCATCGCCGCTCATTTCATAAAGTTCTTCTCTGCTTCCGATGGATTCCTGATGTCCGCAGTCCTCACACTCCCAGATGTTCAGCGGAGTTCCCCAGTAACGGTTACGGCTTACGCCCCAGTCCTGGATATTCTCCAGCCAGTCGCCAAAGCGGCCTTTACCGATGCTCTCCGGAATCCAGTTGATGGTGTTGTTGTTGCGGATCAGATCGTCCTTTACCGCTGTCATCTTGATGAACCAGGATTCCCGTGCGTAGTAGATAAGCGGCGTATCGCAGCGCCAGCAGAACGGGTAATCATGCTCAAACTTCGGCGCGTCGAAAAGCTTGCCCTCTGCGTCCAGATCCTTTAAGACCTCCGGATCTGCCTTCTTTACAAACAGACCTGCGTAGGGGGTCTCCGCTGTCATATTTCCCTTGCCATCTACAAACTGAACGAAAGGCAGATCGTATTTTCTTCCCACACGGCCGTCGTCCTCACCGAAGGCCGGAGCGATATGAACGATACCGGTACCGTCAGACATGGTTACATAATCGTCTACAGTTACATAAAAGCCCTTCTTATGCTGCTTTGCTGCCAATTCTCCGGCGCACGCATACAGCGGCTCGTATTCCTTGTACTCCAGATCCTTGCCCACGTAGGTCTCCAGAACCTCGTAAGCCGGTTTTCCTTCCTCTGCCAGTCTGCCCAGCACCTTGTCTGCCAGAGCCTCTGCCAGATAATAGGTGTAGCCGTCTGCCGCCTTTACCTTGATATAGGTATCTGTCGGATTCATACACAGAGCCACGTTGGAAGGCAGAGTCCAGGGCGTCGTGGTCCATGCCAGGAAATACGCGTCCTCGTCCTTTACCTTGAAACGGACGATGGCAGAACGCTCCTTAACCTGCTTGTAGCCCTGAGCCACCTCATGGCTGGAAAGGGGCGTACCGCAGCGGGGGCAATAGGGAACGATCTTGAAGCCCTTGTACAGAAGACCCTTCTTCCAGATCTCCTTCAGCGCCCACCACTCAGACTCGATATAATTGTCGTCGTAGGTAACATAGGGATGCTCCATATCTGCCCAGAAGCCGACGGTACCGGAGAAATCCTCCCACATTCCTTTATATTTCCATACGCTCTCTTTACACTTGCGGATAAACGGATCCAGACCGTACTGCTCGATCTGCTCCTTTCCGTCCAGGCCCAGCATCTTCTCTACTTCCAGCTCTACGGGAAGTCCGTGGGTATCCCAGCCGGCCTTTCTCGGAACCATATAGCCCTTCATGGTGCGGTATCTGGGGATCATATCCTTGATAACACGGGTCAGCACATGACCGATATGGGGCTTACCATTGGCAGTAGGCGGTCCGTCGTAGAAGGTGTAGGTTTCGCCTTCCTTACGGCTGTCCATGCTTTTCTCGAAAATATGATTTTCATTCCAGAATTTTTCGATTTCTTTCTCCCGGCCTACGAAATTCAGGTCGGTTGATACCTTGTTGTACATGATTTTTCCTCCTTTTCTGTCGAAAAAAAACGACCTTCGTCCTGTAACAGGACAAAAGCCGATCGCTTCTGTGAAACCACCTAATTACAACATGCCATCACATGCGTCTCCCATAACGGAGGAATTCCGCCGGTACCTAAAAATCCTTTCTCTTCGTATCCAGAATTCTTTCAGCCCGGAGCTCGGAAGTGATTTTCAAAAAGTCCTACTCGCACCGGGCTTCCACCCTCCCCGGTTCTCTGTGCCTTTTGGCGCTTTTCTACTCTCTTCGTCAATGCCTTTTTCCTGGTTCGCTTGTAATTGCTTACTAATCGCTAGTATACCCCGCTTTTGCAGGCTTTGTCAACTGTTCGCGGTGGTTTTCCCCACTTTTTTCTTAAAGATATTTAAACTTTTCGCCGAAGCCCTTGCACCAGTAATCGAAATAGCATATACTTAAATTTACATTTGTTACAAATTTTTATACACATTTATGTTCAGGAGTGTTTTATTATGAAATTTTCACATAGATTCCGGTTTTTTACAGGTCTTCTGACCCTTTCCCTGGTGGGTTCCCTTTGTTTTGGCTCTGTTTCCGCGGACGCGGCCAAAAAAGCATCCCGGAAATCCGCCAAACAGATCGCTGCCGAAAAGGCTGCGGCGGAACAGCTGGAGGCAGAGCGGCAGGCCTCCTATAATAAGGAAATCAATTCCAATTCCATCGAGGACTGGCCCCAGGGACCACAGATTTATGCAGAATCTGCCGTGGTCATGGAGGCTTCCTCCGGAGCGATCCTTTATAATAAGGATATAGATATGAAAAATTATCCCGCCAGCATTACAAAGATAATGACGGCACTGCTCACCCTGGAGCACTGCTCCCTGGACGAGACGGTGACCTATTCCTATAACGCGACCCACACCATCGACGCGGGAAGCAGCAGTATCTATACCACCGAGGACGAGCAGCTCACTGTGGAGCAGTCTCTCTACGCCCTGATGCTGGAGTCTGCCAACGAGTGCGCCAACGGCCTGGCAGAGCACATTGCCGGTTCCATTGACGCCTTTGCGGAAATGATGAATCAGAAGGCGGAAAAGCTTGGCTGTACCAACACCCATTTCACCAACGCCAACGGCCTCCACAATGACGAGCACTACACCAGCGCCCACGATATGGCGCTGATTACCAGAGCGGCGATTCAGAATGAGGATTTTCTCCGTATCTCCGGTACCGCCAAATATCAGATGCAGCCCACCAACAAGCGGGATGAAATCACCTATATGACCAACCACCACTACATGATTGCCCCCTATAAGGGGATCACCAAGTATCTGGACGATTCGGTCATTGCCGGAAAAACCGGCAACACCAGCGTGGCCAAGGGAACTCTGGTTACGGTCGCGGAGCGGAACGGCATGACCCTCATCGTAGTTACCATGCGCACCCAGTCCACCGGTGAAAAGGGCGTACCCCTGTTTACTGATACGGCGCTGCTGCTGGACTACGCTTCCGAAAATTTCAGCAAGATTAACGTGGCGGATAATGAAACGAATTTCTCCGTATCCAATTCCAACGCTTTTTATGTGGGAAGCGCCATCTTCGGCCAGTCCAAGCCGCTGATTCAGATCGACAGCAATGACTGTATTGTGCTTCCCAATGGAGCCTCCTTTGCGGACGCCTCCCCGGAGCTGACCTTCCAGGATGAAAATTCAGATTCCAATGTGATTGCCACCTTATCCTACTCCTACCATGGAGAGCCTGTGGGAACTGCCTCCATTGAGCTTACCCGGGATAATTTACAGGAATTTACTTTTGATAAAGAAACGGAAGCCACCCAGGATACTGACACTACCGAAACAGAGGAACCCATTCAGCGGAAGCATTTTATTAAAATCAATGTGCGGCTGATTCTGATCTCTGCCGGCCTGATTCTGCTGCTGTTCCTGCTTTACCGTCTGTTCCGGCATCTGATGAATACCTTCCGCTTCTCCTTCCGTCTGCCGAAGCTTCGCAGAAGACGCCCCCGGAACCGGCGCGGCTCCTACGGAGCGCCCCGGAAACAGGCCAAAAATAAGCGCCCGGAGAACCGTTATCACCGGACGCCAAAGGCTCGTGGGGGCTGGGACGATCTGGACCTATAATTTCCATATTTCTCTGGCCTCTGCCAGCCGTTCGTCAAACTGTTCATAGAAGTCCCTGTCTTTCTCCCAGGGCTTCTGATAAAAGTTCTTCAGAATATAAAGATCCACCATTTTCTGATACTGTTCACCGTCCTGCTCTCTCAGCCGGGCGGTGATTTCTTTTAGAAAATAATGCCAGTCAATGATGAATTTCTCATTGCGCTTCAGATCCGGCGTGTCAATCCATTTCTGCACCTTTACCTTCAGCTTGGGCTCTTTGGGACATTCGTGCACCTGCAGGAAATACTGAAAGCTGTGATTCTCATAAAACCGGCCCAGCGGAAAGATCCGGCAGAAGCCCGGCCGCAGCGCATGAATACTACAGCGCCCTTCCCCATTCAGGAAGCCACAGCGTTCATTTTCTCTGGAGGTTTTCATATTCGGCAGAATAATCCCCTCCACCAGATTCAGCTCCAGCTTGTCCTGCAGAAGCGCCTCAAAGCTCACCTGCAGCCCCGCAGTCAGCCGCCATACATCGTAAGGATCCAGAATAATTGTGCTTCCCATGCTTTCGCAGCACCGGGAGCAGCCTGCGCAGCCGCCACAGTCCGCCTTCACCATATCCCGCAGACCATAGAGCCTTCCGTCGGAAACCTCCTTCATATCAATCTCACGTTCCATTGTTTTTCTCCTTGTCTGTTTTCTTATTTTATGGTACACTGTTCCAGTGAGGTCAGTCAAGACTGACTCGCAGGTTTCTGATGACAGCCGGAGCCAACGGCTCGAAAAAGCCCGGATATACGGCATGTGTTCCCATAGTTAAATGGATATAACAAGCGCCTCCTAAGAATATGTTTATCACGGGCCAAATGATTTTTTGAAATTTGAAGTCCGGTTCGAATGGAGTCGCGAATTCGGCGTTTTTCTAACGCCGGGGAAGAGGAACATTTTTAAGCAAATTGCTTTCAAGGGGCAAAAATCCATTAGCAAAATGACCGTTTTTCTAATGGATTTTCCCTCTGAAATATAGATCGTCACCTTGGACGAAACGCAAAAAACCGCGTAAAATACGCGGTAGCAACGAGCCAAAAAGACGCATTTATGCGGATATTTGGCGACTGCCGCGACACCGAGCGAAAGCGAGGTGCAAGGAAATTTCATAGATGTCTCTGTAGCTCAGCAGGATAGAGCGTCCGCCTCCTAAGCGGAAGGCCGCTGGTTCGAATCCAGTCAGGGACGCCAGCGCACTATCGCGGAAGATTTTTTACGAAATCTTCCGCGTTTCTTCTAATAAAAAAGAAGCTTCATTGATGAAGTGCTAAAAAAACAGGGCTTTTATCTAATGAGGAAAAACACCCCGAAACGGTGATTCCGCTAAAAATGGCGCATGTTTCCGTGTTCACCGGTGTATCTGGGTGTAAATCTATAAAAAATCGGTCCTGACAGCAATAAAATGCCGATATTTAGCCTGAGGCTGATGTGATGGAAGAACCGGTTAAGATGCATATTTCTAAACGCATTAGAAATTCAGATTGCGATATTTTAGATTTCTAAAAACAAGCGCCAATATTGAAGAAATCTTTAAAGATGGAGGTAGGAAAACCATGACAGTACGAGAATTGGCAATGCGGCTTAAAGAGATGTATGAGAATAGCAGCAATGAAAAGACAACCATGATTCACTTGTTTGGCATTATGTATGCTGAAGAAATCAAGGGATGTGAATCTACTCCCAAAGAGATTTTGAAGCTTGCCAATATGCCTGAATCTTATCAAACCGAGATAAGCAAAGGTGTCAGGTTATCAAAATATGTTGATGTAAAAGAACGATACTCCAATTTATAAAGACTAACGATATTTTACATAGCCCTGTGGTGACGAAAAATCATCACAGGGCTTTTGTCGTCTCCGGACTTTCCCGGCGGCGGCTCAAAACTATGGAGGATATCGTGATGAGAAAAAAAGTGAAACGCAAAACCATTCTGATCGACGGGATCAGATATTACGATGACAAGCCGGATACCTGCCGCAAGTGCTTCTTCTGGAAGAACCGCAAGGTTGGCTGTGTCCTTGGAACGCAGAATTGCTACTACCTGGCTGAGGCGGTAAAGACCGAGCAGGAAAAGAAATGTGAGAGCTGCTGTTACGCCAAAGGACATCCCTGTGTCAGCGCTGTCTGCTACAAGGAGCTGGACGCATGGCTCAGAGCAAACCGGGCTAACCGCGCGAAGGAAGAAGGTGCGGCAAATGAGTAAGAAGGATGAGATCTTTCGAAGATATGAGAAGCTGGCGAAGGTTGCAAAGAAAGAAAATCCCGGGAATGCATCGGACCATAAGCCCGGAAGCTGCGCTCACTGCCTCTACTATCGTCCGGATTTCAAGTATCGCCGGTGCCAGTTCACCAGGTGTCCCTACGGTAAGGATAAGGATGTGTTTCGCAAAAAGCCTCTGAAGCGCGATAAATTCTCCTGAAAGCAGGTGGTGACTATGAGTGTTTGATTATTTCTACGGAGCCCAGGCAGAACAGTTTGCCTTCTACCGGGTTCCCAAGGTGCTTTTTACGAATGACCGGTTCAAATATCTGTCTGCTGAGGCGAAAACTTTGTATGGCATCTTACTGGACCGCGTTCCCCTCTCTGCAAAAAACGGATGGATCGATGAACAGGGCCGCGTGTATATCATCTGCACGATTGAAGAAATCATGGCGGACATGAACTGCGGAAACAAAAAAGCGATCCAGTTGTTATCGGATTTGGAGGACAAGGTCGGTCTCATTGAGAGAAAGCGTCAGGGGCTGGGAAAACCAAACCTGATCTATGTGAAGAACTTCATATCGGTGGACAGCCCTGTGGAGAGACATTTCTTGAAATGTCAAAATGACACTTCTGGAAGTGTCGAAATCACATCTCTTGAAGTGTCAAAAGGACACGGAAATAAGACTGATAATATTAATACTGAGTATAGTGATACCGATTCCTTCTATTCCGACAGAAATGTCGGGAAAGGAAGCGAAGCGATGCGGATCCGAGCTCAATATGAGGATTATTTCAGAGAATCTCTCGAGCTGGATTATCTTTCCCGGGATAGGACACTTGATCTGGATACCATTCAGGCTATGGTCGATCTCATGGTTGATGTATGCTGCTCCACAAGAAAAAGCATTCGTATCAATCGGGAAGATATGCCAATCGAAGTCGTAAAAAGTCGATTTATGAAGCTGAATGCAGAGCATATCAAATATGCCCTGATGACACTGGCAAACAACACAACCCGCGTTAAGGACATGAAGCAGTACATGCTGGCGGTCCTCTACAACGCACCAACTACCATCAGTTCTTACTATCAGAACTGGGTACAGCACGACATGGCCAATGGCTTGATCTAGGAGGTGATCATTATGTCGAGAGCCACAATCATGGCTGTTGTAAATCAGAAAGGCGGAACCGGTAAGACTACCACCTGCGAAAATCTGGGCATTGGCCTTGCCAATGAGGGAAAAAGAGTGCTGCTCGTGGATACGGATCCGCAGGCGTCCCTAACCATTGCCCTTGGACATCCCAGACCGGATGATCTTCCGGTTACGCTGACCGACCTTATGGCGAAGGTCATGCAGGATCAGCCCATCGCACCTAAGGAGGGGATCCTGTCACATGAAGAAGGCGTAGATCTTGTTCCTGCAAATATCACGCTGTCAGGTATGGAGGTGTCGCTGGTCAACGCCATGAGCCGCGAAACTGTTTTAAGGCAGGTTTTAGATGCTTTGAAATTTCAGTACGACTATATTCTACTGGACTGTATGCCCTCCCTGGGCATGCTGACCGTCAATGCACTTGCCGCATCGGATCAGGTTCTCATTCCTGTCCAGGCGAACTATCTGTCGGCAAAGGGTCTGGAGCAGCTGCTTCAGACGGTGAACAAGGTCAAGCGTCAGATCAATCCCAAGCTTCGAATCGAAGGAATTCTGCTGACTATGGTGGACCTTCGTACCAACTTTGCAAAGGAGATCAGTACGCTGATCCGCGATACCTACGGCAGCAAGCTGAAGGTCTACGACGCAGACATCCCTCGCTCCGTCCGTGCTGCGGAAATCAGCGCGGAGGGCGTGAGTATTTTCAAACACGATCCGGGCGGCAAGGTCGCTGAAGCCTACCGGGGTCTGACAAAGGAGGTGCTTCAGAATGCCGAAAAGAGGCGGAAACATCAGCTTGACCAGCTACGATGATATCTTTGAAACGGATGAAAGCCGTGCAGAGAGTCAGCTGGAACGAGTGCAGAATATCAGCATCAGCGAGCTGGTGCCCTTTAAGGATCATCCCTTCAAGGTCGTGGATGATGAAGCCATGCTTCGAACAACGGAGAGCATCGCACAGTACGGTGTGCTGACGCCTCTGATTGCGAGACCGCTGGAAAACGGCGGTTATGAGATCATCTCAGGACATCGCCGTGCCCATGCTGCTGAGCTGGCAGGGCTTACGGATGTTCCGGTTCTGGTAAGGCAGATGGATGATGATGCCGCCACGGTGCTCATGGTCGATTCCAATCTTCAGAGAGAAAACATACTGCCCAGTGAGAGGGCTTATGCGTATATGATGAAGAATGAAGCAATGAAACGCCAAGCAGGACGGCCCTCCAAAGAGAATTGTGGCCAACTTGGCCACAATTTCTTCGGCAAGAAAACAGTGGAGGTGTTAGCTGAAGAATCTGGTGAAAGTGTAAAACAGGTCCAGCGCTACATCCGTCTTACCAACCTCATTCCCGAACTTCTGGAAATGGTCGATCAGAAGCAGATTTCCTTCAATCCGGCGGTTGAGCTTTCCTACCTCGCTCCGGAGGAACAGGAAATCTTCATGCAGGCCATGGATGAAGTGCAGGCTTCCCCTTCTCTTTCTCAGGCTCAGCGCCTGAAGAAGCTGGCGCAGGAAGGCGATTTCGCCATGGACGCTGCCAGAGAGATCATGAATGAAGTGAAGAAAGGCGATCTTGAACGGGTTACCTTCCGAAATGAACAGCTGAGGAAGTATTTCCCCAGGTCCTACACCACACAGCAGATGCAGGACACCATTATCAAGCTTCTGGATCAGTGGCAGAAAAAGAAAGCCCGCGATCAGGAACGATAATTTAGTACCAATACCCCGAGCACTGTCAGAAGCAAGCCTTTTGATAGTGCTTTCTTTTTATCCAAAACACGAAAAGGAGTATCAATCAATGACTGAAAAAGAAATGATGAAGCAGATGCAGGACCTGCTTGGTATCCGGAAAAAGCCTTCCGAAAAAGAGGCTGCAGCGATTGAGCTTGCAGATTCTGTAGATGAGCTGGCAGAAATGTTCTGTGACAGTGCCATTGTCCTTTCCCGAATTTCCAGCCTGCTTCAGAGGAAGAAGAATCCCTGGAACACAAAGGATTTCAAAGGCTCGGATAACTGGGACGAGGATGATATGGCCTGTATGGACGCTACTGTCCTTTTTGCGGTTCCCGGCAAGCCGGTACAGCTGATGACGGAAGAAGACGCCCTGTCAAAGTTTCCGGGTTTTGATGATGAGCAGACGTTTTATTGTGTTGAGATCGGCAATCATCTGTTTCTCCACTATATGGAGCACACCTGGGAAAGTGAAGATGATATCACCATTACGGCTCCGGTTTATATTGCCAGAGTCAATGACGATGAAACCGAATGTGAGGAGCTTACCGCGATGGACTTTCTTGCTGCAATGATCTTTTTGAATGACCATTTCGTGACCATTACCGGTGAAGACGGAAAGACCATCTGTGGTTACTGGCTGCCGAAAGAGAAAAGGGAGGACTAACACATGGATTTTGATCAGTTTAAGATTCAGGTTGTCGATGAGATGCGTGAGCGCTTCCCCGCTCTGGATATCGGCATTCAGGCTGTTTCGAAGCTGCAGGGAGAATCCTATACCGGACTGGCTGTCAGCCCTGCAGGCAGTAACGTTGCTGCTACGATGAACCTGGACTATGTTTTCAAACGTGTTGAGGACGGTATGCCTATGGAGACGGCCCTTCACAATATTGAAAAGCAGGTGGCAGAGATTGCCGGAAGCATACCTCAGTTCGATACCCGGGCGCTGATGGATTACGATCAGATGAAGGAAACGCTTACCCTTCAGATGATTCCCATTGCCGGAAACGAGGAAAGGCTTTCCGAGATTCCTCACAGACCTGTGGAAGACATGGCTCTTGTTTACCGCTTCGAGATGGAAAGTAATGAGCAGGGCTCTGCCAGCATTCTCGTAACCAACAACATGCTTCAGACCTATGGCATTACTGCGGATCAGCTTCATTCGGACGCTATGGAAGCTGCCGTGCAGAACCATCCGGCGACCCTTCGCAACATGAACGACGTCATGCGTGACATGATGGGCGATGCTGCCGGTATGTTTCTTCCGGATGAGCCTTCTCCCATCTGGGTTGCTACGGTAGAGGGCGGTCAGAACGGTGCCTGCACCATTCAGTATCCGGATTTTCTGGATCAGGCGGCTGAAACGATGGGCGGCGATTTCTACGTTCTCCCTTCTTCGATCCATGAAGTTCTGTTCATTGCCGATGACGGAAGTATGGAGCTCAGTCATCTGGAAGAAATGGTGCGAAGCATCAATGAGGCGGAGGTTGCCCCTGCAGACCGGCTCTCCGACAATGTATTCCACTACGACAGTGAAGCGCATACCTTTGAAAATGCCCGTACCTTTGAGGCCCGCGAGGCTGCCATAGTAGAAGCCATGCTTGCCGATGAGCCCGCTGGATTTGTGGAGGCAGATACGATTACCATGCTTCTTGTCGAACCCAATGAGCACCCGAAGATCATTGAAGCAAAGACCGGCCTTGAAGATCTTCAGCAGCTGGTAGGCGGCTTTATTGAGGTTGTTTATCCCTTCGAGGATCCTGTTGGCCTGATTGTTAATGAGGAGGGAAAAATCAACGGTTTGCCTCTCAACCGTGCTCTTCGTGATGAGAACAATGAGGTCTATGATGTGATTGCCGGTTCCTTCCTGGTGACCGGTCTTACGGAGGACAGCTTCGGTTCCCTCACTCCGGAGCAGGTCGGCAAGTTTGAAGAGCTGTTTCACCAGCCGGAGGCCTTCGTGAAAATGGGACGCAGCATCATGGCGATCCCGATTCCCGAAGAGGCCCTCCAGTCACGCGAAACGGTGAAAGCTGCCGAAGAGATCGGCGGTAAGCCGAAGCACAAAAGGACTGAGCATGACGGTCACTGATGATGTTGAAAGAAGGAGGTACACATGGTTAGACCACTGGCATATATCACTGCAAACTGGAGTGATAACGAATTTGAAGCGAAAAGCACAGCCCTGCGTTATTGCCGAAAGGTGTATGATACAGGGTTTTCTCCTATCTGTCCGAGGCTCATGTATGAAGGACTCTTACGGGATGAGATCCCCCAGGAGCACAAGGACAGGATTGAAATGGCATCGGAGCTTCTCAGAAGATCCCGCATTCTCGTAGTTTGCGGCGACTCGATGGATGGACAGGTCAAAGACGATATCGGTCTGGCAAAGAGGCTCCGTATTGCCGCTACGACTCTTGACGGCATTATGAAGGTGGAGGGCTCCGCCGGAAAAAAGGTATGATGCCGGAAAAACGAACTGAAGGAGGTGGTGAGCATTGCAGGAGGAAGTAGAAAACAGAACTGTAAATTTGGCCATCAGCACGACCAAGCTTACGGCTCGCAGTATTGTCCGACTTGGTCTGAAGGGTATCGCTTATATTAAGCGAAAATCTCAGGAAGCGGCAATGAAAAATGAGAAGCCCACCGGCAAGCAGACCATTCAGGAGCTGATCGGTCAGAATCAGGGCGTCACCAATATCGACATTTCCAAAACAGACCTGAAGGGCTTTGAAAAGTATGCCCGGAAATACGGTGTCGATTATGCAATCACCAAGGATAAATCTGTACTTCCACCGAAGTACCTGGTGTTCTTTAAGGCCAGAGATGCGGATGCTATGACAGCGGCATTCAACGCCTACTCTGCAGAGATACTGGCAAAGAACAAACGCCCGAGCGTTCTGAAAACGCTGCATAAGCTGATCGATGCAGTGAGAGATATCCCAGCGAAGGTGGTAAGCAGGGACAAGCAGAGGGAGCAGTCACGATGAGCCCGGATACCGTTAAGCTGAAAAAGCTTCTGATCCGGGCCCTCCCTTATATCCTGATCGGTCTGGTCTGTACCAATCTGGGAGAAGCCTGGCGAATAGCGGAGGGCGCGAATGCTTCTGAAAAGCTGCTGTCATTCTTTACGACGATGGGCATTGCTTTCGGAAATCCCCTTCCGAGCTTTCATCCCATTGACTTGATGGTGGGCCTGATCTGCGGGGCAGGTCTGAGGGCTGCCGTCTACATCCGGGGAAAGAATGCCAAAAATTTTAAGCATAACCTTGAGTATGGTTCTGCCCGATGGGGTGGCCCGAAGGACATCGAGCCTTTCATCGATCCGGTCTTTGAGAACAATGTGATCCTCACAAAGACAGAACGACTGATGATGTCAGATACAGACGGCAGCTTCAATTTCCTGATCAGCATGATCTACACGCAGCTGTTCAACCTGCTGTGTGAAAAAGCGGATGATGTCTATGGCGGCAGGCTCCCGGTCCATGTGCGGTGCCTGATCGATGAGGCGGCAAACATCGGCCAGATCCCGAACCTGGAAAAACTGGTTGCCACCATCCGTTCCCGCGAGATCAGCGCCTGTCTGGTGCTGCAGGCCAGGTCTCAGCTGAAGGCCATTTACAAGGACAATGCCGATACCATCATCGGTAACATGGACTGCCAGGTATTCCTGGGCGGCTCTGAACCTACCACTCTGAAAGAACTCTCCGAAGCACTCGGCAAAGAAACCATCGATACCTTCAATACCTCGGATACACGAGGCAATAGTCCAAGCTACGGAACCAACTACCAGAAGCTGGGCAAGGAGCTCATGAGTCGTGATGAACTGGCTGTTATGGACGGCAGCAAATGTGTCCTTCAGCTGAGAGGCGTTCGTCCCTTCCTGTCGGATAAATACGATCTGACCCAGCACCCGAACTACAAATACACCGCCGATTATGATAAGAAACTCACCTTCGACATTGAGAAGTACCTGAGTACCAGGACAAAGCTTTATCCGAAGGATGAGTTTTTTGTTATGGAAGAAGAAAATTAAGGAGGTAAACCGCAATGGCAGATGAAAGAAGTCCGTTGCCGATGGATGTTCCCGACTTCGTAAGAGAAGCGGAGGAAGCCATGGCGCGTGGCGAAACCTTTGGCCAGCCGCCAGCTGAGGTAACGATCAAATTCGGTAAGGGGCTCGTGGGTGAGCCTTTTACTTCGAAAAGCGGCAAGGAGCTGGTAGAAGTCAGTATTCCAAATCCGGATAAATCAGATACCCGTCCCTGGGAATCCTTTGTGATCTCCCCGAAGATGATTCACGACAATCAGTTCGGAAAAGGCATCTGGATGAAGCTTCCCGAGGATGGTACGACCCGGCTTTCCCGTTCGGTGAAGACCGGCATAGATGAAACCGGAAGATCCACCTGGGGTCGTGAGACCAGAGAAGTGAGCAACACGGAACTGAAGGCCCTGATGGAGTCCTATAAAGATAAATCCAGAGGATCTGTCCTCTCGGACTTGTCTGACCGGAAGGAAGAAACTGCGGCAGCTAGGCCTTCCGGAAAAGCCTCCAAGATGCAGGAAGCTGCCAGATAGGAGGCAAAATGGCGACATTCATATACACCGGCGAGGAGTGTATCAATGCAGATCACATCATCAGCATTGATACCATCCCGGGCACAGCAACTATCTGGATCCGGTTGGATACCGGAGACAAATATGCCCGAAGCGCAAAGCATCTGAAAGGTATTCTGGAAACACTCGGCTGCAGGAATACAGAACAAAACGAGTAAATACTCGGGCGACAGGCGGCAGCTTGCTGCCTGTTTACATATCCGGGACTGACTGATCATCGGCCCCGGATATTTTTACGCCCTTCTTTTCCTGCAGGTGCACATGCCGGGAGTCGCGAGGGCAATTTTTATTTCATTATCCCGACCATATAGGCGGGCAAATCAAGGAGGAAAACTTTATGGCATTTTTCAACAGCGCAGTCGGTGTTCTGCAGACTCTGGTAGTAGCTCTCGGTGCAGGTCTTGGTATCTGGGGTGCAATCAACCTTCTGGAGGGCTACGGCAACGATAACCCCGGTGCTAATGCTCATGTACGGTAAAGAAGCAAGCAACCGAAAACAATAGATAGACCGCCAGCACTACACTATTCCGAACCAAAGACCAAAAGATAAGCATTTTGAGAAAATCTAAACTTTTGGATTTTCCTACAATGCCGACTACGGCGGAATCCCTCCCACTCCTTATATATTTCTTTCTGTATACATTGAATTTGTATTTAGTAAAATGCAGACAACACCACGGATCGGCTTTTGGCTGGACAATTCCAACCAAACACCGCAGCAGACAGTAGAAACCATTCTGAACGTTAGGAAGCCGGTATGATTGTTACATATAAGGGGAAGAAAAATTTCTTTTAGATACTTGTTTTCCTAAAACTGATGTGATATAATAATTCAATTCCAGAAAAGGAGTAAAAAATATGCGGCAAGGTATTCTTAAATAAAACTATAATCAAATAGTGGGAACAAAGGATTATGATAGTCCCTTTTGTAGGGGCTTGGTTTTTGTACCCAATTTAAGAATGCTTTTGCCTTTTTATCAAATATCGTGACGGATAACGGCTCATGTTAGCTGAATGCGTTTCTATGTATCCGAAGTCATGATCCCCAGCGGTAAAAGTATTTTACTGCTGGGGATTTTTATGCCCTTCGGGGCAGTAAAGGGAGGACAATCACATGAAAATAATCAATATTGGAATTCTTGCCCATGTAGACGCTGGAAAGACGACCTTGACGGAGAGCCTGCTATATGCCAGCGGAGCCATTTCAGAACCGGGGAGCGTCGAAAAAGGGACAACGAGGACGGACACCATGTTTTTGGAGCGGCAGCGTGGGATTACCATTCAAGCGGCAGTCACTTCCTTCCAGTGGCACAGATGTAAAGTCAACATTGTGGATACGCCCGGCCACATGGATTTTTTGGCGGAGGTGTACCGCTCTTTGGCTGTTTTAGATGGGGCCATCTTGGTGATCTCCGCTAAAGATGGCGTGCAGGCCCAGACCCGTATTCTGTTCCATGCCCTGCGGAAAATGAACATTCCCACCGTTATCTTTATCAACAAGATCGACCAGGCTGGCGTTGATTTGCAGAGCGTGGTTCAGTCTGTTCGGGATAAGCTCTCCGCCGATATTATCATCAAGCAGACGGTGTCGCTGTCCCCGGAAATAGTCCTGGAGGAAAATACCGACATAGAAGCATGGGATGCGGTCATCGAAAATAACGATGAATTATTGGAAAAGTATATCGCAGGAGAACCAATCAGCCGGGAAAAACTTGTGCGGGAGGAACAGCGGCGGGTTCAAGACGCCTCCCTGTTCCCGGTCTATTATGGCAGCGCCAAAAAGGGCCTTGGCATTCAACCGTTGATGGATGCGGTGACAGGGCTGTTCCAACCGATTGGGGAACAGGGGAGCGCCGCCCTATGCGGCAGCGTTTTCAAGGTGGAGTATACAGATTGCGGCCAGAGGCTTGTCTATCTGCGGCTATACAGCGGAACGCTGCGTCTGCGGGATACGGTGGCCCTAGCCGGGAGAGAAAAGCTGAAAATCACAGAGATGCGTATTCCATCCAAAGGGGAGATTGTTCGGACAGATACCGCCCATAAGGGCGAAATTGTCATCCTTCCCAGCGACAGCTTGAGATTAAACGATATATTGGGGGACAAAACCCAACTTCCTCGTGAAATGTGGAGTGATGTTCCCTTCCCTATGCTGCGGACGACGATTACGCCAAAAACGGCAGAGCAAAGAGACCGGTTGCTGGACGCTCTTACGCAAATTGCGGATACTGACCCGCTTTTGCACTACGAGGTGGATTCCACCACCCATGAGATCATTCTTTCTTTTTTGGGCCGGGTGCAGTTGGAGGTTGTTTCCGCTTTGCTGTCGGAAAAATACAAGATTGAAACAGCAGTGAAGGAACCCACCGTCATTTATTTAGAGCGGCCGCTCAAAGCAGCCAGCCACACCATCCATATCGAGGTGCCGCCCAACCCGTTTTGGGCATCCATCGGACTGTCTGTTACACCACTCCCGCTTGGCTCCGGTGTACAATACGAGAGCCGGGTTTCGCTGGGATACTTGAACCAGAGTTTTCAAAACGCTGTCAGGGATGGTATCCGTTACGGGCTGGAGCAGGGCTTGTTCGGCTGGAACGTAACGGACTGTAAGATTTGCTTTGAATACGGGCTTTATTACAGTCCGGTCAGCACGCCGGCGGACTTCCGCTCATTGGCCCCGATTGTATTGGAACAGGCATTGAAGGAATCAGGGACGCAACTGCTGGAACCTTATCTCTCCTTCACCCTCTATGCGCCCCGGGAATATCTTTCCAGGGCTTATCATGATGCGCCGAAATACTGTGCCACCATCGAAACGGTCCAGGTAAAAAAGGATGAAGTTGTCTTTACTGGCGAGATTCCCGCCCGCTGTATACAGGCATACCGTACTGATCTGGCCTTTTACACCAACGGGCGGAGCGTATGCCTTACAGAGCTGAAAGGATATCAGGCCGCTGTCGGTCAGCCGGTCATCCAGCCCCGCCGTCCAAACAGCCGCCTGGACAAGGTGCGCCATATGTTTCAGAAGGTAATGTAAAGATACATAATCGTCAAGACGGCAACAATCAGAAGTTATGGAGGGTAACAATGGAATATAGTAAGGAAGATTTAATGGAAGCAAAAAAGCAAATTTGGGGAGTGGGAGAGAACATGGGAACAGAGGAAAGTAAAAAAATCTGGGAGGAGAACGCACAATTTTGGGATAATGCAATGGGTGACGAATCTAATGAATTTCACAGAGAGGTAGTGCGTCCCAAAGTAACGGAACTTCTATCTCCTAATCCTGCGGATTACATTTTGGATATTGCGTGTGGCAATGGAAATTATTCTTCGTATCTTGCACAAAGAGGCGCTTCGGTTGTCGCTTTTGATTACAGCAAAAAAATGATAGAATTGGCTAAAAGACGGCAATCACAATATGCAAAACAAATTGAATTTTGTGTGGCGGATGCGACCGATAGAAAAAGTATATTAGAATTAAAAAGAAATCGAGCCTTTACGAAAGCAGTTTCTAATATGGCAATTATGGATATTACGGATATTGAACCACTTCTTATGGCTGTTTATGAACTGTTGCAGGAAAGCGGAATTTTTGTCTTTGCAACGCAACACCCTTGTTTTGTCACGTTGACTGAAAAATATATGACACCGCACAGTTACTATGATATAGCGATTGAAGGGCAACCGAAAGAGCAGATTTATTATCATCGTTCCATACAAGATATTTTTAACCTTTGTTTTAGAGCTGGATTTGTCATTGATGGATTTTATGAAGAATGTTTTAAAACCAACAAAGAAATTCCTATGGTAATGATAGTAAGGCTTAAGAAGGTAAAACGTGATAGCTTAAAATAAATTCAAGTTTGTCGGGTAAATAGCAAACCCAGCCGAGCCAGTCAACGGTCAAGATGAACGGCGCATATGCGCAGCCGTTGACAGCCCCGCCCGCCTTTGCTGGTAGGCAATCAAGGGGCGACAGCAAGAAGTGCCACCGCCCCGCACTATTATTCAGAAAGGGGAATTTCCATGACCGACCAGATAGCCTATCAAGAATATATCCAGCGCAGGTACAACGCCTTTTGCAAGACTGTTATCCGCTGTGCCGCCTTGGACAAGATTTTGAAGCTTAAACGGCAATGGGAACGGCAAGTTTCCCTTGACTATCTGATGAACGAGAAGTTTGTCCAGTTTGCCGCGTCGGAGCCGGACGAGGAATACCCATTTACCGTCTGCGGTCAGACCGTCCTGCTCTGCAACGCCGCCCTTGCCGACGCGATCTCTGTTTTGCCGGAGCAGACGCGGGAAGAAATCCTGCGCTATTACTTTCTGCGCCAGCCGCAGCGCGTGATCGGCGCGTGTATTGGCCGGTCACGCAGCACAGCGGGGCGGCATATCCAGCTTGCCTTGCAGCGGCTACGCGAAGAAATGGGGGTGAGCCGGTATGAGTAGACTTCTCCCCTATGAAACAATCCTCAAAGCCCGTGAGGGCGACCCAGAAGCCGTGAACGCTGTCCTGCTCCACTACGCCGGATATATCCGCTATTTCTCAAAAGTGAACGGGCAGGTCAACGCCGAGGTGGAGGACTATGTAAAGCAGCGGTTAATTGACTGTCAATTCAAGTTCCGGCTTGACGAACCACCGGACAAGTCATAAAAACTGAATACCAGCCGCCACCGACGCGGCCAGCGAAAGCAGTAAGTCTTGAAAAAGATTTACTGCTTTTTTTGTTGTCCGGCTCCGCTCCCGGCCATTTTGCCCCCTGCCGGTTGTAGTAGTAAGCGAGGAGGGAATTTTTCTGCCCTGGTGTTTGGCATTTGGAGCATTTACCCGTAGTAGAGGGCAAAGAGAAAGGATTTCTCCAACACCGGGTAGAAACCACTGCGTCCGGTGTCATTTTAGCGAAAGCGGGCAGGAATGCCCTTTACAGGATTAGTAGTAGCAGAAAAAGAGAAACAAACTTTTGTGGTTGCAGTTTTCCAAAAAAGTGGCGGACGGAAGTGAGAGAAAGTTTGCAGTCACGGAGAGCAAGTTTCTACCACGGTGCCAAAATCCGCAATTCTGCAGTTTTGCCCCTCGCGGGAAACTTGTTGGGGAGTGCCTTCCCCAAACCCTGCTCATGCGCCCTTACGGGCGAGAAAGGAGGTCACACCATGCGAAAGAAATACAACACGCCCCACCGCAGCCGCGTTGTGAAAACCCGGCTGTCCGAAGATGAGTATGCCGACTTCACAGCGCGGCTTGCGCCCTATGGTATCAGCCAGTCCGAATTTCTCCGGCAGGCGATACGGCGGGCGACCATACGCCCGGTTGTCCATGTGTCGTCGGTCAATGACGAGTTGCTTTCCGCTGTCGGGAAGCTGACAGCCGAGTACGGCAGGATCGGCGGCAACCTCAATCAGATTGCCCGGTATCTGAACGAATACGGCGTACCCTACAACACCCTTTCCGGCGAGGTACGCGCCGCCATATCCGACCTTGCCGTCCTCAAGTATGAAGTCCTCAAGAAAGTAGGTGACGCGGTTGGCAACACTCAAGCATATCAACTCTAAAAACGCCGACTACGGAGCCGCCGAGCAATATCTTCTCTTTGAGCATGACGAGTTTACCATGAAGCCCGTCCTTGATGAAACCGGCAGGCTTATCCCCCGCGAGGACTACCGGCTGTCCACGCTGAACTGCGACGGGGAGGATTTTGCCGTTGCGTGTATGCGGGCCAATCTCCGCTATCAGAAAAACCAGCGGCGGGAAGATGTGAAAAGCCACCACTACATCATCAGCTTTGACCCGCGGGACGGGCCGGACAACGGCCTGACCGTAGACCGGGCGCAGGCGTTGGGGGAACAATTCTGTAAAGAGCATTTTCCCGGCCACCAGGCCCTTGTCTGCACCCACCCGGACGGGCATAACCACAGCGGCAACATTCATGTGCATATCGTCATAAACAGCCTGCGGATTGAGGAAGTGCCGTTCCTGCCCTACATGGACAGGCCGGCCGATACGAAAGTCGGCTGCAAGCACCGATGTACCGACGCTGCCCTGCGCTACTTCAAATCCGAAGTCATGGAGATGTGCCACCGGGAGGGGCTTTATCAAATCGACCTCTTGAACGGCAGCAAGAACCGCGTCACCGACCGGGAGTATTGGGCGCAGAAAAAGGGACAGGCCGCGCTGGACAAGCAGAACGCCCCCATGATTGCCGATAGTATCACGCCCCGGCAGACCAAGTTTGAAACGAACAAGGAGAAGCTGCGGCAGACCCTACGGAAAGCCCTTGCCACCGCCGCCAGCTTTGACGAGTTTTCCTCTCTGTTGCTGCAGGAGGGTGTGACCGTCAAGGAGAGCCGGGGGCGGCTTTCCTACCTCACGCCGGACAGGACAAAGCCAATTACCGCCCGGAAGCTGGGCGACGATTTTGACCGCGCCGCTGTCTTTGCCGTTTTAGAGCAAAACGCCGCCAGAGCAGCCGAAGCGCCAGCCAGATCCCCCGATCCCCCACGCACCATAAAAGACCGCTTGCAGGTTGCCAGAGCCGAGATAGCCGCCCCGAAACAGGACGGAGTGCAGCGGCTTGTGGACATTGAGCAGAAAATGGCCGAGGGCAAAGGCCGGGGCTATGAACGCTGGGCGAAGATACACAATCTGAAGCAGGCCGCCAAAACGCTGTCCGTCTACCAGCAATACGGCTTTACTTCCCCGGAGCAGTTAGAAGCCGCCGTTGACACCGCCTATCAGAAAATGCGCCAGACCAGCGGCGAACTGAAAGCACTGGAAACGAAGCTGCAAGGGAAAAAGAAGTTGCAGCGGCAGGTGTTGGCCTACGCCCAGACCAAGGCCGCCCGCGACGGGCTGCGGGCACAGAAATCCGAGAAAGCCCGCGCCGCATACCGGCAGGCCCATGAGAGCGATTTTATCATAGCCGACGCAGCAGCCCGGTATTTCAAGGCGCATGGCATTACCAAGCTGCCCGCCCGGAAAGCGTTGCAGGCCGAGATCGAGCAGCTTATCTCCGAGAAAGACGGCCTGTATAACACCTATCACGAACAGAAACAGCGGTTCAAGGAGTTGCAGACCGTCAAGCGGAACATCGACCAGATTTTGCGCCGGGACGAGCCGCACCGCAGAAAGGAGCAGAGCCATGAGCGATAACCTGCCCCACATGGACTACCGCCAGCACCGGCGGGCGCGGCGGCTGGTACATGAGTGCTGTAACTACGATGAGGGGAACTGCCTGCTATTGGACGACGGGGAGCCTTGCGTGTGCGTCCAGAGCATTTCCTTTTCCCTCATGTGCCACTGGTTCCGTGTGGCTGTCCTGCCCCTTGACGGGGAACTGGCCGCAGCCCTCTTGTGCCGGGGAAGCCGGAAACGGTGTGCCGTCTGCGGGGCGGCCTTTGTCCCCAAATCCAACCGGGGAAAATACTGCCCCGACTGCGCCGGGCGCATGAAGAAAATCAAAGCCGCCGAGAGAAAGCGGAAACAAAGGCAGAGATGTCACGCTTTAGAGCCTTTCAAACCCGCATAAATCAAGGCTTTTTTCGTGGGTGTCAAAGGGTACGCGATACATTTATCCTTTTCCCCCGGAAACGGCGTTTTAATGCGTGACAAAGCCCAAAAACGACACAACACAGAGGGAGGTGATACTATCGCTGATTATATCAGGGCAGACACCACGCTGCCCGCCTATCTTCCATACCCCCGTTTCCTGCTGAAAATGGAGATTTCACAGACCGCCAAGCTGCTGTATGCGCTTTTATTAGACCGCTCCACCCTGTCACAGAAGAACGGCTGGCAGGACGGCGAGGGCAGGATATTCATTGTCTACCCCGTTGCGGAGATAGCGGAAATGCTGGACAAGGGTTGTACCGCCATCAAGGGAGCCTTGAAAGAACTGGACGCAGCCGGGCTTTTAGAACGGGAACGGCGGGGCTTCTCCGCACCCAATCGGCTTTATGTGAAAGTGCCGCCTGTCCCAGTGGTACGGTTTTCCGACCAACTGATGGCCGGAAAAGCGACCCTCATACAGTCGGAAAAGCGACCTTATGACGGTCGGAAAACCGACCCTATGATGGTCGGAAAACCGACCCCTAACAAAACTAATATAAACAACTTAATAGAGAACCAAACAATGAGAGCGAGTGGGGAGCCGCCCACAGCTTATGGCCGATATGAGAATATTTTTCTGTCAAAGGACGAATATGACGAGTTACAGGCAGAATACCCGGACAGGCTGGAACGGCTGATTGAGGAAATGAGCCATTACCTTGCCGCCAGCGGGAAAGCCTACCAGAATTATGCCGCCGCCTTGCACAGATGGGCGGCCAATGACAAAAAGGGAGCCGTAAAACAGGGCATCCCCGACTATACCTGTATGGAGGGAGAAAGCTTATGACAAGTGAAATCAAAGATATTTTGGAGAACATGACAACCGCCGCCCCGGAGATGGAGGACTATATCGGCGAGGACGGACTGCTTTACTGCGGAAAGTGCCATACGCCGAAAGAAGCCTACTTCCCGGAGGGTAAGGAGCTGTTTGGCCGTGACCGCCACCCGGCAGAGTGCGACTGCCAGAGAGCCGCCCGTGAGCAGCGGCAGGCCGCCGAGGAACACCGCCGCCATGTGGAAGCCGTGGAAAATCTGAAACAGAGGGCTTTTGCCGACTCAGCCATGCAGCAATGGACATTCGAGAACGACAACGGCAGAAACCCGCAGACCGGGATTGCCCGGCGGTATGCGGAGCATTGGGAAGAAATGCAGGCCGAAAACATCGGCTGCCTGTTCTGGGGGAACGTCGGCAACGGGAAAAGCTACCTTGCGGGCTGTATCGCAAACGCCCTCATGGAGAAAGAAGTCCCCGTATATATGACGAACTTCGCCGTTATCCTGGGCGACCTCTCTCCCGGCTTTACAGGCCGGAATGAGTATATTTCCCGCCTTTGCCGCTATCCGCTGCTTATCATTGACGACTTCGGCATGGAGCGTGGCACCGACTATGGACTGGAACAGGTATTCCATGTGATTGATACCCGATACCGCAGCAACAAGCCGCTGATCGCCACCACCAACCGCCCGCTGGACGAGTTGAAAAAGCCGACAGACACGGCCCATTCCCGGATTTATGACCGACTGCTGTCCATGTGCGTCCCGATACGCTTTACTGGCGTCAACTTCCGGCAGGAAACCGCAAAGCGGAAAATGGAAACCATGAAGAAACTGCTGGCTGAATGAAAGGAGTATTGCCTATGGAGAATATCAAGCAGCACGACCACCGTACCACCCGCCGCCCCGACTGCGTGACGGAAATCCGCATGGGGAATACCGTTCTTGTCGTGTCCGGCTTTTTCAAGAAAGACACCACAACCACAGCCGCCGACAAAATGGCGCGGGTACTGGAAGCGGAAGCCGCTGCTACACAGGAGCCGACTTATCCGGCGTGAACCGGGGCATGGAAAAGCGGCCATGCCAGGGAGCATGACCGCTGGAACGAAAATCGGAAGTGCTTTAGCAATTCTTAATCTCATTCTCTATAAAATAATTTGCAATTTCAAAGGCTTTTATTCTTCTCTTTGCCAATGTGATTTGTGATTTATAACGCTCGGAATTATCCTTTGATTCAAATGTTTTTACTGTTTCTCTTAGCTTGTGCAGAGTTGAATCAATTTGCCTTTTGGCCGCGGTTAATTCATCTATTGTATACTTCATGTTTTCTCCTTTAACTTCTGATTTTTTTGTTAAATCAGAGTATACCACGGAGTTATGAACTTTTCTACTGCAAATATGGGACGACAACCCATACCATAAAAATCGGAAAATTGAAAAGCTGTAAAGAAGCAAATTTAACGCTTTTGCCGCTGTACAGCCCCCGCCGTTCCGTGGTACAATGAAACCACGGAATAGTGGGGCTGGCTGTCGGAAACGGAGGATTTTATGTTAAGACAAGCCACCCAAAACCTCATTACCGCCCTTTATCCGAGATTGTCCCACGAGGATGAATTGCAAGGCGAGAGTAATTCCATATCGAACCAAAAAAGGATACTCGAAACCTACGCAAAACAGAACGGCTTTACCAATCTGCGCTGGTACACCGACGACGGTTTTTCCGGCGCGAACTTCCAGCGGCCCGGATTTCAAGCCATGCTTGCGGACATTGAAGCCGGGAAAGTGGGTACGGTCATCGTCAAGGACATGAGCCGGTTAGGGCGAAACTACTTGCAGGTAGGGTTTTACACGGAAATGCTGTTCCCTCAAAAGGGTGTGCGTTTTATCGCTGTCAACGATAATGTGGACAGTGCCAGCGAGGGCATGGACAACGATTTTACCCCGCTGCGAAATCTGTTCAATGAATGGCTGGTGAGAGATACGAGCAAGAAAATCAAGGCAGTGAAAAAGTCAAAAGGCATGAGCGGCAAGCCTGTTACCAGCAAGCCGGTTTACGGCTATGTGATGGACGAGGACGAGAATTTTATTATAGACGAGGAAGCCGCCCCGGTGGTGCAGCAGATTTACCAGCTTTGCCTTGCCGGGAACGGCCCGACCAAGATTGCCCGTATGCTGACGGAGCAGCAAATCCCCACGCCGGGGACGCTGGAATATCAGCGGACAGGCAGCACCCGCCGTTATCACCCAGGCTATGAGTGCAAATGGGCGACCAACACCGTCGTTCATATCCTCGAAAACCGAGAGTACACCGGATGTCTGGTGAACTTCAAAACGGAAAAGCCTTCTTATAAGGTCAAGCACAGCATAGAGAACCCCGTCGAGAAGCAGGCCATTTTCGAGAACCACCATGAGCCGATCATCGACAAGGAAACATGGGAACGGGTGCAGGAGTTACGCAAACAGCGCAAACGCCCGAACCGCTACGATGAAGTGGGGCTGTTCTCCGGGATTTTGTTCTGCGCCGACTGCGGCCATGTGCTGTATCAGCAGCGGTATCAGAACAAAGACCGCAAACAGGACTGCTACATCTGCGGCAGCTACAAGAAGCGCACCCGCAACTGTACGGCGCACTTTATCCGCACCGATCTGTTGACCGCTGGTGTCCTGGCAAATCTCCGGCAAGTGACCGAATACGCAGCCAAGCATGAGAGCCGGTTTGTGAAACTACTTGTCCAGCAGAACGAGATCGGCGGCAAGCGAAAGACCGCCGCAGCCATCAAGCAGCTTGAACAGGCGCAGGAACGCATTTCTGAAATCAGCCGCATTATCAAGCGGCTGTATGAGGACAATGTAAACGGCAAAATCAGCGATGAGCGTTTCATGGAACTGTCGGCTGACTACGAAGCCGAGCAAGCGGAGCTGAAAAAGAGAGCCGCCGCCCTGCAAGCCGAACTGGACAAGTCACAGGCAGCTACCGTCAACGCCGAGAAATTTATGGGCATTGTCCGCAAGCACCTTGCCTTTGAAGAACTGACCCCCACTCTCTTGCGGGAAATGATCGAGAAAATTGTGGTGCATGAGTGCAGCTATGATGAGAACGGCACCCGCAGGCAGGACATTGAGATTTATTACAGCTTTGTCGGCAAGATTGACTTGCCCGAATAACCGCCCGACCTATCCGACACAATGGCCAAGTGTCGGATAGGAACGGCAAAATTTTTTGCACTTCTATTGCTTCTTTATCACACATAAGCAAAGTCTCAGGGTATGAAGCAGTTCATGGCTAATTAAAGGGAACAAAAAGAAAGGAAAAGCCAATCCAGACGGTATCAGCGGCAGGCTACAAGAATAAATTGTGATTTCACAAGATTGGTGCTATAATAAGAGAAAAGTTCCTGCCGGGGCAGCCGCTCCGGTGGTATGGATAGAAAGGCAGGAAAACAATATGCACATCAGCTATAAACCACTCTGGCACACACTGTTAGAGCGTGATATGAGAAAAGAGGATTTAAGGCTTGCCGCTGGTATGACAACAAATATGATTGCCAACATGAGCAAAGAGGGAAAGCACATCAGCATGGATACATTAGCCCGTATCTGCGAAACGCTGAATTGTGAGATTACCGATGTGATTGAGTTAGTACCAGACGAGCCTGCTTCCACAGGAGGTAAGGAACATGAGCGAATTGAAACCAAGAATAAAAGAAAACGGAATTGATTATATCCTTGTTGGAGATTACTACATCCCGGACTTGAAGTTGCCGGAGGAACACCGCCCCATCGGAAAGTACGGACGGATGCACCGGGAATATTTAAGAGAAGTCTGCCCAGCCAGATTACACACATTGACCCTGACCGGGGAATTGTGGACATATCTTGCAGACCTGAACGAACAGGCACAGAAACGGTTAGACACCATCATGGAGCAGATGAAAGCTGCCGAGGGCGTGACCGAGGAATTGAAGCGTACCCGTCAAATGGAATGGGTGCAGCGTTGCAATAACATTCACAACCGGGCAGAAGAAATTGTTTTACATGAGATGATTTATTCATAACGGTATGGTAGAATGATTATTACAAATTAGAAGTTGTAAAGGAGACTTTGTATGGGTAGAAAAGAAATAACAACAAAAGAAGATTTAATGAAAGTAATAGAATTATTCGAAAATACTGGAATTACATACTGGTTGGATGGCGGATGGGGTGTAGATATTTTAGCTGGTAAACAAACAAGAATTCATAGAGATATAGATATAAATTTTGATGCTCAACATACGGAAAAATTGTTAAATGTGCTTTTGAATCTGGGCTATAAAATTGATACAGACTGGAAACCGGTTAGAATAGAGTTATATAGTGATGAACTTGGTTACTTAGACATTCACCCGTTCGTTTTAAGTGAGGACGGAACTTCAAAACAAGCTGATTTAGAGGGTGGCTGGTATGAGTTTGAAAAAGATTACTTTGGTAGTGCTTTTTTTGAAGGAAAAACAATTCCTTGTATATCCTTAAAAGGCCAAAGAGTTTTCCATTCAGGTTATGAATTAAGAGATAAAGATAAGCATGATATTTCAATTCTTGAAAGTTTATCAAAATAACATTGCTGTAATTTCTAAGATAAATTCCACTTTATCGCTTTGAAATTTTAACTGAATAAGTATAGCACCAACCGCTGCTACATGGAAGCAAACACAACCATGCAACAGCGGTTTTTCTTTACCGTTTTTTCCTTTGACTGATAGGAGTTCCTGTTTTCTTTGATTTTTGTAGAATCCGAATGAGCCAGCGAAATTCTTCGTCTGACAGATTTTTATAGTTGATGCCGAGCTGCTTGCAGTAAAGGACAACCAGCTTTTCATCCCGACTGCCCTTGAAATTTTCAACCGCTTCCAAATTTTCTTTCAATTCATCGGCAACGGTGGTCTGGGGCGCACTCTCGCTGTCCTTTTTGTGGGCTTCCCGAATATCCCGGATAATGAGATTGAGGTCATCAAGAACCATGTGGCTGAAATATTCATCATCGCTGATATGGGCGGCTTGCAGCACTTTCAAATGCGGGTCGTCTTCGCCGGGGCGATACCGTTCAATGATTTCATGCCGGACAGTATCGACAAGGGCGTTGAGGTTTTGAATCTGCATGGTGGCAATCCCATCTACATAAATCTCAATGTCCGCAAGAAACTTGATAAAGTCCTTATGAGTGGCAAGCTCACAGAGCAGACGGTTGTTAATCCGACCGCCTTTCAGAAGTGCCACCATCTCATCATTCAAATGCAGCTCTGTTAGTGGCGTGTTGATCTGCTCCCGGTTCTCTGTCCGGCACAGCAGATAATCAACGGAAACCCCATAGAAGTCTGCCAGCGTGATAAGGTTGCCATGATTGATTTCCTTATAATCCTCTTTTTCATAACTGCCAAGAGCTGATTTGGAAATGCCCGTCAGCTCTGATAATTCTTCCAGATTTAAGCCTTTGTCCTTGCGGAGTTCCCAAAGGCGTTCCTGTATGCTTGTCGCTCCTTTCATGGGCGCACGCTCCTTTCCGGCGGTTTCATTACTGCCGCTTAACTGGATTATATCATACTTTCCGCAATCGTGGAAATTTCTGATTTTTACCCTTAATTCCTACTTTGTGGACATACGGCACAGGGCACAAAAATGTTCTATGATACAGGTAGTTCATCGATGGATTATTCCAATCGAATGACCAGCCTGTGTGGGATATGCTTCCCCGGCGATGTAGCGCCATGACTTTTGGCAGGGATATGGAGGAACCCTGACCGAAACGAGCGTACCAAAGGGAGCAATACGCCGCTGTGAGATTCAGGGGAGGAACGACACCGGGGAGAACTGGCGAACTGATACCGAAATGATACCGAAACACGACAATCTGATAGGGGGATAGTCTACCCTATTGCTGATACTTCTGGAGATTTTAGACGGCTCTATGACCGTAATTTTGCCGAAAATCGCCCCGAAACTATACACTAAAACGGGAGGAAACGCAATATGCCGAGAATGAGCAAAAAGAGGAAGCATGAGCTTTCTTTTTACCTCAATGACCGGGGGCGTGTCACTTACAACGAATTATGCCGGAAATGCAAGCATGGGTGCAAGCAGAGCTTCCGGGCGGTTGTGGTTGACTGCCCCCGTTATTTATCCAAAAGAGCAAAGAAAAAGGAGGAACACACCGAATGAATTTTGAATTTATGACGATAGGCACACCGTTGCCGCCCTGTATGCCCTTTCCCAGAGCGTTGACAGGATTTCCAGTCAGCAGCACCGCAAAGGTCATGTACTGCCGGATGTTGGACGCTATGCTATCCAACGGACAGGAGGACGAGAACGGAATCCTGTTTATCTGCTTCCCTGTCACAGCCATTGCCGCAGTCCTGTCCCGCAGCCCCATGACGGTCAAGCGTTCTCTGAATGAACTGGAAACCGCCGGACTGATCATGCGAGTGCGTCAGGGCGTTGGAGAACCAAACAGGATTTATGTGCTGATACCGGGAAAGGAGGACGCTGCCCTTGCCTGATACCTCAAAGCTGGAAAAGCTCAACCGAGAGTTGGAAAAGAGTGAAAAGAAACTGCGGAAAGCCATCAATGATGAAAAGGCATTGCAGCACCAGCTAAAGCAGCTTACCCGAAAAGAACGGACACACCGGCTCTGTACTCGTGGCGGTATGCTGGAAAGTTTTCTGCAAGAGCCGGAACGCCTGACAGATGATGATGTCATGCTGTTGTTGACACTCATTTTTCACAGGCAGGACACGCAGGAACTATTGAAGAAACTGCTGGAACGTGAGAAGCCGGAAACCCCTTAGTTTACTAAGGGCGCAATTATACACCACCCAAAGGTTGGTGCATTGCGTTCTCCGAAGGCTCCTTGCCGGAGGGCTGTGATTTTTCGCAGTCATGGTCTGCTCCAAATCATACAGGGGACGCTACGCTTCCCCTGCGCTGGCTACCGCCAGCTACCCTTTTGTGGACTTGTCATCTGGGGACACCTTGCGTTGCAAGCTGTTCCCAGCCGACAAGTTTCATAAAATATGCTATCTTTTCGATAGGCAATAAAGTATAATAAAGTCAGCAATAAATCGGAATTTTACGGTCAGTAAGGAATGCGTAAAGTTATATGATTGTATTATAAGCGATTTGTTAAATTTTTATAACCACTTGTATTTGCCTGCGATTTATGGTATAATATTTTGAAATTTAGAAAGAGGTGGGAAGATGATTAACTTTTCTTGCAAATAAAATCAAAATATGCGGTAGTGCTATACTTTGGCATTATTGTGTCTATTGCAAGAAAGTTATATGTCTATCTTACTCAATATAGTGCTGTTGCCACTTTTGCTTAGTGGTGTTATTTTATGCTATGACGAGCTGCAAGGATAAACTTTCTTGTGGCTCTTATTTTGTTTTGGAGGTGCTTTATGAATAGTGCAGAACAGATAGTTACACATGATTCACTCCGTATAGTGTCGGTTCCTTTTGGTGAAATCTATACGTAGTAAACATTCACCGAACCGACTTTGTATCGTATGACATGCAAAGGAGGATAATATTTATGTCAATGATTAAAATTGAAAACCTTACGTTTTCATATCCGACAAGTTATGATAATGTTTTTGAAAATGTCAGTTTCCAGGTTGATACCGATTGGAAGCTTGGTTTTGTGGGCAGAAACGGACGAGGTAAAACAACCTTTCTGAATCTTCTGCTTGGGAAATATGAGTATAGTGGAAAAATCCTATCATCCGTACAGTTTGATTATTTTCCTTATCCCGTTTCAGATAAGAATCGTATTACAGAGGATATATTGCAGGAGATTTGCCCACTTGCGGAAGAATGGGAACTTATGCGAGAACTTTCTTATCTTGATGTTGATGTCGATGTGCTTTGGCGACCTTTTGAAACACTTTCCAACGGAGAGCAGACAAAGGTTTTGATTGCCGCTCTTTTTCTTAATGAAGGGCATTTCCTACTGATTGATGAACCTACCAACCATTTGGATGCCAAAGCGAGAAAAAGTGTGGCGGCATATCTGAAAAAGAAAAAGGGATTCATCTTAGTTTCTCACGATCGTCGCTTTCTTGACGATTGTGTTGACTATATTCTATCGATTAACCGAGCGAATATCGAAGTGCAAAGAGGAAACTTTTCATCATGGATGTCAAATTTTGAGCGACAGCAAGAATTTGAACTGGCTCAGAACGAACGTTTGCAAAAGGACATCAGACGATTACAGCAGTCGGCAAAACGCGCTGCAGTATGGTCTGAACGTGTAGAAGCTTCCAAAATTGGGGCAGCAGATAAAGGTTATGTCGGTCATAAAGCCGCCAAAATGATGAAGCGTTCAAAATCTATAGAAGCGAGACAACAACAGACAATCGAACAAAAATCAGCATTGCTGAAAAATATGGAAACCGCAGAAGCCCTCAAGATACAACCGCTTAATTACCATACAGATTTGCTTGCATCATTATCGAATGTAGTAGTTTATTATGATGGCATTTCAGTTTGTGAACCCGTTTCGTTTGAAATAAGACAGGGAGAACGCATTGTGCTTGATGGAAAGAACGGCAGTGGCAAAAGTAGCCTGTTAAAGTTGGTAGTCGGGCAGTCCATAGATTATACGGGTACAGTAACACTTGGCTCTGGGCTTGTAATTTCTTATGTGCCACAGGATACATCGTATTTATGTGGAACCCTTTCCGAGTTTGCAGAAGAAAACAACCTTGATGAAAGTTTGTTCAAGGCAATTCTTAGGAAAATGGACTTTGAGCGTGTACAGTTTGAAAAGGATATTAAAGACTTTTCTGGCGGGCAAAAGAAGAAAGTCCTAATTGCGAAAAGCCTTTGTGAAAAGGCACACTTGTATGTATGGGATGAACCGCTCAACTTTATTGATGTGTACTCACGTATGCAGATTGAACAACTCATAACGGAGTTTGCCCCGACCATGCTCCTGGTAGAACATGACAGTGTTTTTCGAGATACTGTGGCAAGTAAAATTGTGAATATCTAAATTGGTTCTTCCGCAATTTTACGTTTTTCGCTTTAATAAAAATGGAGAATGCTGATTTACACTGGCATTCCAGTATTGAAAAATTACAAAATACGGATAATTGCGTAAGAACCTCTAAATTAAAATAATTGTATGGGTTAATTCCAGCTTTACAGAGACTCAAATTCCAGTTTGTAGAATTAAGAAAATCGTAATTTGTGGAGGTAAAATATAGATGAATCAAGGTAGAATTATTGTAATCACAGGTGCGCCGGGGACAGGAAAAACTACAACGGCATCTGCTGTTGCAAAAGAATCAGATTTGGAAAAGTCTGTGCATATGCACACAGATGACTTTTATCATTATTTGAGTAAAGGGGCAATACCACCGCATTTGCCAGAATCAAATGAGCAAAATTTGATTGTCATTGAAGCGTTTTTAGAAGCTGCGAAGCGATATGCTCGTGGTGGATATGATGTAATTGTTGACGGTATTATCGGACCGTGGTTTTTAAAGCCGTGGCAAAGTCTTGTTCGGGAACATTATGAGGTGCATTATATTATTTTAAGGGCAAGTAAGGAAGAAACCTTGAAGCGAGCTGTTGAACGCTCAAAGTTAGACCGAAAGACAAATATCGAATTGGTAGAAACCATGTGGGAGCAATTTTGCAATCTGGGAATATATGAATCGAATGTTATAGATACGACCACTTATTCCATTCAAGAAACTGTTTCCGCAGTACAAGAAAAAATCGCAAGTAGGGCAGCGTTGTTGTCTTAGATTGTTTTGGTGCAATTCCAGTTTGTTAGCTTTACATCGGGTCAACTTGTCCCGAACTTTTACAACTAAATACCCGCCGCTCACACAGTGGCACACCGAGCAGGAAATCTGAAAAAGGTCTCCTGCTTTTTTTCTGCCCAAAATGAGGTGGTAAAACGCCACCCCATCCACCAATTAGCGAAAGGAGGGACACGAAATGCCTTGTCCACACAACGAAATCACGATTGTTCAGCGCAGCCAGCGGCAGTCTGCGGTTGCCGCCGCTGCTTACCAAAGCGGCGAAAAGCTGTTCTGTGAATACGACCAGCAAGTAAAGCACTACCCGGAAAAGCGTGGTATCGTCCACAATGAAATCCTGCTCCCGGCAAATGCTCCACAGGAATATGCAGACCGCAATACTTTATGGAATGCCGCCGAAGCGGTGGAAAAGCAATGGAACTCCCAGCTTGCAAGGCGGTGGGTGCTTACCATTCCCAGAGAGATACCGCCCGACCAGTACGCTGTCCTTGTACGGGAGTTTTGTGAACAGCAGTTTGTTTCCAAAGGCATGATTGCTGATTTTGCCATCCATGACCCCCATCCGCCGGGACACAATCCCCACGCCCATGTCCTGCTGACCATGCGGGCAATGGATGAACATGGAAAATGGCTTCCCAAGAGCCGCAAGGTTTATGACCTTGACGAGAATGGGGAACGGATAAAGCTGCCGTCCGGCAGGTGGAAAAGCCACAAGGAGGATACGGTGGACTGGAACGACCAGAAGTATTGTGAAATCTGGCGGCATGAATGGGAGGTTATCCAGAACCGCTATCTGGACGCCAATGACCGCCCGGAGCGTGTGGACTTGCGTTCCTATGCCAGACAGGGGCTTGATATAGTCCCCACTGTCCATGAGGGGACTGCTGTCCGGCAGATGGAAAAGCGAGGTATCCAGACGAATATCGGCAACCTGAACCGGGAAATCAGAGCCGCCAACCGCCTGATGAAGTCCATCCGGCAGCTTATCCAAAACCTCAAAGGCTGGATTACCGAGCTGGGAGAAAAACGGAAGGAGCTGCTTGCACAAAAGGCGGCGGAGGAAGCGACACTTCTTCCCAATCTGCTGATGAAGTATATGGAGATACGAAAGGAAGAACGGAAGGACTGGACAAGGGCTGGACAGAACCGGGGAACTTCACAGGACTTAAAGGCAGTCAGCGAAGCCCTGTCCTATCTCCGGCAAAAGGGGCTTTCCACTGTGGAGGACTTAGAAGCGTTTCTGGAATCTTCCGGGAAATCAGCCGCAGATTACCGCAATCAGATGAAGCCAAAGGAAGCCCGGAGCAAAGTGATTGACGGGATTCTTGCCAGCCGGACAGACTGCAAGGAATGTAAGGCTGTCTATGAGAAGTACCAGAAGATATTTTTTAAGAAAATAAAGGGGAAATTCAAACAGGAACACCCGGAGGTTGCCCGGTATGAGAAAGCCGCTGACTACCTTGCCAAGCACCCGGACGATAAGGATAAAACGAAAAATGAGTTGCAACAGGAGCAGGAAACGCTTCTCAGCGAAATCGCAGAGCTGAAAGTACCACTGACCGAGGTACAGGAGGATTTGAAGAAGCTGCGGGACATCCGCTACTGGGTACGGAAAGCCACACCCGGCACAGAGGAAAGCAAAGAGCCGCCCAAGAAGCAGCCCATCAAAGAAGTCTTGCAGGATAAGACTGACGAGAAAAAAGCACAAAGAACCGCCCCGGCACAGGAGAAACACAGACAACAGGATATGGAACTTTAACAGGCACTTGCCATTTTCAATTAGAGAATGTCAGGTGCTTTTCTTATTTTCAAGGAGGGATAGATTTGAATGTATTCGAAGCTGTGAAGCAGTCCGTCACAACAAGACAGGCTGCGGAGTATTATGGAATCCATGTAGGTCGGAACGGGATGGCTTGCTGCCCGTTCCATAACGATAAAACCCCAAGCATGAAGCTGGATCGGCGTTACCATTGCTTCGGCTGCGGTGCGGATGGGGATGTGATTGATTTTGCCGCCGCCCTGTATGGGCTGGGAAAGAAAGAAGCCGCCGTACAGCTGGCACAGGACTTCGGGCTTTCCTATGAGGACTGGAAACCGCCGGGAAAGGTAAAAAAGCCCAAGACCCGGCAGAAATCCCCGGAGGAACAGTTTCAGGAAGCAAAGAATCGCTGCTTCCGTATTCTTGCCGATTATCTCCATCTGCTGATGGCATGGAGAACGGACTACGCCCCGCACTCCCCGGAGGAAGCCTTTCATCCCCGGTTTGTGGAAGCCTTACAGAAGCAAGCCCAAGTGGAATATCTGCTGGATGTGCTGCTGTTCGGGGAAACAGAGGAAAAAGCGGATTTGATTACGGACTACGGAAAGGATGTGATACAGCTTGAACAGCGAATGGCAGAACTTGCAGCCGCAGACGCAGCAAGAACTAAAAAACACTATGAACGCCATGCAGCCGCCCCAGAGCGTTGAGGAAATCAAGGCGGGGCTGGAAACCACCGAGAAAGGCGGTGTCCGTCAGAGCATACGGAACTGCCTGACCGTATTCCAACGTGACCCTCTGCTTTCAGGGGCTATCGCATACAACATCCTGACTGACCGCAAGGACATCATAAAGCCCATCGGTTTTCACAGAGAAAGCACCGCCCTGAACGATACGGACATGAAGTATCTGCTTCTTTATCTGGAAGAAACCTACGGGCTTACCAATGAGAAAAAGATTGATAACGCCATCGGGATTGTGGCGAATGAAAACAAGTACCATCCCATCCGGGACTATCTCAATACCCTTGTGTGGGACGGGACAGAGCGAATCCGCTTCTGCCTGCGGCACTTTCTGGGGGCTGACGCAGACGATTACACCTATGAAGCGTTGAAGCTGTTCCTGCTGGGTGCAATCTCACGAGCCTTTCAGCCGGGGTGCAAGTTTGAAATCATGCTCTGTCTGGTAGGCGGTCAGGGGGCTGGAAAGTCCACCTTCTTCCGGCTGCTGGCAGTCCGGGACGAGTGGTTCTCCGATGATTTGCGGAAGCTGGACGATGACAATGTGTACCGCAAGCTGCAAGGTCACTGGATTATTGAAATGTCGGAAATGATGGCAACCGCCAACGCCAAGAGCATTGAGGAAATCAAGTCATTTTTAAGCCGGCAGAAAGAGGTCTACAAGATACCTTATGAAACCCACCCGGCAGACCGCCCCCGTCAGTGCGTGTTTGGCGGCACTTCCAATGCCCTTGACTTCCTGCCCCTTGACCGTTCCGGCAACCGCCGCTTTATCCCGGTCATGGTGTACCCGGAGCAGGCGGAAGTTCACATTTTGGAGGATGAAGCCGCTTCCAGAGCCTATATCGGGCAGATGTGGGCGGAAGCGATGGAGATTTATAAAAGCGGCAGGTTCAAGCTGGCTTTCAGCCCCGCCATGCAGCGGTATCTCAAAGAACACCAGCGGGATTTTATGCCGGAGGACACCAAAGCCGGGATGATACAGGCGTATCTTGATAAATACACCGGGAGCATGGTCTGCTCCAAGCAGCTCTATAAGGAAGCCTTGAACCATGCTTTTGACGAGCCGAAGCAATGGGAAATCCGGGAAATCAACGAGATTATGAACCAGTGCATTTCCAGCTGGCGGTACTTCCCAAACCCAAGAATGTTTTCCGAATATGGCAGACAAAAGGGCTGGGAGCGTGAAAACCCGGCAACGGACTCCGGCAACCCGTCTGAAAAAACGATGGACGGTTTTGTGGAGGTCACAGAACAGATGGAGCTTCCATTCTGAAAAGGACAGCCCGTTGCACCCCCTGTTGTTATCCCGTTGCCGAGCCGGTTGCCGGGAAAAACCCCTTATTTCCGGGCTTTTCTCCCTTATAACAACCAAAACAACAAAAAAATAAAAGAAAAGTATAAATAGTAACCATCGCCAGATTGAGATTGTTTGCAAGGTCTTTTGAAGTCCGTTGCCGGACTTCGTTGCCGACACCCTCTGTCTGGCTATTTTCATGTATGGAGGATAACTGCCTATGGCAAAAAACAAAACAGAGATTCATGTGACCACTGTATTTGACGGGGAGCTTGACGCCACTGATGTGTTCGTCAGCCTGATTTCCCAGAAATACGGAAAGACAAATACAAAAGAATATCTTGCTAAAAAGAAAGATATAGGCTATAATGAAGATGAGGTTCAAAAGAGCCAGATACCGTCTGGATTGTGTGGGTAAATGGCTATGATGAACGAAATGGAATACAGAACAATCGGTTCGGCACTTGCCGGGGGTTATCGTGCGGCGGTCTATTGCAGGCTGTCAAAGGACGATGACCTGCAAGGCGAAAGTGCCAGTATCGCAAACCAGCGTGATATGCTGGAAAAATACTGCGAAAAGCAGGGATGGGAGGTTGTGGCAGTCTATCAGGACGATGGCTTCACAGGTCTTAACATGGAGCGTCCTGACCTACAGAGAATGTTGAGAGCCATTGAGCGCAGGCAGATCAACCTTGTCATCACGAAAGACCTCAGCCGACTGGGGCGTAATTATCTGCAAACCGGGCATTTGATTGAGGACTTTTTCCCAAGAAACGGTGTCCGCTATATCGCCATGAATGACGGCATCGACACCCTGCGGGATAACAACGACATTGCCCCGTTCAAGAATATCCTGAACGAGATGTACAGCAAGGATATTTCCAAGAAAGTCCATTCCTCTTATCTTCTGAAAGCGCAGAAAGGACAGTTTACCGGGTGTCTTGCCCCGTTTGGGTATCGGAAAGACCCGGAGGACAAAAACCATCTGCTCATTGACGAGGAAACCGCCCCGATTGTGCGGCTGATTTTCGGATATGCCCTGAACGGTCATGGTCCGAACTATATCCGCAGACGGCTGGAGAAAGAAAAAATCCCCTGCCCTACATGGTGGAACCGGGAACGGGGGCTTCGCAATACCCGCACCAAATGGGAAAAGAAAGACCCAGAAAACGGGCGGTATATGTGGGACTTCTCCGTTATCAAAGACCTTTTGATGAATCCCGTCTACACCGGGGCGATTGCTTCCCAGAAAAAGGACTACCGCTTCAAAATCGGCACGATTGGGGAAAAGAAGCCGGAGGACTGGATTGTGGTGGAGGGACAGCATGAACCGCTGATTGACAGCATGAGCTTTGACATTGTGCAGAACAAGCTGAAATCCCGCCAGCGTCCGGGGCAGACCAATGAAATCAGCCTGTTTGCCGGACTGTTAAAATGCGGCGAGTGTGGGAAGTCGCTGACGGTACGCTACACAAACGCTAAACATCCCCAGCGGATTTACTCCTGCAAGACCTACAATGCCTTTGGAAAGAACCACTGCACCCAGCACCGGATTGATTATGACACCCTTTACAGCCATGTGCTGCGGAAAATCCGGGAATGTGCCAGAGCTGCCCTGATGGACGGGGAAGCGGTTGCCGACCGCCTGACCAATACCTGTGAAGCCGAGCAGCGGGAACAGCGGGAAGCAATGGAACGCTCCCTTACAAGGGACGAGGAACGGATTGAGGTTCTGGACAAAATGGTCATGCGGCTTTATGAGGATATGATTGCAGGGCGTATCAGTGAGCAGAATTTCAACACCATGCTGGAAAAGACACAGACCGAGCAGACGGAGCTTAAAACAAAAGTGTCCGAGGGCAGAAAGCGGCTGTCCGATGAAGTCCAGCTTGCCAATGATGCAAAACAATGGGTGGAAGCCATTCAGGAATACGCCAACATCACAGAGCTGGACGCAGCCACCCTCAACCGCTTAATCAAAGAAATCGTTGTGCATGAGCGCATTGACGAAGATAAAACAAGACACATTTCTATCGAAATTCATTTTAATCTCAAACCCATCCCGGAGGTGGAACAGGTCACTGCCTGACCTGTCCCGCCGGGACGGTTCTCTTAACAACACCATATAGATTTTTTGTACGCCGCCGCCCGCCATCGAGCAGAGTTTTTACACCTAATTGGGGATGAAACAGCTGATGGCCGGTGGCGGCGTGGCCCTCATCGGTATCACTCTGGTACCTCTGCTTTCCGGACTCTTCGGTTAATCTGAAGCCAGACTGCTTGCCGGAGCAGAAAATCCGGTCGGGCGGCGCAAGCTGCCTGTTTACATACCTATGCCTGGCAAATTTTATATGTGGGCATTGTCATATAGCTTTTGAATGTCCTTTGGGAGATTATCAGGGAGCATGGCATTGATCATATCCTCGCTGCCATCAGCCATTGCGGTGTCATAATACCAGCATTTGAATTCCAGCATGGCGAGCGTTTTTTCCAACTGCTTGATTTCCTCTATGACAGCAGCCTTTCGATGCTCAAATAGTTCTTTCCGTTTTGCGTAGGTGGAAGAGCCTTCTGCAACCCATTCAAAAAACTGTTTGATATCTTTGATTTCAAGACCGGATCGTTTCAGGCACTCGATAATACGCAGTGCTTCGAGTTCGTTGTCACTAAAGTAACGGATATTGCCTTTGCGTACAAGATTCGGGAAAAAGCCTTCCTTATCGTAATATCTCAAAGTTGAAATAGGGAGATGAAACATCTCGGATACCTGACCAATTGTGTACATAGAAATACCTCTTTCAAATTCACAGAAATTTTTCAAAATAATACTTGACCTAAAGTAAGGTTTAGGTTTTATGATGCCATTATAAAGCAAAGAGGCTTTCGTTTCAATAGAATTATTACATGGAGGTATCTGATATTATGAAAACAGAAGAACTCAAGATGGTTTCAGAATGGGATAAGACCTTTCCCAAGAGTGAAAAGGTGGATCACAGGAAGATCACATTTGTAAATCGCTACGGCATTACCCTTGCAGCGGATATGTATACCCCGAAGAATGCAGAGGGGAAACTTCCGGCAATTGCAGTAAGCGGTCCATTCGGGGCGGTGAAGGAGCAATGTTCCGGACTGTATGCGCAGACAATGGCAGAAAGAGGATTCCTCACAATCGCATTTGATCCCTCTTATACAGGAGAGAGCGGCGGTATGCCCAGATATATGGCATCGCCTGATATTAACACAGAGGATTTTATGGCGGCTGTTGACTTCCTTTCCGTACAGGATAATGTAGATGCAGATAAGATCGGCATTATCGGTATCTGCGGCTGGGGCGGTATGGCGATCAACGCAGCAGCTCTTGATACAAGAATCAAGGCAACGGTTGCATCCACCATGTATGATATGACAAGAGTAAATGCCAACGGATATTTTGATTCAGAGGACAGTGAAGAAGCCCGATTTGCAAAGAAGCAGGCTATGAATGCCCTTAGAACGGAGGAATATAAAAAGGGTTCCTATTCCAGAGCAGGCGGATGTGCAGAACTGCCGGTTCCTGCTGATGCACCGTTCTTTGTAAAGGATTATAGTGAATATTATAAGGGAAGATGCTATCACGAAAGAAGCCTGAATTCCAATGAAGGATGGAACAGCATTGGCTGTCAGTCCTTTATGAATCAGCCGATTCTGAAATACAGCAACGAAATCAGAAGCGCTGTTCTTATCATACATGGGGAGAAAGCGCACAGCTATTATTTCGGAAAAGACGCATATGAGGCTATGATCAGGGACAGCAAGTATGCTGCGAATAAGGAGCTTCTCACAATCCCTGGCGCAGTTCATACAGATCTCTATGACAACCTGGAGGTTATTCCTTTCGACAAGATGCAGAAATTTTTTGAAGAGAACGGAGTGTGTTAATTATGGCAAAGAAAGTAGTGATTATTTCAACAAGTCTTCGTGGCGGCAGCAATTCGGACATTCTTGCAAGGGAATGTGAGAGGGGTGCGAAAGAAGCCGGACACGAAGTAGAATACATTTCCTTAAAAGGAAAAGAGATTAAATATTGTATTGGATGCTTATCTTGTCAGGCAAAAGGGGTCTGTGTTCTGAAAGATGATGTGGCAGAAATCATGGCAAAGGTTAAGGATGCAGAGGTGCTCGTTTTTGCTACGCCGATTTATTATTATGAGATGGCCGGACAGATGAAGACGCTGCTTGACCGCTTGAATCCGCTGTTCCCCTCTGATTATGCATTCCGGGATGTTTATATGATTGCAACTGCCGCAGAGGATGCGGACAGTGCATTTGAAAAAGCATACAGTGGCCTTCAGGGATGGGTAGACTGCTTCGGAAAGGCAGCGCTGAAAGGCATTGTAACCGGTGATGGAATAGCTGATCCCAATGATGCAGGCAATCATAAAGACGCTATGCAAAACGCCTACGAGCTTGGAAAGCGTCTGTAAGGAATGAAGAAACTAATTTCAACGATCCTGTGCATTGCGTTTGTTTTTTGCTTGACAGCCTGTGGGAGCACATCAGATGATACGGCTGGAACACCAGTTTCGGAATCAGAAAACTATGTGGAACAGGCGAAGAATGACGCCACAAACAGTACAGACACGCCGGACAAGGGATATGTTGATGGCGAAACGAATACGGTTTCCGGTGAGGAAAGTGAAATGAAATTATATATCAATGATGTAGAAGTACCTGTCATCTGGGAAGAAAATGATTCGGTCGCAGAGCTTAGGGACGATGCTTCAAAGGGCGATATGATTATTTCAATGTCAAAAATGTTCGCACTCTTCCGGGATGCCCAGACATTGTGCTTCCAAAGTATAAAACAGTTATTTTTGTAAATGGGTGTTTTTGGCACAAACATGACTGTCCAAGATTTGTTTGGCCCTCTTCCAATGAGGATTACTGGATTCCAAAGATTCAGAGAAATGTGGAAAGGGATGAAATGAATACTCGCCATCTTATGTCTCTGGGGTGGAATGTACTTGTGGTATGGGAGTGTCAGCTGAAGAAAAAAGCCTTTAAACATACTATGAGCCAGTTAGAGTCTGATATTAGGAAAGGAACGGAGAAACATGAATAGATATACTTTTTCAACACAATCAGGAAAGGCATACTACTGTAACTCCATATGACGTGAAATGCCCGGTATGCGGCGTAGTCAATCACAGCCTGTTTCTCGAAGAGACGGATGGCTGGATGGAATGCGAGCACTGCGGCCATACAGCAAAATATTGCTGGGAACCGCAGACAAAAAAGCAGATTCCGGTATTTGTAATCCGAAATCTGCAGGCGCAGGTCGTACCTGCTGATTGCGTACACACATGTAGATAAGAAGGGAGTTAAATAAGTGCCACATGAAAACCTTGGATGGCGCTCGAGAAAGATATACTGCCCCAACTGCCGCCAGCTAGTAATTGGCTATGAAGGTAAAGATGGCATAACCCGAATGACCTGCGACAGGTGCGGGACCGCGATGGTCAGCAAATCGATGGGACGCAGGCATGACCGCGTTGACATATACGCCCCACGGGGTCAGGAGCGCATTTAATAATTGAATCAATTTGGCATAACGACGGAATGGTTGAGATGAAACAGGCTGCGTAAATCCATCTCCAGGTCACATGCTGTAATGATCGGTCAGTTAAACCAGACATACATGAGAGGCTGCCGACAAGACGGGATTCCTATATTCATAGGATCCCTGCCTTGCCGGTAGTCTTTTTCTTGTTATGGCGACGAGGAAAATGAACACCGTGCTTGCACGAGTGGGCATTTGACGACCGCTAATCAGCCGGTGAAGCAACGCTTCACGGCGCTTTCGGCAAGGCTTTCGAAACCAAAACATCACATCGAAAGCCTGACATGCATTAAGGGCTGAGGATACAAATATTGCTCGATCTCTGATTTTCAGAAAAGCAGTATCGGTACCCTTTCTTTAGTGCATCCATTTTCGGGAGTATGGTCAGGAACGTACTGTGAGCAATGGTATCCTTTGCTCTTCCGCAGCAGGCGGAAAGGAAAACAGTATGTATTTTGACGCAACCGAATTCGCAGCTCGCCTTAGCACTCTTCGCAAGGCACAGGGAATGACCCAGGAGGAAATAGCCGAAGCACTCAATATCAGTTTGGAGCATCTCAGCAAGATGGAACGCGGTAAGAGAAAACCGTCCATTGACCTAATCATTGCCATGGCCTGCTACTTCCATGTAAGCACCGACTATCTTCTCATGGGGAAAGATCATGACATAGTGAACAGCCGCACGAAGCTTCTGGATGTGGTGACTCAGCTGACGGAAATCGCAAAAAGCCTGTAACTCTGTGCGGGATCCTTTATTCCAATTTTATCAGTTATAATTGATATAAAGCGAACTCAAGCGGCTCATCCGAAACGAGCGGAAAGATATTCACTACTGAGGCGGCAAAGTCCTCATGTAGGAACAGACTGAAGCCCAGAAGAAGCCAGAGCCAAAGCACTCTATCACAGATAGATTGAAGTACGAGCAGGAACAGCAGAAGCAGACACAGGAGCAGAAAACTCCGAAACAGAAAAAACAGAATATGGAACTCTAACAGGCACTTGCCGTTTTCTTTGTGAAAATGTCGAGTGTCTTTTTGTTTCCAGTGAAAAAGGAAAAGACACCCGGCAGACCGTGGCTACTTTTTTGCATTTTACTTCGATATAATATGCTGATCATCACCTATCGGAAATAATCATGTCAATTCCTTGCTGCAAGGTTTCTTCATCAATTGCACCCGTTGCTTGGGCGATTGCGTTTCCCTCCTCATCAATAAAATATGTGGTAGGCAGTGAATAAACACCGTAGGTTGCAGCGGCATCCTGATCTGTATCGTAAAATACCGGGAAAGAATAGCCCTGTTCTGCGATGAAAGCAGATGCAGTTTCCACAGTCTCTCTGGAGCCATCAGTCATATTGATGATGAGAAACTGTACTTCTTCACCAATTTCCAGATATTTTTCGTTAAAATCAGGCATTTCCATTTTACATGGACTACACCAGCTTGCCCAGAAGTTTAGGACAACGGATTTCCCGATAAAATCCGAAAGATGAACTTCATTTCCATCCAGATCGTAAACTGTAAAATCCGGTGCCAATATCTTTTCTGATTCATTCTCTTGTGTTGTTGGAGTGGAGGCTTCTGTGGATTCGGTTTCCAGCGGTGTTTGTGTAGCAAGCAGATTGGGAGCCAGTTTCTGTCCAAGCTGTTTATATAGAATTCCTGCGCCACCTAAAATGAGAACAAACACAAGAAAGAGTATCATTATTATCTTCTTTTTATTCATAAACCCTCCTCAACTAAGCAGGCTGAGTAGCTGTCCCAGCGTTCCTGTTGCCATCAGGATACCCACCAATATCAGGAAACAGCCGCTGACAGTATTGATGATCCGATAGTGTTTTTTAATCCAGTTGAAGGCTGACTTCAAATAGTCGATCAGAATAGCACTGAGAAGAAAAGGAATGCCAAGTCCCAACGAATAGCAAAGCAGCATCAGCATACCTTCGATTACATGATCCTGCTGAGAGGCCAGCATCAAGGCAGAACCGAGGAATGCGCCCACACAAGGTGTCCAGCCCAAGGAAAATATTATGCCAAAGAGCATAGCGGGGAAGAACCCCATCTCACGACTGTTTAATGTTTTACTGCCGCCTCTGAACAAATTCATTTTGAAAATGCCCAGAAAATTGAGGCCAAAAAGAATTACTATCAATCCGGAAATTAAATTCACTGCACCTTTGTATTCTCGCAGGAAGCTGCCAATGGTGCCTGCCAAAGTGCCCATCGCCACAAAGATTACAGTAAACCCACTAACAAATCCCATCGCTCCCAACAAGGTCTTTTTTGTGCTGCGTTCTCCACTACCTGCAAAATAGGAGATATAGATGGGCAGCATGGGAAGCAGGCAGGGTGATATGAAGGTGATAATGCCCTCCAGGTAAGCTACTGCGTATTGCATAAACCGCTGCACCCCTTTCCGAAAATACCGGACAACAGCCAGCCGATAAAGCCCATATAGACCATCGTGATGAACGGGTTAGAAGTCAGCGGACAAGCTCCAGTGGGGCATCCCACAAAGTAGTAATATGCAAGGCCAACTAATGCGCCGCCTGCGGTAAAAAGAACTGGCTTCAGCCATTTTTTAATTTTTTCTTTCATCTCACATTCCTCCTGCTAAATATTCCTCTGCATAGTGAACAGCAGTTGCCCCATCGGCTACAGCAGTTACGACCTGCCGTAATGCCTTTGTGCGGACATCCCCAACGGCGAACACACCGGGGATGTTGGTGCGGGTACTCTCATCTGCAATAATGTATCCAGCCGGATCAATCTCAATCTGATCTTTCATCAATTCGGTGGAAGGCTTTCTTCCCACGCTTACAAATACACCATCGCAAGCAAGGGTACTTTCTTCTCCAGTTTTCACGTTCCTAATCTGGATACCGGTCAGCTTTTCGTTATGAAGCAGAGCTATAATCTCACTGTCCCAGACAAATTCTACATTTTCTGTTTTCATCAAAGGTTCATGGTAGATCTTTGTTGCTTTTAGGGTGCCTCTGCGGTGAACGACGATGACCTTTTTGCAGATCCGGGAGAGAATCAGCGCATCCGCTGCAGCGGTATTGCCACCTCCTGCGATGACAACTGTTTTATTCCGATAGAACATTCCGTCACAGGCTGCACAGTAATGGACACCTTTACCGATTAACGCCTGTTCCCCATCAACACCCAGCTCTCTGGGACCGGCTCCTGTAGCCAATACGATGGATTTTGCGTACATAGCGCCTTCGCTGGTCACAGCTTTCTTTACAGAACCTGACAGTTCCAGAGACAGCACCTCAGTCAGCTTGGTTTCCACACCAAACCGCTCCGTTCCTCGCTTCATTTTTTCTCCCAGGGAGAAACCGTCGATGCCATCCTCGAAGCCGGGATAGTTGTCGATTTGCTCGGTCAGAGCCATCTGCCCACCGGCAGACAGCTTTTCTAAAACCACGGTGTCCATTCCTGCTCTTGCAGCATAAAGGGCTGCGGTATACCCGCCGGGACCGCCACCTACAACAATCATGTCATAGATATGCTGCGCATTATTTACTTCCTGAGTCCGGTGCTGTAAGGTTTCCTCAATAAAAGCCACCAGCTGCGCTCTGGATTCTGGAGCGACGATAGAGCCAAGAGTTTGTCCGCTGTGATAGATCAGCAGAGTAGGGACAACTTCAATAGCCTCGGTCTCAGCCAATTCCGGTTCATCATCAATGTTGACAGCAGTGAATATCAGTGTATCCTTATATTCCTCAGCAACGCTTTCCAATGCTGGAGCCAGACGGCGGCAATATACGCACCAAGGGGCTGAAAACTCCACCAGAACAGTCTTTCCGCTATGCACCATTTCTTCAAATTGATTTCTATTAATATTGATAACTGCCATATTACCAGCTCCTTTCCTTTGCTTGATTATAGTATAGCCAATCTAAAATAATATTTCGGTGATGATATCACATAAAATAGTGCGACATTGCTGCCGCACTAAAATTTTTCGTTATTAAGTAACTCGAGGATATGTTCACTGGAACAGATGATTTGAGACTGCTTATCTTTTATGGATGTTTTTTTTGCCTCCTCCAGCGAGAGAGAAGCATATAAATGAACCGTGTATGCTTCCTGCCTGAGAGAATCTTTATACTGTTCAGCTGCAAGATATTGTTTTTCAAAAATACTAATTTTATTTTGGAGATCACCAATCTGCTGTTGAAGCGACATCACTTTTTTCTTTTGAATATAGAGGAAAAAAGTAAGAAGAAGTAGTAGTAATATGATTGGTAGGATAATAATAATCATTCTTATTACTTTCCCTCCTTTATCAAAAGATAAGTCTTAACTGCATTACGGAGCGTTTCTGGTAGAACGGGAACAGGCAAGATGATCACCTTACCCGTATTCTTTTCAATCGTTATTTCTGATTCCGGTTGATTGGACAGAAGAATTACGGGTGTTCTTTTATCCGCCCGCCATGGCTGATCCGGCTGTTTTGTCAGAGCTTCTGTAACAACCCAAAGCATAGGCTTTTTCTTTCCAAGCTTTTTTCTTGCAGCTTCCGGGGTTTCAAATACAAGGATATGTTTGGATAAGTTCTGCAGTACCAGTCTCAGTCCGTTCCCATAGGCTGAATCACTGCACATAATGACAATCGTGGCATTTGATTGCTCATCCTGTGATGCCTTTATAAAATCAAGAACTGGCGTATTATAAAGGTTGAAATCTTTTTCTGTATGTTCTGCTTCATAATAAGCTCTGACCGCTCGACACATTCTTCGGCAAAACTGTTCAATATCAATACGGATGTCCGTGAGGCTGTTGTCAGAACTTATTCTATCCAGTTGGCAAACGGAAGTTCCGCAATTCACACCCAAGTGAAAACGAATCGAAGTATTGTCCTCAGTATTTGCAAAGCCTTTGTTTTGGTGCAGGTATTCACATCGAAGCTGCCAGCATCGTTCTCCGCAGATATACGGAGAGATATCCTGCGCAGAAACTTTAAAGAAAGGTGCTGCGTATGTATCAAACCAACGAATATATTGATTCCCTACATCACGAGTTGGTCTCTGCTTTCTATCCAGAACAGCACGCCCATCCCGATAACGCTTTACAATTTCTGGGAAAGCAATGCCGCCGCAAATATCAGGCAAAGTCAGCACCAATGCCAAAGCAGATTGCCAGCGTCCATCCTCAATGTTCAGTTCTACTTCCTCTATGCGATGTAAAAAGGTAAAGCTGGCATTGTCTTGACTCATAGGTATCCTCCTGTAAAAAATCCGCCTGCCGGAAAACCGACAGGCGGCATACTGCCTTTTATACTTCCATCATCTATAGGCTATGGTGATTAAAGAACCAAAGAAGGAGCAGAGTAAACTCGTGCTGCCAATTCCTGATTGAGCATATACAAGCTCTTGGGATCGGAGCCAAAGAGTTCAATTTTGGAAATCAAATTCTTTGCATTGGTTTCTTCTTCACCTTGTTCTTTCACAAACCAATCGAGGAACTGCATGGTACGGAAATCCTTTGCTTCGTAAGCCTCACTATAGATATCATTAATCAGCGAGGTCACATATTTTTCGTGCTCAAGACCTGCCTTCAAAACATCCATATGGCAAGCTGCATTCAGATCAGGCTTGTCAATGGCTTCAAGCGTTACCTTCTGGTTTTCGTTTTGCAGGTACTGATAGAAAAGCATGGCGTGGTCACGCTCTTCCTGAGCCTGAATTTTATACCAGTTGGCAAAGCCGTCAAGCCCGACTTCCTCGAAATAGTTTGAAAAATTGAGATAAAGGTATGCGGAATAGAATTCCTTATTTATCTGTTGATTGATAAGCGCATGTACTTTTTCGTTCATTTGCAAGAATCTCCATGTTAAATTTCAGTTTTCCACAGGCCGTGGAGGTTGCAATAAGCATAGACAGCTACTGCTTTATCGTCTCCCAGGGAGAAGGTGACATGGGGTTCGTCACCGGGCTTCAAAACCTTACGCTGACCACCGTTTTCGGTCTGGACATAGACCCACTCGATGAAATGCTCCGGAAGCATAGGATGATCTACAGAACCCACATTGACATGGATTGCACCATCTTCAACAGTAACAGCAGGCAGATGCTTTTCGCCGCTGGCTTCTACGGTGTTGGGTAGTAGGGCAGTCATTTTCTGCCCGCAGCACATCATAGGTACGCCGGAGTCGTGAATCATGCCCACCAGATTGCCGCAGTGTTCGCAGATATAAAACTTTGCACTCATTTTAATTTCCTCCGTTTTATCAATAGTTTTCCGCACGCACTTCGAAGAATGCCTGAGGATGCTTGCAGACAGGGCAGATCTCAGGAGCCTTGGTTCCTACTACGATATGTCCGCAGTTACGGCACTCCCAGATGGTAACGCCGCTCTTCTCAAACACCTGCATGGTCTCCACGTTGCTCAAAAGCTTGCGGTAGCGCTCCTCGTGCATCTTCTCAATGGCAGCTACGCCACGGAACTGTTCAGCCAGATCATGGAATCCCTCCTCATCAGCTTCACGAGCCATGCGGTCATACATATCCGTCCACTCGGCGTTCTCACCTTCAGCAGCATGGAGCAGGTTCTCGGCAGTATCGCCCAGCTCGCCCAGAGCTTTGAACCACAACTTGGCGTGCTCCATCTCGTTCTGTGCAGTATGCAGGAACAGAGCAGCAATCTGCTCGTAACCGGCTTTCTTGGCTACTGAAGCAAAGTAAGTATATTTGTTGCGTGCCTGAGATTCACCAGCAAAGGCTTCCCACAGATTTTTCTCGGTTTTGGTGCCTGCATAGGGATTCTTTGCAGGAGCCGCAGCATCCTCAATCTTCACAAACTTGTCGGCGGGCTGCTTGCAGATGGGGCACTTAAAATCAGGTGTCATAGGGCCTTCGTGAATGTAACCGCAGACTGTGCATTTCCATTTTTCCATTTTCTTTTCCTCCGTTTTTTCATTGAATTGAATGTTTTTTAACAGGGATTCCACAGCATCCACAGGAATGCCGGGATACGTTTTAATACTTTCCAGAAACGATCTGGTGTTGCTGCTCTGAGGCAGCATAAAGCCGGCTTCTCTGCACAGATCCTCAGCCATCAGGCGAGAGGATTTTTCCACAGCGACGCTCAAGACATCAGGAAGCTGCGAAGCAATGTTCTCTGCATTGGCTTTGCTTTGAACTAAGCCACGAAGCGCTTCGACAACTTTTTCTTCTTTCGGCTGCTGCGGCGGCAGTTCTTTTGGAACCATAGAGATTGCAGAGGATGGACAGGCTTCGGCACAGGCACCGCAGCCGATACACTTTTCAGGATCAATGATGCTGTTCTCTGTATCAGTCGCTCCGGTTGGGCAGACATAGAGGCAAAGGCAATCCTTGGTACATAAGCGAAGATTTCTTACTGCATATTTTTCAGCCATAGTTATGCCCTCCCTTCCATTTTTTCAAATTTCCAACTGGGAACCTTACACACCGGACATAGCTCCGGTGCTATGTCACCAACATAGACAAAACCACAGACCGTGCAAACCCAGACACCGGTGTTTTCCAACATCTTGTCTCCCTCAGATTCATATCGAGTCAGCAGAGATTGGAGCATTCGGGTAACCTTTTCACTCCACACCTGACAGCGCAGACCACCCCGATCAGGCTTTTCACCGGCTATAGCATTGCCATAGGGATACCCTACAGACAAATCCTTGTCAATGAGTTCCAGCAGCTTGGCTGTGCTGGCCTCCTCGACGGGCGCAGCCTTGCTTCTGAAGAACTCTGCCAGTTTTCTGAAATCATCTGCCTGCTGGGGAAGATACTGCTTTTCGCAGCCACGGGCCAGATTGGAGCAGATGATGCTCATTTCCATGGGAGAGAGTTCCTTGTCCACATGGGGCTTTTCAAGGATCTCCTGGGACGCTGTTTTTTCATCTTTGGGTTTGAAAGCGTCTTTGCCTGCTTTACAGACAGGACACTTCCAATCGGCAGGTAGGTCTTCCCACTTGCCACCGACAGCTTCATCGTGGATATATCCACAAATGCCGCAAACATATTGTTTCATAGGTTTTACCGCCTCCTTTATCTATATTTTATCAAATCACGACACATATTCCGTGACTTAATCACCTATTTCAGTCGCAGGAGTGATGGCCGCAGCCGTGGGAACCGCAAGAGTGACCTTCCCCATGGTGGTCGTGATGATCACACCGGACATTGGGGTTGAAGTCCAGCTCGCCTGCTGCCAGTGCTTCTGCTGCTGCATCAGCGTTGCCGGAAACACCACCATAAAGCCGGATACCCACATCGCTCAGTGCCATCTGGGCACCGCCGCCAATACCGCCGCAGATCAGGGCATCCACCTTCAGTGCACTCAGGACGCCTGCCAGTGCACCATGTCCGCTGCCGCCAGCATCCACAACCTCAGACGAAATGATTTTTCCATCTTCCACATCGTAGATTTTAAACTGTTCGGTGTGACCGAAGTGCTGAAAGATTTCTCCGTTTTCATAAGTGACTGCAATTCTCATAATATTATCTCCTTTCGGTTTTTCGTGCATCGGATGAATTTTTTGCTGATAGCAATTTTTGCACCCGTAGGCTGCGCTGTTTCCGCTGCAGAGTGTAAAATCCCCTCCCTCGATTCGCAGAGGAAGTCCCTCAACCAGCGCATCGGCCAATTTTTTGCGGGCAGCTGCATAAATCTGCTGAACCGTTGTTCTGGCAATACGCATATATTCTCCGCATTGCTCCTGAGAAAAACCTTCACGGTCAATCAGGCGAATGGATTCATACTCATCCACATTCAGGACAATGGGAGTCAGTTCCTCGCCGCCACGAACCGGAACAAAACCATCATTATCCGGCAAACAACAAACTTTTCTGCATTTTCTCGGTCTTGGCATAGATTCACCTCCATATTATTTTCGGCATATGCCATTTATACGACCATTGTACATCTCCTTTTCCTATATGTCAACGGAATTATTGACATATGCTATAAATTATTTTATACTATGTGTATTCAAGGAGGTGTACCCATGGATTTTTCATCCTATTTTCCAATTTGGAACAAACTGACACCGACCCAGCAGCAGATTTTGGAGCGAAATGCAGTTTTACGAAAAGTGGACAAAGGGACCGTGATTCATAATGGAACTGTGGAGTGTACTGGTCTTCTGCTGGTAAGAAGCGGACAGCTTCGTGCCTATATTCTTTCCGATGAAGGACGAGAGATTAGCCTCTATCGTTTGTTTGATCGGGATATTTGCCTGTTTTCCGCCTCCTGTATGATGAACAGTATTCAGTTTGAGATTACCATTGAGGCGCAGAAGGATACCACGATGTGGGTTATTTCTGCTGACACTTATCAGCACATTATGAAAGAGTCTGCTGTGGTAGCTAATTTTACCAACGAAATTATGGCAACCCGTTTTTCTGAGGTTATGTGGCTCATGGAGCAGATCATGTGGAAAAGTTTTGATAAAAGGTTGGCAGGATTTCTGCTGGAGGAATGCGGCTTAGAGGGAACAAATATCCTCAAGATTACCCATGAAACCATTGCGAGCCACATGGGTACCGCCCGTGAGGTAGTTACCCGAATGCTTCGCTATTTCCAGAACGAGGGTATGGTGAAGCTGGCGCGGGGCACCGTGGAGATTTGTGAAGAAAGGAGATTGCAGGAACTTTCTGATACATAGAAGACCTGTATCGTTGATGATGAAAATCATATTGCTCACCGCCCTCGGCGTTGGGGGCGCGACCATTTTTGGAAGTCTCATTGGCTTTGTCTTTCGGAATATCTCCCACAAATTCTCCGACATAGTGCTGTCCTTTGCGGCAGGTGTTATGCTGTCTGCGGCTGTACTGGGACTGATTCTGCCATCTCTCAATTATGGCGGAACCCATGGGATCCTCGTTTCCATCATCGGGATCTTTACTGGGGCGGTGTGCCTGAATCTCATTGATAAGCTGGTTCCCCACCTGCATAGGCTGGTGGGAACCGATACGGAAACACATCGCAGCACCAACCTTGACAAGGTATTGCTGTTTGTCACAGCCATCGCAATCCATAACCTGCCGGAGGGGATTGCCGCCGGTGTCAGCTTTGGAAGTGAAGACACGGCGCAGGCGATGATGATCGCCTGCGGTATCGCCCTGCAGAACATCCCCGAAGGCATGGTGATCATTGCGCCCATGCTGGCAGCAGGCGTATCCCCGGTAAAAACCTTTGTCTGCGCCATGGTGACCGGGCTGATCGAAGTCGTCGGTACGCTTCTGGGATATTGGGCCGTAAGCATTGCTTCGGCCATTCTCCCCTTTGCTCTGGCCTTTGCGGGAGGAACCATGCTCTATGTCATCAGCGATGAAATGATTCCCGAAACCCATGCCCACGGCAGCGAGACCGGAGCAACCTATGCGCTCCTGGCCGGATTCTGTGTGATGCTGGTCAGTGATTTCTTTTTGGGGTAAAGTGTGATTCAGATGTTTGAAATGTTTGCTGCAGTCAGAGGATGAAAATCCGCCGCATCTCTACCAAAATTGTTGGAGAGATGCGGCGGATGTTTATTTGTCCATGCCGCAGGCGGTAGCCGATTCAATGAGGCAGCGGTCATGTATCACCGCGTCGTAGAACCGGAAGCCGCCGGAGAAGTTATAACAGTCAAAGCCGTTTCCGGCCAGGATACGACAGGCAATGTAGCTGCGCAGACCGCTCTGACAGATGACGTAGACAGGCTTACGCTTATCCAGCTCACCCAGCCGCTCCCGCAGCTCGTCCACCGGGATGTTAAAGAAGCCGTCAATGTGTCCGTGTGCGAATTCTTCCACAGTGCGGGTGTCCAACAGAGTTACGCTTCCGTCACGAGGAAGACGATCTGCATCTTCCAGATGCCATTGTTTCAGAACACCGTTTGCGATATTCTCAACCATAAAGCCAGCCATATTTACCGGGTCTTTCGCAGAGGAATAAGGCGGTGCGTAGGCCAGATCCAGATCCCTCAGTTCCGTGGCTTTCATTCCTGCCCGGATAGCGGTGGCCAGCACATCAATGCGCTTATCCACACCTTCATAGCCTACGATCTGCGCACCCAGCAGGCGGTAAGTCGCCTTTTCAAAGACCACCTTCATTGTCATGACTTTCCCGCCGGGGTAGTAACCTGCATGGCTCATGGGCGACAGGATAACCGTATCAACATCCAGCCCTGTTTTTCTGGCGTTGGTCTCATTTACGCCGGTAGTAGCGGCAGTCATGCCGAAGATCTTGATGACACTGCTGCCTTGGGAGCCGGTATAATGGCTGTCTCCGCCACAGATGTTGTCCGCAGCGATTCGTCCCTGTTTATTGGCAGGGCCAGCCAAAGAGATCAGAGCATCCTGCCCGGTGACGAAGTGCTTCACCTGCACCGCATCGCCCACGGCATAGATGTCGGAAATGGAGGTTTCCATTCGGTCATTGACCACAATACTTCCTTTAATACCCAGTTCCAACCCGGCATCCTTTGCAAGGGTGGTTTCGGGAGAAACACCAATGGCCAGGATTACCATATCCGCATGGAGAGGCTGTTCGTCTTTCAGCAGCACATCCACGCCGCCGTCCCTTTCCTCAAACCCTTCTACGGTATGACCAAGTGCCAGCTTTACACCGTGCTTGCGCATTTCATTATGGATGAAAGAAGCCATATCGGCATCAAAGGGATTCATAAGCTGTTTTGGACGCTGGACAATGGTGACATCCATCCCCAGCTCTCGCAGGTTTTCTGCCAGCTCCAATCCAATGAAGCCACCACCTGCCAGTACAGCGGATTTGGGATGGTTTGCATTGATGTAATCCTTGATGCAGAAGGTATCTTCAACAGTGCGCAGGGTAAACAGCTTATCAAGACCTACACCGGGAAGCCGGGGCTGGGTAGGCTTGGCTCCGGGAGAGAGAATCAGCTTGTCATAGCTCTCCTCGAACTCCTCACCGGTTTCCAGATTTTTCACGGAAACGGTTTTTTCTTCAGGATGAATCGCTGTGACCTCATGACGCACCTTCATGTTCACACGGAACCGGGAGAAGAAGCTTTCCGGGGTCTGGAGGGTCAGATCCGACCGTTCGGTAATCACATCACCGATATAGTATGGCAGACCACAGTTGGCATAGGAGATATACCCCGAGCGCTCAAAAACTACGATTTCTGCCTGCTCATTCAGTCTGCGAATACGGGCGGCAGCGGTAGCACCGCCTGCCACACCGCCTACAATGACAACTTTCATATTATCGTTCCACCTTTCCTGCATAAGCGGAAATTCCGCCTATGTTTTTCACGTTGGTATAACCCAGCTGCTGCAAAACAGCAGCTGCCTGGCGGCTTCTTGCACCACTGAGACAGTGTACAAAGATGGGGGTAGCTTTATTGTCAATCATGCCAGCCACTTTGTCAATGAATGGACTGCAAAGGAATATTTTTACTGCCGGGGATATGCCCCTGCCGGTATTCGTCGGGGGTGCGAACATCCAGCAGGACTGCGCCATCCGTAGTGCTATATTCTTTGACACCCTGATTGATGTCAGGGCCTTTCAGAAAATCGAAGAATCTCATCTTTGCACCTGTTATGAAGTGACCTCCTGTCAAGATTTAATTCGAGGAAATCACAACCATTTTCCTTTCCTAATTTTTAACACTGGGTACAGAGGCAGGGCCTCAGATCTAACAGTCCCCGGCCTTGGCCACTCTGTTATTCGTGGATTGGTTACCTACAGGTCAATGGTCCGCCGTGAATCTTGCCGTCTCCTAGCGTGAATCAAAATATGTAAATATAGTGTCAACAGAGGTGCGTCGCAAATAATTCGGACCTAAGAGTTCTCCAAGCCCCTGCCTCTGCATCCAGTGTTAGTTTTGTTATGCAGATGATATCTGATAAAATCAGATAAATCTGCTTAATTACCTTCTTGATATTCAGATGTATCTGTCATAGGCCTTGCCGCAACGCGGTGCGAAGTAGCCTTGACTGATGCAGATGAATATCATACTCACGAAATATTTCCAGTTGCCATTCCCCACATAAAACAAGCTAATTCTCTTGCTATCGCTGTAGTTGCAACATTTCTATTCATTCCTTTGCTTAGAGTCATCTTGTAAAATCGTCTTCTGAGTCTTTCGTTTGCCTTATCAGCATATGCTATTACTTCTGCGGAGCATCCTTTTTGCCTTTCCTTTAATGCAAGTGATTTGTGTCCCACATTTCCTCGACTGTAGCTTTGAGCAGCTTCAACCATTAATCGTCTAAGATGACTACTACCTGCCTTAGTAATACTATATCTGTTGGTACTATCACCGCTGGAATTCTCACTTGGAACCAGTCCTAAGAAACCAGCAAACTTTGGTGCCTTTTCAAATCTGTTAAAGTCCCCTATCTCAGCAACCATTGATAGCGCTGTATGAGTCTTGATTCCAAGAAAGCACCCCATGTTCTTAACTTTCTCTTTATACTTCTCACCAGAAGCAAGTTCTTCAATACGGTTATCTAATCTCTCGATCTTTTCGGTAAGATACTCATATGTTACGAGATATTCAGAGAGAGTTTCTTTATCTAATCCTTTTAAATCCAATGACTTAAGCCATTTCATATGAGCTATAGTCCAGTAGGTTTTTCCGCCTTCGAATTTTTTGCCCTGACGAAGTACAAATGCAAGTATCTGCTGCTTGATTTTCTTAAGCATAAGCTTTTGATCATCACGCATTCTGATATATTCTTTTACAGAGTTGTCTTCATCATCAGGAACATACACTTCACTGTAAGTATGAAACGCTAAACATCTGGCGATGTTTGCTGCATCTCGCTTATCAGTTTTCACATGGCTTGTATTTGTGATAGCCATTGTAGTTGGTGCAAGAATCTTGCAATCCACCTCATGCTCTCTAAGCTGGTGATAAAGTGAATATCCTAGGCATCCTGCCTCATATCCACAAACAAAAGCTACTTCTCCTTCATATCTGCTACGCATTGATTCCATATATTTAAGAACCAATTTGTAATCTGACGGTATCGTCTGTTTATACTCAACCTTATCGGTATCGTAGCAATAACAGCATAAAGTATAACTTTCCTTATGGACATCCATTCCAACATAAACTATAGTATTCATATGTGGCCTCCTTATTGTATGCGGTAATCCCTGTTACCATTAATCTCAACAATTAATAGATTACAGGTAAATCCACGAATCTACAATCTGGAGGTCACTTCATATTGTCTCCTTACAGCATGGCGAGAATCTGAGCCTTAGGTCTGGCACCGGTGACTTGATTGACAATCTTTCCGTTCTTCATAACCACCAGAGTGGGTATGCTCATCACACCGAACTGCATAGCCAGTTCCTGTTCCTCATCCACATTTATTTTAACAACCTTGATATCGGAGCGCTCCTTGGCAATCTCCTCTACCAGAGGAACTACCATGCGGCAAGGACCACACCAGGGAGCCCAGAAATCCATCAGGACGGGCTTGTCCGAGTTCAAAACCTCTTGATTGAAATTGTTTCTATTAACACTGATAGCAGACATATTTATGTCCTCCTGTTTTCTTTTTTATGGCTTTATTATATCCAGCAGTCGTTTCTTGTTCTGTGATTTTATCACTTATCGCCGGTGACTGTTTCACCGGGCCAACTATTAATTCCGCCGATCTCAATGATATTGGTGTAGCCCAGTTTCACCAGTTTTTCAGATGCCTGCCTACTCCGATTACCGCTGCGGCAGTATACCAGAATCAGCTGATCTTTATCCGGCAGTTCAGAGATATCCTCTGTGCCAATGGATTCGTTGGCAATATTGATAGCACCGGGAATATGCTTTTCGCTATATTCCTGAGCAGTACAAACATCGAGGATGATGTATCCGGTTTCCTCCTCCATCATCGTAATAGCTTCCTCCATAGTAATCTGTCGATAGGTTTTTTCAGCGGATTGCGTTGCACAACCAGAGAGAAGCAGTAAAGTCATTAAAATGGGAATGATTCTTTTCATGTGGATATCTCCATATTTCGAAGATAGGGCAGCCGTTTCCAGCTGCCCTGTTTCCTTTTTTATGTTCTTGCCATTCCGTCTACACTGAGCACAACGCCCGTGATATAGGATGCTTCGTCAGATGCCAGGAACACAAATGCATTGGCAATATCCTCCGGCTGACCCAGGCGGCGCAGAGGGATCTGCTTGATGAGCGGATCAATTACTTCCTTGGGAACAGCCTTCATCATATCGGTCAGGGTAATACCGGGAGCGACTGCATTCACTCGAATACCCTTCGGACCCAATTCTCGGGCAAGGGAAACCGTCAGGCCATTGACAGCAAATTTGGATGCGGGATAAGCAAAGCCACTGGGCTGGCCGTAAATGCTGACCATTGAGGAGGTGGAGAGAATAACACCTTGACCTTTTGCAATCATGCACTCACTGGCGGCTCTTGTAGCATTGAACACGCCTTTTACATTCAGATCCATAACCTTATCAAAGGTTTCCTCCGTATACTCGGTAAAGGGAGTGCTTTCGGATACACCGGCATTGTTCACCAGAATATCAATGCAACCGTATTTTGAGGCAGCTTCTCGGAACGCATTGCGGACAGATTCCAAATTGGACAGGTTAGGACTGATTCCCGCAACTGTTGCATCAGGGTACTTTTCTTTCAGCTGCGCAACCGCTTTGTCAGCAGAACCTTGTGAGCTTGCGGTCAGGATTACCGTAGCACCTTCCTTCAAAAATTTGTCTGCGGTAGCGTAGCCAATGCCACGGCTGCCTCCGGTGATGATTGCAACTTTATCTTTCAGTCTCATAAGAATACCTCCTTGTATTTTGTATTTGTAGTATAACCTGTTTCGGAGACGCTCTCCGTGATAAAATCACATTTTTCCAAGAAGGAATGATAGAAAAACCGAGTGTCCCTTTCCTATTTTCCGAACAGATCGCTGTGCGTTCCTGTTCGGGATAATGTCAGTATCAGTAAATCATCTTCAATCCGATAGACCAACAACCAATCTGGCTGAATATGGCACTCACGATGTCTAAACGATGTCTAAATTCTTGTTCATTCCTTTAACGCCCTCAATGCTTCTTCAACATCAGAGTAGCGTTTTACGGGCAGATCACGGGCAATGCGCTCCGCTTCCAGCATTGCCGCCATCGTCTCCTTGTTCGGTTGATCCAGGCGAACATCAAAAGGAAAACCGCCGGCACGGAGAGACTGGCGAAGAAACACATTGATTGCGGTGGTAAGGTTAATGCCTAATTCGCCATAAATCGCTTCGCACTGTTTCTTAATATCGCTGTCCATACGGACGGTGATATTAGTAGTGGTAGCCATGAATGTCAACTCCTTTCTTTACTACTGCACCTATATTATATGCATTTTGCATTGCAAAGTAAATGATTTAGGAGGATTGCCATGGCCTGCTGCCTCCATGTAAGCACCGACTAGCTGCTCATGAGGAAAGATCATGACAAGATGGACAGCTACACGAAGCCTCTGGATGTGGTGACTCAGATGACAGAAATCGCAAAAGGCCTGAAAATCTGTACGAGATCCTATATTCCAATTTCATCAGTTATGACTGATAAAAAGTATAATTTACCAAATTTAATCAGTTATAACTGATTAAATCCTTCCATGTCACGAACATTACACATTATTCGCGGTCGTGAAAAGCCGGTAAAACATAAAAAGTAAGCCTGCAGGAGCTCCGCAGGCTTGCAAGGTATTACAGCAGTTCTGCCATATACAGAGGCAGATGGATGATTCCGTCTTTGACCATAACATCCTTGGTATAAAGAATATAAGAGTTGCCAATGGCAGAAGAAAAGTGTTTACGGAATTTATCCAAAGAAGAATGGGAACGGTAATTGCCGGATTTCACTTCTACGGGGGCAATTTTCTTTCCCTCGGTAATCAGGAAATCTATTTCCATGTGGTTTTCCCGGTTCCGACTATCGGAGCGGGAATAGAAATACAGGCGTGAACGACTGTGGCGAAGCATCTGCGCAACAATGTTTTCCATCAGCATTCCTTCGTTGATATTCAGCTTATCAAAGAGGATCGCGCGATATAGTTCGTTGTCTGTGTATTTCTTATCCTGGAAAGTGTGCGTCACAAGCAGTCCGGTATCTGCCATATAGCACTTCTGTGTGGCATGATCAGCACTCAGTGCAAGCCCGACATGAGGGTCTGTTGCATTGAAGCAGGTATTTACTACCATGGCTTCATTCAGCCATACAAAAGAATCCTCAAAGGTTCGAAAACGAGCCTGCTTTCCGAGAGAAGAAAGCTTGTATTTCTTTTCCTTTTTGGAAAGCTGCCCCGGAATGCCATCAAACACGGCAAACACTTTGTCCTCATAACCTTCTGCAAATTTTGCGACATCTTCGCGATACAGCTTCAGGATCCTGCGTTTGGCAACATCGGATGCCTCGAAGTCTTTGCCATTCCTATAAGCAAGAACAGACTGAGGCATACCCCCGACCAGAATGTACTGGCGGAAGTCGTTCATGATCTTCCGGTGAAGTGTTGCACCAAGGGGTTTCCTGGTTTCAAAGCAATGTCGGATCAGCGGATAAGTTGCTTCGTCGCCCATAGCCCAAAGGAACTCTTCAAAATCCAGCGGAAACATCTCAATATGATCCTCTTCCGACGGAATAATGATATCCTGTACATTCTTTTTCAGTCGGATCAGTGAACCTGTTTCAAGGTAATCAAACCGGCCATCTGCTACAAGATATTTGATAAGCTGGCGTGCTCTTGGGTATTGCTGCACCTCGTCAAAGATGATCAATGACTCACGTTTATGAAGAGTTGTGGAGTAAAAAGCTGCGAGCTTTGCAAAGAACAAATCAAGATCTGCACTATCGTTGACGAACAGGTCCAGTACATCTGTCGGAGCCCGTCCAAAGTCGATCAGAATATAGCTTTTGTATTCCGCCTTCGCAAATTGCTCGGCAATAAAGCTTTTGCCAACACGACGCGCTCCGTCAATCATCATGGCCGTCGTCCCTTTGCTGCTGTTTTTCCAGGTAACGAGCGCATCATATATTTTTCTTTTCAGCATTCCATCACTTCCTTTGAGGATAGTATATCCATAATATGATCTGATTATAACTCTGAAATCACGAAAAAGCAAGTTCAGCCGCTCATAATTTACACGAAAAAGCAAGTTTGATATTCTTGAAATCGCACGAAAAAGCAATATTAAAATTCTTAGAATTGCACGGAAAAGCAAATCCAGGACATTGATTCGGAACTTCTGCTAGAAAGCAGGGGGCTTTACATAGATGATTAAAGCATTTTTAACTCGTAATAACGAGTTAAAAACAAATTTAACTCAACACGAAACGAATTAAAACGAGTTAGAATCGAATTAAATGCAAGTAAGAGATAGACAATGGCAGCAGCCCCTCAGCCTCAAAGGCAGGCCTGGATACACTGAGTATATTTCAGCGTATCTGGGTCTGCCTTTTATTTATTGTTATTTGCCGCAACTCCCTTCTGCTGAAAAAACTATAGCAAATCCGTACAACCAGGGCGGGCAACCCGTACAGCCGGTGAAAAATGCATATAATGCCTATGAAAAGAAGATGTATTTAATGGTGATGAGTGCATATTCATGGCTCCGCCGGCGTGCTTTGTTCCACAATTGATGAATGAATTATTTGGCTGGATGAAAGAAGTAAAAAACCAGGTGCATCCGCTGATTTTGAGCAGCGTATTTCATTATGAATTTGTATTTATTCATCCCTTTACAGATGGCAATGGCAGGATGGCAAGGCTATGGCATACAGCTATTTTGGCTAAATGGAATCCTATTTTTGAATATATTCCGATAGAAAGCCAAATCGAAAAATTCCAGGTTGATTATTACGACGCGATTGCAAAATGCCATGTAGAGGGAGAATCTACGGTATTTATTGAATTTATGCTGACTCAAATAGATACTATTTTAGATAAGCTTTTGAATTAGATGACAAGCAGCGCCACCAATGGCGCTAATGGCGCTAATCATGACGCTGATAATATGGAAAACAGGCTGTTATCCGCTCTGAAACAGAACCCTTATATTACACAGACAGATTTGGCCAAAGAATTATCGTTATCAAGGAGAACTGTCCAGAGAATCATGAAAGAACTGATGAATGACGGCAACAAGACTAATTCCATTTCTCTGCCAACAGGAAATCGCAGATGTTGCGGTGCTTGATCCCGTTTCTGCTCATGTCGAGCTCATCCAGAGAGACAACATATTTCGGGTAGTTATCGCGGATATTGTCATACGCGCCGAACTCACGCTGAACGGTCTCATCGGATGCCAGTAGATAGGTAACCTGAACATACAGTTTTTCTCCACTCTTTTCACATACAAAGTCGATCTCCTTGTCTCCGATTCTACCGACTGTCACTTTGTAGTCCCGGCGCAGCAGCTCCAGATACACGATGTTCTCCAAAATGAGGTTGATGTCACGCATATTGCCGCCGAAAACAGCCTCCCGGATGCCGTGGTCGGCAATGTAATACTTCTCATTGGAAGCAAGGATCTGCTTTCTCTGCAAGTCCTCACGCTTGACCTGGTAGAACAAATATGCGTCGCAGCAGTATTTGATGTAGTTCAAGATGGTCTCCGGTGCAACGGTTCGCTTCTCGTTTTTGAGGAATTTCGCCAGAGAAGTTGCGGAGAAGGTCGTGCCCACATTCGCAATCACATAAGCGATGATGCGTTCCAGCAAATCCACATCACGAATCTTGTTCCGCTTCACAATGTCCTTGAGCTGGACAGAGTTGAACAGGTCATGAAGGTAGAGTTTGGAAGGAGCATCCTCGTAGCGGATGTTGGCAAGGTACGGCATACCGCCGGATAATAGATACTTCTGAAAGCATTTTCGGATCGGCTCATCCGGTGCGATGGGACGGTACAGTTCCAGAAATTCCGCGAAGGAGAATGGGTAAATAACGAACTCCACAAAGCGTCCGCCGAGATAGGTGGAAAGCTCACCGGACAGAAGTTTTGCGTTTGAACCGGTGATATAGATGTCGCAGTCAAGGGATACACGGAAGGAATTGATACACTTCTCCCAGTCTTTTACCTCCTGAATCTCATCAAAAAATAGATAGACCTTGCCGTTGATCTCTGCGGCTCTCTTGGTAATCTCATCATGCAGTGACTTTGCGGTTTGCAGATGAGAGAAGTTCAAATCCTCAAAGTTGATAGAGATGAACTGAGCAGAGCTGATACCGGACTCCACAAGTTCCTCTTTTATAAGCTCCAGCATGACCGATTTACCGCACCGGCGAATACCAGTCATGACCTTTATCAGCTCCGTTCCGATAAACGGACGAATGCGCTTCATATACATTTCACGTTTAATCATGGGCATAATCCTCCTTGCCTGTGGCTGAACATAGTGTAACACATTTACGGCTGAAACTCAACGATATATTTCCGAAGTCATAAGATACAACTGATAAATTCTATATTTCTACAAATTTCGACAGTTACGAACGCAAATTCCCGGAGGCGATTGCGGATGAAATCTTCCACTGCCCCGGCGGAACAGGCAGCGGCAAAGCCTGATCCGAATGCTGATTATGTGGACGATGATGCAGATAGCTCCGTTGATGAAGATGATAATGAACCTGTTTAAACAGGATAGGCTTGGTGCCTGAGGCGGCCTTTACATAGTTCCCGGTTTCGAAAAATGAAAAAATTTCAATTTTTGAAAGTGGGTGACTATATGAAAACCATCACGAGAGCAAAATATCTTGATAGAATCATTGAACTGAAGGGCACTCCTGACATCAATATTATCTTCATTGACTTCATGGATTTGGCGTATGAAGAAATCAAGGAATACCATGCCTTACACGCCTATGTGGAAGAACATTATCAGGAAGGCAAAACGAACTACCTGTTTGTAGACGAGATTCAAATGTGTCCCAAGTTTGAGTTGGCAATCAATAGCCTGTACTCTAAGGGAAAATACGACATCTATGTAACCGGCTCTAATGCTCTCCTCTGCTTCAAATTCGAGATGCTTATCCGAAAATGATGATTGCCAGAACCAAACATCCCCAATATAGCTATGAAGGAATCGAAATTCACGATATAGCCGATTGGTTGCTGCAAGAATAAGCAGGGTAAAATATCTCCGTCATTCTCTTTTGAAATGATGGAGATATTTTTATTATGACGGAGATTACAGAAAATTGTATCCGATTACAAAAATCCTTCCTGAACTTTTTACATAGCAGTCATGCACTGCGCTAACACTCCTACTGCCGTAAAATTTCTGTAAATTTCACCGTTAACTTTTTCCAATTACTGTCAATTACCTGTTCCCTTCTCCTATTCATATACTTTTCCTTGCGTTCCAATTTTATGTCTTCTATAATAAGGTATAGAAACAGCTATACATTCCAAATGATAAGGAGGCAGCCGCTATGAAAAAAATGATAACTACAATCCTTTGCCTTATGCTGACACTTCTTTTCGTCGGCTGCGGAAAAGCCGATACCTCAGAGGTAGAAATCGATTATGGAACCTCTTCTCTTTATTCCAAAGAAGACATGGATGCCGCCATTAAGGTTATACGAAAACAGTTCCGTTCCTTTGAGGGCTGCGAATTACATAGCCTCTCCTATATATCCGATGAAACCTGCAGTGATCCCGATACCCTTGCATGGATGAACGATTTGCGAACGGAAAAAGACGAGAAAGAGCCTTTTACCCAATGCATCGCATTTGACAGCAGCTTCCGCTCACCGGAAAATGGCGGCGGCGCATGGGAAGCGAACGAAGAATACACCTGGTCCTGGTGGCTGGCCCGGAGCGAAGGCGGAAAATGGAAGCTCATGACCTGGGGATATTAAGAGAATTCCGCAGTGATAAATGGCAAATGAAATATACTTCTTGACAGAAACAACAGCGATGGTATATAGTTTTCTTAAATAAAAGGGAGTAACTTACGCTTGCGAATCTGCGTTTGTGGCGTCGTCAATACGGTGGAAGCATCCGGTGTCACAAGAAAACAGTGAGACTTTTATTGCATATTTATTGTGCAATAAAGGTCTCTTTTTTTATACAAAAATTCCTGTTGGCAATACTTAGGAAAAAGGAGGAAATCATATGAAACAAATTTATCAGCAAACACCGGAAGATGTTCTGAAACATGTGAACAGCAGAGAATCCGGATTTACCGGCGAAGAAGTAAAAAAAGCCAGAGAGATCTACGGCTGGAATGAACTTGCGGAAGGAAAAAAGAAAAGCATCCCACAGATTTTCTTTGAACAGTATCGGGATTTTCTGGTGCTTATTCTGATTGCGTCGGCAATCATATCCGGTGTGCTCGGAGACATGGAAAGCGCGCTCGTTATCCTGATCGTTATCACAATTAACGCAATTTTAGGAACTGTTCAGACCATAAAGGCAGAACAATCCCTGCAAAGCCTGAAGACGCTTGCCGGCCCGGAAGCCAAAGTATTGCGCGACGGCACAGTCGTTCAGCTTCCGGCAAGGGAGCTGGTCATCGGGGATATCATCTTGCTTGAGGCAGGCGATATGATTCCGGCAGACGGAAGATTAATCGAGAACGCCAGTCTGAAAATTGACGAAAGCGCTCTTACCGGAGAAAGCCTTGCTGTAGAAAAAAGCCTGGATACTCTTTCCGCAGAGGTTCCCCTTGGCGATCGGACTAATATGCTGTTCTCCGGAAGCTTTGTGACCTATGGCCGCGGCAGAGCAGTTGTGACTGCCATCGGAATGCAGACCGAGGTCGGGAAGATTGCCGGACTTTTGAAATCCACCACTGAAAAGCAGACGCCCCTCCAGGTAAATCTGGAGGCCTTCGGAAAGAAGCTTTCCATCTTAATTCTGCTTTTCTGCGGAATCTTATTTGCCCTCAGCGTGTTCCGGGGGGAACAACCCGGCAACGCCTTTTTGTTTGCCGTAGCGCTTGCGGTCGCTGCAATTCCGGAGGCCTTAAGCTCCATCGTCACCATAGTTCTTTCCTTTGGAACGCAGAAAATGGCGAAGGAACACGCTATCATTCGCAAGCTTCAGGCGGTGGAAGGTCTTGGAAGTGTCTCCATTATCTGTTCCGATAAAACAGGAACGCTTACCCAGAACAAGATGACCGTAGAGGATTATTATATAGATGAAAAACGGATTCCCGCGTCTGCCATTGATGTAATGGATCCGGCGCAGCGATATCTTCTGGACTGCAGTATTTTATGCAATGATTCAACCAATGAAAATGGAGTCGAAATCGGAGATCCCACAGAAACTGCTCTGATTAATCTGGGAAGCCGCTGCGGAATTCATGCCGCGGAAGTAAGAAGCGCTTATCCCAGGAACGGAGAACTTCCCTTTGACAGTGAACGCAAAATGATGTCAACCCTTCATGAGATAGACGGTGAGAACCAACTGATCGTAAAAGGCGCGGTAGACTGTCTCCTTGAACGGACGGAACAGATCTGGACCCAAGAGGGCGTCCGGGAAATGACAGCGGACGATAAAGAGAAAATCCAAAAACAAAATCAGGAATTTTCCATGGAAGGACTCCGCGTGCTTGCCTTTACCTACCGGCCACTTCCGGAAAAATATCTCTTAACCGCCGAAGATGAAAATCATCTAATCTTCCTGGGTCTGATCGCTATGATGGATCCGCCAAGAGAAGAATCGAAGGCAGCGGTTGCCGAATGTATCAGAGCCGGAATCCGGCCGGTTATGATCACCGGGGATCATAAGATAACAGCGGCGGCAATCGCGAAAAGAATCGGTATTTTACAGAACTTATCTGAAGCCTGCGAGGGAGCGGATATTGAACATTTAAGCGATGAGGAGCTAAAAGCGCTGGTTCCGAATATTTCGGTGTACGCAAGAGTATCCCCGGAGCATAAGATCCGTATTGTCCGCGCATGGCAAGAAAGAGGTATGATTGTCGCAATGACCGGCGACGGCGTCAATGACGCCCCCGCGCTGAAGCAGGCAGACATTGGCGTTGCCATGGGAATCACCGGAACAGAGGTTGCCAAGGATGCCGCAGCGATGGTGCTTACCGATGATAACTTCGCAACGATTGTAAAGGCGGTGGAAAATGGCCGTAACGTCTATCGGAATATTAAGTACGCAATCCAGTTTCTGTTATCCGGAAACTTCGGAGCAATCCTGACGGTTCTTTGCGCGTCGATAGCAGGCTTTCCGGTTCCGTTTGCACCGGTACACCTGCTGTTTATCAATCTTCTGACAGACAGCCTTCCGGCAATTGCCCTGGGCGTAGAGCCTCATAGCAGCGAGGTCATGAAGGAAAAGCCGCGCGCTGCGGGTGAGTCGATTCTGACAAAAGATTTTCTCAGCAAAATCGGCCTGGAGGGCCTGGTCATCGGTATCATGACGATGTTTGGATTTCTGGTCGGATACCATCAGAACGGCGCGCTGCTTGGAAGCACATATGCATTTGGAACCCTTTGCCTGTCGCGTCTGTTCCACGGCTTTAACTGCAAATCCGATCACCCAGTTCTCTTTACCGAACGCCTCTTTCAGAATCCCTGGCTGCTGGGGGCTTTTGCTTTGGGCGCAGTGCTTATCACAGCCGTACTGACCCTTCCCGGCCTTCATCTCCTGTTTAAGGTGGAATCCCTGAACCTGATGCAGCTTGTCCAGGTATACCTGTATGCAGTTACCAGTCTTCTGCTCATTCAGGCGCTGAAATGGATTCGTATAAAATTAAAAAAGAATGGAGAAAACAATGGATCTAAATAACTTATCCATGAAAAAAATCCGCGAACTCATCGTATTTACCGCATTTCTTGTCATCGCGCTGTGGAAATTCGATATCGTGATCGATGTAATAAAAACCATCTGGGATATCCTGTCTCCCTTTGCGCTGGGAGGCGCCATCGCCTTTGTCATCCATGTCCCCATGAGTTTTTTAGAAAAGAAACTCTTTGGAAAAGCAAAGGAAAACGGAACGAAGGCCGCCGAAAAATTCGCTCGGCCGATAAGCCTGCTTCTCACCCTTATCGGGATCGTCGGCCTCCTTATCCTCGTGATGTTTGGAGTCATTCCCCAGCTTACCAGAACCATCGGAACTCTAATCACAAACATCACTGCCTTTATTCCTCAGATGCAGACCTGGATTCTGGAATTTTCACACAATAATCAGGAAATCATGCAGCTGGTAAACCAGATCCGGTTTGACCCGGACCAGGCCGTCAGATGGGGAATGGGCCTTCTGGGAAAAGGAACCGGAAATGTGATGAACACAACCATACTGGCTGTCGGCTCCATCGTCAGCGGTATCACGACCTTTTTTATCGCGTTTTCTTTTGCCTGTTATATTCTGTTTCAGAAAGAAAAATTGCGCATTCAGGTAAGGAAGGTATTTTTTGCCTTTCTCCCAAAAGAAAAAGCGGAAGCCTCCATTCGAATCTGTTCCCTGACTTACCGGACCTTTGCAAATTTTCTTACCGGACAGTGCCTGGAAGCGGTGATTCTCGGAAGTATGTTTCTTCTTGTCTTAAGTATTTTAAAAATGCCCTATGCGCTTTTAATCGGAATCCTGATTGCGTTTACCGCTTTGATTCCCATTTTCGGCGCATTCATAGGCTGTGCAACGGCAGCCTTTCTCATTTTCATGGTAAGTCCCAAACAGGCTGTTTTGTTTATTCTTGTATTTCTGATTCTTCAACAGCTGGAGGGAAATCTGATTTATCCTCATGTGGTCGGCGGCTCTGTCGGGCTGCCCTCCATCTGGGTGCTTGCGGCTGTGACAATTGGCGGAAATCTGATGGGAATTGTGGGAATGCTTGTCTTTATCCCACTGACCTCCGTTTTGTACACCCTTTTTCGGGAGTACGTATATCTGCGCCTGAAAAAACGGCACATAAACTGGCAAAATTTTTCTTGACCTCTCTTTTTCTCCGCGTTACTATAAGAAAGATTTAAAATCGTATTCGTATGACATCGAAAAGGAGAGCCTGCTATCTATGCTAGACCTGACCGAAGGGCGCCCGTTCCGGGCGCTTCTTATCTTTGCGCTTCCGGTAATCGGAGGCAACCTGTTCCAGTTATTTTACACGCTGGCAGATTCTGTCATTGTGGGACGGACGCTGGGCGCCGACGCACTGGCTGCCGTGGGCGCCACCAGTATGATTGTATATTTTGTACTCTGCTTTATCCAAGGCTTTACCAATGGCTTCGGTATCTGTCTGGGTCAGCGGTTCGGCGCAAAAGACACAGTCGGTATGCGCAGAAGCGTAGCTGCGTCCACCCTGTTAAGCATCCTTTTTACCATTTTCATAACACTGGTTTGCTGCGCGCTCTCCCGTCCGATCCTGGACTGGATCCATACGCCGGAGGATATCTATCAGCAGGCCTATGACTATATGTTCGTTATCCTGCTGGGCACCGCCGCGCCGGTCTTCTACAACCTGATCTCCAATCTGCTCCGGGCTCTCGGCGACAGCCGGACGCCTCTGTACTTTCTGATCTTTTCTTCGCTTTTAAATGTGGTTCTTGATATCGTTTTTATCGTCCCACTGCACATGGGCGTAGCAGGCGCTGCCTGGGCGACGGTACTGTCCCAGTTTATTTCGGCCTTTTTGTGCCTGATTGCGGGTTTACGTTCCTTTGAAATACTGCGGCTCCACCGGACGGATTTTCACGGCATCGGCCCGGATCTTATCTCCCATCTGAAAATCGGTTTTCCCATGGGCTTCCAGATGTCTGTCATGTGCATTGGCCAGATCTCCATGCAGTCTACCGTCAACGCGCTGGGATCTGCGGCAGTCGCCGGCTATACAGCCGCTACCAAGGCCGATCAGGTATCCGTTCTGGTCAATAATGCCATGATGACCGCTATCTCCAACTATGTGGCTCAAAACTATGGAGCCGGTAAAAAGGACAGAATTCTGGCAGGCGTCCGGGCTTCTCTGCTCCAGACGGAGGCTCTGAATCTCCTGATGTGCGCCGGAATCATTCTGCTGCGCCACCCCATTGTAACACTATTTATCGCAAATCCCAGTGATGAAATCTTCTCCTATGCCAACGGCTATCTGCTGACCGTGGCTCCCTTCTACTGGCTGCTGGGACTTCTGGCTGTCTATCGGACCAGCATCCAGAGCATGCAGAATGGTACTGCTCCCTTTGCCGCCTGTATGATAGAGCTCGTCATGCGTCTGGCCGCCACCATCGGCCTTACGGAAGCTATCGGCTATATGGGCGTCTGTCTGGCCAGTCCTCTGGCCTGGGCCGGAGCCTGCGGACTGCTGATTCCGGTGTATTACCGCATGATCCGAAATCTGAATTTCAACAAGACATAGCGTGGATATCCTCCCCTATGTCTCCCAGATGTCTTCTGTCTCCCGGCTGTCCCGCTCCTGCTCCACACGCTCAGCCGTCTTGCGGATAGCTGCCTCATGACCGGTCAGGGCGGCAAAGGGAGAAAACTGAGCTGCCCGATCCCCCCGGGACATTCTTGGATGTACCGTAGACTGATGGTGCGGCAGATTTATAATATCTTCATAAGAATCCTTTTTCTGGCTCATTCCGTTCTCCTGTTCTGACCTCGCTATGCCCTATGGCCGCCGATCTGGCTGTTCCGTCCCCGGGCTGTAGCTCCCTCCTGCAGATTGGAACCCTTCAGAATCGCGTTCTTCCCATACTTTTTCTTAATTTTCAGCATAGCCTTCTGCAGGCGCTTTTCTTTTTCCAATGCTTCTTCCTGCTGTTCTTTTTCTTTCTTTATGGCTTCATAATCTGTAAACAAATTCAGCTGCTCATAGGTTTCCTTTTTCTTCACCAGTTCTTCCCGAACCAGATGATTGGCCGTCACTGTAATCCGGCGCACCAGAAGCTTCGGATCTACAATCCGAGCATACAATTCCGACACTGCCCTCACCAGAAGCTCTGCGGAAGCTGTCTGGCGCTCCAGACGGCTCGATCCGTGAGCATGCTTAGGAACCCGGCGTCCATATCGGTCCACGGTAATTTCCCCATGATAATTCTTTCTGCGCTCCGGATCCGTCAGATTCTCTATGTCGTATCCCACCGTCAGCACCAGCTGATCGGTTACCAGTCCTTTATCCACCAGATCCAGCGCCAGCAAATCGGTCATCTCCCGGACCACCATCCGGGCTTTTTCATATTCATAAGGATACTGCAGCACCTGACCGGAGACTATACTGTTGTTCTCCGGCTTATACGCCTTGATCTCCGGGATCGTACAGGGCTCCCAGCCCCAGGCGTGATCGATCAGAAGCTCTGCATTGACGCCGAACATTTTATAAAGAAGCTCTTCGTTGTAGTAATCTTCTGGCTTACCTATAGAACAGCGGGCGACATCGCCCATAGTATACATCCCCTGCTCCTGAAGCTTTCTGGCATAGCCGGGACCCACCCGCCAGAAATCCGTCAGCGGCCGGTGTGTCCAGAGCTTCTGCCGATAGGACATTTCATCCAACTCCGCAATCCGGATTCCGTCTGCATCCGGTATGGCATGCTTAGCCAGGATATCCATGGCTATCTTGCACAGATACAGATTCGTTCCGATCCCGGCTGTAGCTGTAATACCTGTCTCCCGGTAAACGGAACGAATCATCTCTGTGGCCAGCTCCCGGGGCGTCTTCCGGTAGGTATGCAGATAAGTGCTCACATCCATAAATACCTCGTCGATGGAATAGACATGCATATCCTCCGGCGCAATATAGTTCAGATATATCTCGTATATCTGCGAGCTGTATTCCAGATAATACGCCATACGTGGCGTCGCTACAATGTAATCCAGCGCGTATTCCGGATGTGCCGCCAGCTCTGCCGCATCGGAGGACGATCCTGTAAACCTTCTTCCCGGCGCCCGCCGAAGCCGTTCCGCATTGACCGCACGCACTCTCTCTACTACCTCAAAAAGCCTGGCCCGTCCGGAGATCCCATATGCCTTCAGCGCAGGCGTCACTGCCAGACAGATGGTTTTTTCCGTCCGCTCCGGATCTGCCACCACCAGATTCGTCATCAGCGGATCCAGTCCCCGTTCCCGACATTCCACAGAGGCATAGAAGGATTTTAAATCAATCGCCACATAGCAATGTTCTTTTTCCATTTTTCCAAACACCTCCAACCGCTTCCGGTGTCGCTCTTCTTATTATGCTTATTATTCTTGTCCTTATTATAAAACAACCGCATTTTATTTTCAAGAACAAATGTTCGATTTTCTTATCTGTTTTTTTGTCCCACCTGCCAGAACGCCACCGCGCTGGCCGCCGCCACATTCAGGGAATCTACTCCGTGGGACATGGGAATTTTTACCGTATAATCGCAGTCCGCAATGGTAGAAGCAGCCAGGCCGTCCCCCTCGGTTCCCAGAATCAGCGCCAGCTTTTCCTCACTCATAAGATCCGGATCATCGATACTGACCGAATCGTCCTTCAAAGCCAGGGCTGCGGTTTTAAAGCCAAGCTCCCGCAACATTCCAATTCCTTTTTCCGGCCACTCCTCTTTGTCGAAAAAGGTCCAGGGAATCTGAAACACCGTTCCCATACTGACCCGTACCGCCCGGCGGTAAAGGGGATTGCTGCAATCGAAGGTCAGGAGCACCGCATCCATATGAAGGGCAGCCGCGGAACGGAAAATAGCGCCCACATTCGTAGGGTTTACCACATTTTCCAGAATGGCAATACGCCGGGCGTTCCCGCACACCTCCCGCACAGACGGAAGGGCTTTCCGATACATGGCACAGAGCATTCCCCTGGTCAGCTTAAAGCCCGTAAGCCGCGCCAGAACCTCCATTTCCGCCGTGTATACAGGAATGTCGCCCAACCGCTTAAGGATTTCTTTTGCTTCGCCCTCAAGCTGGCGCTTTTCCACCAGACAGGACACCGGCTCATACCCTGTATCCAGTGCCCGTTCGATGACTCTGGGGCTTTCCGCGATAAACATCCCTTCCTTCGGGTTTGCCCGGTTGACTAACTGATTTTCGCTGGTACGCGCGTAGATATCCAGCTCCGCCGCGTCAAAATTACTGATTTCTATGATATGAGACATATTCATTTCCTTTTCTTATCCATAAAACCTGAAAAATTCGATAAAAACGGACTGAATTTTATTACCCATTCAGTCCGTTTTACTTTTATGCTATCTCTCGTTTTCTGTTAATTGTGGTAGGTCACATCGCCCTGCATCCACACCACGCCTTTAAAGCGACGGCCAACTGCCGGTTCTCCCAGCAGATCCTTTTTATTGATACATACCTCAAAGATCAAATCGTGGCTCTCCAGCGTCAGTACGTAGATCCATTCCCGGGTCAGACTGTTCTGTACCAGATTACAGTCCAGAATCTCTCCCAGCACATTGTAATGATCACACTCCACACCATAGGGCATAAAATATGTGGACACAATGGAAAATACGTCCTCATGAGCAATACGTCGGGAAATCATGGAATACGTATCCATATCCTCGATGCTCAGATTTTCGATGGCTTCCTCGTCGCCCTCCCGGGCAGCCTTGATTAACTTGGTTCTCTGCAGAACCGCCTCCGTGTTCTCTTCCGGCGTCAGACTCTGGGCCACAGGAAGAAGTATCTTTCCCTCTGTGGACAACCCTGCGAACTTCAGTGTCACAGTGCTGGATGAGAAATGACTTCTCTGCCTCTCGCTCAGATAATCCGCCACATTCTGTACATAGAAAATAATAGTTACGCCCACGGTCAGGTCATCGCAGACGCCGGCATAGGACTCCTTCTCCGCATGACGCTCTATGGTAATATGCTCATAAAATTTTTCCTGTCTGCCTTGAAAATAGGGAAAATAATAATCCCACTGGTAATCGCCATGCTCATCATACTCGCCTCTGAGCATAATCCCCATTCCCGGCGCAAATTCCTTTCGCCGCTCGGAAAAATCATGACCGCCGTAATCTCCGGAGGTTCTCTCATACTGATAACTCTCCTGGGACATTCGCAGCAGATAATTCAGTTCTTCTTTGGTTTTCAGCTGGCTGAATCCGATTGCTCTCAGATATTCATGCACTGTAATCACCTCCTTCGGGATCAATTATCCACAATTCCACTGAATTATCCACTTTTGTGGATAACCTGTGGGATATGTGGATAGTTTATTTTTATCGAATCTCTTTCATACCGCCCATGTACGGCTGCAGTGCCTCCGGGATACGAACGCTTCCGTCTGCCTGTAGGTTGTTCTCCAGGAACGCGATCAGCATACGCGGCGGAGCAACTACGGTATTATTTAAGGTATGGGCAAAATACTTGCCCTTTTCCCCGTTGATACGGATTTTCAAACGGCGTGCCTGTGCGTCGCCCAGATTGGAGCAGCTTCCTACCTCGAAGTACTTCTTCTGACGCGGGGACCATGCCTCTACGTCCACAGATTTCACCTTCAGGTCAGCCAGATCGCCGGAGCAGCACTCCAGAGTACGTACCGGGATGTCCATGGAACGGAACAGGTCTACGGTATTCTGCCACAGACGATCAAACCACATCTTGCTGTCTTCCGGCTCGCAGACTACGATCATTTCCTGCTTTTCAAACTGATGGATGCGGTATACGCCTCTCTCCTCCAGGCCGTGAGCACCCTTCTCCTTACGGAAGCAGGGAGAATAGCTGGTCAGAGTCTTCGGAAGCTCATCTTTCTGAAGAATGCTGTCGATAAATTTGCCGATCATGGAATGCTCGCTGGTACCGATCAGATACAGATCCTCGCCCTCAATCTTATACATCATGGCGTCCATCTCTGCGAAGCTCATAACGCCGGTTACCACGTTGCTGCGGATCATGAAGGGCGGTACGCAGTAAGTAAAGCCTCTGTTAATCATAAAATCGCGGGCATAAGCCAGCACTGCGGAATGCAGTCTCGCGATATCGCCCATCAGATAATAGAATCCGTTTCCGGCTACCTTTCTTGCGCTGTCCAGGTCGATGCCGTTGAAACGCTCCATAATTTCTGTATGATACGGAATCTCAAAATCCGGAACCACCGGCTCGCCGTAACGCTGAACCTCAACGTTCTCGCTGTCGTCCTTACCGATCGGTACGCTCGGATCAATAATATTCGGAATGGTCATCATATCCTTCAGGATCTTCTCATCCAGCTCTTTCTCCTTCTCTGAAAGCTCTGCCAGACGATCAGCCTCCGCTGCAACCTGCTTCTTTACCTCTTCTGCTTCTTCCTTTTTGCCCTGGCCCATCAGCGCGCCGATCTGCTTGGAAAGCTTGTTACGCTCTGCGCGAAGATTATCTGCTTCCTGCTGAGCTGCCCGCTTCTGCGCGTCCAGTTCGATAACCTCGTCTACCAGTCCCAGCTTCTGATCCTGGAATTTATTACGGATGTTCTGTTTTACGATTTCCGGGTTTTCTCTTAAAAATTTTATATCCAGCATGATTTTTCTCCTTTACTGCTTTTTTTATGGATTATTTCATTTACATTCACTTTATCATATAATACTCCCGGCTTTTTTTCAAGCCTGGCTTTTGGCTTTCTCCAGCGCCTTCTGCTCATCCTCAGACAGAAGAATCTCAGATTCTCCGTTTTTGATTTCCTTAATATAAGAGTAGCCGCCTTCATTTCCGTAAACGGAGTTGATCAGGAAACCATTGTTCTCCTGATCCAGCAGTGCCAGCGCGTAACTTAAGTCGCCGCTCATTTCACGGAAGGCATTATACTTTACCATACCCATTTTCTGAAAGGTGATCTTCTGATTTTTCCGAAGGCCAATGATGTCCTCTCGCAGAATCTGGTTCATCTGGTCTACCTTATCTGCCTTTTCAATACAGGATAAAATCGTATCCTCCAGACTTTCCGCATCCTTTCCCCTCATATAGAGATCCAGCTTGCGACGAAGCTTTTTTAGTTTACATAATGCTGTTATCACTAGGATAAGCAATACCACCAGCAACAGCAGCATCCCGGCCAGAATATATGCCGTATCGATTCCAGTTACCTGATATACATATTCTAAAATTGGGCTCATGATATCTCCTTCTCCTTAGTTTTTAGTAATGGCTTCAAAGATTCTCTCCAGATCCTCCCGGGAATAATATTCAATCTCGATTTTTCCTTTTCCCCTGGCCTTCTGTTTGATCGATACCTTGGTTCCCATGGCTGCTTTCATTTTTTCTTCCAGATCTGTGTAAATGAAATCGTCCACCGGATCTGATTTTGGCTGTTCCGGTTTTTTCTCCTGGATTTTTCTTACAAGCTTTTCCACTTCCCGGACACTGAGCTTTTCATCAAACACCCGGGTAGCCACATTTACCTGCAGCTCCGGATCCTCGATTCCCAGAAGAGCTCTGGCGTGACCGGTAGTCAGCATATCGTCAATTATCATCTGCTGTACTCTCTCGTCCAGCTTCAGCAGACGCATGGAGTTCGTCACGGCGGCACGGCTCTTGGATACCCGCTCTGCCAGCTCATCCTGCTTTAAATGAAATTCGTTCAGCAGTCTTTTGTATGCCAACGCTTCTTCGATGGGATTCAGGTTTTCTCTCTGAATATTCTCAATCAGAGAAATTTCCATAATCTCCAGATCCGAATATTTTTTTACGATAACAGGTACCTCCTTGAGTCCCGCTATCTTAGCGGCACGCCAGCGGCGTTCGCCTGCGATAATTTCATAAAATCCATTTTTTTCCTGTACCACCAAAGGCTGGATAATTCCAACCTGCTTGATGGATTCTGCCAGCTCCGCAAGAGCGTCCTCGTCAAACTGCTTTCTTGGTTGATCCTCCCGCGGCCCTATCTTGGAAAGCTTCACCTTCATTTCGATCGGCTTTTCCACTATCTTCTCAACTACTTTTTCTACTACCTTCGTCTTTTCCTGGGGCGTCGGTTTGATCGTCTCCGGAATCAGACTGTCCAGACCCTTTCCGAGTCCTCCTCTTCTTGCAGCCATACTTGCTCCTCTCTATCTATGTTACTCCTCCGGCCGATTGATGACCTCTTCTGCCAGAGCGCGATAACTCTCTGCGCCGGTGGATTTGGGATCGTATACCGTAATCGGATATCCATGACTGGGCGCTTCGGCCAGGCGCACATTTCTCGGTATGATTGTGCTGTATACCTTCTGCTTTACATTCGCCCGGACATTTTCCACCACCTGCAGGGACAGATTTGTTCTGGCGTCAAACATGGTAAATACAATACCTTCGATATCCAGATACGGATTCAGACGCTCTCTTACCAGATTGATCGTGTGGATCAGCTGACTTAAACCCTCCAGCGCATAATACTCACACTGGATCGGCACCAGTACGGTATCTGCCGTAGTCATGGCATTGATCGTCAGCAGATTCAAAGACGGCGGACAATCAATGATGATAAAATCATATCTATCACGGATCGTTTCTACCGCCTTCTTAATAATGAATTCTTTTTCATTAATTCCAATCAGTTCAATCTCAGCGGCTGCCAGATCCACATTCGACGGAATCAAATGAAGATTTTCAAATTCCGTATATTCGATACAGTCCTGGATTTCTTTTTCTCCCAGAATCAGGTCATAGATGGTCGTTTCAACCTGATTTTTGTCAACTCCCACTCCACTGGTGGCATTTCCCTGGGGATCACTGTCTATCAAAAGTACTTTTTTTCCTTTTTCGGCCAGAGCCGCAGCCAGGTTAATCGATGTTGTAGTTTTGCCAACGCCACCTTTCTGATTGGCAACTGCTATGATTCTTCCCATTTTTTTCTCCTTCGATCAAAGGTAGGGCGCAGATTGCCTTGCCTTCGAGAGATGTTTCACGTGAAACATTTAAGCTATATTTTCGTTTTGTCGCGTTAAAATTTATTATAACACAGGATATTTTAGATTGCTATACAGAAACAAATTTTCCCTTATAATGCCTTCCGGGGACAAGCTTTGACACATTCCATGCAAAGAATACATTCTGTGCCGTTTTTTCTTTTTCTGGAATTGTCTGTAATATCCACATCCATCGGACATACTCTTATACACTTTCCACAGGAAATACATTTTTCCACATTACATTTGACACGAGCCAGAGAGAAATAACTTGCAGGCTTCAAAAATACTGTGATCGGACAGAGATACTTACAAAAGGCCCGGTTATCTTTGAAAAGAAAGGCAAGCGTAATTCCTATTACGTAATAAAAAACATTTCCAATCACAAAACTCCAAAACATGATGCGCTCCAACTGTCCTACCTGAAGCAAAAATAGGGAAGCTACAAAAATCAATGATATTCCAAACGTGACATAACGTAACTTTTCCCGTTTTTTATTACGGGAGGTCTGGGGAATTTTATAGGGAAGAAAATCCAGAACCATGGCAGTCCAACAAGCATATCCGCACCAGCCTCTTCCAAAAACAAGCGGCCCAAATATTTTTGCGACGGCATAATGTATCGTTGCCGCTTCAAATACACCGGTAAACAGATAATACCAAAATCCCTCGATCTGCATATTTTCTCCGCAAATCAAGCCCAAATACACAAGCATATAGAGACCAACCAATAGTTGTACCATATGTCTGGCATATCGATAGTTCATTTGAAAAAGTAGCAATCCAACTGTCAGCACGGTACCTATGTAAGAAAAATTAAACAAGTAAAATACCTGTTCCTTTGTCAGCCACAAAACCACCGCTATACTTTCAAATATCAGCCAAAATCCAACCGGAATATACCATCTTTGACGTTTCACCTTTGTTCCTTCTCTCTATTTATCTGATAAATGTGCCAATCAATGTTCCTCACTATTTTTGTAATCTGCATGTGTATGTCCATGTTTTTTTCCGATGTGATATGATGATGTTCATGGGCATGAGTAATGACATGGGTATGAACTCTTCCGTTATGAACATGGACAATAGTATGGGAATACTCATGTAAATGATATCTCACCATGGTGTCATACACAACCATAATGCTGCCGATCAGCATAAAGATAAGTCCTACAAAATAAGCGGTTGTGAGCTTTTCTCCATTTATAAGAAAGGCTAAAAACGTACCTACAAAGGGAGCTACCGCATAATATGCGCTTGTTTTTGCCGCTCCCAAATCCTTCTGAGCCCTGATATACATAAAGATACTCAGTCCATACGCTACAAATCCAAGCAACATGGCAAGCATCATATACTTCCATTCCGGAATGTGCTCTCTTAAAATTAAGGAAATCATCAGAGAACCACCGCCTGAGAAGATTCCCTTTAAAAACACGATTTCATAAGTACTCTTATCTGAAATCTTTCTGGTACAATTATTTTCAAGTCCCCAACAGCAGGTCGCCAGAATAACAAACAGAGAACCGAGAGAAAATTGAAAACTACCGCTTCCCTCAAAAGAAAGCACAATGCTGGATACCGTAATAAAGCCAATCGCTGCCCAGAGCCTGGCCGTTACCTTCTCCTTAAATACCAGCAGCGCAATCAGCGTTGTTGTTACAATTTCAAAATTTCCCAATAGCGAAGCATTTGACGCAGATCCAATACGGATTCCAATCATCAGAAATATTGGCGCTGCGATATCCAGCGCAATCATTCCTATGGTATACGGAAAGTCTTTTCTGGTCAGCCTTTCTGACTTATCCTCCCCTTTTACATGAAACAAATACAGAAATCCAACTCCGATTCCGGCACCAAGATATAAAAACGCAGCCATCAACGTAGGCGGTATCTGATTCAGAAGAATTTTGGAAAACGGGGTATTGATCGCATAGAAAATAGCTGCAAGTAACGCCAACACCACTGCCATTGCCTGTCTCTTTTTATTCATACTACCACCTTAACTTTTTTTCTTAAACCCTGAAACAAACATTGCTGTAATTCCCAGCAGGGAATAAATCAGAGCATATAAATTCATACCGGTCAATCCCACGTCATTCAACCCTTCTCATGCTTTTCAAAATATGCTTTTAAAATCACAAGACTTTCCTCGCGCAACACACCTGCCGTAACCTGTGGCTGCCAGAAAGAATTGTCAAATACCATTTTAGAACAATTACATCCTTCATTTCCAAGGATTTTTTCCAGTTCCATATTACTTGCAGCATAAACCAGACGCCCCAGCTTTACCCACACCATTGCGCCGCTGCACATAAAGCAAGGTTCACAGCTGGAATACATGGTATACTCCTGTAAATCCGTAATACCAGTCTGAGCGCAGAATTCACGAATCAGACCAGCTTCCCCATGGAACGTAGGATCGTGTCTGGTATAAATTTGATTTTCATTGGTAAAAACCATCTCATTGTTCTTAACTAGTACAGCGCCGAAAGGCTCATTGCCATGCTCTACCGCCAACCTGGAAAGCTCAATCGCTTTTTTCATAAAAACTTCATCTTGCATATCTCATTTGCTCCCCTCATCATTCATTTCTAATTCTATTCTAACACCGGAATATTCAAAAAGCCACCTGCATCTTTGCAATAGGAATTTGAATTTTCTTTTTCTATCCACACCATCTAACGTTTCACGTGAAACATTCCCACACATCATATAAATTGAAATAGGATCCCCCTATCCTACAAAAGCACCCCGATTGGTCATTTTCACCTTTTGTCCTCACAATCCAGAAATAAAAATCTCCTCCTCACCGGAAAATCGCACACTCCCGGTGGGGAGGAGATTTCTATTTCGTCCATTGTTTGTATATAGATCACATGTTTCACGTGAAACATCTCACACTCTTAATGCAGCGGCTCCTTGGTTGGCATTCCTGCCTTTCTCGGATATTTTTTTGCCGTCGCCTTCACTTTTTCAATATACAGTAGACAGCGATACATATCTGAACCCGGCAGCATGAATTCCTTCCGCTGTCCAATCCGTCCACCCAGGATCTCCACGGCCTTCCCGGCAGCTTCCATTTCCTCCTGTATCTTTCCGGATTTATAGGGTACGAATGCTCCACCCACCTTCACAAAGGGCAGGCAGTATTCCGAAAGCGACGCCAGGTTCGCCACAGCCCGGGATACACAACATTCAAACTGTTCCCGATACTCTGCCTTTTTTGCGTATTCCTCAGCTCTGCCATGCAATGTCTCGACCTGTTCCAGCTTCAGGGCATCCACAACCTCCTGCAAGAACTTTACTCTTTTATTCAGAGAATCCAGCAGTGTCATTCGAAGCTGCGGATAGACAATCTTCAACGGAATTCCTGGAAATCCTGCTCCGGTTCCCACATCAATCCATTTTTCTCCTTCGCCCGGCTCCTGCAATTCTTTGATCATCACACTGTCAATAAAATGCTTTTGCACCACTTCTTCAAACTCCGTGATGGCTGTCAGGTTCATCACCTCATTTTTTGCAATCAGCATTTCATAATACTGCTCAAACTGCTCTGCCTGTCGCTCTGTCAATTCCACCTGAATTTTGGAGAATTCCTGTTTTATATATGCTTTGCGATCCATCTTGCTTATTTTTCTCCCTTTTCGTTATCTCTGTCGCTGGTGCTCCAGCCATATCAGCAATACAGAGATATCTGCCGGCGACACACCGGAGATTCTCGACGCTTGTCCGATAGACAATGGATGTATAGCCGTCAGCTTCTGTCTCGCCTCTGTGCGAAGACTGGGCACCTCATTGTAATCCAGATTTTCCGGCAGCCTCTTATTCTCCAGTTTTTGGAATTGTTCAACCTGCCGCAGCTGTCTCTGGATATAACCGTCATATTTCATATGGATATTTACCTGCTCGGCTACGCCACGCATCAGCTGAGGACGCTTCGGGTCCAACGGAGCTACAATATCGTAGCTGAGCTCCGGACGTCGAATCAGTTCTGCCAGAGAAATACCGGAATTCAAAGGTGTGCTTCCATATTCTTCCAGTAACTTTTGTACCTGCTCCGAGGTTCCTACAAACACCTTCTCCACACGCTGGATTTCTTCCGCAATCTGACGTTCCTTCTCCAACAGGTTCTGATAGCGCTCTTCTGAAATCAGACCCATCTCATAACCGATTTTTGTCAGACGCAGATCCGCGTTATCCTGACGGAGAAGCAGACGGTATTCTGCCCGGGAGGTCATCATACGATAGGGCTCCCTGTTTTCCTTTGTAACCAGATCGTCAATGAGAACTCCGATATAAGCCTGGGATCGATCCAGAATTAAAGGTTCTTTTCCCAGTAATTTACGTCCCGCATTGATTCCCGCAATCAGTCCCTGGGCCGCAGCTTCCTCGTAACCGGAGCTTCCGTTAAACTGGCCGCCGCTGAAAAGTCCCGAAAGCTTCTTAAATTCCAGGGTCGGGTAAAGCTGCCGCGCGTCAATACAGTCATACTCAATGGCATAGGCGTTTCTCACGATCCGCACATGCTCCAGTCCGGCCACAGAGGAATACATGGCGTGCTGTACGTCCTCCGGAAGAGAACTGGACATACCGCCCACATACATTTCATTGGTGTACAGCCCCTCCGGCTCCAGAAATACCTGATGTCGGTTCTTATCCGCAAAACGGACCACCTTGTCTTCAATAGACGGACAATATCGGGGACCGGTTCCCTCGATCATTCCCGAATACAGCGGAGAACGATCCAGATTTTCCCGGATAATTTTGTGGGTTTCTTCGTTAGTATAGGTCAGCCAGCAGGATATCTGCGGCTTCTGGATTTCGTCCGGATCTGTAGTAAAGGAGAAGGGTACGATTCTCTCATCTCCCAGCTGCTCCTGCATTTTACTGAAATCAATAGACCGTTTATCCACTCTGGCCGGCGTTCCGGTCTTAAACCGATACATTTCAATTCCGAGATTTTTCAGGGAATCTGTCAAATGGGTAGCCGCCTGCAGTCCGTTTGGTCCTGTATAATTACTGATGTCGCCGTAAATACATCTGGCCCTCAGATAGGTTCCGGTACAGAGCACCACTGCTTCTGCCTCATAGACAGCTCCAGATGTGGTCTTTACTCCTTTTATAACGCCATTTTCTGCCAGAATTTCAGCCACCTCTGCCTGTACAATGGACAGGTGATCGGTATTTTCCAGTACCCGGCGCATGCTGCGGCTGTATTCAGCCTTGTCAGCCTGGGCCCGCAGCGAATGAACAGCCGGTCCTTTGGATACGTTCAGCATTTTAGACTGGATAAAGGTCCGATCAATATTTTTTCCCATTTCTCCACCCAGTGCGTCAATTTCGCGCACCAGATGTCCCTTGGAGCTGCCTCCGATATTCGGATTACAAGGCATTAGCGCGATACTGTCTACACTGACCGTAAAAATGACCGTTTCCAGTCCCATTCTCGCACAGGCAAGCGCTGCCTCACAGCCTGCATGACCTGCTCCTACCACCACTACCTGACAGGTTTCCTGATATATATTCTTCATCTTATCTATTTCCCCATACAGAATTTTCCAAATATTTCATTTGCCAAATCATCGCCGATTTCTTCACCGATAATAAAACCAAGCGACGTATAGGCATCCTTCAAATCAATCGTATAAAAATCCTCCGGCATGCCATCTTCGATACTCTGAATCACCATAGCCAGACTTCCGGCCGCTTCCTGCAAAGCCTGCTTCTGCCGCAGATTGGTAATCAGGACTTCATCGTTAAAGTCCACCTTGCCCTGGAAGAACAGTCCCCGGATCGTATCCTCCAGTTCCCGGATGCCTTCCCGTTCTCTGGCTGAAATAACAAGAATCGGATGCCGGGTCTTTGTTTTCATAAGCTCCGGTGTAATCACCGGCTCCAGATCGGATTTATTGAGCAGCACCAGCGCCTTCTTATCCTCCAGAAGCTTCAGTATCTCTTCGTCGCTTTCGTCCAGCGCCCGGGAGCTGTCCGCCACGTACAAGATCAGATCCGCATCCTCTGCCTGCTTTCTGGCCCGCTCTACGCCTATCTGCTCTACCACATCTTCGGTGGAACGGATCCCCGCCGTATCCAAAAGTTGCAGGGATACCTCGCCCAGCTGCAGCTGCTCCTCCAGTACGTCCCGGGTAGTTCCGGCTATTTCTGTTACAATGGCCCGCTCCTCTCCCAACAAAACATTCAAAAGAGAGGATTTTCCCGCATTGGGCTTACCCAGAATAACGGTTTTAATTCCTTCTTTCAGCATCCGCCCGTTTTCCGATCCCTTCAGGAGCTTTTCCACCTCATTCCGGATGTCTTTTACCTTCCCAAGAAGCTCTTCACTGTAGCCCTCCAGGCTGATATGCTCCGGATCGTCCAGCGCCGCCTCCACGTAGGCCATCTCATAAAGAATTGCCGCCCGCAGTTTTTCTATCTCCTGGCGCACCGTTCCCTTTAACTGAGCCAGAGATGATTTCAGCGCCATCTCATTTTTTGACTGGATCAGATCCATGACAGCCTCTGCCTGAGACAGATCCAGCCGTCCGTTCAGAAACGCCCGCTTGGTAAATTCCCCTGGCTCCGCAGCTCTGGCGCCATTTTTCAGAACAGTCTCCAGAATTTTCCGCATAACCAGACGGCCTCCGTGACAGTTTATTTCCACCGTATCCTCTGCCGTATAGCTGTGGGGCCCCCGCATCAGCATAACCAGTACCTCGTCCAGTACCTGTTCCCCGTCCACAGCCATACCGTAATGTACGGTGTAACCGGGCTGCTCACTCATGATCTTTGTTTCTTTTTTCGGTCGGAATACTTTTTTAAGCACCTGGAAGGCGTCCGGACCACTGATCCGGATAATCCCGATTCCTGCGCTTCCCATAGCTGTCGCTGTCGCTGCAATGGTATCTGTATGCTTCATACTTCTTAACTCCGTTTAGAGAAAAAGGAACGCCTTAGCGTTCCTTTTTCTTATTATAATTTCGATTATAACGTCCCTTGTTCCGGTTACCATAGTTGTTGTCCAGCTTTACGCCTTCCTTCAGGGTAACTACCACCCGGCGGTAAGGCTCCTCGCCCTCGCTGTGGGTGCATACAAACTTATCATTCTGAAGAGCGGAATGAATCACTCTTCTCTCATACGGATTCATCGGCTCCAGAGATACCGGTTTTCTGGTTCTCTTAACCTTCTGGGCAATATTCTTTGCCAGGTTTTCCAGGGTCGCTTTTCTGCGCTCCCGGTAATTCTCCGTATCAACCTTTACCCGGATATAATCCTCGGTATTCTTATTCACTACCAGACTGGAGAGATACTGCAGAGAATCCAGAGTCTGTCCTCTCTTACCGATCAGAACGCCCATATCTGCGCCGTCCAGAGTGATATTCATCTCTCTGTCCTGCGGATTCTGTGTGATACCGATCACAACCTCCATATCCATTGCCGCAAATACATCCTTCAGGAATTTCTCCACCGGCGCGGTATCTACCGGAACTGCCGGTTTTTCCGCCTTCGGCGCAGGAGCAGCCTCTTCCTTCTTCTCTGCCTTTATCTCCGGCTTTGCCTTCGGCGCTTCCGCCTTGGGTGCTGCCGGCTTCTCAGCCTTTTCTGTCTTAACGGCAGGCTTTTCCTGCTTCTTCGGAGCTTCTTCTTTCTTCTCCATTTCAACAGGCTTCTTTTCCTTAACCCGCTCCAGGAGCTTTTCCATCTCCTTGTCAGCCTTCAGCTCTGCTTCCATCTCCTCATCTGATTTCTGATGAGCGCGAATCACAGCCTTCTTTCCACCGATTCCGAGAAAACCGGATGTGGGCTGTGTAATTACTTCATAAGCAACCTTGTCTCTGGTGGTTCCAAGCTTAATTGCAGCTTCCAGAACCGCGTCCTCGACTGTTTTTGCGGAAACCTCAATACTTTCCATATCAGACACCCCCGTCTCTTACTTCTTCCTGTTGCCCTTCTCGTCAAACTTTTCTACCATTCTCGCCTTCGCCGCAATGCTTCCAGGCTTGGCTTCTGTATTCTTATAGAAATCAGTAGAATCCTGAATCTGCTTTGCGCGCTCTGCAGCGGACATCTCCGGCTTCTTATTGTCTACTGTCTTGGCGCTGGATCTTGCTACGTTATTCAGCTTCTCAGGCGGAAGACCGTCTTTTTCACGCTTACGGTTATATTTTTCAATGTTCTTCTTGATTTCTTCGTCAATATCCATCTTGGACAGATACTTGTTAATCACGAGCTGCTGAACCATACGAACCACGCCGCTCATAACCCAGTACAGACCCACACCTACGGGAAGTACTGCACAGAAGTATACAGACATCAGCGGCATGAAGTTGTTCATCATCTTCATGGACTGCATCATCTCGTTATTCGCGTCGTCGCCATTTCCGTTTGCAGCTGCCTGAGGCAGCAGACGGACGCTCACCCACTGGGTCAGACCGGCCAGTACCGGAATCGCAATAGCTACGAGCAGGAACAGATAATTATGCTCACCCAGATACTGCTTTGCGCTGTACCAGGGAGAGTTGGCAATATTCAGACCAAAGAAATTGTTGAAGCCATCCAGTGTGGTACGCGCTGTTTCAACGACAGAACCCAGATCCGGAAATGCGGATGCCACGCTGTCCCACTCTGCGGTAGAAGCCTTATTCAGTACGTCGATGATCGTGTTCTCCGTAAAGCCCTGCTTCTTAAACTGTGCCGCACTCTTCAGACCCATGATCATTTCCTGGGCTCCCTTGCTGTTCATCAGCTCTGTAACCAGCGGATAATATGCGGCTCTTACCTTATCTACGTAAGCCGGAATTGCGTATACCACCCGGTATACAGCCAGCAGTACCGGAAGCTGAATCAGAAGCGGCAGGCAGCTGCCTGTCTGGGAAGTACCGTACTTTGCGTAAACAGCCTTCATCTCATCCTGCATCTTGATCATAGAAACCTGATCCTGCTTGCCCTTATACTTTTTCTGAATCGCCTGAATCTCCGGATTCATGCGTACGGACATTCTGGCAAACTTCTGCTGCTTATAAGTCAGCGGAATCATCAGAGTATATACTACAATCGTAAATAAAATAATTGCCAGTCCTACGCTGGGTCTTCCCATGGAATACAGCAGATCAAAAATACGCTCAATCAACCATCCCAGAATCGCAGCGAACTGACTTAAAATCGGCGTAGTATTCCGGGTCAAAAATAAACCTGTCAATGAATAAATCCTCCTTAACTATGGTACGGGATCATATCCACCACTGGAAAACGGGTTGCATCTTAAAATTCTCCAGGCGGCAAGCATGCTTCCTTTGACAGCTCCGTATTTCTGAATGGCTTCCAAACCATACTGAGAGCAGCTGGGATAATAAGGACACTTTGTACGTTTCATCGGCGATAGATATTTCTGATAAAATTGAATCAATCTGATCAATACAATTTTCATTATTCTTTTATAACTCCCTGAAGCTTTCCCAAGTGAAGCAGCGCGCTCTCGATCTCCTTCATACTGCGATCCTTCGCGCTGACCCTTGCGATGACTACCATGTCCAAACCACTATTGAACATGTCTTCCTGTAGTCTGTAGCTTTCCCGAATCAATCTGGTGATTCTGTGCCGCACGATGCTGTTTCCAACCTTTTTGCTGACAGAAACACCTATTCGATTCGTTTCCAAGCCGTTCTCCTTCACATACATGACCAGATAACGGTTGGCTCGGGATTTTCCTTCCTTATATACAAGCTGAAAATCCCGGTTCTTTTTCAAAGATTCTGAATGCGGATATTTCATACACTCTCCAAAAGTCTCAAAAACTTAAAAGAGAAAAAAAGGCCACATATATGCGGCCTATGCGGATAATTTCTTTCTTCCCTTTAATCTTCTGGCAGCTAATACCTTTCTTCCGCCAGGAGTGCTCATTCTAGCTCTAAATCCGTGAACCTTTGCTCTGGATCTTTTCTTCGGTTGAAATGTCATTTTCATGGTGCCTACACCTCCTATCTACAAAATATCATTTCAATTATATTCGCTGATGCCCGTAAAGTCAAGCAATTTGGCACTAAAATTCATATTTCAAAAAATTTTTTTCTCTGTTTTATATATCTTGTGCCGCTCAAAAAGTTATCCACAAGATGTGGATAAAATGTGGATAATAAGTGGATAACCTATTTTTTTTGCTTGATCGCCGCCGGAATTTGGTATATTATTGATTATAGGATAAATTGCTCATTTTGCGTAATTATGCGAAAAACAGTTACCATTTGGGCACTGAGGAGATAAATGATGAATCTGATAAAAGAAAAATGGAGCGAAATCCTTGAACATGTCCGGAAGGAACACGAACTTTCGGATATTTCTTTTGAGACCTGGCTGCTCCCCCTGAAGGTCTCAAGCACCGATAATCACGTGGTTAAAATCATCGTCCCCATGGGGGAGCAGATGATTACCTATCTGAATTCCAAATTCAAGACGCCGATTTTCGTGGCTATCGCCGAGTTTACCGGTGAAAAATACGAGGTTGAATTCATTACGGAAAAAGAGGCGCTTGCGCAGAAATCCGCAGAACCTGCGGCTTCTTTGGCTGCGTCTGAAGACCGCCCGGTGGTCAGCCCGGATTTTGAAAAATCCAACATCAACCCGAAGTTTACCTTCGACACCTTCGTAGTCGGCAGCAACAATAAGTTTGCCCATGCCGCATCCCTGGCAGTAGCTGAGACGCCCGGTAAGGTGTACAACCCACTTTTCCTGCATGGAGGCGTAGGACTGGGAAAAACCCATCTGATGCACGCCATTGCCAACCATATTTTAAAAGAAAATCCCAGTATGAAGGTACTCTACGTAACCAGTGAGTACTTTACCAACGAACTGATTGAGACCCTGCGAATGGGTGATCCCTCCGGTATGACCCGCTTCCGCGAGAAATACCGCAACATCGACGTGCTTCTCATCGATGACGTTCAGTTTATCATCGGAAAAGAGAGTACCCAGGAAGAATTCTTCCATACCTTCAACGCCCTTCATACGGCTAATAAGCAGATTATTATCTCCAGTGATCGTCCGCCCAAGGATATCGAGACACTGGAGGAGCGTCTCCGCACCCGTTTTGAATGCGGCCTGATTGCCGACGTATCCTCTCCGGATTTTGAGACACGAATGGCGATCCTGCGTAAAAAAGAGGAACTGGAAGGATACCATATTGACGACGATATCATTACCTATATCGCCACCAATATCAAGTCCAACATCCGTGAGCTGGAGGGCGCCTTCAACCGGCTGATTGCCCTTTCCACCCTGGAAAAACGGCCCATCGATATGCTTCTTGCGGAAGAAGCGATTAAGGATATCATTTCTCCGGGAGAAAGCCGCAAGGTAACTCCGGAGCTGATTATCGAGATCGTAGCGGAGCATTTCCATATTACGCCCGCCGATATCTACAGCAACAAACGCACCGCCAATATCGCTTATCCCCGTCAGATTGCCATGTACCTCTGCAAGGAAAATGATACCACTCTGAAAAAGATCGGCGACATTATGGGCGGCCGGGACCATACCACCATCATGCACGGCGTGGAGAAGATCGAAAAAGAGCTGCAAAGCAACGATTCCACAATCCGCACCATCGGAACCATCCGCAAGAAAATCAATCCGAACTAGCTCCAAGGACTTATCAACATTCTCATGTGGACAACCATGTTGATATTGTGGGGAAAATTTTTTCCGGATTTAGGCCATGTGTATAACCTTCCTGGTTTCCGGTGGGTTATACCGTACTTTTTCACATAGTTATCCCTCGCGAAGATCCTGTATTTTCAGGGCTTCAGACCACTTATCAACATATTCACAGTCCCTACTACGAATACGACGGATTATTTTATATATTTATCTATATCCCCCTGCCGGGATTTTTCGAAAGGAGTTATACACATTATGAAGTTCGTCTGCAAAAAATCAGACCTTTTAAAAGGTGTTAACATTGTTTTGAAGGCCGTTCCTTCCAAGACCACCATGTCGATTCTGGAATGTATTCTGATCGATGTCTCTTCCGGACAGATTAAGATGACAGCCAACGATATGGAGCTTGGCATTGAGACGATTCTTGAAGGAGACATTCAGGAGAAGGGCGTTATTGCCATCGACGCTAAGATCTTTTCTGAGATTGTCAGAAAGCTTCCGGATAACGACGTTACCATTGAAACCGATTCGAATTTTCAGATGCTTATTAGCTGTGAAAAGGCCCGTTTCAACATTGCCGGAAAGTCCGGAGAAGATTTTTCATATCTTCCCTATATTGAAAAGACAGAACCGGTGGTTATTTCCCAGTTCAGTTTAAGAGAAGTGATCAAGCAGACGATCTTTTCCATTTCTGATAATGAAAGCAATAAAATCATGACCGGCGAACTCTTTGAGATCAGCGGAAACCATCTGAAGGTTGTTTCCCTGGACGGTCACAGGGTATCCATCCGCAATCTGGAGCTGAAGGAAAGCTATGAAGACAGAAAGGTGATTGTTCCCGGAAAAACGCTGATCGAGGTCAGCAAAATTCTGTCCGGCGAGCTGGACGCCCTTGTAAATCTGTTTTTTACCAAAAATCATATTGTATTTGAATTTGACGAGACTACGGTGGTATCCCGTCTGATCGAAGGAGAGTATTTCCGTATCGACCAGATGCTTTCCTCCGATTATGAGACAAAGGTAAAGGTCAACAAAAAGGAATTTTTAAATTGTATTGACCGTGCGACGCTTCTGATCCGCGAAAGCGATAAGAAGCCGATTATCATTCAGATTGGAGACGGAGAGATGCGGCTGAAGCTGACCTCCGGCATTGGCTCTATGAATGAGGAGATCGTCATCGAGAAAGAGGGAAAAGACATTCTGATTGGCTTCAATCCGAAGTTTCTGATCGACGCCCTGCGCGTGATCGATGACGAAATGGTAACGCTGTATCTGGTAAATCCCAAGGCGCCCTGCTTTATTCGGGATGAAAAAGAATCTTATATCTACCTGGTTCTTCCGGTGAATTTCAGCAGCGCCGCTGTATAAAAGGAGATAGGTATGGATTATATCGAAGTATCGATCAAAGATGAATTTATCCGTCTGGGCCAGGCCATGAAGCTGGCCGGTATTCTTTCCCTGGGATCGGATATCAAGTATGAAATCGTAGACGGCAAGGTAAAGGTAAATGGCGAGGTGGAGGAGCGCAGAGGCCGCAAGCTCTACAAAGACGATGTATTTACCTATCAGGGACAGGATTATAAAATCGTATGATAATCGAATCCATGGAACTGAAGAATTTCCGGAATTACCGGGAGCTACAGCTTCAGTTTGATGAAAAAACGAATATTTTCTATGGCGATAACGCCCAGGGAAAGACCAATATTCTGGAGGCCGTCTATCTGAGCGGTACCACCCGATCCCACAAGGGCAGCCGGGATCGGGATATGATTTTCTTCGGGGAAGAGGAATCCCATCTTCGCACCTTTGTAAAAAAGGGTACGATGGAGTATCAGATTGATATTCACCTGAAAAAGAATAAAACCAAGGGAATTGCCATAAACGGCGTACCGATCCGGAAGGCCAGTGAGCTTTTCGGTATCGCGAATTTTGTCTTTTTTTCTCCGGAGGATCTGAGCATTATTAAGCAGGGGCCCGGTGAGCGCCGGCGATTCCTGGACATGGAGTTATGTCAACTGGATAAGGTGTATCTGCACCATCTGGCCAACTATAACCGGATTGTAACCCAGCGGAATAAGCTTTTAAAGGACATCAGCTTTCGTCCTGAGCTGATCGAGACGCTGGACGTCTGGGATTTGCAGCTGGCAGAATATGGAAAGAAAATTATCCGCAGCCGGGAAGAATTTATTCACTCCCTGGGAGAAATGATTTACGGAATCCATCAGAAGCTTTCCGGAGGCCGGGAAAAGCTGCAGATTTCTTACGAGAAAAATGTGGGAGCAGAAGAACTCTATGATGCCATTAGCCGGAACCGGGATCGGGATATCCGCATGAAAACCACCTCTGTGGGGCCTCACCGGGATGATCTTTTGTTTGCAGCGGACGGTATCGATATCCGGAAATTCGGTTCCCAGGGACAGCAGAGGACAGCAGCCTTATCATTGAAATTAGCGGAAATCGAGCTGGTCAAGCAGCTGATTCACGATACGCCGGTGCTGCTTTTAGACGATGTATTGTCTGAACTGGATCATAACCGGCAAAACTATTTATTGAACAGCATCCATGACATTCAGACCATGATTACCTGTACGGGCCTGGATGAATTTGTAAATCACAGGTTTTCGATCAACCGGATTTTCAGGGTAGTCGAAGGCGCTGTATACAGTGAAAATTAGTTACAAAAATCAGTATAGGAGGATGGAACATGAGCGCAGAATACGGAGCAGATCAAATCCAGATTTTGGAAGGACTGGAAGCAGTCCGAAAAAGACCTGGTATGTACATCGGCAGCACCTCCGCCCGCGGTCTTCATCATCTGGTTTACGAGATCGTAGACAACGCAGTAGATGAGGCTTTGGCAGGCTTCTGTAAAAATATCGATGTGACGATTCATAAGGATAATTCCATTACAGTCATCGACGACGGCCGTGGTATTCCGGTGGGAATCAATCACAAGGCGGGCATCCCGGCGGTAGAGGTGGTATTTACCATACTGCACGCAGGCGGAAAGTTCGGCGGTGGAGGCTATAAGGTATCCGGCGGTCTGCACGGCGTAGGAGCATCCGTAGTTAACGCTCTGTCCGAGTGGCTGGAGGTCCGTATCTACAGCGAGGGAAAAATCTATTACCAGCGGTATGAGAGAGGACATTCGGTGGAGCCGCTGAAGGTGATTGGCGATTGTGATCTGGAGAAAACCGGAACCCAGGTTACCTTTTTACCGGATAAAGAGATTTTTGAAGAAACTGTTTATGATTACGATACCCTGAAAATCCGTCTGCGGGAGATGGCATTTCTGACAAAGGGGCTGAATATCGTTCTCAGGGACGATCGACAGGAGCCTCAGTTTAAGAAGGAATTCTGCTACGAGGGCGGTATCAAGGAGTTCGTAAGCTATCTGAACCGTTCCAAGACGGCTCTTTACGATCAGATTATCTACTGCGAGGGAATGGTAAATGATGTTTTCGTAGAGGTAGCCCTGCAGCACAATGATTCCTATACGGAAAACTGCTACAGCTTTGTAAATAACATCAATACACCGGAGGGTGGTACCCATCTGACCGGCTTTAAAAACGCACTGACCAAGACCTTTAATGATTACGCGCGGAAAAATAAGCTCCTGAAGGACAGCGATCCCAGTCTCAACGGCGATGATATCCGGGAGGGACTGACCGCTATCATCAGCATTAAGATTGGAGAGCCCCAGTTCGAGGGTCAGACCAAACAGAAGCTGGGCAACAGTGAAGCCCGCGGAGCCGTGGATAACGTAGTTTCTGAACAGCTGATGATTTTCCTGGAGCAGAATCCCATGGTTGCCAAGGTCATTCTGGAAAAATCCATTCTGGCCCAGCGTGCCCGAGAGGCTGCCAGAAAGGCAAGGGATCTGACACGGAGAAAGACTGCCCTGGACGGCATGGCGCTGCCCGGAAAGCTGGCAGATTGCTCCGATAAAAATCCGGAGAACTGCGAGATCTACATCGTAGAGGGAGATTCCGCAGGCGGCTCCGCCAAGACGGCCCGTTCCCGCGCGACTCAGGCGATCCTGCCCCTGCGCGGTAAGATTCTGAACGTGGAAAAGGCCCGTCTGGATAAGATTTACGCCAATGCGGAGATCAAGGCTATGATTACCGCCTTTGGTACCGGTATCCATGATGATTTTGATATCAGCAAGCTTCGGTATCACAAGATCATTCTGATGACCGATGCCGATGTGGACGGCGCGCATATCAGTACCCTGCTTCTTACATTTATTTACAGATTTATGCCGGATCTCATCAAGGAGGGTTATGTATATCTGGCCCAGCCGCCTCTCTATAAGCTGGAGCGGAACAAAAAGGTCTGGTATGCCTACAGTGATCAGCAGCTTGCCGATATTCTGAATGAGGTAGGCCGCGATACCAGCAACAAGATCCAGCGTTATAAAGGTCTGGGTGAGATGGACGCCGAGCAGCTCTGGGAGACCACCATGGATCCGGAGCGGCGTATTCTGAAGCGCGTAACCATGGAGGACGCGGATTCCGCGGAGATCGATCTGACCTTTAATACCCTGATGGGCGATAAGGTAGAGCCGAGACGGGAATTCATCGAAACCAACGCGAAATACGTGAAAAACTTAGACATTTAACAGTTCAGCCATGGGTCTGCGCGGCTGAACGTATGTAACCTATAACAAGGGAGAATAGAAAATGGAAGACAATATCTTTGACAAAATCCACGACGTGGATTTGAAAAAGACCATGGAGGATTGTTATATCGATTATGCCATGAGCGTAATCGCTGCCCGTGCCCTTCCGGACGTCCGGGACGGTTTAAAGCCGGTACAGCGGCGTGTGCTTTATTCCATGATCGAGCTGAATAACGGACCGGATAAGCCCCACAGAAAGTGCGCGCGTATCGTCGGTGATACCATGGGTAAATATCACCCCCATGGAGACAGCTCTATCTACGGAGCCCTGGTTAATATGGCCCAGGACTGGTCCACCCGTTATCCGCTGGTAGACGGACACGGAAATTTTGGTTCCGTGGATGGTGACGGCGCTGCGGCAATGCGATATACAGAGGCCCGCCTGAGTAAGATTTCCATGGAAATGCTGGCGGACATCAATAAAAATACCGTAGACTTTGTACCGAACTTCGATGAGACCGAGAAGGAGCCTTCTGTGCTGCCCTCCCGTTTTCCCAATCTGCTGGTCAACGGAACCACAGGTATCGCAGTCGGTATGGCCACCAACATTCCGCCCCACAACCTGCGCGAGGTGGTAAAGGCGGTGGTGAAGCTTATCGATAACCGGATCGAAGAGGATCGGGACACCACCATCGAAGAAATCTTAAAGATTGTCAAGGGACCGGATTTTCCCACAGGCGCGGAGATTCTCGGAACCCGCGGCATTGAGGAAGCATACCGTACCGGCCGGGGCAAGATCCGGGTGCGCGCGGTTACCAATATAGAGACCATGAGCAACGGCAAGAGCCGTATCGTGGTAACAGAGCTTCCCTATATGGTCAATAAGGCGCGGCTGATCGAGAAGATCGCCGAGCTGGTAAAAGAGAAGCGGATCGACGGTATCACCTACATTGGAGATGAATCCAGCCGGGAAGGCATGCGGATCAACATTGAGCTCCGCAAGGACGCCAACGCCAGTGTAATTTTAAATCAGCTGTATAAGCACACACAGCTTCAGGATACCTACGGCGTGATTATGCTGGCTCTGGTAAATAACGAGCCGAAGGTGCTGAATCTTCTGGATATGCTGAAGTATTATCTGCTTCACCAGGAAGACGTAGTGACCCGCCGTACCAGATACGATCTGAACAAGGCGGAGGAACGTGCCCATATCTTAAAGGGTCTGCTGATTGCCCTGGATCATATCGACGAAGTAATCCAGATTATCCGCGGTTCCCGGTCTACGCCGGAGGCGAAGCAGAAGCTGATGGATCGCTTTGAACTGGACGATGTACAGGCACAGGCTATCGTAGATATGCGTCTGCGTACACTGACCGGTCTGGAACGGGAGAAGCTGGAGGCAGAATATAAGGCGCTGATGGAGCAGATTGATTACCTGAAGGGAATTCTGGCAGATGAGAAAAAGCTGCTGGGCGTCATCAAGGAAGAGATTACCGTAATTGCGGACAAATACGGCGATGATCGCCGGACCAGCATCGGCTTTGACGAATTTGATCTGTCCATGGAGGACCTGATCCCGGAGGAGGACGTGGTTATTACCATGACCAATCTGGGTTATATCAAGCGTATGACCACGGATAATTTCAAAAGCCAGAACCGTGGCGGCAAGGGAATCAAGGGTATGCAGACCATCAATGAGGATTACATTGAGGATCTGATGATGACCACTACCCACCACTACATCATGTTCTTTACCAATACCGGTAAGGTTTACCGTCTGAAGGGCTACGAGATTCCGGAGGCCAGCCGGACCTCGAGAGGAACCGCGATTATCAACCTTCTGTCCCTGCAGCCGGGAGAGAAGATCACAGCGGTGATCCCCATCAAGGAGTACGAGGAAGGCAAGTATCTGTTCATGGCCACCAGAAATGGCCTGGTGAAGAAAACAGCTATCCGGGAATACTCCAATGTGAAGAAATCCGGACTGGTAGCGATCAACCTTCGTGATAATGACGAGTTGATCGAGGTAAAATATACCAACAATGAGCAGGACGTATTCCTGATCACCAAGTATGGTATGTGCATCCGTTTCCGCGAGACAGACGTGAGAGCCACCGGCCGTGCGTCCATGGGCGTCATCGGTATGAATCTGACCGATCAGGACGAAATCGTGGCTATGCAGGTGCGCAGCCAGGGCGAGTATCTTCTGGTAGTATCCGAAAAGGGTCTGGGCAAGCGTACCGGCATGGACGAGTTTACCGTACAGAACCGCGGCGGCAAGGGCGTGAAGTGCTATAAGATCACCGATAAGACCGGAAATGTGGTCGGCGCCAAGGCAGTCAACGAAGACAATGAGGTAATGCTGATTACCACAGAGGGAATCATTATCCGGATTCCCTGCGGCGGCATTTCCATCGTAGGCCGTATCGCATCCGGCGTGAAGCTTATGAACGTGGATTCTGAAAATGTATCGGTCGCAAGTATCGCGAAGGTGCGGGAGCAGATGAATAAGGACGATTCTGTAGAAGAGATTGAGAATTCTGAAACGGAAGAATAAAATATCGAAAATCAATAAAAATATATTGAAAAACGATAAATAAAGTAGTAAGATACAGGTATCTGAAAGGGATAGATGTATCTTACTATTTTTTTTAACGTAATTTCATTACAGGAGGTAATTATGAAAGTGACAAAATTTACAAAGGCTTTGTTGGATTTCATGCTCTGGGCGGGGATTCTGGCGGCTTTCAGTCTTCCGGTTTCCCTGAAAATCCTGGGAGACTATTTTCCGGAGTATCGGCGGTATTACCTGCCACTGCTGGTGTTCCTGTTTCTCTCCGGCATTTTCGCGGTGCTGATTATCCGGGAGCTCCGCTCTATGTTCCGGACGGTTCTTGCTTCGGACTGCTTCGTGGAGAAGAACGTAATCAGCCTGAAGAGAATGTCGGTTTACAGCTTCTGGATTGCGGGACTGACCGTGATTCGATTATTTCTGGCGACGACCCCGGCGGCTATGGTGGAGGTGCTGGTGTTCCTGATCGCGGGTCTGTTCAGCCGGGTGCTGGCAGACGTCTTCGATCAGGCTGTTACCTACAAGCTGGAAAATGATTTAACCATATAGGGGGATTTGAGATGTCAATTCGTATCAATCTGGACGTGATGATGGCCAGGCGGAAAATCGGCCTCACGGAGCTTTCCCAGGAGGTAGACGTGACCATGGCCAATCTGTCCATTTTAAAAAATAACAAGGCAAAGGCAGTACGGTTTTCAACGCTGAATGCCATCTGTAAGGCGCTGGACTGTCAGCCCGGCGATATTCTGGAATACGTTCCGGACGGAGACGGGGCAGAGGTCAGCGGAAAGGGGATCTGACATGAAACTATCGGACAGAGAAAAAAATGTAAGTGATTTGCAGCTGCTGTTGGGATTTTCGGCTTTTTATGTATGCTGTCTTTTTGAAAATGTTTCCGGAATCCTGTACCCGGTGTTTCTGCTCGGAATAATCTGGCTGTACGGTTTTCTGATGGAGCGGGCCGGCCGGAGGATCAAAAAGGAATCCCGGCGTTATCTGCTGGCGGTTCTGCTTCTGGGTATTTCTACATTCCTGACCGGCAATCCTGTAATCATCTGGCTGAACAGGCTGGCAGTGTGGCTGCTGTGGGGCATGGTGATCCTGCATGACGGCCGGGAGGATCAAAACTGGAGTGTATTCCGCTATATGGGAGACCTTTTGGATCTGGCGGTTACGGTTCTGACCCGTCTCTTTGCGGTATTTCCGGAGCTGGCGAGAAGCCGGAGAGAACGGCAGAGGGAGTCAGGTACGGAGAACAGGAAGCATGACAAGCTGATTTATGTGATTCTGGGACTCCTGTTGGGTGCAACCCTGCTCTGCCTGATTCTGCCGCTGCTGATTTCCGCTGACGCGGTCTTCGATCAGCTGCTGGGGGAGGCTTTTGATTTTGCGGTAAGAATTCTGGGAAATCTGATGATCCCCACGAAGCTTATCCGAATCCTGCTGATGTTTCTGTGGGGCGTGATGTTCTTCTATGGCGTATACAGCGCTGTAAAAAACCGGAAGGATCCGAGCGGAGAAAAGGATCTGCGCACCCAGGAGCCGGTTCTGGCCATTACGGTGCTGGCTGTGATTGGCGTCGTGTATCTGCTGTTCTGTATGGTACAGATATCCTATCTGTTCACCGGCGGCTTTGCGCTTCCGGAGGAGTATTCCTACGCGGGCTTTGCCAGACAGGGCTTTTTCCAGCTTTTGTTTGTCAGCGGGCTGAATCTGCTGCTGGTGCTGGTGATTCTGGGCTTTTTCCGGGAAAATAAGATCCTGAAAATCATGCTGACTGTCCTTTCCGCCTGCACCTACATCATGATGATCTCCTCCGCCTGCCGGATGATCCTGTATATTCAGGCTTATCAGCTGACGAGACTCCGGGTTCTGGTGTTGTTTGCGTTGCTGGTACTGGCAGTACTGTTCGCGGGCGTGATTCGCAATATTTACCGGGAGAACTTTCCTTTGTTCCGGTACAGCGTGGCGGTGGTGACGGTGATTTACCTGATGTTATCCTTCAGCCATATGGACGCCTGGATTGCTTCTTACAATATCGCTCACAATCAGACCAGCTATTTTTACGAGCTGTCCACAGACGCGTCGGGCCCGATGCTGAAAGCCGCAAAGGAAGGAACGGCGGAGACGGAGATGACGAGAGCATATTTTTCCATGAATGAGTATCGGCAGGAGGAGCATACGGGGATCCGGAAATTCAACGTGTCAGAGTTTTTGTTCAGGCTTCGGTGCAGAGAATACTTTCTAAGCTGAATACTTTCCTACTGAATTTAGGGTGACAAAAGAAAGGCTTTATACTATAATTACATTGAATTCTTATACCATTTCCGGGTAATGAGAATTCAATGTAATTTTTTTGTGGAAAATGGAGATTGTATGCAAAATAAATTATTACGGGCGGCCGGTGGAGTCGTTCTCTGGCTGTCCATCCTGCTTTTTGGATTTCTGACCGTAGCCAGTCTTGTCAGCACCACATATTTTACCCCGGATTCCTCCTATGGGGAGCGACCGGAATACAGAATGGATTGGATTCCCGTGAACCTGTTGTTTCTGGCGGCTATGGCAGGAATTCTGTATCTGGCATATAAAAAACAGATATTTGAGAAAATTTCAGTAAGGGCCCTGGCGGCTGTCGCAGTTCTTTTCGTGATCGGTATGAGCATCCTGTGGATTCAGGTGAGCCACACCTATCCGGAAGCGGATCAGATGGCGGTTTCCTGGGTGTCCTACCTGATGAGCCAGAATAATTTTCTGTTCTTTGAGCATGGAAAATACATGCAGATTTATCCGAACCAGCTGGGACTTTCCGCAATTCTGGAGGCCCTGTACCGGCTGACCGGAGGAGAAAACTGGAAAGCTTTTATGTACCTGACAGCCCTGGCAAATGGAGGCGTTGTATACCTGCTTTATAAAATTACGGACAGGCTTTATCAGGATCAGATAGCGGACAGGCTGGTATTGCTGGCGTCCATGGGATGCATCCAAATCATTCTGTACAGCACGTTCCTTTATGGAATCATGCTGGGACTGTTCTTCGCACTGGGCTCTTTTTACGCGCTGCTTCTTTTCCTGGAATATGGAACATGGCGCTATGCGGTGCTTTCCGGAATTTTGATCGGAATCTCCATTCTGGTGAAGAATAATTACAGTATCTTTCTGGTGGCGCTGGTGATTCTGCTTCTGTATGATGGGGTAAAAAAAAGAGGAAAAAGTCTGCCGGCAGTTCTGATTCTGCTCGGAATGACGCTGCTCTTAAGTAAAAGCCTGACTACTTTTTACGAGACCCGCTCAGGTCTTGCGATTGAAAGCGGTATGCCAAAATCCCTCTGGGTAGCCATGGGGATACAGGAGGGAGAGCGCGCCGAGGGCTGGTATAACGGATTTAATTATGATACGTACATAAACTCGGATTGTAATCCGGAGATCAGCGATGCCATAGCGAAGAAAAGCATTGGGGAGGCTCTGGATAAATTTCAAAGGGATCCGGTTTATGCCGGCCGGTTTTATCTGAAAAAAACCATATCCCAGTGGAACGAGCCCACCTATGAGGCTCTTTGGGTCAACCAGTTTCACAGCGGAGAATTTTCCACCATTGTCCAGAGTATTTATGAGGGCAAGCTGTACCGTGTGCTGAATGAATACATGAATTTCTTCCAGCTTCTGGTATTTGCTTCCGTTTTCGCAGGACTTCTGAATAGCAGAAACGGGAAAAAGAGGTGGCAGCTTTCAGAGCTTTTTCTGCCCATGGTGATTCTGGGAGGATTTCTGTTCCACACCATCTGGGAAGCCAAATCCCAGTATATCTTCCCGTATTTCGTCTGTATGCTTCCGGGCGCGGCCGCAGGACTGGCGGGAATGATGAGAAAATGGAACAGCCATAAGAAAGAAAAGTAAGTGAAACCAAAGGAATACCCTGGAAACATGGGCAAAAATAGGAAAGGTTTTAGACTATGAAAAAATATTTTTCACAGAAAATATGCGTCATTTCCGCCCTGCTGACGATCCCGTCCACCGCCCTCTTGTGCTGGCTGGTTATGCGGGTATTGTATCAGCGGATGCCGGAATATACGGAGTTTGTCACAGGCTATACCACCTGGACCGCCTACTATAAGCAGGGGGATATGACTCTGGCCAATCTGTTTATCGGAAGTCTGCTGGGCTTTTTTCTGCTGTACGCGGTGCTTCTGACTCTGCTTTCGAAGAAATGGAGCCGGCTTTGCGGCAGTTTTGATCGGACAAAAGAATATACGGCGAAGCAGCGTGAAAGCTATGGGTGGTTTGAGGACGCCTGCTTTCTGGTAATCTTTTCACAGTTTACCCTTGCTATATTCTGGGGCGGTCTGTTGAAAGAAATATTTGGGATGCAGTCCTGGCTGGAGAAACTTTTCCCCATAGTCCAGTGTATAACTCTGCTCGCTGTGGGTATCTTCCTGTTTTTTAACTACAAATGTGGAAAAGATCCGAAAAAACGGAAAAGCTGGATTGAATGGATGCAGTGTTTTTTGCCGCTTGCGTTCCTACTCTTCCATTCTTTTACCTATATCCGGAGCGGAGAAGTGATAGAGCTATACCGGGGAAAAAACATGGCGATGGTCTCCAATGTGGCCTTCTGGCTTGCAATTGGATACAATGGGCGTTTATTCCGTAAGCGCAAAGAAAATCTGCGGCCGACCATTTCCCTTATGACCTTCCTCTCCCTGGCGGTTTTCGCCTCCTGGACGCTGCCAAACGGAACGATTTCCGGCACGCCCCTGGAGATGTACCATTACGGAGAGATTTCAGAGCCGCTGCATGAGTTTCTGAATTACGGCATTGTGCCCTATATCAATACCATGCCGATCCACGGAGTCTGCGATTATTTCCAGGCGGCAGTGGGAAAGCTGTTATTTGACGGAACCTATGCGTCCATTGAACCGGCTATGACCGTGGGCTGCGTCCTCATCGCCATGGCGACGGCGGCGGTGTTCTACTATTTTATCGACAATCAGCTGCTGGGGCTTCTCTGCGTGCTGCTGTTCTCCCTGTTCGGAGACAAATACTATTACGTGCGCTGGGCCTTTGCGCTGCCCTTTATCGTGATCGTATTTTCAAAAAAAATGCGGAAGGATTTTTCCATGCAGCTTTGGAGCTGGACCTTTATCTCGATCCTGTCCATCGCCTGGAATTCCTCCATCGGCGGAGCCTGCGCCCTGGCGACCCTGCCTATGATTCTCTGGGAGTGCTTCCATGAGAAGGGCTGGAAAATCTTCTTCCGCCTGAATGAAAAAGAAGTGCGGCGGAAAATTCTGCCCTGGTATATTCCGCTTCTGATCTTGGGAATTTGCTTTATTCCCATGTTTTTCGCGATTCTTCGATATATTGTGGAAAATTCGGCGGCGATTCTCGAAACCACCGGGGATATTCTGCGGGAGGAGCTTGCAAGTCCCTTTGTCTGGTACGCCACCTTTGGCTTCGGACTTTCCCTTCTGGCAGCCCTGATTTTCCCGGCAGGAAAAGAAGGAGAAGAGAAAAAGCTTGCCCTGTACGCTCTGTTTTTCCTGATTATCTTCAATCTGGTGATCGTGCGTTATACCTTCGTGCGGACCCAGTTTGGCGAGCGGGGGATTATCGTAACCACCATCTGCAGCCTGTTTCTGATTTTGATGATTTTCCTGCCCTCTCTGGAAAAACGCTTTTCTCTGTGGACGGCGGGTATGATGGCCCTTCTGTTCCTGACGACGGTGGTAACCAGGGGAAGCAATCTTCTGACCATGCCCGCGAAGGTGTTCGAGCGGGATACGATCAGCGACGATTATACTTATGCCACCGTGGAGGAGACGGGCATCCCAGGCCTTGGCAACATTTACATTACGGAAAAGCAGAAGGAAGAGCTGATGAACCTGAATACCCTGGTCAATGATCTTTGCCGGGATAAGAAGGTTGTGGATATGACGAATCAGCTGTCCCATTACAATATCCTGAATAAGGAAAACCTGATGCCCTTCAGCAGTACCTACAACACCAACAACCGGGTGATGCAGACCCGGGCAATAGAGGTGCTGCAGGAAAAGCAGCCGGAAATCCTGATCGTGGCGCCTGCCTGGCAGCATGATTCCGGATCCCTAAGTACCCGAAATTACTACATGTACCAGTATCTGCAGAAGCACTATACGCCCTGCAAGTATAAGAATATCATTTTCCTGACCAATGACGACGAGGTGCGGGCCCGGTTTGAACCGGCCTACGAGGAGTTTGGAAAGCTCCAGCACATCGAGGATCTGAAAATGCTTCCGAAAGCCTGGGGCAATGAAGTTCTAAAGGAGCAGGAGACGGAGGCGCTGAAGATAGACTGGAGCCTGCTGGACACCAACGCCACGGAACTGGGCGATGATCGGTATATTCTGAATGCCGAGGAAAACTATTTTCTCTACGCCTTTCCAGAAAATCGGGACGGCTCGGAGATTCCCTTCCTGCGGATTACGGTCAGGGACGAAAGCGGATCCGGGGATCCTTTGAAATTCCAGGGCGTGGTGTACTTCATGAATGAGGGGAAGGGCGTGAAAGAAGCTCACCGCTTTACCTTTGACGGAAGTGAAGGAAGCTTTCTGATTCCATTGACTACCAGCCCCTACTGGAGCTATTCCGATAAGCTTCAGTCCATGATGCTGGATTTCATCAGCGGCAGCCTGGCAGGAAAGCAGGTTTCGATAAAGACAGAGTTTGAGACGCTGAAGCTTACAGAAAGATAAAGAGAAGAAAATAAAGATGAGAAGAATTATTTTGATGGTATTGTATAATCTGCCTTTTGTACCATACTGGTGGTGGCAGTTGTGTCATTTCGCAAAGCATACGGAGGAGATTCCGGAGCCGGAGAAATACGCGCTGCTGAAAAAAATCACCCTTCACGCCAATAAGGGAGGACGGGTGAAAATCGACGTACATGGAAGAGAGCATATTCCCACAGGGGAAAGCTTTGTCTTTTTCCCTAACCACCAGGGACTCTTCGATGTACTGGCGATTATTGAAGCCTGCGATCAGCCCTTTTCAGTGGTGGCAAAAAAAGAAGTAAAGGACGTGCCGTTTCTGAAGCAGGTGTTCCGGATCATGAAGGCGAAAATCATGGATCGGGAGGATGTACGTCAGTCCATGCAGGTGATTCTGGCTGTGACCGAGGAGGTCAAAAACGGGCGGAACTATCTGATTTTCCCGGAGGGAACCCGATCGAAACATGGAAATCAGGTGGGGGATTTCAAGGGCGGCAGCTTCAAATGCGCTGTGAAGGCCAGGGCTCCCATCGTTCCGGTGGCCCTTCTGAATGCCTTTGAGCCCTTTGATCGGAACAGTATCGCCCCGGTTACGGTTCAGGTTCATTTTCTGGAGCCGATTTTCTACGAGGAGTACAAGGATCTGAAGACCAATGCCATCGCCGAGCTGGTGCGGGATCGGATCGTAAAAACCATTGCGGAACAAGAAAACGAAGCGGCAATGAAATAAGGTTTCATTTATAAGCAAAGGAGGGTATGTCTATGAGCAAAGCACTGGAAAAATTGCAGAACTGTATGAGATGTATTCGGGAGAAAACAGATTTTCAACCGAAGGTGGCGCTGATTCTGGGATCCGGTCTGGGTGATTACGCGGAGAGCATTGATATCCGGGCTGAGGTCAGCTACCAGGAGATCGAAGGCTTCCCGGTGTCTACCGTACCCGGACATAAAGGACGTTTTGTTTTCGGTTACGTGAATCAGGTTCCGGTGGTAATCATGCAGGGTCGGGTTCATTACTACGAGGGTTATTCCATGGAAGAAGTGGTGCTGCCCACCCGTCTTATGGGTATGATGGGCGCTAAAAAGCTTTTGCTCACCAATGCGGCAGGCGGCATGAACTTTGATTTCGCGCCGGGAGATTTTATGCTGATTACCGATCACATTTCCTCCATGGTACCCAGTCCTCTGATCGGGGCGAATCTGGAGGAGCTGGGACCCCGGTTCCCGGACATGAGCGAGGTCTACAGCCACCGTATGGGTCAGGTGGTAAGAAAAGAGGCGGAAAAGCTGGGCATCCCCCTGAAGGAGGGCGTTTATATCCAGCTGACAGGACCGGCCTATGAGACCCCGGCTGAGATCCGCATGTTTCGGAGCCTGGGCGCGGACGCGGTCGGCATGAGTACCGTCTGTGAAGCAATCGCGGCCCGTCATATGGGAATGGAGATCTGCGGAATCTCCTGTATCACCAACCTGGCGGCCGGTATGTCGGCCAGGGAGCTGAATCATGCAGAGGTACAGGAAACGGCAGACCGGGTGGCGAAGCAGTTTAAGGAGCTGGTGACAGCTGTGGTGACCGGAATATGAGAAAAATAGCGCTGGTGGCCTGTTCAAATGGTCTGGAAGTACGGAAAAAGGGGAGCGTGGAGGAGCTTTGCGCATACCTGGAGGGGCTGGGCTTCACGCTCTGCGTAAGTCCCTGCCTCTATGAAAAAGATCCTGTTTTCTGTTCTGTCTTCAGCGGTACTGTGGAAGAACGGGCCGAAGCTCTGATGAGCTTTTACCGGGATCCGGAGGTACAGGCGATACTGGATCTGTCAGGCGGTGATCTGGCCAATGAGCTTCTGCCTTATCTGGATTACGAGGTGATCGGGAAAAGCCGGGCAGAATTCTGGGGCTACAGTGATCTGACCACGATTCTGAATGCCATCTATGCGAAGACCGGCAGGTCTTCCGTCCTTTATCAGGCCCGGAATCTTGTTTCGGACGGCGGATTCTTCCGCCGTCCGGCCTTTGAAAATACAATATTACAGAAACAATCGGATTTATTTCAAATTTCCTGCCAATATGTGCAAAAAGGACAGAAGCAGCAGGAGCTCTGCGGCACCCTGGTGGGCGGGAATATCCGCTGTCTCCTAAAGCTGGCGGGGACGGAATACTGGCCGGATATGCAGGACAAAATTCTTCTTCTGGAGTCCTGGAGCGGCGGCGTTCCGAAGATGGTTACGTATTTCAGCCAGCTAAGGCAGCTTAGCGTATTCCGGCAGATAAAAGCCCTGCTTCTCGGCACCTTTACGGAGATGGAGGACAGGAGTTGTTCCCCGACCATAGAGGAGCTGGCCTGCCATTACGCAGGAGCAGAGCTTCCGATTCTGAAAACCCGGCAGATTGGCCACGGAAAAGACGCGCTGGCCGTCCGTGTCGGAGAGCATTTTCATTTCTTATGACAATCCTTCTTAGAAAAAACGGGCGCAGGGCTTGACAACCCCCGTTCGGAAATGCTATGTTAAAGCTAACTTATACAACTGACGGAAGTGGAGTTTACCACAGGGAGTATAAGGGTTTGAGAGCCGACCGTCTGGGCAGAGAAGAAGCCTGGGATGGATCGGTTCCTTTTCGTTTCAGGCCTTATAGATCGCATTTCGCAGGAGGAAAAAGTAATGGAAATGATTTCACTGGCACAGGAGCTTCAGGAAAACGCATACCCCGGAAGAGGTATCGTACTGGGCCGTTCCGAGGACGGAACCAAAGCGGTAGCAGCTTATTTTATCATGGGAAGAAGTGAGAACAGCCGCAACCGTATCTTCGTGGAGGAGGGAGAGGGCATCCGCACCCAGGCCTATGATCCTTCCAAGCTGACGGATCCGAGCCTGATTATCTACGCTCCGGTCCGGGTACTGGGACACAGAACCATCGTTACCAACGGCGACCAGACAGACACCGTCTACGAGGGAATGGAGAAGGGCCTGACCTTTGAGCAGTCCTTAAGAAGCCGGGAATTTGAGCCGGACGCCCCCAACTATACCCCGCGGATCTCAGGCCTGATGGAGCTGGAAAACGGCGGATACAGCTACTCCCTGTCTATCTTAAAGAGCAACAACGGCGATCCCGCATGCTGCAACCGCTATACCTTCTCTTACGAGAACTGCGCTGCAGGCGAGGGTCACTTCATTCACACCTATCTGCATGACGGCAATCCGCTCCCCAGCTTTGAGGGCGAGCCCAAGCTGGTTGCCATTCCGGACGATATGGAAAAATTCACCAATATGCTCTGGAACAACCTGAACCCGGAGAACAAGGTATCCCTGTTTGTGCGCTACATCGACATTGCCACAGGAAAATACGAGACCGTCATCAAAAATAAAAATCAGGAGGACTAAGGAAATGAAAGAACTGGAACTGAAATATGGCTGTAACCCCAATCAGAAACCGTCCCGTATCTACGTGGCAGACGGATCTGACCTTCCTATTACCGTGCTCAGCGGCCGTCCCGGCTACATCAATTTCCTGGACGCCTTCAACGGCTGGCAGCTGGTCAGGGAGCTGAAGGCAGCCACCGGACTTCCGGCAGCCACCTCCTTTAAGCACGTATCCCCGGCAGGCGCAGCAGTGGGTCTTCCGCTGGACGATACCTTAAAGAAAATCTACTGGGTAGACGATATGGGAGACCTGTCTCCCCTGGCCTGCGCTTACGCAAGAGCCAGAGGTGCGGACCGTATGTCCTCCTTCGGCGACTTTATCGCCCTGTCTGACGTCTGCGACAAGGACACCGCTTCCATCATCAAGAGAGAGGTATCCGACGGCGTTATCGCTCCGGGCTTCACAGAGGAGGCGCTGGAGATCCTGAAGCAGAAGAAAAAAGGAAATTATGTGGTCATTCAGATTGACACCGACTACAAGCCGGCTCCCCTGGAGCACAAGGAGGTCTTTGGCGTGACCTTCGAGCAGGGCCGTCAGGAGCTTCCCATCAACGACGAGCTGATCGCCAATATCGTGACAAAAAATAAAGATCTTCCGGAAAACGCAAAGCGCGACATGAAGATCGCCCTGATTACCCTGAAATACACCCAGTCCAACTCCGTCTGCTTTGTAAAGGACGGACAGGCCATCGGTGTAGGCGCGGGCCAGCAGTCCCGTGTACACTGTACCCGTCTGGCAGGCCAGAAGGCGGACAACTGGTTCCTGCGTCAGAGCCCCAAGGTACTGGGACTTCAGTTCGCGGACGGAATCGGCCGGGCAGACCGGGACAATGCCATCGACGTCTATATCGGAAACGAGTACATGGACGTACTGGCAGACGGCGCCTGGGAGAGGGTCTTCAAGGTAAAGCCGGAGGTGTTCACCGAGGAAGAAAAGAAGGCATGGCTGTCCCAGATGAAGGACGTGACCGTTGGAAGCGACGCCTTCTTCCCCTTCAGCGACAACATTGAGCGGGCGAAAAAGAGCGGCGTAAAATATATCGCGGAGCCCGGCGGATCTGTCCGTGACGATCTGGTTATTGAGACCTGCGATAAGTATGATATGGTAATGGCATTTACCGGAATCCGTCTGTTCCACCACTAATTTCAGAAAAATACACAAGTGAGAAGCGCCTCCGACTTCAAATGAAGCCGGGGGCATTTTTACGGGCAAAAACGGCCACAGAAAAAATATGGAAATTCGATATTACTAAAAAAATTGTTTAAAACTATTGAATTTTTCGGGCGACTGTGTATAATGTAAAATGATTTTGCAATTTTAAATAAAAAGTTTAGTATAAGAAAACAGGAGGTGCGCCGTGGATATCGGCAAAAAGCTGAAAGAGCTGCGTCAGCAGAAGGAGCTGACCCTGGAGGATCTGGCATCCCGCAGCGAGCTGACCAAGGGGTTTCTGTCCCAAGTGGAGCGGAACCTGACGGCTCCCAGTATCGCTACCCTGGAGGATATCCTGGAAGCATTGGGAACCAATCTGTCTGAGTTTTTCCATGAGGAGCCGGAGAAGCAGGTGGTTTTTTCCACCCAGGAGTTTTTTGTGGACGAGCAGCCGGATTATTGTATCGAATGGGTGATTCCCAATGCCCAGAAGAATAAGATGGAGCCTATTCTCCTGACCCTCCATCCGGGAAAAAAGAGTCAGGAAATGCCCGCCTTTGACGGGGAGGAATTCGGCTATGTGCAGAAGGGCAGCGTAACGCTGGTCTGCGGCAGCAAAAAATACAAAATAAAGGCCCAGGAGACCTTCTATCTGGACGGTACCGAAAGTCATTATTTATACAATCATGGGAAGAGTGACGCAAAGATCTTGTGGATCACCACACCCCCCATGTTTTAGGAGGAGATGTGTTATGGAACAGAATACACTGATAAGCTTTCGAAATATTGTGAAAAGCTTTGACGGCCAGGTGATTCTGAAGGGAGTCAATCTGGACATCAATGAAAAGGAATTTGTCACTCTTTTAGGACCCAGCGGCTGCGGAAAGACGACTCTGCTCCGGATTCTGGGCGGTTTCCTGGACGCGGACGAGGGAAGCGTCATCTTCGACGGCGAGGAGATCAGCAAGAAACCCTCCTACGAGCGGGAGCTGAATACCGTATTTCAGAAATACGCCCTGTTTCCCCATTTGAGCGTATACGAAAATATCGCTTTCGGACTGAAGATCAAGAAGATGAGTAAAGATATCATCGATCAGAAGGTCATGAAAATGCTGAAGCTTATCGGCCTGGAGGGTTATGAGAATAAAAACACCACTCTGCTGTCCGGCGGACAGCAGCAGCGTGTGGCCATTGCCCGGGCGCTGGTCAACGAGCCGAAGGTGCTGCTTCTGGACGAGCCGCTGGCGGCCCTGGATCTGAAGCTCCGCAAGGAAATGCAGTACGAACTGAAGCGGATTCAGCAGGAGGTCGGAATTACCTTTATCTTCGTAACCCACGATCAGGAGGAGGCCCTGACCATGTCAGATAAGATCGTGGTCATGAACAACGGAGAAATCCAGCAGGTGGGAACGCCGGAGGAGATCTACAACGAGCCCACCAACCGCTTTGTAGCCAACTTCATCGGCGAGAGTAATATCATTCCCGGCGTGATGGAGGAGGATTATAAGGTCCGCTTTGACGATATTACCTTTGACTGCGTAGACTTTGGCTTTAAGCAGGGCGAGCCGGTGGAGGTGGTTATCCGTCCCGAGGATATCGATATCGTGCCGGTGGAAGATGGCAAAATGACCGGAGAGGTCTTAAGCGTACTGTTCAAGGGCGTGCACTATGAGATCATCGTGGAGACGGTGCCCGGTACCAGCGTCACGGTCAATATGCATGTGATCAGCAATCAGGACGTAACCAGCGCCGACGGCAGGGAGAAGATGAGCGCCAGCAACTTCTATGTGGACGTGGAGGACGTGAAGAATCTGGACGACAAAGAGGTGATCGCCCTTTCCAACGCCCAGGCGTGGAATCCGGAGACTGACGAATATATCTCCATTCATAAGGTGGAGTACGACGTAAAGGAGGAGCTGGGCGAGTATCCGGTGCGCTTTACGGCAGCAGGCGGAACCACCATCGAGCGTATGATTTACGTGGTAAATCAGCCCTTTGTAAAAAATGAGAAGGCAAACGAGGCGGTTATGGCCTTCAACTTTGCCAGAACCGTGGACGAGATCCAGGAGTCTCAGGCTCTGGATACGGATATCAAGACCTGGGCCAACGCGCAGGGCTGGAAATTAAGCGACGAAAACCAGAGCGTGGACGTCAGCGTAGACTACGATTTCGATCCGGAGCATATCCAGGAAGGCAGCTATCCGATTACCTTCTGGACCACCGGACGGGAGTTCAAGATTCACACCACCGATTATTCGGAAGTAGGTCAGGAGGTCGGCCTGACATTCTTCCCGGAGGATATTCATGTTATGGAGAGGATGCTGTTCTAAATGAAGAAATTTTCACAGCTTGCAGTCCCGTACATCGTATGGGCGGCACTGATGCTGGTTATGCCGATGTTTCTGATCGCTATGTATTCTGTGACAGAGCAGGGCAACAGCATTGTGTCCTTTAAGTTCACCTTGGATCATTACGTCAGATTTTTTACCGACCCGGATTTCCTGATAATCCTCTGGCGTTCCATCTGGATAGCAGTGAAGACGACGATCATCTGCCTGCTTCTGGGCTATCCGATTGCGTTTTTTATCGCCCGCAGCAGCGAGCGTGTCCAGAATATCCTGGTGCTGGGCATTACGATTCCCATGTGGATCAATATGCTGGTGCGTACCTATGCCTGGATTGGCCTTCTGAGCGAGGGCGGACTGATTTCCCGTATCCTCGGCATCTTCGGCCTGGGTCATACAGAACTTCTGTATACACAGGGCGCGGTGCTTCTGGGTATGGTATATAACTTCCTGCCCTTTATGGTGCTGCAGATCAACACCGCCCTCTGTAAGATGGATCCGTCTCTTCTGGAGGCCAGCGCGGATCTGGGAGCCAACCGGGTGCAGACCTTCCGGCGGGTAACCCTGCCCCTGTCCCTGCCCGGCGTCATCAATGGAATTACTCTGGTATTCCTGCCGGCAGTCAGTTCCTTCTTTATCCCGAAGCTTCTGGGCGGCGGACAGTATTTCCTCATCGGAAATATGATTGAGAACCAGTTTATTACCGTGGGAGAATGGAACTTCGGCAGCGCCATTTCCATGATTATGGCAGTCATTATGATGGTAATGATGATGGCGGTTCGTAAGGTGGAGAAACGTAATCGTGGCGGAAAGGAGGAAGAGTAAACCAATGAAAAAAGGAAAACGTACTTTTGGAAAAATCCTGATGGTTTTGACCCTTGCCTTCTTTTATTTGCCGATCCTGTATATGATTATTTTTTCCTTCAACGCAGGAAAATCCCTGACGGCCTTTACCGGCTTTTCCCTGCGCTGGTATCAGCATATGCTGGACTCCAAGGATATGATGGAGGCTCTGTACACCACCTTTACGGTGGCGATTATCGCCACATTGATTTCCACGGCAGTGGGAACCATTTCCGCCATCGGCCTGAGTAAATCAAAGAAAATCCTCCGGGACGTAATGGATCAGGTCAATAATTTCCCCATGATGAATCCGGAGATTGTGACGGCTATCGGCTTTATGCTGCTATTTATTACCTTTAAAATCGAAAAGGGCTACGCCACCATGCTGCTGGCCCATATCGCTTTTTGTATTCCCTATGTAATGCTCTCCGTCATGCCGAAGATCCGATCCCTGGATCCCAATCTGGCAGACGCGGCTATGGATCTGGGTGCTACGCCCTGGCAGGCATTGATCCGCGTCATCGTGCCGGAGATTACGCCGGGTATCATTTCCGGCGCGCTGATTGCGTTTACCATGTCGGTAGATGATTTTATCATTTCCTATTTTGTAACCGGAGGCGGCGTCAAGAACCTGAGTATCGTGGTCTACACCATGAGCAAGCGGATCAATCCCAGTATCAATGCGGTATCGACGCTGGTGGTTATCATTATCACCGTTGTGCTGGTGCTGATCAACGTGGTGTCCATGCTGATGGCGAAGAGGCAGAAGAAGGACGAAGTGGGCAGAAGGAGTTTTGTACTGCCAGGCTGCGCGGCAGCCGCTGTGATTCTCCTGATCTGTCTGGTGAAAATCGGTTCCGCCGGTCAGGATCTTCCCTATGCGGGACAGACCCTGTCGGTCTATATGCCCGGTGAATATATGGGAGAAAATGTAATTCCGGATTTTGAGAAGGCAACCGGAGCAACTGTCGCCATGGAATACTTCGATTCCAATGAGCAGATGTATATCAAGGTGGCAAATGAGGAAAACTATGATGTACTGATTCCCAGTGATTATATGATTCAGCGTCTGATGGACGAGGGTTATCTGCAGAAACTGAAGCCGGAGCTTTTGACCTGTATGGACGAGATCACCGATTCGGTGAAGCATCCGGCCTTCGATCCGGACGACGCGTATTCCGTATCCTATTTCTGGGGAACCGTAGGTATCGTATACGATAAAACCAAGGTAAGCGAGGAGGATCTGGAGCGGGAGGGCTTCAATATCTTCAAGGATACCAAGTACAGGGGAGATATCTATCTCTACGATTCCGAGCGGGATTCCTTCATGATGGCTCTGAAGGCTCTGGACTATTCCATGAATACAGAAAATGAGGCGGAGCTTCAGGAGGCTTATCAGTGGCTGGTGGAGTGCGTCCAGACCATGAAGCCGGAAATCGTAACTGACGAGGTTATCGACAACATGGCCCAGGGAAGAAAAGCCCTTGCCTTATGCTATTCCGGCGACGCTGCTTACATTATGGCAGAAAATGAGAACATGGGCTACTACCTGCCGGAGAGCGGAACCAACCTGTGGTACGATTCCATGGTAATTCCTGCCAACGCGAAAAACGTAGAGCTGGCCCACGAGTTTATCAATTTTGTCACTTCCTATGATTACGCCTATGACAATTCCAGCTATGTAGGTTATACCTCGCCGAATCAGGAGGTTCTGGACGTGTTGTCCGGAGAAGGCGGCGACTACGAAGGAATCAACGCGTACCTGCCCCGGGTGGGATATCCGAAGGACGAGGTATTCGTGTTTAACGACGCGACCCGGAAGCTCATCGGTAATCTCTGGAGCAAGGTGAAAATAGCAGCCAGCAACGCAAATTAGAAGTTCGTTTTTTCTTTCTATTATATATACGAAAAGAAATTTATAAGGTTCTGTAATAAAAGTGTAAAAACGTGTTGACAAACAGGAAACCATCAAGTATAATAACCTATGCGTCAGACTTGACGCGAAGTGAATATCGAAAGAAATGAACTTCAGGAGAAATACTCAAGAGGCTGAAGAGGCGCCCCTGCTAAGGGTGTAGGTCGGTAATCCCGGCGCGAGGGTTCAAATCCCTCTTTCTCCGTTTCTTATCAAAAAGAAATTAAAAATTCTTGAAAAAAGTTGTTGACAAACACTTTTGAGTATGATAAGATAAACAAGTTCCGCTTCAAGAGTGGCGGAAACGTTCTTCTTCAAGAGCTGAAAAAACTTCTTCAAAAAAGTTAAAAAAGTTCTTGACAAACGAGAACGAATGTGATAAAATAGTCAAGTCGCTTCGGTAAGGAACGACAAAGACAACAGAACGAACCTTGATAACTGAACAGTGTAAACCTTGAAAATTCTAAGAGAATGAATTCAAGAACAGTTCGATTCTTAGTAATAAGAACGAACACCTTTTAACAGTAATACGGG